>CAXPUM010000039.1:0-83551 GCA_964220295.1 Flavobacteriaceae bacterium | reverse complement strand
AAAATTGAAATATTCCGAAGAGCAATTAGTCAGCCGGCTTCAGGACGATAGTACTGCTAAAGAAGCTTTTAGTGCACTGGTAGCCGAATATCAGGAGAGACTATACTGGCACGTCAGGAATATGGTGAAAGATCATCATGATGCCGATGATGTACTTCAGAATACGTTTCTAAAAATTTATCGGAATATTAAAAAATTCAAGGGAGAAAGTAAATTGTACAGTTGGATGTACAGGATTGCCACTAATGAATCTATAACTTTCCTTAACAATAAGTCTCGAAAATTAAAGATTACTTCCGAAGAATTACAGGACCAGATCATCAATAACCTCGAAAGTGATGTATATTTTGAAGGTGATGAAATCCAGCTGAAATTGCAAAGGGCTATTGCCACTTTACCAGATAAACAACAGCAGGTTTTTAATATGAAATATTTTGAGGAATTAAAGTACCGCGAAATGTCTGAAATCCTTAATACTTCGGAAGGAGCACTAAAAGCCTCCTACCATATAGCTGCAAAAAAGATTGAAGAATTTTTAAAAAACAATTAAACCTTTTGAGATACCCGTAGTCAAAAGAGCACATGAAAAAAGAAACTTCAAAATATCATCATAAACCGGGTTTCGGCGTACCTGAAGATTACTTCAGCACGTTGCAAAGTCGTGTTATGGAAAATCTGGAGAATGAACAGGTTTTACCTGCTCGTGATCCTGGTTTTACCGTACCTGATGATTATTTTGAAAATCTTCATCGTAAAATTTCAGAAAGAATTGAAAAGCCTGAACCTAAGGTTATTCCTTTCTATCGTAAAAGAATCTGGACCTATGCCGCCGCGGTGGCAGTGATTGCTCTTTTGTTTTTCGCAAATCTTTTCAAGACCAGACCGGTTGATTCTGTTAGCTGGGACGATATTGAAATTTCTGTCATGGAAGATTATATCGACGAAGGTTATGATATGGGTATTATTGATCTGGACAGCGATGAATATTCAGAATTCATTTTTGATGATGGCAAGCTAGTTGATGATGCTGACTTTGAAAACATGAATACTGATGCTGTGTATGACTATCTTGAGGATAATGTAGATAACCCAGCAGATATACTTGAGTAAAATGAAGAAATTATTATTTACCATTCTAGTTCTGGTTGCCTCTACGCAGTGGAGTATGGCGCAGGAAGATGAGCAAGAGCGATACGACCGTATAAAAGCACTAAAAGTGGCCTTTTTTACACAAGAGATGAATTTTAGCGACAAGGCCGCAGAGAAGTTCTGGCCCATTTATAATAAATATGAATCAGAACGCAGAAAGCTCTACGAAAAGGAACATATGAATTCCAAAAATGTGGAATGTATGACCGATGAGGAAGCTGTTACCCGTTTGAATGAATTATTGAGCGTGGAGAGCGAAGAATATAAAATTAAAAAACAGCTTTTTAGGGAACTAGGATCATTTATGACGGCTAAAGACATCATCAAGGTTCAAAATCTGGAAGATGAATTCCATAAAAAGTTGATCAAAGAATACAGGTCTAAAAAAGACCGTGACAATTCATAAGAAATGAATAGGTAAAACTATTCATATTTAGTTTTTTGGTTAGTTAGTAGTTGATAATCCGGCAATTTTCAGTAATTGTCGGATTATTATTTTTACTGAAATGACAACTTTGCTATTCTTCCCTTTCCGGCTGCATATGCCGTTGAATCGTTAAGAAAACGAATAGTATAAAAACCTTCTTCGGAAAGATTTTTCCAGCTCTCTCCACCATCTGAAGTATAATCGATTCCGGTAAATCCAACAGCAACTATTTCCTTACCATTCCTGTTCGGCACATATCGTACGCTACTTTTATAACCAGGTTCCTGTCCTTCCGCGATCAGTTCCCAGTTTTTACCTCCATCTGCAGTCATAGCTTTGTTTGCTGAATTCCCATCAGGCTTGGTGTAATCTCCACCAATGATTATTCCGTTTTTAGCGTCATAGAAATCCATGGAATATCCACCCTGAGTTGGTTCTCCTTGAAGTAAAGGGGTTTCAAAAACCTCCCAGTTTTCACCTTTATCAGCCGAATGATAAACCCTTGATTTCATTCCGCCAGACAATACCCAAACATGATCACCCTGAATGGCAATATTCGAATTGCTGGCTGCAAAGGCCGCTTCTCCTTCAGCAGCTTCAGGAAGATCGGAACAATCAATTTTTTTCCAGTTATTTCCGCCATCTCTTGTGATGATCATAGACAGGCAATTCTCTGTAGGATCACCAATGGCAATTCCTTCCTTTTCATTCCAGAATGCGATCGCATCGTAGAAAACCTTTTCATTCTCTTCCTGATAAACAATTTTCATATTTCCATCATCGCCCGTTTTGTAGAGCAACGCAGGATTGCCTACACTTAGCATAAAGAAATCATTAGGAGTGCTGGCAACAGAGCGAAATTCCGGTGTGATGGTATCAAATTCCTGGGTGCTGATTTTCCAGACTTTGTTTTTGGAATTAAACAAACCATAAGCTCCATTATTCGCAGCAAAAACAACATTGCTCCCAATAATTTCAATCGCGCGAATACTAACAGAGTCATTTTCAAAAATTGGATCTATTTCAACCGATTTGAAAGCCTGGTGTTCGGGAGTTTTTAAATCTTCTGAAGCCTGAGATTTTTGATCATTCTTACAGGCAATTAATACTAATAATAATAGCGGAAGTAGTTTTCTCATAGATGCTAATTTGCCTCAAATATAAAGGATTCCCTTTCAAAAAAATGTAACTTTGCGGCCTTAAAACCGAATTATGCGATTACATAGAAATCTTGTTTTTGCCACAGTTGATGCTTTGTCAGAAATTTTTAACGAAGGGAGTTATGCTGATAAAGTGATTGAGAAAACGCTCAAACGTGATAAACGATGGGGTTCTCGCGATCGCAGCTTTATTGCTGAAACAACTTATGATATTGTTCGGTGGAAGAGGTTATATGCCGAGATTGCTGATGTGAAGCAACCTTTCAAAAGAGAAGATCTTTTTAGAATGTTCGCAGTTTGGGCCGTTTTGCGAGGAATTGAGCTTCCAGACTGGCCACAATTCACAGGAACTCCTGAAAGACGTATCAAGGGTCGCTTTAATGAATTGAGCAAAACCAGAAAATTTCGCGAATCAATTCCAGACTGGCTGGATGAACTGGGAGAAAAAGAACTTGGAAACGATAAATGGACGAAGGAGATCAAAGCTTTGAATAACCAGGCTCCTGTAGTTATTAGGGCCAATCAGTTAAAAATCACTCCGAAAGACCTTGTTGCTGTTCTTGCCCAAGAAGAAATTGAAACCACCAATCTGAAAAACTATCCAGATGCGCTCGTTTTGAAGGAAAGAGCTAATATTTTTAAAACGAAGGCTTTTCAGGATGGATTATTTGAAGTCCAGGATGCAAGTTCTCAAAAAGTCGCTGAATTCTTAGACGTGAAACCTGGAATGCGCGTGGTTGACACCTGTGCGGGTGCTGGCGGAAAGTCTTTACATCTTGCGGCTTTAATGGAAAATAAAGGACAAATCATCGCCCTGGATATCTACGGAAATAAACTAAAAGAATTGAAACGTCGTGCTAAACGTGCAGGCGCACACAATATCGAAACCCGTAGTATCGATAACAATAAAGTAATTAAAAAATTACACAATTCGGCAGATCGGGTGTTGATCGATGCCCCTTGTAGTGGTTTGGGAGTGCTTAGTAGAAATCCAGATGCTAAATGGAAACTTCAGCCGGAATTCCTGGATAAGATTCGCGAAACACAGCAGCAAATTCTTCAGCAATACTCAAAAATGGTTAAGAATGGCGGAAAAATGGTTTATGCGACCTGCTCTGTTTTACCTTCAGAAAATCAAAAGCAGGTTGAATTTTTCCTGAATTCCGATGAAGGAAAAGAATTCAAACTGATGAAAGACGAAAAAATACTTTCCAGTGAAAGTGGCTACGACGGTTTTTATATGGCGCTGCTCCAGAAAAACTAGATTTCGTCGCGACCTTCAACGTCCATAAGCTTCACAAAAGTATTGCTTTCAACCTGAAATGTTCCATACACAAAAGGTGAACTTTCCAGAGCAGCTTGTAGATTTTCACAATTTTCATTGCAAAGAATTTCCAGTCTATTTACTAAACTGTAGCCTGCTTCCTGATTGCCGTAGACAAAATTTTCAGATTCTCCCGTATCGTAGGTTCTTTTTAGCAGTAAAATATAGCTACTGTCTGCGGGTATTTCAGTTTTAGCAATGATGCTTTTCAATTTTAGCTGATCATTTCCTCCATCGGCCGGTGGATTGGAAATCATATTTTTTTCTATTTCAAGATCGTATACAAATCCAGGTTTGTAATCAAAATTTTCAATTTTCTCATAACTGTAATTCCAGTCATTGCTCCCAATGTCATTTCCTTCCTGTATGCGATATACTAATTGTGGAGCTAAGCCAATGGCAACTGGTTGATAATAATCCACACGCAGGTTTACTGTTTCCGAATCTTTTCCGGATTCGACTTCGGAACAGGAAATGATTATGAGGGCAAGTAAAGAATAAACATATCGCATCAACTTCTTTTTTATAAGATAAAACTTTAACTCAATGGTTGCGTTGAAAAAATAAAAAGCCCTATAATAAGTACTTAAAATTTCACGAATAAGCTATAAAAAAGTAAATTTGTTTCTTTCTAAAACAACACAAATAACAACTAAATGATCCTCTTCTTCGGAAACCAACTTACGAAGGTTTATGCGGTAGAAACGCATTCTGAACTTTCGGCTCAGGAAATTAGTAAGCTTAACTGGCTTTTCGGAAATACACAACAAATTAATAAATCTGCCTTGGCAGATTTTTTTGTTGGTCCACGTGCCGCCATGATCACTCCCTGGAGTACCAACGCAGTTGAAATTACCCAGAATATGGGTGTGCATGGTATTATTCGTATTGAGGAATTCATGCGGGTCGATGAGCATTATGACGATTTCGATCCTATGCTTTCTCAAAAATATAAGAAGCTGGATCAGGATATTTTCGATATTCATATCAATCCGGAACCGATCATCGAAATTGATAATATTTCTGAATATAATCTCCAGGAAGGACTATCTCTGAATGAAGACGAAGTAAAATACCTGGAATCACTTTCAGAAAAATTGGGCCGAAAATTAACCGATTCTGAAGTCTTCGGTTTTTCACAGGTCAACTCAGAACACTGCCGTCACAAGATCTTTAATGGCACTTTCGTGATCGATGGTAAGGAAAAGCCACAGTCGCTTTTCAAAATGATCAGGAAGACTTCGGAAGCTCATCCAAATGAGATCGTTTCTGCCTATCGTGATAACGTCGCTTTCATCAAAGGCCCAAAGCTGCAACAGTTTGCCCCAAAATCGGCAGATGTTCCCGATTATTATCAAAACACCGAATTTGATTCGGTTATTTCTTTGAAAGCTGAAACTCATAATTTCCCAACTACGGTTGAGCCATTTAATGGTGCAGCTACCGGTAGCGGTGGAGAAATTCGGGATCGTTTGGCTGGTGGAAAAGGTTCTTTACCGCTGGCCGGAACCGCGGTTTATATGACTTCTTATTCCAGGCTAGAAAAAGACCGAAAATGGGAAGAAGCGATGAAAGAAAGAGACTGGCTGTACCAAACGCCTATGGATATCCTGATAAAAGCTTCAAATGGTGCTTCAGACTTCGGAAATAAATTTGGGCAACCACTTATCTGCGGTTCCGTTTTGACATTTGAGCACGAAGAACATGACCGCCAGCTGGGATATGATAAAGTCATCATGCTTGCCGGTGGCGTTGGTTACGGTAAAGCCGATCAGGCAAAAAAAGACACGCCTAGAAAAGATGATAAAATCGTTATTCTTGGCGGAGAAAACTATAGGATCGGGATGGGTGGCGCCGCCGTATCTTCAGCTGATACCGGTGAATTCAGCAGCGGCATTGAACTGAATGCCATACAGCGTTCCAACCCGGAAATGCAGAAAAGAGCCGCTAATGCCATCCGCGGAATGGTGGAAGCTGAAACCAATTCAATTGTTTCCATTCATGACCACGGAGCAGGCGGACATTTGAACTGTCTCAGTGAGCTCGTAGAAGAAACCGGTGGAAAGATCGATCTGGATGCTTTGCCAGTTGGAGATCCTACACTTTCAGCAAAAGAAATTATAGGAAACGAATCACAGGAACGAATGGGATTGGTTATTGGTGAAGCCGAAATCGCAAAACTAAAACGTGTTGCAGACCGGGAACGCTCTCCAATGTATATGGTTGGAAATGTGACCGGCGATCACCGTTTCGTTTTTAAAGGTTCAGAATCTGGTGCAAAGCCTATGGATTTAGACCTGTCTGATATGTTTGGTAGTTCCCCAAAGACGATCATGACCGATACGGCTGTAGACAGAAAATACCAGCCTCTCTCCTATTCTTCTGAAAAAATTCAGGAATATTTGGAGCAGTTGCTGCAATTGGAGGCAGTTGCCTGTAAAGACTGGTTAACCAATAAAGTAGACCGTTGTGTTTCTGGTCGCGTCGCAAAACAGCAAACTGCCGGCCCACTGCAATTACCATTAAATAATGTGGGGGTAATGGCTTTAGATTACAAAGGCAAAAACGGTGTGGCGACTTCTATTGGCCACTCGCCTGTTTCGGCGTTGATAGATCCGGTTGCAGGTTCCCGAAATTCGATCGGTGAAGCACTAACCAACATTGTTTTTGCACCGCTCGAGAAAGGATTAAAATCGGTTTCGCTTTCTGCGAACTGGATGTGGCCATGTAATAATGAAGGGGAAGACGCTCGCTTATATGATGCGGTTGAGGCAGTTTCAGAATTTGCTATAGACCTGGGCATAAACGTGCCAACCGGAAAAGATTCACTTTCCATGAAGCAACGCTATAAAAATAGCGAGGTGCTATCACCGGGAACGGTGATCATTTCGGCTACAGGTCATTGCGAAGATATTACGAAAGTAATGGAACCGGTTTTCCAGAGAAATTCCGGGGATATTTACTATATCAACCTATCTCAGGATCATTTCAAACTTGGCGGATCTTCTTTTGCTCAAATCCTGAATAAGATTGGTGATGAAGTTCCTACCATTAATGATTCTAAAAAATTCAAAGATGCATTCAATGCAATCCAGACGATGATCAAAAAAGATATGATCGTGGCTGGACATGATGTAGCATCTGGCGGACTGATCACCACGCTTCTGGAAATGTGCTTTGCAGATGTAAATCTTTCTGCTGAAATTGATCTTTCCGGTTTAGCAGAAAAAGATTCAGCTAAAGTTTTATTCAATGAAAACTGCGGAATTGTTTTCCAGGCTTCAGATGAATTAGCGGAACAGTTTCTAAAGGAAGTAAATGTGGAATGCTTTAAAATCGGAAAAGTTACGCCTGGTACTTCCTTAAAAATTAAAAATAATGCAGATTCTTTTGAATTTGATATTCCGAATTTGAGGGACCAGTGGTTCAAAACTTCTTTTTTACTGGATGAGAAACAGAGCGGAAAGGATAAAGCAGCTGAACGTTACCATAACTATAAAGAACAAGTCTTAAAATTCCAATTTCCGAATCATTTCACTGGGAAATTACCAGAAATCGACTCGGCCAAACCAAGGATCAAAGCAGCGATCATTCGCGAAAAAGGCTCAAATTCTGAACGAGAAATGGCACGCGCCATGCACCTGGCAGGCTTTGATGTAAAAGATGTTCATATGACCGATCTGATCACTGGCCGCGAAACCTTAGAAGATATAAAATTTATTGCTGCGGTTGGAGGATTCTCAAATTCTGATGTTTTGGGAAGTGCCAAAGGTTGGGCAGGAGCCTTCTTATATAACGAAAAAGCGAAAAAAGCGCTGGATGATTTCTTTGCTAAAGATGATACACTTTCACTAGGCGTTTGTAACGGCTGCCAGCTTTTTATCGAATTGGGACTAATCAATCCTGATCACGAACAGAAACCGAAAATGCTGCATAATGAATCCCATAAATTTGAATGCACATTTACTTCGGTAGAAATTCAGAAAAACAATTCGGTAATGCTTTCTTCAATGGAAGGTTCGAAATTGGGAATCTGGGCGGCTCATGGCGAAGGAAAATTCAGTTTCCCGTATAAAGAAGAAAAATACCAGATCGTTGGAAAATATGGCTATGAAGGTTATCCCGCCAATCCAAACGGATCTCATTTTAACACCGCGATGTTAACTGATGATTCTGGAAGACATTTGGTCATGATGCCTCATTTAGAGCGATCTACGTTCCCGTGGAACTGGGCATATTATCCAAAAGATCGGGAAGACCAGGTTTCACCATGGCTGGAAGCTTTTGTAAATGCCAGAAAATGGTTAGAAAAGAAATAAGAAAATAAAAAGCCAAAAAATTGAAGGGATGCTAAAAACATCCCTTCTTTTATGAATATTCAATTTGATACAGACCGCTTTTTTGCTATTTTGCAAGGTATATTTGAAAACTATCCGATTTCATGAACGAGATAAAGCGACTATTTGATTTTCCATATTTTCAACTTGAGAAGCATCCTCTTGATGTTGCTTTGGCTACCAAATATGATGGAAAGTGGGAAAAACTTTCTACCCAGCAATATATTGATAAAGCAAATACAGTAAGCCGAGCCCTTTTGAAAATGGGCGTCAAACCAAATGATAAAATTGCTATTATTTCTACCTCTAATAGAAACGAGTGGAATATAATGGACATTGGTATATTGCAGATAGGCGCTCAGAACGTACCTATTTATCCTACTATTTCAGAAGAAGATTACGAGTATGTTTTGAACCATAGCGAGGCCACTTATTGCTTCGTTTCTGATAAAGAAGTATACGATAAGGTTAAAACTATCCGAAACAATACACAGCTTAAAGAAGTCTATAGTTTTGATACTATTGATGGTTGTGCCAACTGGAAGGAAATCATTAAGCTGGGTGAAGACAAAAGCAACCAGGACGAGGTAGAAAAATTAAAGAAAAGTGTAAAGCCAGATGACCTGGCAACACTCATTTATACTTCAGGAACTACCGGAAGACCAAAAGGAGTCATGTTATCTCACGATAATATTGTAAGTGATGTGCTGGGCAGCGCTCCAAGAGTGCCTTTTGAAACGGGAACTTACGTGGCCCTGAGTTTTCTGCCGGTTTGCCACATTTTCGAGAGAATGATTCTCTATCTCTACCAATACTACGCCGTTTCGATCTATTTTGCTGAATCTATCGACAAGATCAGCGATAATCTAAAAGAGGTCAAACCTCACGTTATTACCGCCGTTCCACGTTTGCTGGAAAAAGTATATGAAAAGATTATTGCCAAAGGAACTGCACTGGAAGGAGTTAAGAAAAACCTGTTTTTCTGGGCTGTGGAATTGGGTCACGAATATGAACCCTACGGAGCTAATGGTTGGTGGTATGAATTTAAGCTGAAAATTGCAAGAAAACTGATCTTTTCCAAATGGAAGGAAGGTTTAGGCAATAATATCGAATTGATTGTTTCAGGAAGTGCTGCATTACAGCCTAGACTGGCCAGGGTTTTTGCTGCGGCAGGAATTCCGGTAATGGAAGGTTATGGATTAACCGAAACTTCACCGGTTGTTGCCGTGAACGACGAGAGAAATCACGGTTTTAAAATTGGAACCGTTGGAAAGGTGCTTCAGAACGTTGAAGTGAAGATCGCGGAAGACGGAGAAATTCTTACGAAAGGCCCGAACCTGATGAAAGGTTATTTTAAAGAGAAAGATAAAACACATGAAGTCATTGACTCTGACGGATTTTTTCACACGGGCGATATTGGTGAAATTGATTCCGAAGGATTTCTAAAAATTACCGATCGTAAAAAAGAAATGTTCAAAACTTCCGGAGGAAAATATGTAGCTCCGCAGTTGCTGGAAAATACCATGAAGCAATCTCGCTTTATCGAGCAGATCATGGTTGTTGGGGAAGGCGAGAAAATGCCTGCGGCACTCATCCAGCCAAATTTTGAATTTATAGAAGACTGGGCTAGAAGGAAAAATATTGATCTGGGAGATGGCAGCGAGAAAAGTATTGCTACTAACAAAATGGTAAATGACCGCATACAGGAAGAATTAGATTTCTATAATCAGAAATTCGGAAAATGGGAACGTGTCAAAACATTTGCGCTCACTCCTGAAGTTTGGAGCGTGGAAGAAGGCCACCTCACTCCCACCATGAAGCTTAAAAGACGAAATGTACGCGACCGCTACAAAGAGCTCTATGAAGGGCTTTACGGACGCTAAATTTACAATTTGATAATTTTGACCCTCAACTCTCCCCTGCGGAGAGTTTTTTTATGAAAAAAATTAAGGATTTTTTAATCCGTTTATTATGCATGCATAATATTTTTTCTTAAATTTGGAAGACTCCAATGAGTAAAATGAAAGAAAAAACAATCGATTATGTACTGCGAGCCACTTGGATGGCCGTTTCCAAAATGTACAACGAGGAAGCCGGAAAAGCCGGGAGTACAATGGCAACAGGTTTTGCTCTGTTGAGCATCGATCCTGAAAGTGGCACCCCTTCTACTTCACTCGGACCTAAAATGGGTATGGAAGCGACCAGTCTTTCCAGAATTCTTAAGACGATGGAAGAGAAAGGCTTAATTAATCGGAAACGAAATCCAAATGACGGTCGAAGTGTTCTTATTCATCTAACCGAATTTGGTAAGGAGATGCGGGATTATTCTAAAAAAGTAGTGCTTCGTTTTGACGAAGCAGTGAAAGAAAATGTTTCCGAAGAAGATATGAAGACTTTTATGGAGGTTGCCAATACTATTATGGATCTGATAACCGAAAAAAAGATCTATACAGAAGAAATTCAAGTAAACACAAATAACAATTAATCAAATCAAAATAGCTGAACCAAATAATGAAACGACGAATAAATAAAGTTGCAGTGATTGGTTCCGGAATTATGGGTAGCGGTATAGCCTGCCATTTCGCCAATATTGGTGTGGAGGTTTTGTTGCTGGACATCGTTCCGCGAGAACTGAATGAAAAAGAGAAACAGAAAGGATTGAGCCTTGATGATAAAGTAGTTCGAAACAGGATCGTGAATGATTCCTTACAGAGCGCTTTAAAATCAAAACCTTCACCGATCTATCATCAGAAATTTGCCAGTAGGATCCATACAGGAAACCTGGAGGATGATATTCATAAAGTTTCTGAAGTTGACTGGATCATCGAAGTGGTGGTAGAAAGACTGGATATTAAGAAACAGGTTTTCGACAATCTTGAAAAACACAGAAAAGAAGGAACGCTCATTACTTCAAATACCTCTGGTATTCCTATTCATTTCATGACCGAAGGCCGAAGCGAAGATTTTAAGAAGCATTTCTGTGGAACCCACTTTTTCAATCCTCCAAGATATTTAAGATTATTTGAAATTATTCCTGGACCAGACACTTCAAAAGATGTGCTGGATTTCCTTTATATGTATGGGGAGAAATTCCTTGGAAAGAAACCTGTTCTGGCGAAAGACACGCCTGCATTTATCGGTAACCGAATCGGTATTTTCAGCATTATGAGTCTTTTCCACCAGGTGAAGGAAATGGGAATGACAATCGAAGAAGTTGACAAACTAACAGGGCCAGTAATTGGTCGCCAGAAGTCAGCAACTTTTAGAACTGTAGACGTGGTAGGTTTAGATACCCTGGTGCATGTTGCTAATGGCCTTCACGAAAACGTTCCCGAGGACGAAGCGCATGATCTGTTTGCTTTGCCAGATTTCATCGATACCATGATGGAAAATAAATGGCTTGGTAGCAAAACAGGACAGGGCTTTTATAAAAAGATAAAAAAGGATGACGGTTCCAGTGAGATCAAAAGCCTGGACCTTGATTCAATGGAATATCGCGATCAGAAAAAAGCTTCTTTCGCGACTCTCGAAATGACTAAAAGCATCGATAATGTTGCTGATCGTTTTGAGGTTTTGATCAAAGGAAAAGATAAAGCCGGAGATTTCTACCGCAAAAATTTCTCTGCGCTTTTTGCCTATGTTTCCAACCGAATTCCAGAGATCACCGATGAACTTTACAAAATTGATGATGCTATGCGCGCCGGTTTTGGCTGGGAGCATGGCCCATTCCAGATATGGGATGCGATTGGTGTAAAGAAAGGTATCGAAATGATGAAGGAAGAAGGTTACGAGCCTAATTCCTGGGTAAATGAGATGCTTGAAAATGGTAGTGATAGTTTCTACACCGTACAGGAGGGAAATACCTATTATTACGATATCGACCAGAAAAAACAGGTGAAAGTTCCTGGACAGGATGCCTTTATAATTCTTGATAATATTCGTGAATCTAAAGAAGTGTTCAAGAATAGCGGAGTTGTGGTCGAAGATCTTGGCGACGGAATTCTAAATGTTGAGTTTCGCAGCAAAATGAATTCTATTGGTGGCGATGTGCTTGACGGAATTAACAAGGCGATTGATATGGCTGAAAAAGACTATCAGGGACTGGTCGTTGCCAACAATGGAAAAAACTTTTCGGTTGGAGCCAATATTGGGATGATATTTATGATGGCGGTAGAGCAGGAATATGATGAATTGAACATGGCCATTAAGTATTTCCAGGATACGATGATGCGCATGCGTTATTCAAGTATCCCTACGGTTGCTGCCCCTCACTCTATGACTCTGGGTGGTGGATGTGAATTGTCACTTCATGCTGACAGGGTTGTTGCAGCTGCTGAAACCTATATTGGTTTAGTGGAATTTGGCGTCGGAGTAATTCCCGGCGGTGGTGGAACCAAGGAAATGACCGTTCGCGCTTCAGACACTTATCAGAAAGATGATGTGGAATTAAACCGATTGAGAGAACATTTCTTGGCAATTGGGATGGCAAAAGTTTCAACTTCCGCTTACGAAGCGTATGATTTGAATATCCTTCAGAAAGGTAAAGATATCGTGGTGGTAAACCCGGAACGTCAATTAGCGATTGCTAAGAAACACGCCTTATTAATGGCTGAAAATGGTTATACCAGACCAATTGAAAGAACCGATATTAAAGTTCTTGGTAAGCAGGCTTTAGGAGCTTTCCTTGTGGGAACAGACCAGATGAGAGCAGGAAAATATATTTCAGAACACGATCAGAAGATCGCGAATAAACTGGCTTATGTTATGGCCGGAGGTGACCTTTCTGCTAATCAGGAAGTAAGTGAGCGATATTTGCTAGATCTTGAGCGAGAAGCTTTCCTATCACTTACAGGAGAAAGAAAGACGCTGGAAAGACTGCAGCACATGCTGAAAAAAGGAAAACCACTAAGAAATTAAAAAGAAGAAAAATGAAAACTGCATATATAGTCAAAGCATACAGAACCGCGGTAGGAAAGGCGCCACGAGGGGTATTCCGCTTTAAGCGTCCTGACGAACTGGCTGCGGAAACCATCGAGTACATGATGGATAAACTGCCGGAATTTGACAAAAAACGAATCGATGATGTGATCGTGGGTAATGCCATGCCTGAAGCGGAACAAGGATTAAATGTTGGGCGTTTGATCTCTTTAATGGGATTGAACACCGTGGAAGTTCCCGGAATGACCGTGAACCGTTATTGCGCTTCCGGACTGGAGACTATTGCTATTGCTTCAGCCAAAATCCAATCTGGAATGGCCGATTGTATTATTGCCGGTGGTGCGGAATCCATGAGCTACATCCCAATGGGTGGTTTCAAACCGGTTCCAGATTATAAAGTGGCCAAAGAGGGTCATGAAGATTATTACTGGGGAATGGGCTTAACTGCGGAAGCGGTAGCCAAGAAATTCAATGTTTCCCGTGAAGACCAGGATGAATTTGCTTACAACTCACACCAAAAAGCAATTAAAGCTCAGGCTGAAGACCGTTTCCAGGATCAGATCGTGCCAATTAATATTGACGAAACGTATGTCGATGCGGACAATAAAAAGAAAACAAAATCTTACACGATTAATAAAGATGAAGGCCCGCGTAAAGATACCTCGATCGAGGTCTTAAATAAATTACGACCTGTATTTGAGGAAGGTGGAAGCGTTACTGCGGGGAATTCTTCTCAGATGAGTGACGGAGCCGCTTTTGTGATGGTGATGAGCGAAGAGATGGTAAAAGAACTGAACGTAGAACCAATCGCCAGGCTTGTCTCCTACTCCGCTGTTGGTGTAGAGCCGAGAATTATGGGAATTGGACCTGTGTATGCCATTCCGGAAGCTTTGAAAAAGGCTGGAATCAAACAGGATGATCTTCAGTTAATTGAATTGAACGAAGCATTTGCTTCTCAATCGCTAGCCGTGATCCGTGAACTGGGATTGGACAAAGATCGCCTGAATGTGAACGGCGGGGCCATTTCAATGGGGCACCCACTGGGATGTACCGGGGCAAAACTATCAGTTCAGATCTTCGATGAGATGAGAAAGCGAAATCTTCAGAATAAATATTCGATGGTTACCATGTGTGTCGGTACAGGACAAGGTGCCGCCGGGGTTTATGAATTCCTCAACTAGAAATGAGCTTTTAGAATTTAGATATTAGAAAAGCAAAAAAGGACTATAAAATCTTGGGATGTCATTTCTCACATCTAACATCTCAAATCTAACGACTTATAAAAAATGAGTACAGAAACTGAAAAGAAAGAAATATTACGCGGCGGCCAATTCCTTGTAAAGGATACCGATTGCAACGAAATTTTCACTCCAGAAGATTTTACCGAAGAGCAGCAAATGATGAAGGATTCCGTAAAGGAATTTGTAGATCGCGAGATCTGGCCGAATAAAGAAGAGTTTGAAAAGAAAAATTATGCATTGACCGAAGAGATCATGCGTAAAGCTGGTGAACTGGGCTTTTTGGGCGTGGCTGTTCCTGAAGAATTTGATGGTTTGGGAATGGGCTTCGTTTCTACCATGCTGGTTTGTGATTACATTTCTGGTGCTACCGGTTCTATCGCGACTGCCTTTGGAGCACACACCGGTATTGGTACTATGCCTATTCTCCTTTACGGTACTGAAGAGCAGAAAAAGAAATACATTCCAAAACTGGCAACAGGTGAATGGTTTGGAGCTTATTGTTTAACAGAACCAGACGCTGGTAGTGATGCCAACTCCGGGAAAACAAAAGCTGTTCTTTCTGAAGATGGTAAATCATATAAAATCAGCGGACAAAAAATGTGGATCTCCAATGCGGGATTTGCGAATCTGTTCGTGGTTTTCGCCAGAATTGAAGATGATAAGAATATTACCGGATTCATTGTTGAGAATGATTCTGAAAATGGGATTACATTCGGTGAAGAAGAAAAAAAACTGGGAATTCATGCCTCCTCAACCAGACAGGTATTTTTCAATGATACCGTAGTTCCTGTCGAAAATATGCTTTCTGAAAGAGGCAATGGTTTCAAGATTGCCATGAACGCCCTGAATGTAGGCCGCATTAAGCTCGCTGCTGCCTCTTTGGATGCTCAGAGACGTGTAACCGATTTGGCTACTAAATACGCCAATGACCGTGTTCAGTTTAAGACTCCAATCGCCAAATTTGGTGCGATTAAATCAAAATTAGCTGAAATGGCTACTTCAGCCTGGGTTGGAGAGTCGGCTTCTTACCGAGCGGCAAAAAATATCCAGGACCGTATCGACATTCGAGTGGAAAATGGAGAGTCTTACGAAGCGGCGGAATTGAAAAGTTTTGAAGAATATGCCATCGAATGTTCTATTTTGAAAGTGGCTTGTTCCGAAGATATTCAGAATTGTAGTGATGAGGGAATTCAGATCTACGGCGGGATGGGCTTTTCAGCAGATACTCCAATGGAATCTGCCTGGAGAGACGCTCGTATAGCACGAATTTATGAAGGAACGAACGAGATCAACCGTATGCTTTCCGTAGGTATGCTGGTTAAAAAAGCGATGAAAGGTCATGTGGATCTTTTGGGTCCAGCCATGAAGGTAGCCGATGAATTAACTGGTATTCCATCTATGGAAACCCCAGATTATTCAGAAACACTTTCCGAAGAAAAAGCGATGATCGCCAAATTGAAAAAGGTATTTTTAATGGTTGCCGGTAGCGCCGTTCAAAAATTCGGACCTCAGCTGGAAGAACATCAGCAATTGCTTTTAGCAGCCTCTGATATCTTGATTGAGATCTATATGGCAGAATCGGCTATTTTGAGAGCAGAAAAGAATGCCAAGAAAAATGGTGCAGACAGCCTGAAATATGAGATTGCCATGGCGAAATTGTATTTATACAATGCGGTTGATACCATAATTGCCAAAGCTAAGGAAGGAATTGTTTCTTTTGCGGAAGGTGACGAGCAACGAATGATGTTGATGGGTCTGAAGCGATTCACTAAGTATCAAAATCAGCCGAACGTGGTAGCGTTGAGAACGATGATCGCTGAAAAATTAACAGCAGAAAACAAATATTGTTTCTAATTACATTCTATTAAACTGAAAAGCCATTCTGAAAAGAGTGGCTTTTTTTATTTAGCACTTTTTTCAATAAGTTTCAATAACTTATAGGACCAACCAAAATCTTTATGAAAACATTAATTAAAAGATGGCTATTTATTCTAATTAGCCTTCAGATATTTCAGGCAAATGCCTTTCAAACCAATAAAGCTCAGGATGATCCCACTAACGAAGATTACCCTTCGAAAGAAAAGGTCATCCAGGACAGTATTTTTGATTCTGAAAATAGTTTAAAGGAATATTCTGAAGCCTATTACCAGGTAGACCAGCTGAATGATGTAATTGGTTATCCCGGGGACACCTTTAACCTTACCACGCCCCAGGCATCCTTAGAACATTTCATAGTCAGTGCCCGTAATCATGATTTTGAAAGTGCTGCCTATTCATTGAATCTGAATTTACTTCCTGACAATATCAGTATGAAAGAAGCAGCCATACTGGCGGAAAAACTGAGTTTTGTGCTGGACCAGCGAGTTCCTATTTCCTGGGATCAGATTTCTGACCGACCAGATGGACAAATAGATATGGCAACGTCTACTAACAAACCCATCGCAGGAAAACCAATGCGCAGTGTCAGTTTCGGAAAAACTGATCTCCAGAACCGCGATATTAGCTTTCGGTTACAGCGAATAAAATATAAAGACAAAGGTCCGATCTGGCTTATTTCTTCACAAACAGTAGAAAATATTGAACCTCTTTACCAAGAATACGGTCCGCGAAAATTAGACCGAATCATGCCAAGTTGGGCGAGTTTCAAAATCCTTGATATCCCAATCTGGAAAATTGTTGGAACCTTTTTATTGATCGTACTGGCATATTTTATTTCCCGGTTCATTTCTTACCTGGTTCACCGAATATTCTCTAATAACAAAAACAAATGGCTGAAACATGTAGCTTATAAACTATCCTCTCCAACCGGTGCCGCCATCGGGATTCTAATTTTTTATCTTTTACTCAATCACCTGATTTCCTTTTCAGGTCCACTTGCTAGGGGAATCTATGCTGTTTTGCTAATTACGGTCATCAGTATTTTCTCGTGGTTGATAATGCGAGTAATAGATTATATCATGGATTTTCTTTCCGAAAAGAAAATTGGGGACCTCAGCGGAGATGAAAATAACCATGCGAAGAAAATGCTTACTTATGTTTCGGTTGCCAGAAGAATTATCATCTTCCTGGTAGTGATCATCGCTGCTTCTATCATTCTCTCCCAGTTTCCTTCATTAGAAAAATTAGGGATTTCCCTGATGGCTTCCGCCGGAATTGCTACAGTCGTTGTAGGTATTGCGGCCCAGAGCACTTTGGGAAACATCATTGCAGGAATCCAGATCGCGATCACCAAACCAGTTCGTATAGGTGATGCCGTGATCATTGAAAATTCTTACGGATTTGTTGAAGATATTCGGTTTACATACCTGGTAGTTAAAACATGGGATTTGCGAAGAAGAGTGATCCCTTTAAAATCGGTTATTTCCGAAAGTTTTGATAATCTTTCCATGACCAATTCTCAGAGTGTTCTGGAAATAGAACTTCATGCTGATTACCGCGTAGACGTTTCAAAAATCAGAGAAAAATTTACTGATCTCGTTCATAATCATGATTTATGGGATGGAGAAAAAGAGCCAGAAGTTCAGGTGGAGGCTATGAATGAGAAGATTCTCAAAATTAGGTGCCTTTGTAGCGGGAAAGACTATCCAACTGCATGGGATTTGCACTGTGATGTTCGGGAACAATTAATGGCTTACCTATCTAAACTGGAAAATGGTATCTATCTTTCGCGCCAACGTGTGGAAATTGCCGAAAATGAACAGGTTTCAGAAAAAAGCTAAATTATCACTGTCCTTTAACGTTCATATCTAAAATATAAACTGAATTAGAAGCGGTGATAAAGAGCTTCTTACGGTCTTTTCCGCCGAATGTAACATTTGCAGTCCAGTCCCGATCAATAGGTATGTGCTGGATCTTCTCCCCTTTTGGGTTGAAAACTGTCACACCTTTTCCGGTAAGATAAATATTACCATTTTCGTCAATGGTCATTCCATCGCTGCCCATTTCGGTAAAAAGGGTTTTATTCTGAAGAATTCCATTGTATCCAATATCATAAGAATAGGTTTTGCCATCACCGATATCAGCAATGTATAATTTCCTTTTTTTGGCAGATCCTATAATGCCATTTGGCTGAACCAATCCCTCCGCGGCGATAGAAAGCTTTTTATCCGGACTCAAATAATAGACTCGCTGTGCGGTAATTTCAGGTTCCTGGCGCTCCCAATAATCTCTTTGGTAATAGGGATCGGTAAAATAAATGCCTCCATCGCGATCAACCCAGATATCATTTGGACCATTCAACCTTTTATTCTGAAAATCTTTGACCAATACCTGATGATTTTTCTGATTATCGATTTGCCATAATTCTGATTTTTCATCGGCAGCAGCCAGTAAATTTCCTTCATTATCAAAATACAAGCCGTTAGCGCGTCCCGCATTCTCCATATAAACTGAAATATTTCCTAAGTCAGCATTCCACTTTAGGATTCGGTTGTTGGGCTGATCTGTGAAATAGACATTTCCTTCGGAATCTGTAGCGGGTCCTTCCGTAAATTTAAAATCATCAGCTACCAGAACAGGTTGCGCACCTTCCTGAATAATTGAATTATTGGTCTTACAGCTGGAAATCATCAGGATAATCAGGACTGAAAATAATTTGAAGTTTCTCAAAATCTTGGTTTTAGGTTCTGAATTTACAAATTCCAACGAAATCCTTTTAGGTTAAAATTTATAAAATCACGAAAGGGCTTTTAGTGTTTTTAGTAGCTTTAATAGCTAAAGCACTCAGAATGATCGACCTGGAAAGAAATGCATTGAATTATCTAATTATCGGGATTATACTGCTAATCGTAACCTTCAGCATTCTATTCTATATTCTGAAAAAGGTAGGTAAAAATCCTCGAAATATACTTCCGGTAAATTTTGCACAAAAAATCAGAGTTCCGCTTTTAATTTTCCTGGCGGGACTTCTTTGTAAAATTGCATTGATCAGTGATATTTTCAGATATGACGCGACAAAAGAGATTGTTGGGCATGTGAGTACCATCGCTATAATCCTGACGGTAGCCTGGTTTCTGATCATCATTTTCAGAGTATTCAAAGCAAGAATTCTCCGGAAATATGATATCGAAGGAAACAATAATCTCAAAGCCAGAAAGGTCTATACACAATATATGATCTTGGAGAACATCATTATTTTCATAATTGTGACTTTAGCGATTGGTATTGCTTTGATGAGTTTTGAAAGCATTCGCTCTGTGGGGGTCAGCTTATTGACTTCTGCAGGAATTGCCGGAATTATCATAGGTCTCGCAGCCCAGAAAGCTATTGGAACTTTACTCGCCGGGATACAAATTGCCTTAACCCAGCCTATACGCGTAGACGATGTAGTGATAGTTGAAGGTGAATGGGGCTGGATCGAAGAGATCAATTTAACCTATGTGGTAGTGAGAATCTGGGATAAAAGGCGTTTAGTTGTTCCCACTACTTATTTTATTGAAAATACATTTCAGAATTGGACCCGAACTTCCGCAGATATTTTAGGAACCGTTTTTATTTATGCTGATTATGGAATTCCATTTGAAGCGATTCGCCAGGAACAAACAAGGTTGTTAGAAGCCACTGATCTATGGGATGGAAATGTAAATGTTTTGCAGGTAACCAATACTACGGAAAAAACTATTGAACTGCGCGTCCTGGTAAGTGCTAAAAACTCTCCAACTGCCTGGGATTTGCGAGTTTATTTGAGAGAAAAACTGGTGGATTTTATCCAAAAAAATTACCCGGAATTTCTACCGAAAACCCGGGTAAGTTTAGAAAAGCAATCAGGAAATTAACTATTCCTGAAATAACATATTTTCTTTGGCAATCCCTTTACTGAAATTTGCCGCTGTTTCGATCAGCGCCAAATGGGAATAAGCCTGAGGGAAATTACCTAATAGACGTTTCGTTTTAAAATCGATGTCTTCACTAAACAACCCAAGATGGTTGCTATAAGAAAGCAAGGTATCGAACATATTTTTAGCTTTTTCCTCCTCCCCGATCTTATAGAGACTATCAATTAACCAGAAAGTACAAATAGTAAAAGATGAAGACGGTTCACCAAAATCATCTTTATTCTTATAGCGGAACATCAATCCATCCTGGCAAAGTTCTTTTTCGGTTGCCTGGACGGTGCTGACAAATCGTGGATCGTCAGCTTCAATGAATCCGTAACTTTGCATTAATAAGGTAGAAGCATCAAGATCTGAAGAGCCGTAATATTGAACATAAGCCTGCTTTTCTTCATTCCATCCATTCTCATAAATATCCTGGTAGATCTCTTCGCGAACCGCTTTCCATTTGGTATCATTAATTCCCATTCTCAGTACTTCACCAATTTTGATCGCCCTGTCCATTGCAACCCAGCAAAGCAGCTTGGAGAATACAAAATGACGATCTTCTGTTCGAAGTTCCCAAATTCCTTTATCTGGTTTACGCCAGTTCTCTTCCACGATCATAACTATCCCTCGAACGACCGTCCATAATTGTTCGGAATTCTCGAGAGAAGTCTCGAACATCAGGAATTGTTGGTAGATCACTTCCATTAAAATTCCGTAGATATCGTTCTGCTTCTGAATGTACGCGGCATTCCCGGTTCTTACAGGAGTAGAACCCTTGTAGCCTTTCATATGACTTAATATATGCTCGGTAAGTTCTTTCTCGCCATTAATACCGTACATGATCTGGATCTTCTCGTCTTTATCTGGAATAATATCAATAATAAACTGAAGAAAGTCTCTAGCAGACTTCACATGTCCCAAACCTGCCATTACTTTAATAACCATGGAAGCATCACGAATCCAGCAGAAACGATAATCCCAGTTTCGTTCTTCTCCAATTGTTTCAGGAATTGAGGTAGTTGCAGCGGCCAGTACAGCTCCAGATTTCTTATAGCTTAGAGCCTTTAAAACCAGAGCGGAGCGCATAATCTCATTTCCATAATGTGTGTAGCGAGTGGTTTTTTCACTCCAGTTCATCCAGTACACTTTTGTACGCTGAAATTTCAGGTAACTGCGATCTAAGGTTTGTTCCACAAGCTTTTCATGATAGCCAACCAAACAATATGCATTTTCGGTTAACTCAACTTCCTGCCCATTCAAGATCTTATTCAAATCGAAAGAAGAATAGAAAAACAGCGAATCATATTTACCTTTACTGGTATAACTCTTTATGTAATCGCCTTTATTCTCATTATGGGTTTGATATTTTCCAAATTCCAGGCGAGGATTATAAATAATGGTAAATTTTGGTTTCCCGCTTATTAACCTGAAAAAGCGAATAATATCTGGCGGTGCATAATAGGTTCCATCTTCACGAGGATACCTAGGCATGAAATCGATAAGCTGAAAAGAATCTGTCCCGTTATCGAAAACCGTACTTAAAATGTTGGTTTCCCACAAGTATTCTTGCTTGATCTCGTAATCTTCACCAATCTTAATTTCAAAACTTCCTCCTATCTCATCGTCCAGTATCTTGGCAAAAATTGCAGATGAATCAAAATTGGGCAAACAGCACCATTCAATAGATCCGTATTTAGAAACTAAGGCTGCACTCTTACAATTTCCAATAATACCATAATCCAGGTTATCCATATATCTTAAAAATCTTATAAATCAATTGCGTTCTAAAATGAATTTCGGAAATTTAAGAAAAATCAAATTCGTCACCACAGTTTTAAACGCAATTATGAGCAAAACCATCATTATTTCCAACCGACTACCTTTACAAATCTCAATTGAAAATGGGGAGCTGGATGTCACGCCAAGTGTTGGCGGTCTCGCAACCGGCTTAAAATCATTTCATAAGGATGGTGATAGTGTTTGGATTGGCTGGCCCGGAATGACCGAAGAAGAAATTCCAGAAAATTTAAAAGATGAAGTCCAGAAAAAGGCCAAAGAAGAAAATTGTGTAGCCGTTCACCTCAATTCAGATGAAATTGATGGTTTTTACTATGGCTTCAGCAATAGAACGATCTGGCCGCTATTCCATTACTTTATGGAATATACAGAGTCTGACGATAATTACTGGGAATCCTATAAATCTGTCAACCAGAAATATGCTGATGTTATCCTGGAGCATTATGAAGAGGGTGATGTGATCTGGGTTCATGACTACCAGTTACTATTAGTGCCGAATATGATTCGTGAAGCACAGCCAGAGGCTGTAATAGGTTTCTTTAATCATATCCCTTTCCCATCTTATGAAGTTTTCAGAACGCTGCCTTGGCGGGATGAAGTTTTGAAAGGCGTTTTAGGAGCCGATCTTATAGGTTTCCATACCTATGATTATGAACGTCACTTTTTGAGTTCCGTAAGCCGAATTTTGAGACACCAGGTAGATTTCAATGAAATTACGCTGCCAGACCGAATTGTGAAGGTGGATTCCTTCCCAATGGGAATCGATTATGAAAAATTTGAAAAAGCTGCCTTAGAGCATTATAAAAGCACTGCGGAAGATCAATCGGAGTTACAGCGCAGGCTGGATCATCACTTAGAAGCCACGCCAGATGCGAAAATGATATTGAGTATTGACAGGCTGGATTATACCAAAGGAATAGCTCATCGTATCAGGGCTTACGAATACTTCCTGGACAAATACCCGGAATTTATCGAAAAAGTGAGATTGGTGATGCTTGCTGTCCCTTCCAGATCGAATGTACCTCAATATCAAAAACTGAAACGAGAGGTTGATGAACTGGTTGGAAGAATAAATGGTAAATTCAGTACCGTTAGCTGGACACCGATCTGGTATTTCTACAGATCAATGCCTTTTGAAAATCTTATTGACCTTTATACTTCCTGTGATATTGCCCTCTTAACCCCTATTCGTGACGGAATGAATCTCGTGGCGAAAGAGTATGTGGCAACAAGAACTAATCATACTGGTGTTCTGATCTTAAGCGAAATGGCCGGTGCCGCACACGAGATGAATGAAGCTTTAATAATTAACCCGAATAATTTTGACCAGGTCGCTCAGGCATTGAAAACAGCTTTTGAAATGCCGGAAGAGGAACAGATCGAGCGAAATAAAATGCTTCAGAAACGATTACGCAGATATGGTGTGGAGAAATGGGCACAGGATTTCATGAAATCTTTAAGAAATACACGTGAAAACCGTGATTCATTTAAATCGATTAGAATTTCAAGCCAGATCGGTGAAGAAATAATGACTCAATTTCAAAAAGCCAAAAAGCGAATTCTGTTCATTGATTATGACGGAACTCTTGTTGGCTTTACAGATAAACCTGAAAACGCTCGCCCAGATGCCGAATTAAAAGAATTGATCAGGGATATCAATAAAGATGAAAACACTCATGTGGTGTTGATCAGCGGTCGCGATAAAAATACGTTAGGAAGCTGGTGGCAGGATGTGCCGGTAGAGTTGATCTCTGAACACGGGGTATGGTTCCGAAAAATTGATGGTGACTGGGAGCTTTCAGAAAATGTAAAAAGCGAATGGATGGATGCCGTAAGACCTGTCATTGAGAATTTCGTGGACAGAACACCCGGTACTTTTATTGAAGAAAAAAATTACTCACTGGCATGGCACTATCGTAAAGCCGATCCGGAACTTGGTGAGATCAGAGCTAATGAACTGAGTAATGTCTTAAAGGAATTGATCAGCAACCGTGGACTTAGCGTTTTAGAAGGAAATAAAGTGCTGGAAATTAAAAGCAGCGGTGTGAATAAAGGAAAAGCATCTTCTAAAATGTTGGTAGGGAATGATTATGATTTCATCTTTGCTATTGGTGATGACTGGACAGATGAGTATATGTTTAGAGAGTTGCCTGAAGATTCTTATACGGTAAAAGTCGGAATCAAGAAGACGAGTGCCCGTTATTATGTTGAGGGAACTAATAAGGTCAGGGATCTTTTAAATGACTTTAAAAAGCACTTGTAAGTCAGGTTGTTAAAATAATTAATATATCAGCTAAAAGTTTAATTATACATTAACTGACAGGTTTCGAGAAGGGTCTGATTTCTGCTTAATTTTACATAGAAATTAATTGACTAAAAATTTAAAACTTAACTCTATGAAATCAGGAAAATTGTTATTAGGTCTTGCTTCTGGTGCTTTAGCCGGAGCTGTTGCAGGAATTTTGTTAGCCCCTAAAAAAGGTAAAGATACACGTGCAGCAATTTCTCAAAAAGGAGATGACTATATCAAAGGTGCTAACCGTAGCATTAATGACTTCACCGATTCTTTAAATCATAAGGTTGAATCTTTGAAGGCTAAAACAAAAGCAAATTTGACTAATAAAAAGTCAACTGAAAAGATAAACGAAGCAAAAGCTCAAATGCATGATATGCAAGCTTAATTAGCTTCTTACAATTATGTAGAAACCCCGAAGGTTAATCCTCCGGGGTTTTTCTTTTTATATAACCTAAAAGTGAGTATTTTAGGGCTGTTCAAAAAAAATCTATGAAATTAAATTATTCCTCAATTTTACTTTTCACCGGTTTGATGCTAATTGGCCTTAACGCAAAAGCTCAACACACCGATCAGAAAATTTATGATATTATCGAAAATGTATCTGCAGACAGTCTGGAAAGCAGTATCCGAAAATTAGCGGGTTTTGGTACCAGGAATACATTCAGCGACACTGTTTCTGATACACGTGGCATAGGCGCCGCAAGACGCTGGATCAAATCTAAATTTGAAAATATATCTGAAAATTGCGATAACTGCCTGGATGTTTTTTATCAGAAGAGCCTGGTTACGCCAGAAGATGGAGATCGTATTCCGCATGAAGCTTATATCGTAAACGTGGTAGCCATTCAGAAAGGAACAAAATATCCGAACCGCTACATCATCATGAGCGGTGACATAGATTCACGAGCTAGCAGCGCTACAGATTTTGAAAGCGACGCTCCAGGAGCTAATGACAACGCCAGCGGAATGGCTGGAACGATGGAAGCCGCCAGGGTACTTTCAAAATATGATTTTGAGAGTAGTATTGTGTATTTAGGCCTCTCTGGCGAAGAACAGGGACTTTTTGGTGGTAAAACTATGGCGGAATATGCCAAAGAAAACAACTGGGAGATTATTGGTATTCTAAATAATGATATGATCGGAAACATCGAAGGTGTTGACGGTGTAATTGATAATCGCAGTTTCAGGATATTCTCTGAACCCGTTTCGCAAACCGAAACGGAAAGAGAGCGTACAATGAGAAGATATTATGGTGGTGAAGTTGATGGTATCTCGAGGCAATTGGCTCGTTATATCCATAAAAATGTGGAAACCTACATGCCGGAGATGAACCCAATGATGATCTATAGGCTAGACCGATTTGGACGTGGCGGCCATCATCGTCCTTTTAATGACCTTGGTTATGCAGGCGTTAGAATTATGGAAGCACATGAAAATTACAATAGACAGCACCAGGATATACGAACAGAAAATGGTGTGGAATATGGGGACGTGGTTGAAGGCGTTAATTTTAATTACGCCGAAAAACTGACTGCGGTCAATGCTATTAATCTTGCCAGTCTTGCATGGGCTCCCCCTGCTCCAACGAATGTGGAGATTGGTGGAGCGGTAGAGCCTTCTACAAAACTAAAATGGAAACCTGTTGAAGGTGATATTGCTGGATATAAAATCTACTGGAGAGATACTACTAATCCACAGTGGCAATACTCAAGATTTGTTGGAAATGTAACCGAATTTACTTTGGAGGGAATCGTGATAGACAATTACTTTTTTGGTGTCGCCGCTGTTGGTAAAAATGGACACGAAAGTTTAGTGACCTTCCCTTCTGGAGTTTTCAGATAAAATTTGATTTATGAAAAAACTAAGTTTATTGTTAGTCTTTGGATTTCTGTTAATTGTTTCCTGCAATGACTCAAAGAAAAAAGATAATGCTGAAGAAGTGACTTCAAACACTGAAGAAAGTGCAGATATTAAAGAATTATCAGATTCTCCGAGGCACCATGAATGGGTTGACCTAAAGCACGGAAACAGAACAGTTAAAGCATTTGTAGTTTATCCCGAAAGTAAGGAACCGGCTAAGCCTATTTTAGTAATCCATGAAAATCGTGGATTAAATGATTGGGCTAGGGTTTTTGCTGATAAACTGGCAGAAAAGGGCTATCTCGTTATTGCACCAGATCTAATTTCTAACACCGTTCCTGGAAAAGAACTAACCAGCGATATGGAAAATCCAGATGAAGCCAGGACTGCCATTTATCGCTTAGATCCCAATCAGATTACTGCAGATCTCGATGCAGCATATGATTACATTAAGAATGATTCCGCGTCTACCGGTGAAGTTGCGGTAGTTGGATTTTGCTGGGGAGGTTCGCAAACTTTCAGATATGCAACACACAACCCGGATATTACTTCGGCCCATGTTTTCTACGGAACGGCTCCGCAAGAAGATTCAGATTTAGCAAATATAGAAGCTCCTATTTACGGATATTATGGTGGCAACGACAGTAGAGTGAATTCAACTATCGAGGCTACAGAAGCTCAAATGAAAAAACTTGGAAAACAATACGAGTATAAAATATATGATAATGCCGGCCATGCATTTATGAGGGCCGGTCACGAGGAAAATGCTGAACCGGGCAATGAAAAAGCTCATGATGAAGCCTGGAAAAGACTGCTTAGTTTATTGAAATAACAGTTTTGAAAAGCAAATATTATGAAGCCGGAATTTACTTCCGGCTTTTTTTATGAATCAAATAAAATATTAATTAACAATACTTTACACTATCCTTAGTCAAAATTAGCATGACCCATCAGTAATTTAGAATGAATTAATAACCAATCATACAATTATGGCTGAAATCAGAGTAGAAAAAAAGAAGCCCGTTTGGCCATGGCTTCTTTTAATAGTGATCATCGCGGTCGTCGCATTTCTTTATTTCTACGGAAGTACAGAAGACACAGATGATATGGATGATGAAACAATTGAAGAAGTGACTGTTATACCAACAACCTATAGCAGCCTGGAATATGAAGAATTAGTTTAACCAAAAAAATCAAGTTATGAGTACGGATGTGAAGAAACACTTGTATTATATGAGTGAATTGAAAGATTATAAGGTTAATCACCACGATACCGATATCACGGGATGGACGGTGAAAGATCTTGAAAACAGAGTTATTGGGAAAGTAGATAACTTATTAGTGAATAAAGAGCTTGGTAAAGTTGTTTATATTGATGTAGAAGTAGATCGCACCATCATTGATGCCAATCACGACCCTTATTCTCCACACAGAACACACAATATGCAGGAATTCATCAATAAAGATGGAGAAAACCATATTATTATACCTATTGGATTGATTGAAATTAATACTTCTGACAAATATGTATTTACAGAAAGTATTAATTATCAAACGTTTGCTGAAACCAAGAGATATAAATCTGGAACTCATATCTCCAGAGACTATGAAAACCATGTTTTAGGTTCTTATAACAGGGACGACTATGAGCATAGAGACCATGCTCATCGAAATAGGATTTGGGATGATGAGAAAGATGATGAGAAATTAGAAAGAACTCGTTCCGCTTATTCCGAAGAAAATTTGAATGATCGAGAAATTCGCGAGAGAAAGATTGCTGCCGAAAATGATCGCAGAGAAAATGAGAAGTTAAGAAGGGATAGGGAATTAAGGGATGATCATCACGACCATCACAGAAGAGATATTCCTCATACTTCTGAAACTGTTGAAGAAAGAATGGAAAGAGAACGGGCTAATCTTCGATATAAGTCTGATGATCGTAGAACCGGTTTGGATGAAACAGTTAATGAAGATATTAGAAGAGAAGAGGAATTGAAGCGAGAGAGAGAAATTCGTAGAGAAAAAGAATACAATCGCGATTATGACCCAGATGTGACCTATGATGAAGATAGAGATTGGGAGCATGATAATCAGGACCCAATGGATGATGATCCTTATAAAAAACGCAGAAGAGTTCCTAGGGAAAAAGATGATGTCTTTTACAACAGGAGGGAATTTAGAGAGAGAGATTATAGATAATTTCTGATTAAGTGAAAAAGGAGACCGCGAAGCCTCCTTTTTTTATATCAAATTTTCTTCTTTGGAATGTTGTATAGCCTGGTCGCTCTTCTTAAAATAACAGGTTGATACATTTAAGGAATTCATGTTGTCCAGGATATTGACAATTTCAGATTTTTTCTTTTTGCCAGTCTGCCGAATATAAACCGCCCTGATATTCTTCGGAAATGTTTTAATGATCCGCTCATATAAATACGGATCATGCTGAGAATCATCACCCAATAAGACATACTGAATTCTTGGATAAAAAGAGATAATATCCTTTATCTTAATGAATTTATGATCATGATTACCTCTTCCGGTTGAAACGAAATCGCGCAACCCGGTCTTTATTTTTTTCAGTTTAATCACCGCTTTAGGAAGATCATGAATTACCGCAAATTCGGCGATGAAATCATACAAATTCCATTCACTGCTGGAGACATAAAAAAAGGAGTTGGAGGCTTTATTGCTGTCCTGACCAGCAATACTCAGTTTTTGATAGTGTTTAACCACATCATCGAAAACCTTCCGTTTATTGACATTTTTAGAAAGCATGACGTAGAGCTTTTTAAAAAAGTTATTGCTGTGGGAAATCAGGAAGGTATCGTCTATGTCTGAAATTATTCCGAGTTTACTGGGGTATGGTTTCAACAGCTCCCCCCTTTCAATGATTCCAAACTCCCCCATCTTGCAAGTGATTTCATAAGTATGCCAACCAGGCTCCAAATCTGAATCGTAGGGAATAGTAAATCTAAAATAACCATCTTCCAAAGTTTTCGTGGTCACATCCAGATCCCGAAACTTCAGGCGCACTTCCTTATTCGCAATAGGTTTAATTCGGAATTTATGGATTATTGAATAAGCATGCTTAATGCCCTTCTTTTCAATGCTATATTTATCAGGTGCCCAGGATTGGAAAACGTGGCCAAACACTATAAGCTCCTCGTCATTAACATAACCGCGGTAAAGCTTAAGATCAAGTTTCAAAATATTGGCCTTTTTTTAAAATTAACTCTTTCCAAATTACTTAATTTAGGTTACCTATTTAGATTATATGCAAAATTTTAAGGAAGTTTTATTGGTCGTAAATCCTATATCGGGAGATGTTTCCAAAGACAAGATCAAGGATCAGGTGAAAGATGCTGTTGAAGCTAAACGTGCTACATTTCATCTTTATGAAACTACCGGAGAAGACGACGCTCAAAAAATTCAGCAGAAAATTAAGGAGAAGAATATTGATCGAGTGATTATTGCCGGGGGCGATGGAACGATTAATCTTGTTGGGGATGCGATAAAAGACTATGAACTGGAAATTGGTCTGATTCCAGCAGGCTCCGCAAATGGTTTATGCACCAATCTTCAAATTCCCCAGCAAACACCAGAACAAATAGAAATCGCTTTAGGAGATAACTTCATCAAAATAGATATGCTATGTCTTAATGACCATCTATGCCTCCATCTAAGCGATCTCGGTGTTAATGCGGAATTAATCAGGAATTATGAGGGCAGTAAGATTCGTGGAAAATTTGGTTATTTATTGCAGACCATTCCAACCCTGATTAAAAGTGAATATCCTTTTGAGTTTTCCGTTTCATCTGAAGAATCTGACACTACCCATAGCGGGGTATTATTAGCTGTGGCAAATTTCAAAAAATATGGTACAGGAGCAAATGTGAATCCCATTGGCAAACCCAATGATGGCATTTTTGAAATCCTGATCTTCAAAAGGCTAAACGTTTTTGATATTCTGAAAACGCTCAGAAATGAAACTGAACCCGATCCTGAATTTATTGAGATCATTCAAACGAAAAAGTCGAAAATTACCTGTAAAAAACCTATTGCTTTCCAGGTAGACGGAGAGTATTTAGGGGAAGAAACTGAAATTGATGTCAAGCTACTCCCAGAGAAACTGAAAATTGCCATACCGCATAATCTTCAATTTTAGTCTTCAACTATCGGAAGAAAAATTTCCGCTTTCCAGGTCGGAGCATTCAGTTCGTTCTTCGGATTATTATAAAATACTTCCAGTGGCAACGCATTAGTTTTGAGATCCATCTCCTCTGCCCTATTTAACAAATCATACCAGGCAAAATCAGAAATCCTATAATTCCCATGAAAAACTGCTTTGAGACTGGTAGATGATGGAACCTGGCGAAATTCTACATTTCCTTCTGGCCTGATGTCCTGAGCCAGGTTAACCGGGAAGCAAAAGTCGAAATCAATAAGTTTTCGATCCCGGTCCCAACTAGTCACTTTTATGAACGGACTTCCCGTTAATTTGAGTTCGTGATTGAGCACATAGTCTTCCAGGAAACCAATTGTCTGAACCATTTCTGATGCTTTTGCACTTATCTCAATATTACTGGAATGATGACAAATACAGTCTATAGCCGGAGAACGAACGATTTCATCACCGATTTCAACCGAATATGCTTTTTGATTTTCAACTATTTTCTTTCTGAAATCTAATAAGTTGTTCTTTAAACTATCAATATAATCGCTGGATTGGAAGGGATTTAAAATTCCTAGACGGTTCGCAACCTGATTTTCATCTGATTTTACCTTTACGGTTACGTTTGTAACAGAATCATTCTTTTTCGAAAAATTCCAAAGAAAATCGACGCTTCCTTTTTCGGAAGCAATTTGTTGCTCGATAGAACTATACGGATCACTCTGGAGCAGTTTATAATTCGGTAACTCCTTATCCACATCATTCCACTGCTCAATTTCATTAAAGGCTACTCCTGGACCATATTTCGTCTCAAAATGAAATTGATAATCATATTCTTTGATGAACAAATACCAAATGAGCCCGATTAAGGCAACAAAACCGAAGATCAGTAAAAATTTCTTCATTTATTTAGAAGCTAATTCTCCCTGACCTTTTTCACCGGTCATATTCAGTTTATTGATCACGAAATTACCAAGTGAGCGCCCTTGAGTAAGACCAACCTCGATAGCCGATCTATAATGAATACCACCGTATAAACGGCTATTGGCTGCTTCAGCTGAAGCATCATTAAATGATTTAAATGAGCGAACTGGAAGACCATAATCTACTTCGGTATCATCATCAAACTGAAAATCATCACCAAATATGCTGGTCAAAGAAATGGCAGCAGCACCTGAAACAACCGAATGCCCGCTGGTATATTCGGGAAACGGCGGAGTTTGCAATACCGATTGCCAGTTTTCATCAACATATTTATTGATGAGCGTTTCTGGTCTCACCAGGTTGCTACGATATTTTTCATCCCAGCAACTAATAAAAGCATCAGCAATAGCGACAGAAGTTTTTGCATAAGCATATACCGATTTATCAAAATCGGCTTCTGCTTTTTTACAAGCGATCTTAGTGATTCCGATCCAGTGGCCTCCCGGGGTAATCTTTTTAGTAGCAAACATTAAATGGCCACGAAGGATAGAAACATAAGGATTACAATCCCAAAATTTAGCAATCTGCATTTTCTCACTGTTTTCCTCATCTTCAGCGATCTCTTCACGAATATTGTAAACCTCCATCAACTCATTATGAAACTTGGAACCTTCTTCCATAGAGAATGGCGGCGGCGGTGCCGGTTTAAATTGATCTGATGAACTGATGGCAAACGGACGAATTTTCATCCAATGCGGTTCAATTCCATCCATATAAGATGGTGGTGTTGGCTGCCATCTACCTTCTTCTTCCGTATGAACTGAAAACTTAGGCATCGTTCTGGTTTCTGCATAATTATCCTGTTTCATCCAGTCCTTTATATGTGCAGCGACCTTTTTTCCATATGCTTCAGAAACTGCAAAAGTTTCTTCATCCTGCTCTTTCCATTTGTTGAACAGACTGTCTTTCTTAACCGCAAGCATGTCTTCAGAAAATACCAGGCTCGTTCCAATCTCATAAAAAGCGACCAAAGCCGCAACATCTGGATTTGTTTTTTCAGATTCGGGTTTAGGTGGCTCCTTTAAATCGGTAAGTTGACCCGCCAGACTTTGATAAGCAGGATCGAACTGGGCAATCACCTCATAAGCCGCAATATTCGAGTATGCGTAAACCCGGCTGGCTACAGGAGGAGAAAATATATCGTGAACCATAGTTTTACTCACATTGTCATTGGCATCATGATAATCCTGAGCTGTAACCTCAATTTCTTTAGCCTCTTTCGAGCAGGAAACTGTGATTATAGCTGCAAGTAGTACGATCAAATAATTTTTCATTTCCTTATAAAATTTCATAAAGCTTCACTTTTGCATTATTCGAAGTAACCATAAGATAAGGCTTATTCTTTACTTTTAAAATCGACAAATTTTTAACAGAATTTTGGGATAAATTTAAACCAATTTCTGTGGATCTAGACACTTTATTTTTGTTAAAAATTAAGCTTCCACCTTGTCCGTCAAACTGGCCGTGATATGGCGTTACACCAAAATAATTTCCAGCGACCAATACCTCATTTTGGCCGTTTTTATCAAAATCGTAAACCAGCATTGCACGTATTGGCGAAATTTGTAATTCATTCTGGAATTTTCTGAAAACAAATTTACCATCTTCATTCTCCAGGTAACCGGAGGCTAAAGTATGAACCTCCATAACTTCGCTATTATCCAGTTCCTCAGAAGTGAAAATTTCATTTACGGTCTTCCCTGCAAATTTTTTATACGAGTTAAAACGTTTCCGCATCAGGGAGCTTAACTGGGCTGAAAGGTCATCTAAACCTCCTATAAAATAGTATTCGCCATTGTTCTCTGTGGCCAGCAAAGTTTCTGTAAGACCATTACCATCAAAATCGCTGTAATACATTCGTAGAGGTTTATCTTCGGAAGCATTCAGTTTATTGTTAGTTCCCCAATTCCCCAGGAGATAATCCATATCCCCATCCTCATCAATATCAAATTGCTGAATACTTTGCCACAAGCCATTCAGGGGACCAGGACTATATTCAGAAGTCACATTCTTGAATTTCCCGTTTCCATTCTTTAAAAATTGTGGTGACATCCATTCACCTACCGCAATTAGGTCCGTTTTTCCATCCCCATCAAAATCGGTCCAGATGGCGTCATTCACCATGCCCAGCTCACTAAAAATTTCAGTTTGAATTTTGCTGAAAGATCCATTGTCATTCTTCAAAAATACTGATTCGGGCATACTCCCATAATTGTAATTAACCGAGTTTGCTCCGATGAAAATGTCCAAATCACCATCTCCATCAAAATCAAATGGTTTAATAACTGAAGAATTTGAGTAGGTCTTCGGAAAGGTATCAGCCTTTTTAAACTTACCATCCTGATTTAAATATAATCGATCCTGCAAATTATCATCTTTTCCAACTGCTTCACCTCCACCCGAAGCAAAAAGCAGATCTGTTTTTTGATCATTATTAAAATCACCCGCAGCGATACTCACATCTTCCATCATGAAATCACTTCCAATAATTTCTTCGGAAACTTTTTCAAAACCATTGGAATTCTGAATATAGATTTGTGCCTTATTGTATTTAGAACCTCCAAAGATCACATCATCCAGCCCATCATCATTAATATCGGCAACCACTACTCCCGGTCCCAGATCTGATAACTTATGCGGAATCAATTTTTGCATATCAAAATCGCTGAATTCATTTTCTTCATGTACATAATCCAGACCAAAATCTATCGCAGATTCTTTAAATATTCGATTTAAATTATCTTTTTTATATACCTCTGAATCAGGTATTTCAGATAGATTAGCATCATCAATAGTCAATGTTTGATTGCTATTGATATCTCGAAGAATTTTCATTCCTTTTCCAGGCCATGAAATGACCAGAGAATCTAAATGGGTGCCTTCAGGAAATCCAAAATGCATCAATGGCTCCGAAGAAGATTGATAGGATTTGGTGGTAAATAATTGACGAAATTGCTTGCCATGATCGGAAAACAAAATAGCCTTTGCACCAATTCCGAAAGTATTTTTACTAGTGCCTTTCAGCTTGACTTTTAAGAAATCACCTTCCGCATAATCGTTGATATAGATCGACGCAGGTTTGTTGATATTGTTAGTAACAATATCCAGATCGCCATCGTTGTCCAAATCGCCATAAGCCACACCGGTAGAAATAATTGAATCATTTTTAATCCATTTCGAGGAATAATCTTCGAACATTCCATTACCGGACCCTTTAAAAATATAATTGCTGACTTTTCCTTCGGGCATTAGCTTTAGTGCTTCTTCATCAACCAGCGTGGTCTGATCCAGTTTTTTCTGAATCTGCCCGTCTGAAATGAATTTCACGTAATCCAAATCGTTAGGCCTTTTAGGGACACCATTCGTGATAAAAAGGTCCTGTTTCCCATCCTGGTCAAAATCAGCAAAAAGTGGACCCCAGCTCCAATCAGTCGCAGCAACGCCGCTCATCAGAGCAGTTTCTGAAAAGAATTCACCCTGCTGATTCATTTGCAGCATATTCCTCGTATACTGTGGGTGGTATCCCAACCTGCCAATTTTCAGTTCATGAACGTTATAGCTGTCATCTCCAGAAGACGATTTTAAAACTTTTTCATCTTCCGGTAACATGTCCAGCGTCATAAGATCTACATAACCATCATTATTTATATCTGCGGCATCATTCCCCATGGAGAACCTGGAGGTGTGACCAAATGTTTTCTTCAAACTTTCCGTAAAGGTTCCATCACCATTGTTCAGGTAATAATAATCATCTTCATGAAAGTCGTTACCAACGTAAATATCTGTAAAACCATCGTTATTAAAATCGGCTGTGGTTAGGCCCAGTCCGTAGCTATTAGCCCCTCCGTAAATTCCGGCTTCTTCACTGACATCTACAAATTTCCCATCATCATTTCGCATCAGTTTATCGCCGCTTTCGTAAACCCTCTTTTCGCGGATATTGGACGGACCGAATGCTTCATTGGTGTGCACTGCATGATTCAGAATATAAACATCCAGATCTCCATCATTATCGTAATCAAAAAATGCAGCCTGTGAGGAATAGCTTTCTTCATTTAAACCATATTCCGAAGATTTTTCAGCAAAAGTAAGATCGCCATTATTGATGAATAGTTCATTATGACCGCGAAAGCCATTTACGCCAACTACTGCGGAAACATAAATATCAAGTAAGCCGTCACCATTCACATCTGCCATGGTGACTCCCGTGTTCCATGAGCTTTCACCAGCAACGCCAGCCTTAACAGTAATGTCTTCAAACTTCAAATTCCCTTTATTCAGAAAAAGTTTGTTCTCGACCTGGTTACCGGTGAAATAAATATCCGGAAGTCCGTCATTGTTGATATCACCAATACTTACGCCGCCTCCATTATAATAATAGAGGTAATCCAGAATATTTGCATCCCTGTTTTCTGTAAGCTGATTTGTAAAATTAAGGCCGGTATCTTTTGAAACAGGATTACTAAAAAACAGCGCCTGCTCCTTTTCTTCATTCTGCTCGCAACTCATTAAAGTCAGCGCCCCGGCAGCCAGAAATAATTTCAGTTTAGTTATTGAGCTCAAAAATTCGAGGTTTTTCATTGTTAATGGCCGCAATTACAAAGGTCTTTCCGTTCTTGTCTTCAAATTTCTTCAGGAATTTAATCTCACTTTTTACATTAAAACCGCTTTTATTGTAGTCCTGCCATTCAAAATTCATATTTCCGTCACCCAGCAGAACATTTCCGTAGCTGGCATCCAGCCGTGAAAATTGAGGTTTAAATTCAAAATTATTTCCTCCCATCACCAAATCCAGATTTCCATCTTTGTTAATATCGGTGCAGGTGATGCCACAAACGCAGCTGAACTGAACCCGGCCAGGTAATTTCTTAATGGTAAACTTTCCACCACCCTCATTGATCGCAATCACCGATTCTGAAATAACCGATTTTTTGATGATCGTGTTTTTAATCTTTTCAGCCGGCATCAATTCCTGTATCGTTCTTTGAGCATAATCCTTGGCTTTCAAATTTCCTTTTTTCAGGAAGGATAACTGAGCGATTATCTCTTTCTTCATATGCAGCGGGTAATCTTTTCCGTCCTTTTGCTGAGTAACAATTTGTTCTATCGTTCCGTTATTATCATAATCGTTCACCCACATTTTCATCGGGTTTTCCTGAGAAGTCTTATACGGTATATTTTCGCCCTTATTTCCTAGGATTAAATCCATATCTCCATCATTATCCAGGTCTGCCGCTTCAACCGTATTCCACCAGCCCTCGTATTCCTGCAGATCACTTTTCCAATAACTTAATCTTCTGCCAGAATTGGTAAAAACCCGAGGAGCTCCCCAATCAGAAACTGTAACCAGATCCTTTTTTCCGTTGCCGTCAATATCTTCCCAAATGGCAGCGGTGATCATTCCGGCATATTTCAGGTCATACGCAATCCTTTCGGTTGCATTTGTAAATTCACCGTTACCCTGATTTTCAAGGAATAAATGCTGCGGATCAATCCCGTAGTTTACTGCTACGCTTCTGGAAGCCACAAATACATCCATATCACCATCACCATCGAAATCGTAAGGTGCTACAGCAGAAATATTCTGATTTACTGCCGGGATCGTTTTATCTGTAAGGCTGAATTTTCCTTTTCCGTTGTTCAAATACAGTCGTGGCCTGTAGTTTTCACCCTGACCAATCTCATTACCTCCAGACCCAATCATCAAATCCTGATCGCCATCACCATCGGCATCAAAAAATGCTGCAGCCGTATCTTCGTAAAATGAATCAGCTGTAATCCCAGCCTGTTCTGTTTTCTTCAATTTTCCATTTCCCTGATTGATATAAATCACACCCGGTTGATCTTTAGCGCCGCCAATAAAAACATCCTGATTTCCATCACCGTTGATATCGCCAATTGCAAGTGCTGGCCCTTCCTGAGACAATTGCTGGTAGATCATCCCTTCATAATCAAAATCTGTATAGCTATTTTCCTGATGTTCCTGAAATTCAGAATTTGGCAATTCTGTAAGCAGCTTCTCAATCTTAGCTTTTGCAGGAACTTTATATTTCTCATTCGCTTCAGAAATCGATAATTCCAATGTGTTATTGGTCTTTACATCTGTTAGAAGTTCTGTCATATTGTTAGGCCAGATAATTCTTAAAGAGTCAAGCTGCTTTACTTTTCCCAGGCCAATATTCATAGTATAATCCATAGAAGATTGAAAACCTCTGGAAGGATTCTGCTCCTGCATGATAATCTCATTCCCATGATACATTTTCACTACGCTACCAATCCCGTACCTGTTTTGCTCACTTCCCTTTAGTTTCAGGCGTAAATAATTATGATCTTTCTTTTTTTCCGCATTATTACGATAAACAAAAGAGTTCATATTTACGTTATTCACCACCAGGTCCAAATCTCCATCATTATCTAGGTCGCCATAAGCGCAGCCATTCGATAAACTTGGAGTTCCCAGCCCCCAGTTCTCTGCCTGGTTTTTAAATTTCAGGTCGCCGGTATTATTGAATGCGTAATTTGATAAAGGCGTTACGGGCATTTTCTGAATGATGGAATCTATTTGCTGTTTCTTTCCGGTCATCACCATCTTCTGAATGATCTCGTTGGCAAAGAATTGCACAAAATCCAAATCGGTTAAATCGTGGTTAATTCCGTTGGTCACATAAATATCACGAAGCCCGTCATTATCCATATCGAAAATCAAACCTGCCCAGCTCCAATCAGTGCTTTCTACACCGCTAAAATGAGCAATTTCAGAGAAAGTTTCATTACCATTATTTAACTGAAGGGTGTTATGAATGTATTGCTGGAAGAAGTCCTTGCTTTGCTTTAGTTTGAAAACATTATAACCTTCAAATTCCATAACCGATTTGACCCTTTCTTCTGAATCGGGAAGCATATCAGTTATGAAAATATCAGCAAAACCATCATTGTTAATATCAGCCATATCCACACCCATAGCTGATAAACAAAGGTGTGTAGTCCAGTTCTCGATATCTTCCGTAAAGGTTCCATCCTGGTTATTGATATAAAGATAATCCCGTTCATAAAAGTCATTCGAAACATAAATATCAGGATACATATCTCCGTTGAAATCACTAACCATCACCCCAAGCCCGAAACCGATCAAACTTCCGTAAATATTTGCTTCTTCGCTTACATCGGTAAATTTGCCGTTATCGTTTCTAAGCAGCATATCGCCCACACCGCGAAAGATCTTTGGAACACCTTCCCAATCCTGAGCTCGAACGTTACGCTGTTCAGCATAACCCAGGCTACTCACCGGAATATTGCTATTATTCAGAATATAAGCATCCAGATCACCGTCTTTATCATAATCGAAGAAGGCAGCATGTGTACTAAACCCAGTTTCGGCAAGATTGTATTCCTTAGCCTTTTCAGTAAATGTCAGGTCACCATTATTGATATACAGGTCGTTATTATGATTATCACCTTCCATATTCCCGGCGTTGCTCACGTAAATATCCAGTAACCCGTCGCCGTTGATATCGACCATATTGACACCAGTTGACCAGGGTTTATTCCCGGCAACCCCGGCACTTTCAGTAATATCTTCAAATTTGAAATCGCCTTTATTGAGATACAATTTATTCGAAGTCATATTTCCGGTAAGGTAAATATCGGGGAGGCCGTCATTGTTGATATCTCCAATTGCAACTCCACCCCCGTTATAAAAATTACGATAGCGGAAAATATTAAAGTCGGGACTGTTCTTTACCTCGTTTAAGAAGTCTATCCCTGTAGAATCTGGCGACATTAACGTGAAAAGTGTATTTTTATTCACATTTTCTGAAATGCTTTTTTCCTCTTTCTTATCATCTGAATCACAGGACAAAAAAAGCATTCCAACGCTCATGCATGGTAGTAGCAGGTAACTTTTCAATTTCATTTATCTGAAAAATTGGTTTTTAGTACAACTGCTCGATCGTTATTAAATGTCACGATAAAGTGGGTTGTACCATTGATATTTATTTTCTGGATATTTCGTGCAGCACCGTTTAACACAGGACTTTTATTATTTGACTTTTTAAAACTTCCGTTTTGATCATTTATTAATATTAAACCATGTAGCGCATCCAATCTTCCCAACTGTGTACTGATCTCATAATTGTTCCCAACCAGAAAAAGATCTTGAAAACCATCCCGGTTAAAATCAAAATTTTCAATGTCAAAAACCGAGGAAACCTGGGCTTCAAAAGGTAGCCTTTTCATCTCGAAATGATTGCTCCCATCATTTTCGAAATAACAGCTTCCTAGCTCAAATACTTTCCTGATTTTCGATGAACGAACCTTTTCTTTAGGCAGAATGTAAGAAAACTCAGCTGAAGCATACGATTTATAATTCGTAAACTGCTTTTTCAAAAATGGCATTTGTTTATCCAGTTCATCTTTGGAAGCAAACGCGGTTTCTTTCCCGTTAAAGAAATAAGTAATGACTGGATCATTGGTTCCATTCTCATCGAAATCGTTCAGATATAGCTTCATAGGTTCCTTGGCAGATGCCTGGAGCCGTGAATTAAGACCCCAGTTTCCAGCAACAATATCCATATCTCCGTCATTATCAAAATCGGCAACCTTTAAACAATTCCACCAGCCGTTGGTAGCATTTAACCCTGTATCCTGCTTTTCCAGTTTCTCACCTTTACGATTAATAAAAACAGTAATGGGCATCCAATGGCCCACCGTAATAACATCCAGGTAGCCATCATTATTAAGGTCTACCCACTGCTGATCCTGAACCATTCCCTGATCTTTGAAATCAGTTGAAATTAGAGAGGTTTTATCAATAAATTTTCCATTTCCATTATTAAGCAGAATAAATTGCCTTGGAATAATCCCGAATTGAGTCGGTTTTATGTTTGAAGTAATACACACGTCCAGAAAGCCGTCTTTATTAAAATCGATCACCTTTACACTCGACGCATTCAGTTCAATATCAAAAGCATCAGTGCTCAACTCAAAACCATTTTCAGAATTCAAATACAACCTTGGTTGCAGGGCTCTGCCCTGTTTGAATTCATTTCCTCCTGAAACGATTAAAATATCCTTTAGCCCATCATTGTTTGCGTCAAAAATGACCTGATCAATATCTTCGGAAATCGCATCCTCTTCAAATACTGTAGTCGTGGATTTCTGAAAACCATCAGGAAATTGGTAAAATAGCTCGGAAGGTTTCGTTTTCGCGCCTCCCAGAATTATATCATCCAGACCGTTTCCATCTATATCCGCGACAGCTGAGCGAGGTCCCAAATTGGTAGAAGCAAATGGTACCAGGATCTCCCGATTAAATTCTAGTGTTGATTGATCTTCATGATCAAAATTTATAACGGAATCTAAAAGGGTCAAAAATTGCTCCTCCTTACTCCTGCCAGAAACACTTCTTTTTGCATTTTTATGATCAAAAATCAATTGATCGTTCGCGCTAACGGAAGTTTTAATTTCCGTTAGAGAATCTGGCCAAAAAACTTTTACCGAATCTATTTTGGTGGTTTTTCCTAAACCAAAATGTAAACCCGGAGCAAGACTGGAAAGGTAACCCCTCGTTAGCCAATGCTCCCGTGCCTGAATTTTTCCGTTGGAATATAAAATGACTTTCGCACCGATACCAAACCTATTGGAATCAGAACCTTTAAGAACGATATCCAAATAGTTTGATTTCTCCTTTAGTTTATCGGAGTTATTTCGGTATAAAAATGCGTTTTCATTGGTATTATTAACGATGAGATCCAAGTCGCCATCATTGTCCAGGTCGGCATAAACAAATCCATTACTGAAAGAAGGCTGACTATCTATCCAGTCTCCATTGCGGTCTTCAAACCGATTGTCTCCCATGTTTTGAAAGATAGAATTAGCTACTTTCTTTTCTGGCAACTCCTTAATAAGCTCTTCAAAATTGGCATTTTCTCCAGAACTTAACTGTTTCTGAATTTTATCGTTGGAAATAAAACGAATATAATCCATATCGTTAGTCGCGCCAATAATTCCATTAGTGATATAGAGATCGAGATTGGAGTCATTATCAAAATCGGCAAACAAGGCTCCCCATGACCAATCAGTAGCGGCCACACCGCTTAAGTAAGCAGTTTCAGAAAATCCAGCGCCTGCATTATTCAGGTGCAGCGTATTTTGCATATACTGGGGTGAGAAACCATTCTTAAGATAGTTGGAATAAGTTTGGTATGGATATTCCAATCCTGATGTTTTATAAGTTTCCAAATCCTGAGGCAGCATATCTAATGAAAACACATCCTGAAAACCGTCATTATTCACGTCGGCAATATCATTCCCCATCGAAAAATGAGAAGTATGTCCGAAATTTTCTTCGGAAGAATTGATATCTCTAAATGTTCCATCCTGCTGATTGATGTACACGTAGTCATTTTCAAAAAAATCATTTCCTATATAAACGTCAGGATATCCATCGTTATTAAGGTCTCCAACTGCCACTCCTAATCCGTAGCCAATTACTCCCTGATGTATTCCAACCTTTTCAGAAATATCTTCGAAAATCCCGTTTTTATTTTCGAAAAAACGATCACCAGAAATTGAATCAAATTGATCTCTTTTTGATCCACGACCATAATTCCTATTTGGATGTGTGGAATGATTTAATAGATACATATCCAGGTCCCCATCTAGATCGTAATCCAAAAAAGCCGCCTGTGTAGAATACCCGCTAAAATCGAGATTATATTCTTTAGCGGCATCCTTAAAAATAATATTACCACTTTCATCCGTTCCCTGATTGACCAGTAACTGGTTATGTGCTCTTTCGTCCAGACCGCTTACTTTACAGATGTAGATATCCATCAAGCCATCATTATTAATATCAATATTGGAAACGCCTGTGGTCCACCCTGGTGAATTAAAAGAAGAAATTTTCATTTCCGAAAACTTAAAGTCACCATTATTGAGATATAGCTGATTGTTCCCTTCGTTACTGGTAAAGAAAAGATCTATTAAACCGTCATTATTATAATCGGCCGCAGCCACTCCTGCACCATTATAATAATAGAGGTAATTAAAAATATTAAGGGATGACTGATCGTTGAGATCATTGGAAAAGTTCACTCCTGAATCTGAACTAGCTATTTTTTCAAACAGGTAATCCTTCTTATCACAAGAGAGTAATCCTATAAAAAATAGGAGATAATAAAAAGACTTATAATTTTTAATCATAAAAAACTAAACCTGTTTGAAACAAGTATAGCTCACAGCACACGAGAGTAAAATTAGAAAAATTATTTAAAAAAAAGAGGGCCAAAAGCCCTCTTTTTTAACTAATTCTTAAGAAATCTATTAATAACCCGGATTCTGAGTTAGATTAGGGTTCGAGATAATAGCCGACGCTGGGATTGGGAATAAAGTTCTGTACTCTTCAGTATTATCTTTAAACTCCCAAGTGTCAGAGAATTTTCCGAAACGAATAAGGTCGTTTCTTCTCCAATACTCACCGTAAAGTTCTCTTCCTCTTTCATTTATAAGATCGTCTTCAGTCACACTACCTAGTGGCGATGCCTGTCTAATAGTTCTTAATGCATTGACCATATCTGTAGCATCATTACCCATTCTCATCATAGCCTCTGCTTTCATTAAATAAGCATCTGAATAACGGAATACGATTTTGTGGTTTGCAAATGAACCGTTCGCTGGGTGATACTTAATTACACGAATACCAGAACTTTCATTATTACCTACTAAACCTGGTAATTCTTTAGTGAACTTCAATGGAGTATTTTGTCTCGTTTTCAATTCAGAACCATCAGTATCATACTGCTGCCCTATCAGGAATCCGTAACCAATTCCGAAGTTTTCATCACTGGCAGTAGAAGCATCAGGAACAAATCCACGACGCTCTTCCTGTCCATCTCCAACAAAGTTCGTATTAGGATCTCCTTCAAAAAGATCGTAAAATTCAGCAAGAGAAGTAAAACCGTTCCATCCACCACCTGTGTTATCAGGTGCGTTTTGGTTGTAATGAAGACCGTTCCAGATATTATTTCCAACACTAGATGTAGTAAAGAAAATAGTCTCGTTATCAAGATCTGGTGCGAAGATATCAAAATATCCATCTACCAGTTCAAAGCCTTTACCTTCAATAGCATCTACATGATCTACTACCATTTGCATATCAGCATTGTTAGCTGAGGCCTCTCCGTAGTAAATATGTTTGTTAAGGTATAACTTAGCCAATAAATAATGAGCGGCTGATTTAGAAGCGAAATTTAATTCAGCATCGCCAGGACCTGGATCAGGTAGATTGTTCAAAGCTGAAGTTAAATCTTCGATAATAAAATCAAAAGCTTCCTGTCTGGTCAAAACTCGTGGATTCACATCGATACCTTCATCGATTTCTCTGAAAGGTACCTGGCCGTAAAGGTCCATTACCCAAAACATACTGAATGCTCTTAAAAATCTGGCTTCAGCTTCTTGTGAAGGTGATGCCTGGCTTCTTGAGTCAATGATTTCAGATGCGTTAAAAACGTTCTGGTTTTGTTCATTCCATACATTTCTTACGTGTGGATGAATCGCTGACCATTGATGCTGGTGAACTAAACGCCATAATCCGTTATCACCCCAGTCAGTACCCCTGGTAGGTACCAATAATTCGTCTGAACTTACTTCCTGTAAAGAATATAAGTTTTCTTGATTCTCCATTTGTCCTCTAATAGCATTGTATAGAGAAGTCAAAGCTCCATCAACATTACCAACTCCAGTGAATTCACCTGTTTGGTTAGCGATAAGAGAATCGGTTTCTTCAATATCCAAATCAGTACAGGCTCCTAGAGACAAAGCAAAACTGACAAGTAGAATATTTAATTTATATCTTTTCATTTTCATTTTTTTAGAATTTTGCGTTTACACCGAAAGTAAATGTTCTTGGTCTTGGATAAGCAGTGTTATCAATACCTGCGGTAGGTAAACCATTTAATGATGTTTGAGTACTAACTTCAGGATCTAAACCACTGTAATCAGTGAAAAGAAGTAAGTTTTGACCGTTTACATATAAACGTAAATTATCAAGGAATGAATCTTCATTCAGATCAAAAGTATATCCCAAACTAGCATTCTGTAATCTCAAGAAATCACCTTTTTCAAGGAATCTTGTGGAAACGTCAGGTGCATTCAAGCGAGATTCACCGCTAGTTAATACATCTTCGGTTACGTTTCTTCCAGTATTCAAGTTACCCGCGGTAAACAAAGCATTTGCCGTGTTGTTGTAAACATAGAAACCATACTGACCTGAGAAGAATAAAGAAGCATCCCAGTTCTTATAAGTTGCTCTAGTGTTAATACCCAAGTTGGTAGTTGGCAATGCGCTTTTATCTACAAATTCCTGAGTATCACCGTTTGGATAAATTGAAATTCCATTAGCATCGTAACCTCCAAACTCTCTTAGGTAATAGGAAAATAATGGTCTTCCTCCAACAAGTAGTTGAGAGAAAGCTCCGGTAAGACCCTGTCCTGAAATCTGAGCACTTTCGATTTGTCCTCCAAAATTGCGAAGTTCGTTATCGTTATAGGAAATGTTGAATCCTAAGTTCCAGAAGAAATCTTCATTATCAAACAAATCATAATCTAAAGCAAACTCAACCCCTTTGTTGATCAAATTCCCATCAATATTATAGAATGAGAAAGGTGCTGGACTTGGCTGTGCATTCTGTACAAGAAGCAGTAAGTCATTCGTGTCTTTATGGTAAAAATCAAGGCTACCAGATAATCTATCCTGGAATAAACCGAAATCGAAACCAATGTTAGCCTGAGCTGTAGATTCCCATTTCAAAGCCGGGTTCTCATATCCTGCTCTACTGAATCCACCACCATTTACACTTCCTCCGTTATCGATTCCGTAACCGTTCGCCACACGACGAATAGTAAAGTTACCGTATCCTAAACCGTCCTGGTTACCAGTTACACCGTAACCTAATCTAAGTTTCAACAAAGAAAACGCCTCAGGACTGAAATCTTCCTTATCAATCTGCCATGCAAAAGCACCAGAAGGAAAATATCCATATTCATTTTCAGGACCGAATTTTGAAGATCCATCAGCTCTAAAAGTGAATGTGAATAAATATTTATCAGCTAAAGAGTAATTCAATCTTGTAAAGAAAGATTGTAACTCATCAAAGTTATCGTAGAAACCACCTACAATAGATCCTGTTCCAATTGAAGGAGAATTGAATCCAACGTTGTTCTGCTCTTCAGGAAATAATCCAGTGTATAAAGCAGTATCAGCATTAACTCCAAATGTTTGGTAACCTGTTCCAGATAGAGCGTTTCTTACAGTTCCGAAGTCTGATCTGAAATTATTGATCATCTCTCCGGTATTAGTAGAGTTGAATCCAAAAGCAGATCCATAAACACCTTCTCTATTGAACTTCTGATAAGAATAACCCAATAAAGCACTGAAATTTGAATTATCGAACTCTTTTTTGTAGTTCAATAAAAATTCAAATAAAGTGTTGGTATTGGTTACATCGTTTAGTGCTGCTCTACCATTTCCAGGCACACCGTTAGATAAACCTACAATGTCTCCTGAATAAGCCACATTCTTTTCAGAATCTGAATTATCATAACCAAGAGTTACTTTAGCATTTAAGCTTTCCAAAATGTCATAGTCTGCAGAGAAGTTTAAAAGAATTCTATCAGTCTCAGTCACATCTTCAGTATAATATAATAACTGAAGTGGATTCAAGTTTCCTCCACCAGGATTGAAGGTTACATCATTTGGGAAAGTTGGATTGGTATAGTATGTAGCAGCCAATAAATCTCCAGATGCTCCCGGAGTGTTTCCAATTGCTGCTGCTTTATCATCTACCATTGAATAAGTAGCCTGAAGGCTTAAATTAAGCTTGTCATTTAAAAATCTCTGGTTAGCGTTCAATCTACCAGTAATTCTTTCTAAACCTGACTCTTCGATAATACCTTCAATATTGTTATAACCTAAGGAAAGTCTTACGTTACCAGAATCATAACTATTCATATAAGAAACATTATGATTTTGAGAAAATGCGGTTCTGAAAACAGCATCCTGGAAATCGGTATCAAATCCAAAATCGGCATCATCAGGATTTCCTCCTAGATCTTCAATTCCTTGTAAAAATTGCTCTCTATTTAACAAATCATAAGTATTTGCAGGACGAGCAATACTAATCGAACCATCATAAGTAAAAGAGCCACCTTGCGCTCCTCTTCCTGATTTAGTCTGAATAATTACTACCCCATTTGCACCTCTGGAACCATAAATTGCGGTTGCAGAAGCATCTTTTAGAATACTAATACTTTCAATATCACTTGGGTTCAAGAAATTCAGTGGGTTTCTAGCTGAACCACCACTAACTCCTAAGTCTGGAGCTCCTGTAGTAGTATCATCTCCAGCTAATGGCACACCGTCAACTACAAATAAAGGGTTATTATTAGAACGAACTGAAGTAGTTCCTCTAATTCTTAAGGCTACTCCACCTCCTGGCTCACCACTGGATTGTGTAATCTGCACACCTGCAGTTTTACCCTGGATCAGCTCTTCTGGAGAAGAAATATTACCCTTGTTAAAATCTTCTGCGCTAACTGAAGCCACTGCTCCTGTAGCATCCCGCACGGTTGTTTGACCGTAACCGATCAGTACCACCTCATCAAGCTCAGAGGCATCGGTAACCATGTTCACGTCAATGGTGGATTGCCCACCTACCCCAATCTCCTGGGTTTCGAAACCTACGAAACTGAAAACTAATACTCCGTTAGAAGGTACATTATTTAAGGTATAGTTACCATCAAAATCTGTGGTAGTACCATTAGATGTTCCTTTTACCGAAACATTAACTCCTGGCAACGGACCGCTCTCATCGGTAACCGTTCCAGTAACAGTTTGTGCCTGCACCATGCTGAATGTTAGCATCGCGATAGCACACAAGAGGCTCCTGAAAATAAGTTTTTTCATAAGAAATAGTTTAATTTGGATAGTTTAATTAAAGCTCACAACAGTCATAAAAGTATGTAAATTATTTGTTAATAAACTAACCAATTTTAAAAAATTATACGAAATCGTTTTCGTTAAATTTTTAAGCGTAAATTTTACTTTTCTTAATATTCTAGCTTAATATCGGTGAATAACCATTTAATGTAGACGAATTTATCAAATTGATAAAAAAAGAAAGCCAGACCTTCGTTAAATGGCGAAAATCCGGCTTTGTTAATTGTTAATAAATTATTGAATTCTTATCCTATAAGGACATGGCTTTACCTCCACCCAACTCTTCTGTTGGTCCACAAGGTATATATTGACCAGGGACTGGATCGTACCACATAACCTCCTCGCCTATGGCTTCACTATTTTTCCATGCCCAGATGGCCATATCTCTTACGTTTGTTAAATACGCATAAGAACCTGAATCTGGATCCATAGGCATTTCTGAAGCCTGGTCTTGAGCATCCTGGGTTTCAGTATTTCTTTCAGCATATTGTTCTCTCTCTGCAGGGGAAGCTTTTAGGTATTTTTTTACGATATTTTCAAAATCTTCCTTACTTCCTTCCTCGTGCTCCTTATCATATTCTTTTTTAAAGGATGCTGAAAATGCATCCGCTGATCTTACAAATCGCTTGCTTCTTTCAGGATCGGCAACCTGATCCATATAAGAATCAATGAATTGTGCAATATTCAGATCTGAAGCTCCTGGAGTATCAGTCTTTGGAATGATCACATCAAGAATTTTTTCTAACGCAAAACCATGCGAAGCGGAAAGAAAAGTTGGTTTCCAATCATACTCTGGTTCATTTTTACAGCTTTGAAGCAAACTTAGGGTTGTTGGCCCTACAATAAAGATTCCAGCTCCCAAGCCTATATTTTTCAATGCATTTCTTCTATTCATAATTCAAATTTTAGGCGTTAGACTTTTTGAAATTCTTAGAAGCATGATCTGCAGCTCTGGCAGTTAACGCCATATAAGTTAATGACGGATTCACACAAGAGGCTGATGTCATACACGCACCATCTGTAACGTATACGTTTGGAGCTGCATGAACCTGATTATTTCCATTCAGAACTGAAGTTTTGGGATCTCTACCCATTCTGGCAGTTCCCATCTCATGAATTCCAAGACCTGGAGCCCCTAACTGGTCGTAAGAAGAAATATCTGTGAATCCTGCTTTTTCTAGCATCTGCACAGCCTGTTCTTTCATATCCTTACGCATCTTCAGCTCATTCTCCTTAAATTCTGCATCGAATGTAATAGTTGGTAATCCCCAATCATCTAACTTGTCATAATCAAGCGTCATTTTGTTTTCATGATAAGGAAGTGTTTCTCCAAAGGCTAAAAGACCCATCGTCCAACCTCCTGGTTCGGTAAGTTTCTTTTTAAGTTCTTCACCATACCCAAGTTCAGCAATAGTATCCTGCCAATTATCACGGCTTGCACCTCCCTGGTATCCATAACCTCTTACGAAATCCAGATCATCTTTACTACCTTCTAAGTTACGGAAACGAGGCAGGTAAATACCATTCGGTTTTCTTCCTTTATAATATGAATCCTGGAATCCGTCATACTTTCCGGAAGCACCAACTCTAAAATGGTGGTCCATAATATTATGACCTAGTTCCCCACTATCGTTTCCAAGTCCTTCAGGAAAACGATCAGATTTTGATTGCATCAAAATACTGGTCGAAGCCATGGATGAGGCACAGAGGAAAATAACATTCGCGTAATATTCAAATTCTTCCTTGGTTTCCGTATCGATCACCTTTACGCCTTTTGCACGCTTGGTCTCCGGATCATAAATTACTTCGGAAACTATAGAATAAGGTCTAAGATCCATATTCCCGGTCTTGGAAGCCGCCGGTAATGTGGAAGATACACTACTGAAGTATCCACCATAAGGACAACCTCTAATACATCTATTTCTAAACTGACATTTGGTTCTTCCTTCGAACTTTTTATCTCCTGTAATATGAGCAACTCTTCCGGAAGTCATTACACGTCCATTAAAATTGTCAGATATACTGGTCCTGAAATAATCTTCCACACAATTTAGATCCATAGGCGGAAGAAACTGGCCATCTGGTAATTGGTTTAACCCCAATTTTTCCCCACATACACCAATAAATGATTCAACCTTATCATACCAAGGAGCAATATCTTTATATCGAATAGGCCAGTCAACACCGTGGCCATCTTTCTTATTCGCTTCAAAATCAAGATCACTCCATCTGTAACTATGTCTTCCCCACATGATCGATCGCCCACCAACGTGATATCCACGCATCCAGTCAAAACGTTTGGTTTCGTTATAAGGATGCTTAATGTCATCTACAAACCAATGTTTACTTGGTTCAGAAACAGTATAACCGGTTCTGGCCTGTTTATACTGTCTCTTTGCTTCTTCTCTTGGCACCTGTCCTTTGAATTTATAATCCCATGGATCGTCATTCATAGTAGGATAATCCTTCACGTGCTCTACCATTCTACCACGTTCCAGAACCAGTGTTTTGAAGCCCTTTTCAGTTAGCTCTTTTGCGGCCCAGCCTCCACTGATACCGGTACCGACAACTATGGCATCATAGGTGTCATTTTCATAAAAGTTACTCACAATTCTATTCTTTTTTGATAATAATCGGGTTCGAAGTCTGTCAAATATATAAATTTCAACACAAAATTTTACATCTTTAAAAAAAAGAGTACATTTAAAATTCATTATTTTCACTCGTCTAACTAAAACATTTTAGTAAAAATCAAATGAACCTACAATCGTTGAAAGTATCCTCCCTGTTGATACTCAGTTTTTTATTTATCGGCACCTCTTTAACCTCCTGTAAAAATGGAAATTCTGAAAAAGAGCGAACTGAAACAGCTCAAGCCGATTCTACCGCAACAGACAGCGTTTTCTTTAAACTTTCTTTAGCCGAATGGTCATTAAACAAGCCAATTTTTGCCGGTGAGCTCGATCCAATGGATTTTGCCGAAAAAGCAAATGAATACGGCTTTGAAGGTTTGGAATATGTTACAACATTTTATGCTCAACGAATCAAAGATGCGAAAGATCCAAAAGCTGAAATGAAGGCGGTATTGGATACATTGAAGATGAAAAGCGACAAATATGGAGTAAAAAACCTGCTTTTAATGGTCGATTCTGAAGGTGACCTGGCAGCAAATGATTCGGTAGCAAGAAATGAAGCCGTAGAAAACCATAAAAAATGGGTAGATGCAGCACAATTTTTAGGATGTCACTCAATTCGCGTCAATCTTTTTGGAAGCGAGGACAGGAGTGAGTGGAAAAATAATTCAATAGATGGTCTTTCTCAATTAGCAACCTATGCCGAGGGAAAAGGCATCAATATTTTGGTAGAAAATCATGGTTATTTATCTTCAGATGCTGATCTGTTGGTAGAAGTGATGAAAGGTGTAGATATGGGAAATGTTGGAACTTTACCAGATTTTGGGAATTTTTGCCTGAAGAGAGAAAACAATGAAAGGTGGGATGCGAAATGTATTGAAGAATACCCAAGGTATGAAGGTGTGGAAAAAATGATGCCTTACGCCAAAGCAGTAAGTGCGAAATCGTATACTTTTAATGATGAAGGACAGGAGGAGTTGATCGATTTCAAAAAAATGATCAAAATTGTAAAAGATGCCGGATATAATGGCTATATAGGTGTGGAATTCGAAGGAGATGAAATGACTCCCGAAGAAGGAATTCTTGCCACTAAAAATTTATTGATCAAATCTGCAAAACAACTCTAAACCCTAAAAGCACAATTCAACAATGAGTAAATTAGTACGATTCCAGTTATCCCTTATGATGTTTCTTGAATTCTTCATTTGGGGAGGATGGTTTGTAACTCTTGGTACTTTCCTCGATTTTAATCTCAGCGCGTCTGGCGCACAAATAGCAACAGCATTTTCTACCCAATCCTGGGGAGCTATCATCGCTCCTTTTATAATTGGTTTAATTGCTGATCGATTTTTTAACGCGGAAAAGATTTTAGGCGTTCTTCATATCATCGGTGCGATCTTAATGTATTTAATGTACATCAGTACCGATTTTGCCAGTTTCTATCCATTGGTTTTAGGATATATGATTGCTTATATGCCAACGCTGGCACTGGTTAATTCCGTTAGTTTTAATCAAATGAAAGATCCGGCGAAGGAATTTTCATTTATTCGCGTTTTCGGAACTATAGGCTGGATCGTTGCTGGTCTGGTAATTAGCTACGTGTTTTTCTGGGATGCTCCGGAAGCTCGTGAAGATGGAATGCTACGATATACCTTTTTAATGGTTGGAATCGCTTCAGCATTTCTCGGGTTATTCAGTTTTACCCTACCAAAAACACCACCAACAGTTGATCGTTCTAAAAAGGTGAGCCTGGTAGAAACCTTAGGTCTAGATGCTCTAAGCCTGCTGAAAAGTAAAAACTTCCTGGTTTTCTTTTTGGCTTCAGTTTTAATATGTATTCCTCTGGCTTTCTATTATCAGAATGCGAACCTGTTTTTATCTGAAATCGGTACAGAAAACCCAACCGGATTGATGACCATTGGCCAGGCTTCCGAAGTATTATTCATGCTGCTCTTGCCATTTTTCTTTAAAAAATTCGGTTTTAAAATGACCATTATTGCCGGGATGATCGCCTGGACAGTTCGTTACCTCCTCTTCGCTTACGGAGATACCGGGGAACTGATCTTTATGCTGATTCTTGGAATTGCACTTCACGGCCTCTGCTATGACTTTTTCTTTGTGGCCGGCCAGATATATACCGACTTTAAAGCCGGGGAAAAATTTAAAAGTTCCGCTCAGGGACTAATCACACTGGCAACGTATGGCGTAGGAATGCTAATTGGTTTCTACGTAGCAGGATTGATTAGTGACGCAAACTTACTAGGCGAAAAATTGCATAACTGGGAATCGATCTGGATATTCCCTGCAGCCTTTGCATTTGGAGTAATGATACTTTTCGCCTTATTTTTCAGAAACGAAAAAATTGATAAAAGTCAAATCGAAATTTAAAATTGTCTATGAGTAAAATAAAACTGGGGATATTAGGCGGCGGTGAAGAATCATTAATTGGTATTCTTCATCGTGTAGCGTCTTCCATGTTCGATAAATACGAGATCGTTGGAGGTGTTTTTGACCCTACACATGAAAAAAGTTTAAACTTCGGAAAAAAATTAGGTCTTGATCCTTCCAGGATTTATAAAGATTTAGATCACCTGGTTGAAGAAGAGGCCAAGCTTCCTGAAGGAGAAAAAATGCAGGTTGTTTCTGTACTTACTCCCAATTTTCTACATTTCCCGATGGCCAAAAAGTTATTAGAAAATGACTTTAACGTGATCTGCGAAAAGCCTTTGACCACTACTTATGAGGAAGCAAAAGTATTGGAAGAGTTACAATCCAAAAAAGGCAAAGTATTCGCCGTGACCTACACATATACCGGCTATCCAATGATCAGGCAAATGAAAAGCATGATCGCCAATGGTGAGATCGGTAAAATACAGAAAGTTGATGTACAATATTACCAAGGATGGATCAATCCATTGATTCACGACAAGGAAAAAAGAAAAAATACCTGGCGCCTGGATCCTGAAAAATCCGGAATCAGCTGCTGTATTGGTGACATCGGAACCCATGCCTTTAATATGGCCGAATACGTTACTGGTCAAAAAATTGAGAGAATTCTGGCAGACCTGAACTACCTGTATGAAGACAATCCTATGGATATCGATGGAACTGTGCTTTTGAGATTTTCAGAAAACGTCAAAGGGGTGTTGAGAGCCAGCCAGATCGCTACTGGAGAAGAGAATAACTTCACCGTTCAGGTTTATGGCGAAAAAGGCGGACTAAAATGGGAACAGGAAAATCCTAATTATTTGTATTTATTAACTGAAGATAAGCCGTTACAGGTTTTAAAATCAGGCCACCCATATAATTCTGATTTTTCTTTGGAAGGAACAAAACTTCCACCGGGACACCCCGAAGGAATTTTCGATTCTATGGGAAATATTTATCTCGGAATCGCTAATTCCATCAATAACGACAAGAAATTTGACGGTGCTTTCCCTCTACTCGAGGAAGGCGTTAGAGGAATGAAATTTATAGAAAAGACGGTAGCTTCTCATAAAGATGGGAACGTCTGGACCAAAATGAATGACTAGAATGATGAAAACAGTAAAAGGACCTGCAGTTTTTCTTGCCCAGTTTATGGACGATAAAGAACCATTTAATTCTCTAGATGGCTTATGCAAATGGGCTGCAGATCTTGGATATAAAGGAATACAGATCCCAACATGGGAAACGAGACTGATCGATCTGAAAAAAGCTTCTGAAAGCAAAGATTATTGTGACGAACTTAAAGGAAAAGTTGAAGGACACGGATTAACCATAACTGAGCTGAGCACCCATCTACAGGGACAACTAGTGGCGGTTCATCCGGCTTACGATTTGATGTTCGATAACTTCGCCCCAGATGATTATAAAAATAATCCAAAGGCGAGAACCGAATGGGCCGTGAATCAGTTGAAATATGCTGCAAAAGCGAGTAGAAATTTAGGCTTGGATGTTCACGGAACTTTTAGTGGTTCCCTTTTATGGCATACCGCTCACCCATGGCCACAAAGACCTGATGGTCTAGTAGAAATGGGCTTTGAAGAACTCGCTAAAAGATGGATGCCAATATTGAATGAATTTGATGATAATGGCGTGGATGTTTGTTATGAAATTCATCCTGGTGAAGACCTGCATGATGGGGTGACCTTTGAGCGATTCCTGGAGGCTACCAATAATCATAAGAGAGTCAATATCCTATACGACCCAAGTCACTTTGTGCTTCAGCAACTGGACTATATCGAATACATTGATCATTATCATGAATTTATTAAAATGTTTCATGTTAAGGATGCGGAATTTAATCCAACGGGGAAAAAAGGAATGTTTGGCGGATATGGCGACTGGAAAGACCGCGCAGGTAGATATAGAAATCCGGGTGACGGGCAAGTAGATTTCAAGACGATCTTCTCAAAGTTAACCGAATATGGTTGTGACGTCTGGGCTGTATTAGAATGGGAATGCTGCATCAAATCTCCTGAACAGGGAGCAAAAGAAGGTGCGCCATTCATCGCAAGCCATATTATTGAAGCAACTCAAAAACGTTTTGACGATTTCGCTGGTTCAGAAATTGATGAAGACCGTTTAAAAAGAATATTGGGACTTAAATCAACTAAATAATGAAAAAGACAATTCTAGCTATTGGTTGTACTGCGCTTATCTTTTCAGTAGGCTGTGGAAGCATCGAGAAAAAAAATGAAATGGGTAATGGTGATCAGGCTATGGCACCAACAAATGCGCCGGAAACTGAAAGCGACTGGCAGGTTTTGTTCGATGGAGAAAACCTTGATAGCTGGAAGGCATATAATAAAGACAGCATGTCTGATCAATGGAAAATTGAAGGCGATGCCATGGTGCTGACTCCAGCCGAAGGCAGGCGGCATTCCGAAAATCTGATCACAAAAGATGAATTTGAAAACTTCGAGCTTTCAATAGACTGGAAGATTTCAGAAGGAGGAAATAGCGGTATTATGTGGGCTGTGCAGGAAGATCAGCAATATGGTGAACCTTATTTAACCGGGCCAGAAGTTCAGATTTTGGATAATGAAGGCCATCCTGATGGGAAAAATGGACCCGATCGTTATGCCGGTGCTCTTTATGATATGAAACCACCAAGTAAGAATACGGTAAACCCTGTTGGAGAATGGAATTCTGAAGTCATTCATATAGATTATAAAAATAACCAGGGTTGGATAGAGCTGAACGGTACTAAAATCGTGGAATTTGATGTAAAAGGGGATGGTTGGAATGAACTCGTTAAGAATTCAAAATTTGCCAACTGGGATGCATTTGGAAAAAAACAAAAGGGGCATATCGCCCTCCAGGATCATGGTCACCAAGTTTCATTTAGAAACATCAAAATCAAAGAACTGGATTAGACTAATTGATTGAAATTTGGAAAGCCGCTTTAAATCAGCGGCTTTTTTATTGCCTGATTAAAGCCTTGCTTAAAATGTTAATCTTGTTGAAAACGGTGACACTCCACTGTTAAGCTATCCTTAAATCTTTGGTCACTGCTGGTTTTCGGATTACTTTAGTTATGATTTAACTGAAAAATTAAACCAATCAATTTATTATGAAACGAATTAGTTTATCCCTGATTTTTTGTGCTGCTTTGGTTTTTACCGGATGTAAGGACAACAAAAAAGAAAATGATGAGATGGATTCCATGGATAAAGAGTCAAATACTGAAATGACTTCAGACATGGATCAAAAAGATTCTGAAATGATGAAGGCTAAGGTAACTCTTCAGCCAACGAACGATTCCGGTCTGAGTGGTAACGTAGTTTTCACCCAGGAAGGTGATGAAGTATCTATGACTGCGATGATTTCTGGTCTTGCTGAAGGTGAGCATGCGATCCACATTCATGAAGAAGGTGATTGTAGCGCTGCAGATGGTTCATCTGCTAAAGGTCACTGGAACCCAACCGGAGCTAAACATGGTAAATGGGGAGATTCTGAAGGATACCACAAAGGTGATATTGGAAACTTTAAAGTAGATGCAAACGGAAACGGAACGATTTCTATGAGCACTGACGAATGGTGTATTGGCTGTGGTGACAAAAACAAAGATATTCTTGGAAAAGCAGTTATCGTACACAATGGTGTAGATGACTTCACCTCTCAACCATCTGGAGCTGCTGGCGACCGTGTAGGTTGTGGTGTTATCGAAAAGAGTTCTGGAGACATGAATGCTGAATCAGATATGGATTCTAATCAATAGAAAAAACTTAAATAAGATTTATAAAGCGGCTTTGCGGCCGCTTTTTTTATTTCATCTTAATCCATATATTTAGACATCAATTCCAACCACATGCAACAAGACGGACTTATCCTTGAACTCCAGAACGGGAACGAAAAGGCCTTTGAAAGAATTTACGAATTATATTCTGAAAGTATTTACGGTATCATTTACAGCATCGTTCGTGATGAAACCATCGCTGAAGAAATTTTACAGGACGTTTTTCTTAAGATCTGGGAAAATTCTTCCTCATATAATTCAAAAAAGGGCCGATTTTTTACCTGGATTCTGAATATAGCCAGAAATGCCTCCATAGATCAAATACGGTCTAAAAGTCATAAGAACAAACAGAAAAACCTTGCAGCAGATAATTTCGTAGATATTTTGGAGAACAAATCGCACTTCTCATCAAAGACAGATGCGATTGGCCTCGGAAAATATATTAAGGCGCTGAAGCCTGTTTGTAAGAAACTGATCGATCTTTTATTCTTTAAAGGTTTTACTCAAAAAGAAACTGCTGAAGAATTAGATATGCCGCTTGGAACGGTAAAAACAAAGAACAGAGCTTGCATCAATAAGCTTCGCGAAATTTTAGCTGAATAAAACATGGATATAGAAGAATACATATCATCAGGAATTCTGGAGTTGTATGTTTACGGAGCGTTAACCGAGCCGGAAAGTCGTGAAGTAACAGAAGCTCTAAGAGAGTACCCAGAAATACAGAAAGAAGTTGAAGAAATCGAGGATGCATTAGTTAGGCTCTCCTCTGCCGCAGCACCTTCTTATAATCCTGAAGCGCTACTGGCTCGAATCAAACAGAAAATGGGTCAGGGAGGAATTCGACGACTTGACACCACTCCTAAAACTCATTGGACGGCCTATATTGGCTGGGCAGCCTGTTTACTGGTAATTATTGGCCTGGTCGTTCTAATTGGCGATAACAATGGCTTACGAGAGCAATTGAACTCAGAGCAGGCACGTAACGCAAAAATGGAACAGCAAATTGCTGACGCGAGGGATGATGCCAACAAAGCCGAAGAATTACTTGCAGTTCTTAGAAATAAAAATGTGACTAGAATTCCGTTACAGGGACAAAATGTTGCACCGGCAGCTTACGCTTCGGTTTATTGGAACAAAGAGGATAATAAGGCGTATATAGATGCGAAAGAACTTCCAGAGCCTCCAAGAGGAAAAGTATACCAGGTATGGTCATTAAAACTGAATCCTTTAACTCCAACAAGCATTGGATTACTGGATGAATTTGACCAGGATGATAATAAAATCTTCCAACTGGATAATGCAAATGAATCTGAAGCGTTTGGAATTACTTTAGAGCCTGAAGGTGGTAGTGAATCACCTACGATGGAGCAGCTATATGTATTAGGTGCGGTGGCCTCCACTACTCCATAATTTGTAAAATATATTAAATGATAAAGCCCGGGTAATCACTCCCGGGCTTTTTTACTAAACGCCCAAAGAGATCTCCAGGAGGAGTGCTTCCCTTTGAGCGTTTAACCAACCAAAAAAATCAAAAACTCAAATCGTCTATCTGACCATAAAAAGTTTACAAACTAGATGTTTGTATCAAGATATACGAAGAGTTTTGACTTGCGGTTTTTAAAAGTCTCAATTTTAACATTTTACTAGCCTTCCAGCCAGGATTTAAAATCCCTCACCCGTTCCCTGCTTACGATAACCTGAAATTCTGAAAAATTCGGAATCTTCAGTTCCAGCCTGGAATTAGTATAAGAAATGATATCTTCAATGCCCTTGATATTAACGATTACTTTTCGATTGATTCGGAAAAACTTTTCAGGATTCAATTCACTCTCCAGGTTCTCTAAGGAAGCTTCAATAAGATAATTTCGGCCATTGAAACCGTGGATGTAAGTAGCTTTATTTTCTGAATAAAAACAGGCAATTTCTGCGGTGTCGATCAGTTTTAAATGCTGACCAACCTGGGTCGTAAAACGATTCTTATATTCTTTTGAACTATTAAGATTCAGCAACTGTCTAAGATCATCTACTTTAATTTGTTGCTGACTTGCCGAAAAATTCTTTTTATACTTGGAGATAGCTGCCTCCAATTCTTCTTCATCTATCGGTTTAAGCAAATAATCAATACTATTCATCTTGAAAGCCTTTAGGGCATATTCGTCGTAAGCCGTAGTGAAAATGATGGCACTTTTAACTTCCACGTGCTCGAAAATCTCAAAAGAAATACCATCGCTTAACTGAATATCCAGGAAAATAAGATCAGGATGCTGATGAGAACTTAGGTATTCAATCGCCTCTTGAACCGAATGAAGTTTCGCTTCTACTTGGTAATTCAGCTTATTCAGCATTCGTTCCAGCCTTCTTGCAGCTGGTTTTTCATCTTCGATAATAATGATGTGATCCATTAATCAATTATTTCCATTCTTGTTTTTCCTTTTCCATCAGTTCTTTGATCTTCCGTTCTTCCCATTCTTTTCCGAAGAAAAAATTTGGGCCGAAAACCCTGGTCCAATGAAAGAAGAGGCCTATTCCCCAGAAAAAAGGCGTAGTGAACAATACCCAAAGATCCACACCTGCCCTGAAATCATGATTCTTAACATTCAAGATCACGATCAGTATATTAATAATCAGGTAAATAGAAAGGTGTACATAGAAGCCCTTTATTTTCTGAAACCGTTTTTTGGCAGCTTTATACTGCATCTCTTCTTTATAATCTTCTTTCATTATTTCCAGGATTTTGATTGCTGTTTTTCTTTTTCCATGATCTCCCTGATCTTACGCTCCTCCCAATTCATTCCATAACCAAAGGCCGATACTCCTTGGAAAACAAGTCCTATTCCCCATCCAAAAAGTGGAAACCAGAACCACTGGAAACCCCAAAATGTTCGATAATTGATATAAATTAGAAAAGGAATGACCAGGCAGAAAGATAGCAGGCTGCCATAAAATTCTTTGATCTCTTTTACGCGTTGTTTGGCTTTAAAATAGGCGTTTTCTTCATTCATGTTTGCTGTTTCCATAATTGAAATTTGTTGTGTTAGTAGTGGTAATTTTACTCTAAAATAATCGTTGGTCTGCTGGATTTTCACCTCACGACTGGTAAGAATAGCATATCGGTTTACAATATTTTGCAGTCCTACACCTTTACGTCCGGGCAATACTTCTTTTTTCTGAAAATTATTTTCAACGACCAGGAATCCATTTTCTTCGTAGATCCTTATTCGCAAAGGTTTTTGTTCACTTACGATATTATGTTTAATGGTGTTTTCCAGTAACAGCTGAAGTGATAGTGGAACTACTTTGGCTTCTTCCGTTTTTATTGTTGAAGGTGGTTCATAAAAAAGACTATTCTCGAACCTGATTTCCAGCAATTTCATATAGGTGGAAGCAAAACTCAATTCTTCCTGAATGCTCACAAGTTCTTTATTTTTCTGTTCCAGCACGTATCGATAAACTTTAGAAAGCGAGCCAGTAAATTTCTGTGCCAGGTCAGGATTCTCTTCTATCAAAGAGCTCAGAACATTCAGACTATTAAAAAGGAAATGGGGGTCTAGTTGGTTTTTGAGAGCATCAAATTTTGCCGATGCGGTTCCGGCTATTATTTTCTGTTCTTTTACCCTTTTCTCCTGTAAAGCCTTGTAAAAATAAAACAGATGAAAGGTCAGCGCGACAATCGCGGTAAATAACAACGGGAAAAAATAATTGCTAATTGATTCCTCTTTAAGGAAATTTTCAAAACTATTTCCCTGGAAGACCGTTTCATCAATCATCCTGCAGAAGAAAAAACCCATCAAGGTTAGGACGATAGATCCAAAGCTTGCCAGAAATATCTTTTTCAGGCTTGCATTCTCCCACCCGATCTTTTCACCGAATTGCCAAAAAAAGAGACTATTAAGAAAAGTGATCACGAATGAATAGAAAAAATAAACTCCCCAGTATTGCCATTCGAGCATCATATGAAAACGAAAACCGTTGAAAGTAGTGTCTAAAGCGATCACCACTAGCGCTACTATTATACTGATTTTAAATGTTTTTAGAACGAATCTCATTTTATTCGGAATTATGATACGAAGATGCTTCAGCTATTCAAAAATCAAAAAACTGAAATACTGAATTGTCGAATTTTCCATCTGAACTGTAGCCAATTCAAATTTTAGCTTTCATTCTGGAAAATTAAACAATCTTTAACATAAAAATGAATAACTTGAAATTCAATCTAAAAACTACTCACAATGACCATTTTTGAAGCCTTACGTCAGGAACATGAAATACAGAGAGACCTGATAGCCAAATTAGTAAAAACGGAAGGCGATACCGAAGAGCGCAAAAAACTCTTTAAAACGTTAAAGCACGAACTGGCAATTCACGCAGATGCTGAAGAAAGATTTTTCTACGTACCATTAATGCAAAAAGATCTTACACAGGAAAAAGCACGACATAGTGTGGCAGAACATCATGATATGGATGAAATGGTAGAACAACTGGAAGATACCAAAATGGATGCTTCTAATTGGTTGAAAATCGCGAAGGACTTGGAACATGAACTCATTCATCATTTAGATGAGGAAGAGCATGAAGTTTTCCAGATGGCAGGAAAGGCTCTTACAGAGAAGCAAAAGACCAGTCTTGCCACCGATTATAATAAATACATCAAGGAAAACAGGTAATTAAACCTTATCCCGTTCGATTTCCATAGACTGTTCATGGCCCTTAAAAGGTCTTATGATCAGTCTTGCTGCTTTATCAAAGTTGATATAGTTATACGTCCAGTTAAAGAACGTTACAATTCGGTTTCTGAAACCAATCAGGAACCAAAGGTGAATAAACATCCAGACGAACCAGGCAAAGAATCCAGAGAATTTCCATTTATGAAGGTCTACAACCGCACGGTTTCTACCTACGGTTGCCATGGTCCCTTTATCAAAATACTTAAATGGTTCCAGTTTTTTTCCCTTAATAAGATTGTGAATATTTTTCGCTAAATGTTTTCCCTGTTGAATAGCTGGTTGAGCAACCATGGGATGACCCTTGGGGAAATCTTCGGTCTTCATGAGCGCAATATCTCCAACTGCAAAAATATGCTCATAACCATTCACCTGATTAAAAACATTTACTTCATACCTGTTTGCTTTCTCCACCATGGCAGAAGCATTCAAACCTTCCACCGGCGCACCAGTTACCCCGGCTGACCATATGAAGGTCTCGGTTTTAATTGCCAGATCAGTATTGGTCGTAACCAGGTGCCCATCGTAATGTTTTACCATGGTGTTCAGATGAATCTTCACCCCCAGCTCTTCCAGGAATTTCTGTGCAGCCTTCGAAGCCTCTTCGCTCATCGGCGGTAAAACCCTATCCAGCCCTTCAAGTAAATGAATATTCATTTCAGCTGGGTTAAGATCAGGATAGTCTTTTGGTAAAATATGATTACGTAATTCAGCAATCGCTCCGCTTAATTCCACTCCCGTTGGTCCGGCGCCGGCAAGTACGAAATTCAGTAGCGCTTTTCTTTTTTCAGGATCTTCAGTAATAGTAGCCTGTTCCAGGTTTTCAAGTATCAGGCTTCGAATATTTAGGGCCTGCGGAACGGTTTTCATCCACATAGCATGTTCCTCTATACTATCATTTCCAAAGAAATTGGTTTTTGAACCAGTCGCAATTACCAGGTAATCAAAAATGATCTCTCCAATGTTGGTATGAATGATATTTTTTTCAGCATCTATGGAATTCACTTCGGCTAATCTGAAAAAACACTTTTCGCTATTACGCGTAATTTTCCGCAGCGGATAAGCTATGGAATCTGGTTCCAGTCCAGATGTGGAAACCTGGTACAATAAGGGCTGAAAAGTATGATAATTATGCCTGTCCAGAAGCACTAACTGAATGTCTTCTTTCAATAATTTACGGGCAAGTGCCATTCCGGCAAAACCACCTCCAATGACAACGACTCTGGGTAAATCTGATTTCGGGATATTCATAAATCGGTTGGTTTTACTCAAAGTTACCAATTCCTTAAGCCATTAAGCAGTGATTAACTTTAAATTAAAGTTTTTTGTAACATAGTAGGAAATTTCGCTACCTATAAGCGCCAACCAATGTTTTGTGAATAAAGAATTAGAACATCAGTTCGTAACCAAGCTGGAAAAGCATCAAAATATCGCTCACAAGATCTGCAGGATTTATACTGACGATCAGGAGTCGCATAACGATCTATTCCAGGAAATCACGATTCAGCTCTGGAAAGCCTATCCTAAATTCCGCGGAGATTCAAAATTCAGCACCTGGATGTATCGCGTAGCGCTGAATACCGCTATTACCTTATACCGGAAGAAAAAAAGAAGTATCAGGACACAGGATTATGACACGGTGCATTTCAAGATTAAAGCGGAAGAATATGATGGTGCGGTCGAACAAAATTTGAAGCTGATGTATGATGCTATTAAACAATTGAATGATATAGACAAAGCCCTTGTTTTCCTATACCTGGAAGATAAGAACTATGCCGAGATCTCGGAAACTTTGGGAATTACCGAAGTGAATGCGCGGGTGAAAATGAACAGGGTGAAAACTAAGTTAAAGAGTATAATTAATCCTTGAGATTATGGATGAACTGGATCTACTAAAAAAAGACTGGAAGAAGCAGGATAAGTCCCTCCCGCACCTCTCCTACGATGAGCTATATAAAATGATATGGAAAAGAAGTTCCTCCATCGTGAAATGGATCTTCATCATCAGTATTATAGAATTCTTTTTAGGAGCAATATTGAATTTAACGCTGGCAGACGATGATTACTGGGAACGGATGGAAAAATTCCATATGACGCAGTTTACCATTATTATCATGGTCATCAGCTACCTTTTCACTTTTTACTTCATCTTCAGGTTTTATAAGAATTACAGAAGAATCAACGCGACAGATACGGCTAAGCAGTTAATGGAAACGATCTTGAGAACCAGGAAAACCGTGAAATATTACATCTCATTTGTGCTGATCTCAAGCGGAATTTCATTCGTGGCAGGTTTGTACCTGATAATTCACACTCATATGAATTCGGTCACAGCACAACCCGGTCAGGATATGCATTTTGATACCATGCAATGGTTGCTTTTCATAGGCGCGATCGCGCTAATCTTAGCAATATTCCTTGGTTTGATATGGCTGATCTATAGAATCATTTACGGAATCTTACTAAAAAGACTTCACAAGAACTATAAGGAATTAAGAAAATTGGAGATGTAATTAATAGCCCCAGCGGCGCTGCTCGTTCAGCTCTTCCATGACTTTGATCTCTTCTGAAGGAATTACTTTTAAAAAGCTTGGGTGTTGTTCTATCGCATACTCGAGCTTTTTCACAATCTCTTCTATAGATTCATTTTTATAATCGATCTCCAGTGGTTCCTTGATCTGAAAACTTTGAAGAATACCTCGCTTTTTAATACGTAAACCTTTTTTATCAAAAGATCTTCGAAAACCATCTATTACGATAGGGATTACGATGGGTTTATGGTTTTTGATAATATGGGCCGTTCCCTTTCTGATCGGCTTAAATGGTTTTGTAGTTCCCTGCGGAAAAGTAATCACCCAGCCATCATCTAGCGCCTTACCAATATTCTCAGTATCATTAGGATTAACCTCACGCTGAATAGATTTTCCTTTTTCCCGCCAGGTTCGTTCTACAGTCACCGCTCCTGCATAAGACATTATTCGAGTTAGCAAACCAGCTTTCATCGTTTCTTTAGCAGCAACATAATAGATATTCAGTTTTGGCTGCCAGATATAACCAATGTTTTTAATGCTATCTACTCTCCCACTCAAACTGGCGTTGAAAACATGGAACATCGCTGTTACATCTGCGAAATAGGTTTGATGATTCGAAACAAAAAGCACATTAGTAGATGGCAAATTCTTAATGATTTCAGATCCTTCAATTTGAAGCTCATTAAATCCCCGGTATCGGCGATGCGTAAGCACACCGAAGATACGGATCAACCATTTTTTCAGAATTAGGTAATGACCAAAAGGATTCTTTTTGAATAAACCCATGAATTCACTTTTTCTTACACCAAATCAGGCGGCAAATATAGCAATTAGTTTAAAATTTAGATTTTTCTTAACATTTCCTGAATTTCACTTAGCATCATCGCCGTTGCGCCCCATACAATTCGATCATTAAGACGGAAAGCAGGTACATCTATATTGGTAGCATAAGATGTTGTTAGTTTCTCACTGACCAGGTTTTCTTCATTCAAAAAATCGGAAAGTTTGACTTCCATGATATCTTCTACTTCACTTTCCTGTGGAATGAGCACGGGTTTCTCATGCATCAAACCTATGAATGGCTGAACCCAAAAATTAGAAGGCGGAATATATAACCGTGTTAATTCCCGGATCACCTCGATTTTTTCCTGCGGAATCCCCACCTCCTCTTCAGTTTCGCGAAGGGCTGTTTCAGTAAGGTTCTGGTCTTCTGGCTCTACTCTTCCTCCGGGAAAACCAACCTGATTGGAATGGACACCTTTATAAGTCTTCCGAAGAATTAATACAAAACTGGTAATTTCACCTTCCGGGTAAAAAACGGCCATTACGCCAGCATGATTAGGCTTTCGCTTTTCAATATCAATATCCCGCAATTCATTAATTCGGGCCATTGGAGCCAGTTTTAGCTGCGCATCTTCTCCCGGAAGCGGCATTTTTTTTAATTTTGGGACAGCATTTTTAAAATCTTCAAACTTCATGTTCAATAATCGCTTCCTATTTGTTTTGATGCTTGTTCTTGTTTTCGCAAGCTGTGAAGATAAGAAATCTTCTTCGGAAAAAGGTCAAAAGCCCACGGCAGAAGAACTTGCCGAACAAAAAAGACAAGACTCCATCAAACAGTATCGGGATAGTATTTTCAAAGCTCGAAAAGCTGAATTAAAGGAAGAACAAAAAGTTACGAAAATCGAGAAAAATCCGATGTTTCCTATCGAGCAGGAAGAACTGATCCCAACGCTAACGAAGTATGGTAAGGAAAATCCTGAAACCCGCATTCGTATCAAAACAAGTTACGGGAACATCGATGTGCAACTATACCGCGATACACCATTGCATCGAGCAAATTTCATCATGCTGGTTAAAAATGGTTATTTTGATGATACAGTTTTTCATCGGGTAGCTCCCGGATTCGTGATCCAGGGTGGAAATTCTGATAGCCAGTCTACCGCAACCATGAGAGGTCAGGTCGGTGACTATTTGATCCCTAATGAACTGGAAGCCGGCCACACCCATACTTATGGAGCTTTCTCTATGGCAAAATACGCAGAGCAAAATATCAGTAAAGCTTCTTCTCCTTTTGAATTCTTCATTGTAATGGCCAAAAATGGTACGCCTCATTTAAACGATGAGCATACAGTACTGGGAAGAGTGGTTTCAGGAATGGATGTAGCCGAAAAAATCAGCCAAGTAAAAACTGGGGAATCAGAATGGCCAATTCGCGATGTACATATGGATATCGAAATACTGGATTAATTACTGCTGAGTGTAATAATTGTAATCATCGATCACTCTTTTCACGAAAACCTTCGGTTCTTCATCAACTGAAACTTCAAGCACCCCAGCTAAATGATCGCTTAGGGTATTAATGATTTGTTCCTGGTTATCAAATCGTGCTTTTCTATACAATTCTTTGACTTCCTGAATATCCCTGTCGGTTAAAATGGTAACCTGCGGATATTTCGGAATATAATCATTAGGGACCTCGGTCATCATAGTTCGATCTACCGTCATCTTGCTACGCTCGCTGATGACTGTCGTCCCGGCGGCAATATCTCCCAGACGCTGACCTTTTCCATTGAACAAAATAGTAACTACCGCTATCCCACCGCTGCTCAGACTAATATCGATGATTCTTAATAACCATCGAACCAGGTAATTTGAAAACGCCGGCCTGGTTCCGTCTAATTTCACCACCTGGATTTGTAGCAGAGCTTTGCCCGGAGTTTTGCCATTCCAAAAGGTCTCGAATAACAGATAGTACAAAAAGCTGGGAAGCCCCAGTACCAGGTAGTACATGAACATCGAATCATCATCTTTTAAACTGGATAAAAGAAACTGCGCCACGATAATATATAATACGATGATTGTGAGATCAACCACAAATGCCAGAATTCGTTCTCCGATCCCGGCAACATTTTGCTCAATACTGATATTTTGAGCAGTCTCGATTTGAAAGTTATCCATGAAATATGTTTCTTTGAGTATTAATCAAAAAACAATGCGTGAAGCAGCTTTTGTGAGGCAAAATAAAGATAAATGGGTAAAGTACGAAAGCCTCCTTAAGAATAATACCAGTAATTCTCCAGAAGAAATAGCTGATATCTATGTAGAGCTAAGTGACGACCTGAGTTTTGCAAAGACCTACTACGCCGGCAGCAATACGGTAAAGTACCTGAATTCGCTGGCAGCCTCTGCCCACCAGAAGATATACCGAAATAAAAAAGAATCTGGAAATCGCTTTATAAAATTTTATACCAAAGAGTTTCCTTTACATTTTTATCAATTTCGGAAACACCTATTGCTTAGTTTCAGCATTTTCTTCATATTCACCTTGATCGGGGCTTATAGCTCAGCAACGAATACCGCTTTTGTACGCTCTATTCTGGGAGACGCCTATGTAAACATGACCCTTGAAAACATTGCCAATAACGATCCCATGGCCGTTTATAAAGAAGCCGCACAAACCGATATGTTTTTGGGAATCACTATTAATAATATCCGCGTGGCACTTATGACCTTTGCGTTTGGTGTGATTGCCGGGCTCGGGACCGTTTTTTTACTCATGCAGAATGCCGTTATGTTGGGCAGTTTTCAGTATTTCTTTTATGAAAAAGGCCTGTTATGGGAATCGGCGAGAACGATCTGGATTCATGGAACAATAGAAATATCGGTCATTATAGTGGCAGGCTGTGCAGGTTTGGTTGTTGGTCGAAGCATTTTATTTCCCGGCACCTATTCCAGGCTAAAATCTTTTACGATGGGCATAAAAGACGGGCTAAAGATCGTAGTAAGCACGGTTCCGTTTTTTATCATTGCAGGCTTTCTTGAAGGATTTGTTACCAGAATAACTTCCATGCCAGACTGGCTCGCTATTTTGATCATAAGTCTGTCATTATTTGCCATTTTATTTTACTACGTTTTTTATCCGTCAATCATTTATAAAAAATATCAGAATGAATCACCAGCCTATTAGGTTTAAGAAAGAAAGGGAACTAGGAGAAATCCTTGGTGCCATGTTCAAATTTTTACGGGAAAATTATAAAGATCTACTGAAAGCCCTGGTTAAGATCGCAGGGCCAGCATTGATCTTACTTCTTGCCTGTTTTGTTTTTTATTCTATTGAAACGGTTGGCTCCCTGGGAGCATCTTTCAATTCGGGCACGACGATCATCTCCCTGCTGCTTCTCGCCATCTCTTACATGGTGTATTATGCTGCCTTAAACGGAACCATTTATCACAGCATTAAATCGTATATCAATAACGAAGGAAAGATCATTTTTTCTGAAGTAGCTAGCGGTGTAAAAGCCGATTTTGGAAAACTGATCGCTATTTCCCTTATTTCGGCCATTCTCATCGGTGCCGGAATGATCTTATTAATCATTCCCGGGATTTACCTGATGGTTCCTTTAAGCATGGCTCCGGCCATCATCGTTTTTAATAGAAAATCTGTATTTGATAGTATTTCAGATTGTTTTGATCTTTTAAAAGATAACTGGTGGATCACCTTTGCCAGCATCATTGTTATTTCGATCATCGTCTACATCGTTGCGGTTGTTTTCCAGATTCCGACAATTATTTATTCTTTGGTAAAAATCCTGACGTCTTTTAATGAAGGCTCTATAGCCGATCCTTCTTCTCTACTAGACACCGGTTATATAATTATCAATACGCTATCTTTCATGATTCAGTATATCGTCTATGGAATGACGCCGATAGGGTTTTCCCTGATCTTTTTCAATTTGAATGAAAAGAAAAATCTTACCGGCACCTATGAAACTATTCGCAATATTGGTCGAAAAGAATAAGATTTGAAATTAAGGATTCTCTTTCTTGCCATTTTGTTTTCATTCTTGCCGATACATGCGCAGGAACAGGATACGATTGTTCAAAAAAGAGAAATTCAATATGATCAAAGTGAAGATCTTATTCCAGTTGAATTTGACAGAAATTTTGAGAAACAGCTAAAAGAGAATAAGGATTTTGACTACATGAATCAGCAAAATGCTGAAAACTGGTGGACTCGATTCAAAAAATGGCTGAACGCAAAATACAACCAGTTGATCAACTGGCTGTTCGGCAATTACGAGGCCGGCTCTGTACTGGCTTTCCTGATTCCGATCATTCCATACATACTTTTAATTATTTTACTCATTTTGATCGCCTGGTTGTTTTCCAGGCTTAATCCAGGTAGAGTTTTTTTGAAACAGGAAAAACAGGCGCAAGTTTTTATGAACGAGGAAGAAGAATTGGTTAAAAACGAAGATCTTCCAGCCCTTATAAAAGAAGCTATCCAGAATGGAAATTTCAGAATAGCAATTCGTTACTATTACCTATTACAACTGCGAAAACTGGATGAATTGAAATTGATAGAATACCAGTTTCAGAAAACAAACAGAGAATATTCCGAAGAAATTTCAGACGACCAGATCAGGAAAGTATTTGGGGAAACCACCCGCTTTTACGAATTTATCTGGTACGGTGCTTTTCCCGTGACCCATTCAGAATTCAAGCTCGCTCAGAACGAATTTCAGAAATTGAATAAAATGCTGGAAGGAAAATGAGCAGGATCTACAAAATAGCATTAGGAATATTTATTTTCCTCATCATCTGCCTGGTCTGGCTGGAAGCGAATGAGCCGCAACCGCTGAACTGGTCTCCCAGTTACACGGCTACTGATAAAATTCCGTTAGGAAGCCATCTCCTATTCGAAAACTGGAAGCATTCGGGCGCAACTGTAAAAAAGATTGAAATTCCGCCATACGAATACCTGAATGGCACACCCGGAAACGGCACGTACTTTTTCCTGAATAATTCAGTAAATTTTGACCGGGATGAATTGGATGATCTGTTGGAATGGGTGGAACAAGGTAACAAATTGGTGATCGTTTCAAACAGTATTAGCCTCAATCTTATCGATACCTTAAAGTTGGATATCGGGGCTTCTTATAATTCAAAAGATTTAAACTTCACCGCCAAACCAGAAGTGAATTTAAGTAATCCTAAATTACAATTAAAAGAAGACCAGGTTTTTGAACATGAAGTTGCTTCTTATTATTTCACGAAATTTGACACAGTAAACCAGACTGTTCTAGGAACCGTAAAAACGGAAGAACTGGAAGAACAGGTGAACTTTATAAAAGCTCCTTTTGGAAAAGGTGCGATCTACCTACATACTACGCCGCAAGCCTTTAGTAACTATTTCATGTATGATGGGGAAAAAAGTCGATACGTTCAAAATCTGCTGGCTTATTTCCAATCTCAGAACATTCTATGGGACGCTTATTATAAGACCGGGAAAACATTTTATACCTCGCCACTTTATATTTTACTGAATAATAAACCGCTGAAATGGGCATATTATTTTACTTTAATTTCCGCCGTTCTTTTTATAATTTTTGAAGGAAAACGGAAGCAACGAGCAATTCCCGTGGTGGAGCCTTTAAAAAATAGGTCTTACGAATATACTCAGACAATCGCGCAGCTATTCATCGAGAAAAAAGCTTATTATGAAATGGGAAATAAGAAAATCGAGCTATTTCAGGAATACATCCGTAGAAATTATCGCTTGGACCCGGTGCATGGAAATGAGGAATTTTATCGTCAGCTAGCTGCAAGAAGCGAAAATAGTGAGGACACAACAAAAGAACTTTTTCAGTTTATAGAAAATTATCAGCAACGACAGGCAAATGATAAAAATTCCTTTCAGGAATTGAGCAAAAAAATAAATGCATATAAAGGCAAATATGGAAAACCAGGAAACAACAAATAACGAGGAACTTAATTTTGAGAATAGAATTCCTCTGGAAGAATTAAAAACTTCCGTAGAAAAATTGAAAAGCCAGCTTTCCAAGGTGATCGTGGGTCAGGATGGTTTCGTGGAATTATTGATCGCAGGTTTGCTTTCTAACGGTCATGTATTGATAGAAGGTGTTCCCGGAGTTGCCAAAACGGTTACTGCTAAGCTGTTCGCGAAATGTTTAGATACCGATTTTAGCCGAATTCAGTTTACTCCAGACCTGATGCCCAGTGACGTGCTGGGAACATCGGTGTTTAACATGAAAACTTCGGAATTTGACTTTAAAGCGGGACCTGTTTTTTCTAACATCATTCTGATAGATGAGATCAACCGTGCGCCGGCGAAAACCCAGGCAGCCTTGTTTGAAGTCATGGAAGAACGCCAGGTAACCATAGATGGGAAGATGTATGAAATGAAACCGCCATTTATGGTGTTGGCCACTCAAAACCCGATCGAACAGGAAGGAACCTACGCGCTTCCCGAAGCACAACTAGACCGTTTTATTTTTAAGATCAACGTGGGTTACCCGGAACTTCAGGATGAGATCAAAATTCTTCAAACGCACCATGACCGAAAAGGCAAATTACCTGAAACAGAAATTGAAAAAATTCTGGATCCAGCAAAATTAGCCGAATTGAAATCTCAAATTCATGAAATCCTGATCGAAGAAAAGCTCTTGGGTTATATTGCCGAAATCGTGAATAAAACCAGGAATCATCCACATCTTTATCTTGGTGCAAGTCCAAGAGCTTCTATCGCGGTGATGAGAGCCTCACAGGCGTTCGCAGCCATTAACGGACGGGATTTTGTGATTCCGGAAGATATTAAAAGAGCGCTGGAACCGGTTCTGGGACACCGATTAATTCTTTCTCCAGACCGGGAAATGGAAGGAATGACCACCGCGAAAGTGATTGAAATGATCAGCCAATCTGTAGAAATTCCTCGCTAGTGATCAGGTTTCTAAAATCCTTATATTTTGATCTCCGATTTTTCTATTCCTTATTCGGAATCGCATTTTTATTCCTGATTTCCTTTTGGGTGCCGATTCTGTATAACCTGACCTGGGTTTTTTCGGCTATTTTGCTTTTGATCATTGTCACTGAAATGATCATGCTTTTCAAAGAAAATTCAATTAAGGCAGAAAGAATTTTATCAGAAAAATTCTCCAATTCAGATGAAAATATCATTAAGATCAAGCTGAAAAACGGCTATGCATTCAAAATTTCAGCTGAAATTATAGACGAAATTCCAATTCAGTTTCAAAAAAGAGATTTTTTAAAAAGACTGATTATCCCGGCTCATCAGGCTTATGAATTTGAGTATTCGCTTATTCCGCTGAAAAGAGGAGAATACCGTTTTGGGAATTTGAATATCTTCACTTCTGCTCTGCTGCAGCTGGTAAAAAGACGCTACGTTTTCAATAAAGATCAGATGGTCAAGGTCTATCCTTCATTTATCCAGATGAAGAAACTTGATTTTCTGGCTCTAGATCAAAAGATCTCGTTGCAGGGAATAAAGAAAATCAGGAGGATTGGCCATACCATGGAATTTGAGCAGATCAAGGAATACGTCCAGGGAGACGATGTACGAACGATCAATTGGAAGGCTTCAGCGAAGAATTCGAGGCTAATGATCAACCAGTTTCAGGATGAAAAAGCACAACCTGTTTATTCTATTATTGATTGCGGAAGAGTGATGAAAATGCCTTTTGAAGGCTTAAGCCTGCTGGACTATTCCATCAATAGCACGTTAGCATTCTCAAACGTCGCACTTAAGAAGAAGGATCGCGTTGGAATGATGGCATTTTCAAAAGATCTTGAAGTTTTCTTTAAAGCCAGTTCCAGGTTAGCACAACTGAACAGGATCATGGAAGGCCTATATAATCTGAATCCCGGTTTCCTGGATAGCGATTTTAGTTTTTTATATGCCCGGCTTCGGAAAAATGTACCGAATAGGAGCCTGATCATGCTCTATACGAATTTTGAACATATTTCATCTTTAAAGAGACAATTGCCATTTTTGAAAGCCATTGCCAGAAAACATTTACTTGTAGTTATCTTTTTTGAAAATACCGAAGTGCTGAAATTAACCCAAACTTCACCAGTAACGATTACTGAAAGTGCGCACCAGACCATGGCAGAACAATTTGCTCATGATAAAAACCTGATGCTAGCCGAATTACAAAAACATGGAATCCACAGCCTGCTTACCAAGCCAAAGGACCTCAGCGTGAACACGATCAATAAATACCTGGAAATTAAAGCCAGGGGATTGCTTTAAATACAATTCGGAATACAAAAATGACAGTTCGGTCATTCAGTTTTTAAAATACACTACTCTCGCGATAAGTTTACATCATAAATCTAAAACTAATGATTATGAAAACTCTTGCAATTCTTTTAGCACTATTTGTAGGTTCTTTGATCTACGCACAAGAAACCCAAACAACACTTGAAGTAAAAACTGGAACGATTACCGTAGCTGTTCCAAACGTTTCAAGTGACCAGGGTGAAATCCTTTTTGCTCTTTATTCTGAAGATAATTTTTTAAATCAACAGCCTAAATTCCATGCGATTTCTGAAATCAAAGATGGAAAAGCGGTCGGTATCTTCGAAAATGTTCCCGCCGGGACTTATTCCGTAGTATTCTTTCATGACAAAAACAGCAACAAGAAAATGGATTTTGAAAGCAATGGAATGCCCATGGAAGATTACGGAACTAGCGGAACCACCTCTTATGGACCTCCACAATGGAATGATACTAAATTTGAATATGATGCTTCATCAAAAGAAATGGAGATCAGATTATAAAATTCTTGAATCTTTGTAAAGTCCTTCCAAATTGGAAGGGCTTTTTTATAGATAAAACAAACCCTAAATTTTATTTATATAAGAAAAATCTATTTAAATTTGTAGATCAAAATATTGGGTAAATGACCATAACACAGCTCCATTACGTCTTAGCCGTAGCAGAACATCAAAATTTCACAAAAGCTGCTCAGAAAGTTTTTGTAACGCAACCTACTTTGAGCATGCAGATCCAGAAACTGGAAGAAGAACTCGAAGTAACTATTTTTGATAGAACCAAAAAACCTATCCAGCTTACAGAAGTTGGGCAGAAGATCGTTCAGCAGGCAAGGAATATCGTCAATGAAAGTGATCGAATCCAGGATATTGTAGATCAGCAGAAGGGCTTTATTGGTGGTGTTTTCAGGCTTGGGGTTATACCAACAGTCATGCCTACCCTATTGCCTATGTTCATAGGGAATTTTATGAAAAAGTATCCGAAGGTCAAGCTAAAGATCGAAGAATTACATACCGAAGCTATCCTGGAAAAATTACGTGAAGGACATTTAGATGCAGCAATAGCCGCCACTCCTTTAGAAATTGAGGGAATCAAGGAAAGTCCGCTATATTATGAGCCATTTGTAGCTTATATTCCTGATAATTACAAATTATCTTCCGCAGATAAAATTGCCGTTTCAGATCTTGATATCGATGATATGCTGTTGCTTGAAGACGGACATTGTTTTAAGGATGGAATTATCAATTTATGCAAAGCATCCAGAGAATATGAAGATGATCAGCTACAATTGGAAAGCGGAAGTTTTGAAACACTTATCAAACTGGCCAATGAAGGTTTAGGAATGACTTTGCTTCCATATCTACATACCCTTGACCTGAAAGAAAGCGAAAAGTCGAAGTTAAAAATGTTCAACGATCCTGTTCCTGCAAGAGAGGTAAGTCTTATCTATAACCGCAGTGAGCTAAAAATGCAGATTATTGAAGCTCTCCGCTCTACGATCGCTGGTGTGATTAAAGGTGCCATTACTTTCCAGAATGTTCAAATAATAAGTCCTTTAAACAAGAAAAAAGAATATACCAACAATTAAAAAGCGGCTATAAAGCCGCTTTTGTTAGGTATTTAAATAAATTAAACATTGATTTAATTCGGGATTCTGCTTGGTTAGCGCGATAATCCAGACTTTCAGTTCCTCGATTTCGTGAGGTAAGAGTCGTTGAATTGCCTTTTTAACCTCTTTGCAGAACAAGTTTGCATCAAAACTTACCTTATCAAGGATGGTCTTGGTGTACTCAAACATCGCTCTCGCCATAATTTGACACTGATTTAAGTTAAAGTTAGGTTGATAAAATGGGTAGTGGTTTGCAATAGGCAAAGAAATTTTGACTTGTTTAATATAGTTAATTTTCACCAAATCCAGTTCAAAACATCAATTTTTAACAGATCAAAACCTGTTATCGCCGCTAATAATATCTCCTAAACCACCGAGAATACTTCCCTCTCCTTTGTCCTTTCCTCCCTGTTGCGGAGCCGCCTGATGAATTCTGCTTGCGAGACGGCTAAAAGGCAAAGATTGCACATAGACCGTTCCCGGGCCGGTAAGGGTTGCAAAGAACAAACCTTCTCCGCCAAAGAAAGTATTCCTTATACCACCAACGAATTCAATATCATAATCAACAGTTTGAGTAAAACCAATAATACAACCGGTATCAACTTTCAGTTTTTCTCCTGGTGCCAGCTCTTTTTTAGCCATGGTGCCACCTGCATGTACGAAAGCCATTCCGTCGCCTTCCACCTTCTGCATGATAAAACCTTCGCCTCCAAAAAACCCTCTTCCTAATTTTCTGCTGAATTCGATACCGATCGAAACTCCTTTAGCCGCACACAAAAATGCATCTTTCTGGCAAATGAATTTTCCGTTAAACAACGTGAGATCGATCGGAATTATTTTTCCAGGGTATGGTGAAGCAAAACTGATTTTTTTCTTTCCCATTACTTCATTGGAGAAAATAGTCATAAAAAGGCTCTCGCCGGTAAGCAGTCTTTTCCCGGCTCCAAGAACTTTACCCAAAAAACCCTCGTTTTGTTGAGATCCATCGCCAAAAATAGTATCCATCTTAATACCATTATCCATCATCATAAAATTTCCTGCTTCAGCGATACAGGCTTCCTGAGGATCTAGCTCAATTTCAACATACTGCATTTCCTCTCCAAAAATGGTATAATCTACTTCGTGTGAGTTCATAGTTTGAAAATTTTGATTGATAAATGATTTATTATTGGTTGATAAAATGCCATGATTGTTACATCAGGCTTTGACTTTTACCGTCCATTGAAATTCAAAAACTGATACTTCCACCCCATTCTCATTGACTCCAATAGATTTCATCCAGCAAGTCTGCCCCTCACCTGTTTCAATGGTTTTCCTAATCGCCTCATTCATCCTATCGCCATCATAGCAATCAAACCGAATTCTTCCTGTAGCCTTTTTGGTGAAAACCGATTTATTTTGCGCTACAAGCATAGAAATTTTTTTATCCTGCCGCTGAATTTTATCCATTACCAGTGCTCCGGTACTCAATTCAGCAGCCATGGCCTGCACTGCAAAGTACATCGAACGAAATGGGTTTTGATTGATCCATCTGTGGCGCACACTTACTTCACATTGCTTATCATCTATATGTTTAACCCTGACGCCACATAGCCATGCACTGGGAAGTTTGACAAATAGAAATTTATTGATTTTGGAAGGTGTCAGACTCATTTCGATTATTATTTGCTTCTAAATTACTAAGATTTCGGTTAACCACTAATCTTAATAATATGTTAAATTTAGGTACTTTGTTTTGCATAATACCTTCTTTTAGATATATATTTGCATAAGAACCTAATAGGTAATATAAATCATCAATCACATACATCATGAAAAATTCATCACAAAATCAGGCAGTTGCCCTTTCAGAAGCCCACTTAAGACTACAAAAGATTAAAATGTATCTGGCTATTGCAGCAATTTATATTTCATTCTTAACCGCCATCTTCTTATAAGAAAGTCATGAGGAACATCAATCATTTTTTTCTAATCAAGCTTTTTTATAAATCATCTGGAACCGGAAATGCGGTTTCTAAATAATCTAATAACGAAACAATGACCACACAAACTATTCATCAAAACAAAACCTTGGCAGCGATACTTCATATATCGGTCTTCATGAAGTATTTTTTCCCACTGGGTAACTTTCTTTTTCCCATGCTTCTCTGGCTCGCAAAAAAAGAGGATCCATTTGTTGATCATCATGGGAAGAATGCATTGAACTTTCAGATCAGTACTTTTTTGTACACCATCTTTTTATTAGCCGTAGGCGCTGCAACTTTTTTATTCTTCGGAATGAAATTTAGTACCGAAAATTTCTGGTTCTTTCACCATGACAGCTTCCAAGTAACAAGCTTTTCAGATGCGCTTCCATTTTTCGTGACGATCGTGGTATTAGGACTCTTATTGCTGGGCCTTTTCGTTCTAGAAATATTTTGCGTGATCATGGCGGCAATGAACGCGAGTGAAGGTAAACCTTATAATTTCCCATTAACCATCAATTTTTTGGGATCATCAAACCCTTCCGAAGAACTTAAAACTGAAGAAACATTATGAGATCATCAATCATTATAGTTAGTATCGTATTTGGTCTGCTGAGCTTCTCATCAAAAGCTCAGCAATCAAATGATAAAATCCAGATCATGCTGGTGGGCTTCGGTCACCTCAGTCAGTTGGGAAATGGCACTGAAGAGGCTAATATCTTCAGCAAAAAGAAACAGGCAGAACTGGAAAAACTTTCAGCAAAAATTGAAGCTTTTCAACCAGATGCCGTTATGGTGGAACTCACTCCGGAAGATCAAGCCTGGACAGACAGCGTTTTCTCGGCCTACAAAAAGAGAAGTCTAAATTTAGAGAATTTGGAATATGGTGCCGGGGAAACATTTCAGGTTGCTTTTCGCGTGGCACAGGCTCAAAAGCTAAACCATGTTTACGGAATTGACTTCGATAATTCTACTTCTCAAAGTTTATTGAAGTCTGGTGAAAATTACGAGATCTTCCAGAAGCAGTTGGACAAATTACAGCATACTGCCAGGCCTATGGCACAAATGATCCAAAAGGACAGCCTGTCTATTTACGACTTCGTTAAAAAGATCAATGAACCGGAAATCATTCAATTAACCCACAGGCTTATCTTTAATCTGCCTGCGTATGTTCAGAATGGTGAATGGGATGAAGATGGTCTTGGCTACCGGGTTTTGAATGCCCAGGAAAAACAGTATGCGGGAGCAGAACACATCAGTGAATTCTACAATCGCAACCTAAAAATCTATTCTAATATTTTGAATACCCAGTTAAAGACTGGCAGTAAAAGAATTTATTTGCAAATGGGTCAGGCTCACATTGGCGTCCTGGAAGATTTACTCGCAGACAATCCCAATTACGAGATCATCGATCCTTTAAAATACCTTAATTGAATATCATCACTAATCATCTAATCAATCAAGAAATGAACAGATTAATGACATCCAAAAACAAAGAACATGAAAATTGAAAATACCAAAGCTCAGATGCGTAAGGGTGTACTGGAATACTGCATTCTCTCCGTTCTTCGGGACGAAGATGCTTATGTAGCAGAAATTCTTGACACGCTAAAAGACGCAAAGTTGCTGGTGGTTGAGGGTACCATTTACCCGCTTCTTACTAGGCTAAAAAATGCCGGACTACTATCCTATCGCTGGGAGGAGTCTACCAGTGGGCCGCCACGTAAATATTACGGGCTCACTGAAACCGGTAAAATCTTTCTCCGGGAACTTACGGGAACCTGGGATGAACTACAATCTGCAGTCAATATCGTAACCACTCAAAAAAAGAAGAATCATGAATAAGACAGTTAATATAAATCTAGCCGGTATTTTCTTTCATATAGATGAAGATGCCTATGCCAGGCTGCAACGCTACCTGGAGACCATCAAACGATCCTTTTCGGAAACACAGGGTCGTGACGAAATCATTTCTGATATCGAAGCTCGTATTGCTGAATTATTCAACGAAAAAATTCAGGATAAACGCCAGGTTATCGGCATTAAGGAAGTGGAGGCCGTCATCGCCGTAATGGGACAGCCCGAAGATTATATGGTCGATGAGGAGATCTTTGACGATGCGCCGAAGGCTAAAACCACTAGCACCCGATCTGTAGGGAAACAGCTTTTCAGAGACACGGAGCATGGTTATATTGGGGGAGTTTCTTCTGGTTTAGGACACTATATGGGAATCGATGCCATCTGGGTGCGAATTCTATGGGTGCTATTAACCATTTTTTCTAGTGGAGCCTTTATTTTGATCTATATCGCTTTCTGGATCTTTGTTCCAGAAGCCAAAACCACTGCAGATAAACTTTCAATGCGTGGAGAGGAGGTAAACGTAAGCAACATAGAGAAAAAGATACGCGAGGGTTTTCATGAAGTTTCAGATAGTATAAAAAGTGTAGACTACGAGAAATATGGCAGTAAAGCACGTGCCGGCGCCAACTCGGCAGCTACAACCCTTGGTGGTATCATCAAGTTCTGTCTGAAACTGATAGTTAAGTTCATTGGCGTGATGTTAATTCTTACTGCAGGAAGTGCAGTGATTGCTTTGTTTATTGCATTCTTTGTTGTGGGCACCTTCGGAATCGTAGATGCTCCTTGGACAGATTATTTAAATATGATGGTTACCGGGGCACCTCTATGGGTCATCTCTTTACTATCATTTTTTGCCATTGGAATCCCATTTTTCTTCCTTTTCGTACTCGGACTAAAAATTCTTGTTCGCAACTTACGATCTATAGGTAGAGTTGCTCTGCTAACCTTATTAGGACTATGGTTACTTTCAGTAATTGGATTAACGATTATCGGTATTAGCCAGGCTACTAATAGAGCCTTTGATGCGGAAGTAGTCCAGATAGAGAAATTAGGAATTAAATCTGGCGATACGCTTACGCTTAGAATGAATGATGCCGATTCTTACTACCGAACCCGAACTGCATGGAGAGGCGACAATTTTCCTTTCGTTATTAAGAAGAACGAACAGGGTCAGAATTTGCTTTTTAGTAATGATATCAGGCTGATCGTGAACTCTACGAAAGATTCGGTTGGAAAAATCGAGATCATTAAAAGTTCGGAAGGTAAGGACTACCAGACTGCAAGAGATCGAGCAGAATCGATCACTTATCAGACCAGTTTTGTTGGTAAAGAATTGTTGCTGAATAATTATTTTTCTACCGGGGTAGAAAACAAGTTCCGTGATCAAAAAATACAGATTACAATTTTCCTTCCAGAAGGTACCGTTCTTTTAGCCGATGAAAACACCGCACAGTTCCATTATAACTCCAGTTATTTTAACGATATCCTGATGAGCGGACAGGAAGGACATTATTTGGAAGTACGTGAAAACGAGGCGTATTGCGAAGATTGTCCTGAAGAAACCTGGATGGATGAGGAAGGTGAAAATATGGACCAGAACTGGGAAGATTCAACTGAAGCTTCATCTGGAGATGAATGGGATAGTTCAGATGATTTTAATACTGAACCGGTTGATCAACAGTCACAAGACAGCACCTCGACACGTACTGGCGAAAATTCCAGGGAATTAGATAGTACAACCGTAAACAACTAACCAATGAGTTCATTAATCAATTTAATCGTGTGCCTTTACATGGGAATCCTGGTGGGTAAGCCCTGTGAAGAATCATCAACCGCACAAAACCAGTTTCAATCGCCACCAATAGAAATGATCGCACAACTGGAAAAACATCAGCAAATACTTGAATGTTAATTGAAAAAGCCTCCTATCGGGGGCTTTTCTTATATTTGAGTAAATCTATTCATCATGCTTAAAAAACTTCCACTAATATTATTGCTTTTCGGTTCCGTTTTAATGGCACAGGATAAAGTAAAAGGCAGCAGGAACGTTCAGACCGAAAAATATAATCTTACCCCATTTACTTCAATTGAAATTTCTGGTGATTTTGAAGTGGGAATAGAAAAAGGCAAACGCCCAATGATGAAGGTCAAAGCAGATGATAACCTGATCGATCTTATCCAGAACGAGGTGATCAACGGCATTTTATATATCAGGCCGGCCAAAGAATTCAAACGTGCTAAAAAACTGGAGATCACGATCTCTTTTTCTGATACTTTAAAAAGCATCAAAATCTCAGATGAAGTGGAACTTGAATCAAATGAAGATTTATTTGTAAATAATTTTCAGTTGGAGACCAAAAACAAATCTGAAGCCTACCTGACGCTTACCGCAAATAGTTTCAACCTGATACACGGGGATGATGCAAAAGCTGAACTGAACGTTACCGCTCAGGAATCTTATTTTCAGCTAAACCAATCGTCTAAAATAGAAGCGCTGGTGAATGCTCCTTCTTTCAAAGTTGATATTTATGAAAAAGCAGACGCCAGAATAGATGGAGAAATAGAGGATTTTCAGCTTAGAGCGGACCAATCTTCAAAATTCGATGGAGAAAAACTTACCGCTATCATTGCCAATGTGATCGCCCAGGGAAACTCAGATAATATTATAAATGTTACCGAAAGCCTTGAAATCGTCGCAAAAGGTGATAGTAAAACGGAAATTTACGGTCAGCCTTCGATCAATCTTAATGAATTTTCGGGAAAAGCAGTGATCGAGAAAAAGGAGCAAAGCAAAGGACTTTTTTAAATACTAAACTTTTCTAAAAGTGAAACGGGCGTTCTTTCTGTTCACTAATTTAGCGCTCTAAATCATTTAAAATGAAAAATATAGTAAAGTATAACCTGCTTCTTTTCATCTTTGTTTTGAGCTTATCTTCTTGTAGAAATACTGCGGAAGATGATTCTGATCAAACGGAACTGGAAGAGATGATGAACGATCCTGACAATAAGGTTGAAGTTAAGGATGGCGGAGATAAAATTAAAATTGAAACTAAAGACGGCGACCAGATCAAGATTAAGAAAGAAGATGGCGATTACAAGAAAAAAGTAGAAACCGCAGAAGGTGACGAATACAAACTGAAAATTGACGAGGATGGAGAAGTTAAAGAGAAATCTGATAACTAAAAACCTTTCTCCAAAAACAAAAAAGTCCCTCTAAAACGGGACTTTTTCAATTTATAAACTTCAACTAATTAGACTTCTTCCGGTTTTTTAGTCTGCGCATCTTCAATTTCCTCTTCACTCTCAATTTCAGCCAAATAGCGTTCGGCATCTAAAGCGGCCATACATCCTGTCCCTGCTGCTGTTACCGCCTGACGATAAATCTTATCCTGCACATCTCCTGATGCGAAAACTCCAGGAATATTCGTTCTCGTACTTTTTTTATCAGTAATCAAATAACCGGTGTCATCCATCTTCAAAATACCTTTAAAAATATCGGTATTTGGTTTATGACCAATAGCAACGAAGAATCCTGTAATATCGATCTGCTCCTTCTCCCCTGTTTCGTTATTGACCATTCTAAGACCTTCCACGACCTGTTCTCCAAGGATTTCATCCACCTCGGTATTATACCGAAGATCAATATTCTTGGTGGTGGTCACACGATGCTGCATGGCTTTAGATGCCTTCATATGATCTTTACGAACCAACATCGTTACCTTATTGCAAATATTAGCCAAATACGTAGCTTCTTCAGCAGCCGTATCTCCACCACCTACAATTGCTACATCCTGACCTTTATAGAAGAACCCGTCACAAACTGCACAGGCAGAAACTCCTCCACCTCTCAAACGCTGTTCACTGGGAAGTCCAAGATACTTGGCTGTTGCTCCGGTAGAAATGATAACCGTTTCGGCTTCTACCCATTTATTATTATCTACACAGGCGCGGTGTATCCCGCCAGTTTCTTTTGAAAATTCCACCTCGGTGATCATTCCCATTCTTACCTCTGTTCCAAATCTTTCAGCTTGTTTCTGAAGATCCATCATCATTTTAGGCCCGTCAATTCCATCTGGGTATCCTGGGAAATTATCTACCTCTGTAGTTGTAGTTAGCTGTCCTCCTGGTTCCATTCCGGTGTACATTACCGGTTTTAGGTCTGCTCTCGAAGCGTAGATCGCAGCAGTATAACCTGCGGGACCGGAACCAATTATCAAGCATTTTATTCTTTCTACAGTATCGCTCATTTTATTTTTTTTGAATTATTACAAAATTAGCCAGATTTCACCAAAACCAGACCTTTCTGTTATTAATATCTCCTATTTGTTGATAAACTCTGAAAATGATCTTATTTCAAACAAATTTAAAAGATAAAATTACCTTTGCCAAGTATGGAAATGAGTTTGTTCAACATACTGGATATCCTGGGTACTATAGCCTTCGCCATTTCTGGAGCGCTGGCTGCGATGAACCGCAAAATGGATCTTTTAGGCATATTCATCATCGCTTTTGTGACTGCAATTGGTGGCGGAACACTTCGCGATGTGCTCATTGGTCAAACACCTGTTACCTGGATGGAAAACCTGGTATATATTTACGTTATCGCGATTTCCGCTATTTTAGCTATCATCTTCAGAAATAAACTGGATTATCTGAAAAAATCGTTGTTTCTCTTTGATACTATCGGGCTGGGTATTTTCACTATTACCGGCGTAGAAACCGGAATTGAAAATGACCTGGCTCCTATAATTTCCATCGCTTTAGGAGGAATGACCGGTGCCTTTGGTGGCGTTATTAGAGATATTCTTTGTAATGAGATCCCGGTAATCTTCAGAAAAGCTGAAATTTATGCTACCGCCTGCTTTATCGGCGGACTTTTCTTTGTGATCATGTACCGCTATAACCTGGATATGGACCTGATCTACATCGTTACTTCTCTTACCGTGATTAGCATTAGACTCTTGGCTGTAAAATACCATATTACCCTGCCAAATTTCTATCCTACCAAGAATCGGAATTAATGAGGCAATTTATCTCTTAATAGTCCGTAAACGAAAGTTCCCAATATCGCGGCAAAAAATACAATAAAAACTCCAGCAAATCCTGCCCCCATCAGTGTATAGATCGGTCCTGGACAGGCCCCGGCAAGCGCCCAACCTAATCCGAAGATAATTCCGCCAAACATATACCGACTAAATCCTTTTTCTTTCGGAGCCATTACAATTTGTTCTCCATTTACATCCTTGATCTTTTTCCTTTTGATCAACTGTACTCCAAGCACTCCAAGAACTAATGCGGAACCAATGATTCCGTACATATGAAATGATTCGAAACGAAACATTTCGTAAATGCGAAACCAGGAGGCAGCTTCCGACTTAAACATTATTATTCCGAAAAGTATACCTGTAATAAAATA
>CAXPUM010000038.1:0-32431 GCA_964220295.1 Flavobacteriaceae bacterium | reverse complement strand
GATACGGCGACCACCGAGATCTACACTAGCTCAGACACTCTTTCCCTACACGACGCTCTTCCGATCTACCTGGTAGGTTTTCCGAAGTATTTTTCGCCTAATGGTGACGGTATTAATGATAACTGGAACCTTATTATGGATAATGCAACCTCAGTAAAGAAGCTCTATATTTTCGATCGCTATGGGAAACTGATCAAAGAGCTTGATCCTGATGGAGGCAAGGGTTGGGATGGTACTTATAATGGAAAAATTTTACCGGCTGATGATTATTGGTTCCAGGTGCAGGTGGAAGATCTGAAAACCGGGAATATCCAGATTTATAAAAATCACTTCAGTTTAATTAGATGAAAAATGCGCCCGAAGGCGCTTCAATATTATAAGCCGAAACTCAAAGTTAGAACCATTCTCGAAATATTTCGGTCAATATTTACAGGATTGGTATAACCGGCTTCAAAAATTGGTAGATTTTCATCATACTGAGATTGAGAATAGGCCAAATCCAGGTTAATGTTTCCGAAATTATAACCTAAACCAGCGCTATAACCAGTAAGATTTCCAACACGGCTTTCATTTTCAAAAGGACTTTCTTCAAAACGATATCCGCCTCGGAGGCTAAAATTCTGAATTCGATATTCACCACCAATTTTATATGTGCTCACCGCTTTCATTTCAGCTGAAATATCACTATTCAGTTCTCTGAAAAAGGAGTCATTGGTAGGTCTGAATTCGATATTAGAATAATCCTGGAAACTGTAATCAAAACTGATCAATCCAGACTTTCCAAATAAATAAGCAGCTCCGGCTGAAATTTTAGATGGAATTTTATACTGATATTCCGGATACACATTTACAATATTTGGTGCAACTGAAACGAATTCATCAAGATCGTTATTAGTTTCGAGATATTGTGAATTCTCCTCGCGGATATTGTACCATTCAGGGGAATTATAGGTAAGCCCTAACCTCACATTGTCACCAAGTTTAGCAATTGATCCTAACTGAAAACTGAAACCATCGCCATTAGTTGATAGGGAATTTCCGAAGTAAACATCAGTTGTCGCGCTTCCTGAATTAGAGTTAAATTCAGAAAACTCGGTTCTATTTTCGTAATTGATAAAATGAGAATTGAGGTTAACTCCAAGGTATAGAAAGTCTTTAAACTGTGTGCCAATATTCACGCTGAGCTTTCCATTAACCCCTGTTGCATAATATTCGTAACCCTGGTCGAAATTGCCTGGCTGGATTAAAGAATAATAACTAGTATTTGCAGGATCATCTTCATCTGCTTCGATTACATATGCCTGATAGCCAAGAAAAGCCTGCTGCGCTCCAAAACCTACATTTTCTCCCAGGTAAGAGTAAAGGTCTGAAATGGATTCGTCATCTCTAGTTTGCAATAAATCTAACTCGGTACCCTGGGCATAATTTAGAAAATATTGGTCTATGGAATTAGAGGAATTTCCTCTCACATAATAATTTTCATCATAATTTGCTGAAGACTGAAAGTTCAATCCAACACTAATTTTTTTCCAATTGCTTTCGCCATTATTGTTGAAGACAAAAACACCTCCTAAATTTCCAATATCAAAATCATTTGTATTGGTAGAAGACATGGAACCATTAAAATTTAAATTATTATCGGTCCACCGGTAATCCAAACTAGCAGCAGCACTACTACTAAGAAATACAGCTGATGATGCTGGGTTTAAATTGATTGCCGAAATATCACCGCCTAAGGCACTAAAGGCACCGCTAAGAGCCATAAACCGGGCAGTGCCGGTCATTTCATTTTTTGAATAACGATAAGCATCATTTAAAGTTTGCGCTTGTGATGAAAATGCGCAAAATGTAAAAATTGTTAGTATTAATAGCTTTTTCATAGGTTTTCTTTTTATAAAAAAACCTTACAGAAAGTTACTGTCTGTAAGGTTTATAATAGCATTCAAATAAATTTTATCTTCCTCCGCGTCCTCTTGAACTTCCTGAACTTCTGGAAGATCCACCTGAACTTCTGCTGGAAGAGCTAGAACTTCTTCCAACTGAGCCTGAGGAACTACTTCTTGTTGGGCTTGATGTTCTGTACGAATTATTACTACTTCTACTTGAGCGATAAGTTGGTCTGCTAGACGATTCAGAAGATCTGGAATAACTAGATCTTTCTGGCATTTCGCTTCGGGTTCTGGTAGTGGTTCTAGAATATACTCTATCGCTATCTGTATTGCTTCGAGATCTGGTAGAACTATACTCAGATGATCTATTACTTCTGGAATCAGTACTCCTTATGTCTCTAATGCTTCTAGAATAGGAAGAATTTCTATTACTTCTCGAAACAACACCATTTCTGTTATCTCTATAATTTTGATCAGATCCTCTTCTGCCTACACTGTACGCCACATTATTATTGTAATAACGGTTTCTATAATAAGGATATCCATAGCCACCAAAGAATCTTGAGTAACCACCGTAACCATAACCCCAGCCGTAACCGCGGTAAGGTCCGTATCCCCAACCAATATTCCAGTAAGATCCATAACCCCAGCCGCCATAAGCTATTGGGCTACCCCAGTAACCACCGCCCCAGGGTCCAAAACCACCCCATCCCGGGTAGTAGCCATAACCAAAATATGGATCCCAAGGTCCAAAAGCACCCCAGCCATAACCATAGCCATAGTACCATGGAGAAAATCCTCTGTTATTGTAAATATTAACGGTATAAGTATCTGGTGAATTACCCCATGGCGCATAACCTCCTACATAAGCTACATCTCCGCCAACATCAGAATAATCATCATAGCCGGTATTAGAAGAGTAACTCTCTACATCAGTAAAAACTTCACTTTCCAGCATATCGCCGTACATTTGAGATTGCTGCGCGAAGAGATTTTTGTAATAAGAATTACTATTATTTGGTCTTACCTCTGTATTTTGAGGTTGTTCCTGTTCCCAGATTCCTGGTCTCGCTTCACCATATATTCCATCGGCTTCATAACCTGAATACTGGTACGAGCTACATGATGCCAATGCAAGTATCAATGCAGGAGCAAAAAGTAAGCTCAGTTTGTTCTTAAAAGAGTATATTAAATCCATGAGTAATTCTTTTTATTGTTGGGCAGTACAAAAATAGTTAGTTTTGCCCGAACAGGTTAGCGTCATTACGCTTAAAAAGATACAAGTTTTATGCCAAATAACAAGTAATGGGTAAAAATCTAACAACTAGAAATCAGGATTATTCGAAGTGGTATAACGAATTGGTAGTCAAAGCCGATCTTGCTGAAAATTCAGCAGTTAGAGGCTGTATGGTTATCAAACCTTATGGTTATGCTATCTGGGAAAAAATGCAAGCCGAATTAGATCGCATGTTTAAAAAAACAGGTCATCAAAATGCCTATTTCCCGCTATTCGTGCCGAAAAGTTTATTTGAGGCAGAAGAGAAAAATGCTGAAGGTTTCGCAAAAGAATGTGCGGTAGTTACGCATTACAGGCTTAAAAATGATGAAGATAATCCGGGAAAACTTAAAGTTGATCCGGACGCCCGCCTTGAAGAGGAATTGGTAGTAAGACCAACTTCTGAAGCAATTATCTGGAATACGTATAAAAACTGGATACAGTCCTATCGTGACCTTCCAATCAAAATTAACCAGTGGGCAAACGTAGTGCGATGGGAAATGCGAACGCGTTTGTTTTTAAGAACTGCGGAATTCTTATGGCAGGAAGGGCATACCGCTCACGCTACAAAAGAAGAAGCTCTGGAAGAAACAGAGTTAATGAATGATATTTATGCGGAATTTGCCGAAAACTTCATGGCAATTCCGGTGATCAAGGGTGCAAAAACCGAGAATGAACGTTTTGCAGGTGCCTTAGAAACTTATTGTATTGAAGCTTTAATGCAGGATGGAAAAGCGCTTCAGGCTGGAACATCTCATTTCTTAGGTCAGAATTTTGCTAAAGCATTTGATGTTAAGTACGCAACAGATAAGGGAGGCCTTGATTATGTTTGGGCAACTTCGTGGGGTGTGTCTACCCGATTAATGGGTGCGCTTATTATGACGCACAGCGATGATAATGGGTTAGTGCTACCTCCAAAATTGGCACCGATCCAGGTGGTGATTGTGCCTATTTATAAAGGAGAAGAACAATTGCAGGAAATCTCGGTCGTAGCGAATGAACTGGTTGAAAAACTGGAAGCAGTAGGAGTATCGGTGAAATTTGACGATAGGGATACTCAGAAGCCAGGCTGGAAATTTGCCCAATATGAACTTCAAGGTGTTCCGGTGCGTCTCGCCCTTGGTCCTAAAGATTTGGAAAAAGGAACGGTTGAGCTTGCAAGAAGAGATACTCTTACAAAAGAATTTGTGAATCGAGATGAAGTAGTGGAAAAGATTCAGAATTTGATGGTGGAGATTCAGGATGCATTGTTTGAGAAAGCTAGAAAATTTAGAGATGAGCATATCACAGAAGTGAATTCTTTTGATGAATTCAAAAAAGTTTTAAAGGATAAAGGCGGTTTTATTTCAGCTCATTGGGACGGAACTCCAGAGACTGAAAACAAAATCAAGGACTTAACTAAAGCAACGATTCGCTGCATTCCTTTTAACGGGAATACAGAGCCTGGTAAGTGCGTGCTCACCGGAAATCATTCAGCTAGGAGAGTACTGTTTGCTAAGGCCTACTAAAAAAAATAAAAATTTTTGATCAACATTTGCAGCATTTAAAAATAGTTGTATTTTTGCATCCGCATTTGAACAAAAATGGTCCGTTCGTCTAGGGGTTAGGACGCCAGGTTTTCATCCTGGTAACAGGGGTTCGATTCCCCTACGGACTACAAAGCAAGAAAGCAGTTTTAAGCTTTCAAAAGTTTTACAGATTTTCTGTAAATTGAAATAACTAATGGTCCGTTCGTCTAGGGGTTAGGACGCCAGGTTTTCATCCTGGTAACAGGGGTTCGATTCCCCTACGGACTACTTTTAAAAATTTTTTAAATAATATATTGTAATGGCAAATCATAAGTCAGCGTTGAAGAGGATTCGTAGCAATGAAAGCAAACGCCTTAGAAATCGCTACCAACACAAGACGACTAGAAACGCGATCAAGAAGCTTCGTGATTCTGATAAGAAAGAGGCTGAAGGTATGTTGCCTTCTGTAGTTAGCATGATCGACAAGCTAGCAAAGAACAATATCATTCATGATAATAAAGCTGCTAACCTAAAGTCAAAATTGACTAAGCACGTCGCAGCACTTTAATTATAGCAGTGTTCAATTTATAGAAAATGCTTCCTTCTATGGGAAGCATTTTTTATTTTTTTTACTCTGAAATTAGAAAACGGAAAGCCCCGTAAGAGTTGTGAGCCTTTCCAGCGCTTTCATGCCTAATTCAGAATTACCTTTTTCATTTAGAATAGGGCTCCATACCGCAACTGAGTATTGCTCTGGATGAATCGCACAAATTCCTCCGCCTACACCAGATTTTCCAGGAAGACCTACCTGGAAACTAAATTCTCCCGCTTCATCATAAAATCCGCAGGTCTGCATTAAAGCGTTGATCCTTTTAACCGATTTTGGCTTGAGAATTTTCTTCTTATTTTCAATTAACCTTCCGCGATTCGCATAAATCATAAAAGCCTGTGCCAATTGCTTGCAAGACATCGCAAGAGAACACTGGTGAAAATAAAAATCTACAATTGGTTCTACATCACATTTGATGTTTCCAAGCGCTTTAATATAATTAACCAGGGCTACGTTTCGATATCCCGTTGATTTTTCTGAAGAGGCTACGGTTAGATCATATTCAATATCATCGTCTCCTGTAATTTCCCGAACGAACTGAAGTAATTCGGCTTTTGGATCATCCAGTTGATCAACTAAAATATCGCATATCACCAGTGCGCCAGCGTTGATAAAAGGATTTCGCGGGATGCCACTTTCATATTCCAACTGCATCAGGCTGTTAAAAGGGTCGCCAGAAGGTTCTACTGAAACTCGATCCCAAAGCGATTCGCCCATGATCCTCATAGCCATGGATAGGGTAAACACCTTCGAGATACTCTGAATGGAAAATTTTTCTTCGCTGTCTCCGAAACAAAAATGTTCCTGCTTCCCATTATATATATGCATTCCAAATTTACGCTGGTCTATTTTTGCCAGTTCCGGAATATATGAAGCCACTTTCCCGCGTACATCGCGGTAACTCATCTCTTCGTAAATTGTATCTAATATTTGCTGATAATTCATTAGTTCAGGTGAGTTAAATCTGTTCCCGTTTCCACTTCATAAGCTTCTTTTCCTTTTTCGAAAATTCTGGCATTCAATGTACCCTTCAGAATAATCTTGTCAGTAACTTCCAACCAGCTTCCTTCACGAAGACCAACAACTGGCTGAGAATTGAGATTATGAAATTCCTTTATGCGTGTTTCCCGGGTTTCACCTTTATGCTTGGAATTAGGGTCTGGATCCAAGTAATGAGGATTGATATTAAAAGGCACCACTGCCAGTGTTTTGAAGGAAGGCGGATAAACAATTGGCATATCATTAGTCGTTTGCATACTCAAACCCCCAATATTCGTCCCGGCACTTGTACCTAGATAGGGTGTCCCGGTTCTGATGGCTTCCTGAAGAACAGGCATTACCTTATTTCTATATAATTCGGAAACAAGTAGAAAAGTATTACCGCCGCCAGTAAAGATTGCAGGAGCAGTTTTGACCGCTTCAGCATGATCTTCATATTCCTGTAGTCCTTTGACCTCAATCCCGATACTTTCAAATGCTTTGGAAGCGAGTTCAGTATAAGCCTCATGAGTAATCCCGCCTGGCCTGGCATATGGAATAAAAAGAACATAATCACAATTTTGAAAATGTTCTTTTAATTGCGGTAATAAATACTCCAGATAATTTTCGCCGTGCAGTGTTGAGGTGCTGGCCAAGATCGCTTTCATAGATTCTTTTTTGGAAGCATAAAATTAGAGAATAAGCTGCTCAACATAAAATATTTTGAAGCTTAAAGGCTAAAACGAAAATTTTGACGTTCTACTAGTATCCGAAAACCTAACCAACTAATCCTTGCCTCTAGTAAAGTGCATACCAATATCGCTATTTCTTTTTATCGCTTATTCGTCTGAAATAAGAGCGCAGGAGACTGTTTTGTTGAGGGGTTCAATCCAATCAAAAAATGAGCAGCCGGCCGGTGGCGTGAATATTATTAATCTCGCTACCGGTGCCGGAACTTCCAGTTTGGATGACGGCCAGTTCCAAATTACAGCCAAACCAGGTGACAGTATTTATTTCTCTTCCGTTCAATTTGAAAATAAAATTTTAGGCGTTAGTCAAGAAACTTTCGCAGCCCCGATCGTTATTTTTCTGGAAGAGAAATTGAATGAAATGGAAGAAATTGAAGTAAGTAATTTGAAATTAAGCGGATACCTTGGCAATGATGCAGCGAAAATTCCAATAAGGAAAGTGGATAATTTTGGTTTGCCAATGCCAGGAAAAAAAAGAACTCAAACCGAAAGAAGACTGTTCGCTGCTACTACTGGAGCGGGCGGGAGGAGGTTAAGTGTTTTGGGTGTTCTTTTTGGTAGCATTCCGCTTGATCCTATTTTAAATGGAATCAATGGACGAACGAAATATTTAAAAGAACTGAATGAGCAAGATAAACTGGAGATTAGGGTTCAGGAAGGTATCAATAGGTTAGGAGAATCGTATTTTACAGATTTTCTGAAAATAAAGAAGGAGGAAATTATCAATTTCGTGTTTTTCTGCGCTGATCAGCCAGATTACAACAGGATTTTGAAATCTGGTGATAATCTTGAACTGATTGCTTTTTTCGAAAACCAGATAACTGATTTTCAAAATATCGGGCAGGATGAAGAATAGTTTACTATTATTCGGCATCATTTTATTGCTCTTCCAGGCAAACATTTTTGCTCAGGATATAAAAGTGTTAAACGGAAAGATTATAGATCAGGATAGTTTGCCGGTGGGCGGAATCAATATTATTAATCTTTCAAGAGGTTCTGGAACTTCCAGCCTGGATAATGGAGAGTTTAAAATAACAGCAGACATAAACGACAGTATTTATTTTTCTTCCATTCAATATGAGAATAAAACCATTAAAGTAACAGCTTTGATGCTGGCCATTGATAATAAAGTTCAGCTAAAGGAACGTCTTAATGAGCTGGACGAGGTATTGATCAAGGATATTGATCTGACCGGTCATTTAGCAAATGATGAGAAAAATAGGGAGCTTTCAGTATATGAAGAGTATGGGATTCCCTTTCCGAAGAAGCCGGAACCGATCATTTCCAGACAATTGCGCTTTATGCGTGGTAGTTTTAATGATCCCGTTAGTGCGATCGCTTACAGTATTAATGGAAAGCGAAAAGTGATGGAAAGAGCCCAGGAATTGTCAAACACTCAGAATTTGGTAGCGAAAGCATACGGTATGATTCCTTTAAATTATTATACGGAAGAACTAAATATTCCTGATAGTGAAATTGAGAATTTTTTATATTATTTAGCTGACTTTAGTTTTTTTAAAGAGATGGTCCGGGTGAAGAATATTTTTGGACTAATGGATTTTATGAAAGAACATTCCGAAGAATTTTTGAAAATAAGAAAAGCTGAAAAGAATGAATAAGTTTTATTTACTAACCATATTGTTATTCACTGTTGCTGGAGTTTTTGCTCAGCAATCCATCGAAGGGAGGGTTGTAGCCTTGGATAATCCAAATGGAATTGAAAAACTAAATATCCTGAACCTGAATTCTGGGAAAGGAACCACGAGCGATACAGACGGCTTTTTCCAAATTTTGGCAAAAACCGGCGACACGATCTTATTTTCTTCCGTTCAATATAAAAATCAAAAACTGGTGATTTCTGAAGAACTCTTCAAAAAAAGAAACTTCGGTGAAATTTTACTGAAGGAAGAAGTAAATGAGTTGGCCGAGGTTATGGTAGATGATATTGAACTTTCCGGGTATCTGAAAAATGATATCAATAAAATTTCAATTCAAGGAGTGGAGCAGAAAAATTCTATTCAGATGAGTCTGGATAAGGTTATAGAAAGGGATCGTGAACTAAATCCCATTGAATATGCTTCTCCGATGGGCGGTCTGAATGTTATTGATGCTGTTTCAAAAATCTCCAAAGTCCTGAAGAAAAAATCTTTTGGTGAACCGCTCATTTCTAATCCGAAGGAATTACGGGCCAGGAGCATTGAAATTGCGGGAATGGCTTATTTTAGAAAAAGTCTTGGATTGAACGACAATGAGATCACAAACTTTTTATTCTTTTGCCAGAAAAAGCCCATTTTTAAGAATCTGGTCAATCAGGACAATCCGCTGGATTTGATCGCTTATTTCGATTCTCAAATTGGAAAGTTTCGAGAATGGCGTGGCTCCGAACTGAATAATATCGATTCTTTACAAAAAGAAGTAGATTCTATTTAAACTTTTTTAGTGCTTTGCAGTCTAAGGCATGTGTTAGGGGTGAACCGCTCTTTGGTTTGATATTTGCTCCAAACAGACAAAAAGGTTTATGAAAAGTTATATTCTTCTGTTTTTTTGTGTTTTTAGCTTGAGTTCTTTTAAAGCTGATTTTCACAAAACTTATCTAAGCGTCACTGAGATTGAATACAGTGATTCTGAACAATCCTTGCAAATTGTCTCCCGGGTATTCATTAATGATTTTGAAGATGTTTTGAGCCAGCGATATCAGAAGAAGATTAGTCTGTCTTACAAAGACGACCTGAAAACTCATAAAGATCTTATGCAGCAATATCTTTCGAAAAAGCTGCATATCAGGGTAGATGGTGAAGAAAAAAAGCTGAATTTACTGGGAAGTAAATTTGATGCAGATCAAATTGTGCTATTTATTGAAGTGCCTGGAGTACAGGATTTCAATAAGATCAGTATTCAAAATCTTGTTCTAACCGATCTTTTTGATACCCAAAAGAATATCGTTAATGTGAAGAAGAACGGTGAAACAAAATCCATGATGCTTATGAAGGAGGAGAGCACCGGGGTATTAACTTTCTAATTCCTTAATAAATCGAATTACTTTAATTACTTTTAGCAATCTTTTAATAAAAACACTTAAATGAAGCGACTAAACTTGTTATGTTCCGTGTTTTTAATGTTCATTTTCGCGGGTATGAACGCCCAGGAAACCGAGCAGCAGGAAACACAAAAACAGGAAGGACACACTAACATCAACAAATTCCGACAAATGTATCAGGAATTTGCTACACCAAACCAGTATAGAACTGCTTCTGGAGCGCCGGGACCGGCTTATTACCAGAATGAAGCAGACTATAAGATGGATGTAACTCTTGATGATAAGAACACGACTCTTTCTGGAGAAGAAACAATTACTTACCACAACAACTCACCTCAGGATCTTGAATACCTTTGGATGCAGTTAGATCAAAACATTCGAAAAAAGGATTCTCCTTCTTTGGAAAAAGATGGTGACGGTCTGGCACCTGCCAATTCAACTTCGAGATTTGCAGATAAGTATTTAACTGAACCATTTGACGGAGGCTTCAATATTTCAGAAGTATCTCAAAATGGCAAATCTCTTCCACATACGGTTCATGAAACCATGATGCGCGTGGATCTTCCACAACCATTGAAGGCTGGAGAAAGTTTTACTTTTAAAGTAAAATGGTCTTATAATATTAATAATCACGTGACAAATCGTGCACGTTCAGGTTATGAATATTTTCCTGAAGATGGAAACAGGGCTTACCAAATTGCCCAATTCTTTCCAAGAATGGCGGTTTATGACGATGTAGAAGGATGGCAGAACATGCAATTCTGGGGAAGCGGAGAGTTCGCTCTTCCATTTGGAGATTACGAGGTTAATATCACTGTTCCTGCAGATCATGTTATGGAAGCGACTGGTGAACTTCAAAACCGTGGAGATGTATATTCAAAAGATATGATGAAGCGTTACGAAAAAGCTAAAAAGTCTTTTGATGAGCCTGTAGTGATCGTAACTCAGGAAGAGGCAGTAGAAGCGGAAAAAGGTTTTTCTAACAAAACTAAGACCTGGAAATATAAAGCTGAAAATGTGCGTGATTTCGCATTCTCTACTTCCAGAAAATATATCTTAGATATGATGGCAGTAGACATTATGGGTAAAGACGTAATGGCGGTATCATTATATCCAAAAGAAGGAAACCCACTTTGGGGCGACTGGTCTACAAAAGTTGTTGCAAGTACGCTAACAAGTTATAGTGACCATACTTTCCAATATCCATATCATAAAGCAGTATCAGTTCACGCGAAGAATCAAGGAATGGAGTATCCGATGATTTGCTGGAACTATGGTCGTCCAGATGAAAATGGACAATATAGTGATCGTACAAAATTCGGGATGATGAGTGTAATCATCCACGAAGTTGGTCATAATTTCTTCCCAATGATCGTAAACTCTGATGAGCGTCAGTGGGGATGGATGGATGAAGGGATTAACACGTTCTGCCAGTACATGGCTGAGCAGGAATTCGGTGAAAAGTATCCTGAAGCAATCGCTCCCAATAGCAAGTATCCTTCAAGAAGAGGTGAACCAAGTAAGATCGTTCCTTACATGAAAGGAAATCAGAATTATATTTCGCCTATCATGTCTAATCCGGAAGAAGTTTATCAGTTAGGTAACAATGCTTATGGAAAACCTGCTACCGCATTGAATATTCTTAGAGAGACTGTAATGGGACGTGAATTATTTGATTATGCTTTCCATACTTATTCTCATAGATGGATGTTTAAACACCCAACTCCAGAAGATTTTTTCAGAACTATGGAAGATGCTTCCAGTATCGACCTTGACTGGTTCTGGAGAGGATGGTTCTATACTACAGATAATGTAGATATCGGTATTAAGGATGTTACGAAACTTTATGTAACCGATGAGCCAACTGAAGCCGGAAAGAAAATGCTTGAGCAGTACGGAGCCTCTCCGGAAGAAGCAAATGTGCTTTACGTGGTTAAAGAAGATGATGCTCAGTTCAACTCAAATATGAAAGATAAGAGCGCTACAGAAAATTCAGAAAAACTGAACCAGTATGTGATGGATAATTTCAGTGCTGAGGAACGTAAAAATATGACCGTTCCTAAGTATTTCTACCAGGTGACTTTTGAGAAACCAGGAGGATTAGTAATGCCATTGATCATCGAGATCACTTATGCCGATGGTAGCACTGAAAAGAAAACATACCCGGTTCAAATCTGGAGAAAGAATGACGATATGGTAAGCAAAGTGATTCCAACAACGAAAGAGATCGAGAAGATCGTGGTTGACCCAGATATGGAAACTGCCGATGTGAATGTTGATAACAATAGCTGGCCAAAGAGCGAAAGCAAAAGTGAATTTGAAGAATATAAAGAAAGCGAAGACTAAAAATTTGCTGAAAAATATTAAGCCGACTTTAACGAGTCGGCTTTTTTTATGCTGATATTTGTAATTATATTTGATACATTATGTTAACAATTCCTTTATTCATAAGTGGTGCGGAGATTGCCTTCATCATGTTTATCCTGGTAATGGTTTTTGGCGCTGATAAAATTCCTGAAATAGCCAAAGGTTTGGGTCAGGGAATGAAAGCTATTAGAAACGCATCTAATGATATTAAGAGTGAAATTCAGAAAAGTGCTGAAAAGCAGGGTATAGATACTGATTTTACCAAAGATATTCGTGGAGAGATCGATAAGGTCAAAGGAGATATAGACGACATTACTGGTTCCATTAAACGCAAGAACTAAAAGTTTTTGAATGCTCGAGAAACTGCAGGAATGGGATAGGCAATTATTCGTGTTTCTCAATAACCTGGGAATTGAGCGGTACGATACTTTTTGGATTTTTGTAACCAATCCTAGTCACTGGATCCCTCTTTACATCCTCTTTTTTGCGTTATTCTTTATCGCCTACAACTGGAAAAAGGCGGTTTTCACTTCATTATTCTTATTAGCTTCGGTATTTACCACTTGGGGATTTACAAATTTGGTAAAAGGGTTTTTTACTCGACTTCGACCAAATAACAATCCCGATTTGGCTGATTTAATAAGGGTTTTGCAAGAACCGACCAATTATAGTTTTTTCTCCGGTCACTCTTCCACTTCCTTTTGCGCTACGACATTTGTGGTGCTTGCTCTTAGAGATAAATGGAAATGGATTTATATAGCCTATATCTGGCCTTTTATTTTTGTTTTAAGCCGAATTTACGTTGGGGTTCATTATCCAGGTGATATCCTGGTTGGAATGATTGTGGGAATTCTTATGGCAATTCTATTTCATAAACTCTACCTGAAGTCAGGGCGACGATTATATTAAGCCTTTTTTCGTGAAATAGTTAGACCATCGCGAATGGGAAGAATCACTGTTTCCAGTCTTTCGTCTTCATTCAGCAATCTATTGTATTTCAGTAGTGCTTTGGTTGAAAGATCATCCTCTTTGACTTTCTCTATAACTTTTCCAGACCATAGAACATTGTCAGATAAAATAATTCCACCTGGATTTAGTTTTTCTACAATAAGTTCATAATATCTTGGATAGTTCGGTTTATCGGCATCTATAAAAACGAGGTCAAACTTTATGTCAATATCACCAATTATCGAGGTAGCGTCTCCCAGATGTTGCACAATTTGATTTCCGAATCCAGAAAGGTCAAAATATTTTCGCTGAAGATCATACAATTCTTCGTTGACATCAATCGTATGCAACACTCCATTTTTTGATAAGCCTTCAGCTAAGCATAATGCCGAGTATCCAGTGTAAGTTCCTATTTCCATGATAGTTTTAGGCATAATGATCTTCGATAACAAACTAAGGATCCTGCCCTGGTAATGGCCACTAAGCATTCTTGGTTGTAAAACCTTCTGGTGCGTTTCCCTGTTCAGTTGAGCTAAAAGTTCAGGTTCTCGTGCTGAGTTGGCTACTATGTAATCATCCAGTTCTTCCGGTAGAAAATGCATGGCGAAATTTTCCGTAAAAATAAGGAATAGATAACAGTGTTAACAGCCTATTTGATTCAGAATCGTATTTTTGAAAAAAACTCGATTGCATGCAATTTGAAAATAGCCTGGAATTTGCCAGAAAATTAGATAAGCAGGATGAATTGGCTACATACAGGAAACAATTCATTTTTCCGAAAATCAATGGTAAGGATGCGATCTACTTTGTGGGAAATTCTCTAGGACTTCAGCCTAAAACTGCTAAAAAATATGTTGATGAGGTGATGACAGACTGGGCTGAGCTTGGTGTGGAAGGCCATTTTCATGCTGAAAAATCCTGGTGGGATTACCATGAACGTTTTTCAGAAAAACTGGCAAAGGTGGTGGGCGCAAGTCCTTCCGAAGTTACGGTAATGAATACGCTAACGGTTAATTTGCATTTATTGATGGTTAGCTTCTACCGCCCGAAAGGAAAACGGTTTAAGATCATTTGTGAAGAAAAAGCCTTCCCGAGCGACCAGTATATGATATCCAGTCAGGTGCGTTTTCATGGTTTTGATCCTTCAGAAGCAATCATTGAATTGAAAAAACGAGAAGGGGAAAATAATTTCAGAACCGAGGATATTCTTTCAAAAATCAAAGAAGTGGGGGATGAGTGCGCCTTGGTTTTAATTGGCGGGGTTAATTATTATACCGGTCAGGTTTTCGATATGAAAACAATTACCAAAGCAGGTCACGAAGTCGGGGCATTTGTTGGCTGGGATCTGGCCCATGCAGCTGGAAATATTGAACTAAAACTAAGTGAATGGGAGGTTGATTTTGCAGCCTGGTGCAGTTATAAATATATGAATTCGGGCCCTGGAAATGCTTCGGGATGTTTTATAAATAAGAAATATCATAAGATTAAAGATATTCCACGTTTTGAAGGCTGGTGGGGGCACAACAAAGAGCGCAGATTTTTGATGGAATCTGAATTTCAGCCGGAACCTACAGCTAATGCCTGGCAGATTAGTAATGCGCCAATTCTAGCACTAGCCCCGTATTTAGCTTCTTTGGAATTGTTTGATGAGGTTGGAATGCCGGCTTTGATAGAAAAGCGCAATTTGATTGTGGCATACCTGGAATTCGTACTTCACGAAATTGATAAGGATGTGGAAAGTACTTTTGAAGTGATCACGCCTGAAGATCAAAAGGAAAGAGGAACCCAGCTTTCTGTATTTTTACACGGCGAAGGGAAAGAGATATTCAAATATTTAATGGATCATGGGGTGATGCTGGATTGGCGTGAACCGAATGTGATCAGGCTGGCACCTGCACCATTTTATTGTTCTTATGAAGATGTATATCGTTTTGGTCAAATTTTAAAAGAGGGAATATTATATAAACAATCATAAAAAAAGCCTGAGGAAACTCAGGCTTTTTTATTATTCAGTTTTATTTTTCTCGACCTCAATATCGGTAAAGAATAATTCAAAATTACCGTCTTTAGTTTTGTGCGAACGTGCAATTTCTACACCGTCATAATTTTTGTAATCCTCCCAGGTAGTAGCCATTTCCCTGCCACCGTTGGCTGACTTATAAACCCATTCCTGGATCATATAATCGTCATCATAATAAACATCATAGCTATCTCCAGGTGTGTAACCACCTTCTGCTGGAAAACTAACCGTGATCATTTCCATTTTATCACCGCTTATTGGAGCGCTAGCTTCTTTTGGATCGCTAATTTTGGCGTTAGACCATTCCATCTGGAAAGGGAAAAGCAGCCAGTAGCTATCATTCACAAACTTAGAGTCCATGTTTTTTTCCTGCTCGCTAAGACTGTCTTTTTTTACGTAACTGGAAACAGAATCATTTTCAGTTAAACTAATCTTATTTCCGGGGCGGTTCCAAACCCAGCGTCTGGACGATCTTAAAGAGTCATTAACCTTAACATTGAAGGTAAATCCAATTTTTGAAACATCTCCAAAATCCTCTAATCCATTAGCTTCCGCTATCTTCTGGTAGGCTTTGGTGTTAGCATCTTCCACTACAGCTTCTTGCTCTTTTTCATTTTTGCAGGCAATTAGTGCAAGACCTAACAGCGCGACATAGACAATCTTTTTCATAAAACTTGTTGGTTTATTGTTAGTTAAATTTAGCAATTAAATCGCATTTATGCTCATCCCGCCATCCACAATAATGTTCTGGCCAGTTATGAACGATGATTTGTTGATTGCTAAAAATGCAATGGGACCTGCCAATTCATCTGCTTCTGCAACTCTTTTCAACGGAGTCCGGTTTAAAATCGCTTTCTTTTTTTCTGGTTGATCCAGATATGATTTCGTAAGTGGTGTTTTGGTGAACCATGGCGATACAGCATTTACCCGAATTCCAAATTCTGCCCACTCAACTGCCAGGCTTCGTGTTTGCTGAAGAAGTCCGGCTTTAGACATGGCATAGGGTACGCCCGTTCCAACATCCTGAATGGCTGCGGAAGATGCAATATGAATAATGGAAGCTTCTCCTGAATTTTTTAAATATGGAAAAAGTTCCCTATTAAATTCAAAAGTAGCGATCAGATTAATTTCTAAGACTTTGCGCAGTTCTTCATCTGAGTATTCGTTTGCTTTTTTCCTGATATTAATTCCTGCATTCTGCACGAAAATATCCAGTTTTCCATCGAAATTTTTAGCAATCCATTCCGCAGTTTTCTTGCGGTCAGGATCAAAAGAGGAATCAGCACGGATTCCTGTTACCTGATGACCTTTTTCCTCAAATTCTTTTTCCGTTTTCTTAATATCCTCTTCATTCCTGGCGGTAAATGCCACCTCCGCACCTAATTCTAGAAACTCTAGAACAGTTGCTTTTCCAATGCCCTTACTACCTCCAGTTACGAGAGCTTTTTTTCCTTTTAAATTCCACATAAGTGATTGTTATCAATAAAAAACCCTTTGATTGCTCAAAGGGTTTTAAAATATTTACTTCGATTTTATAATCTTCTACCGGTAAGTAATTTGTACAAGATCAAAATTACTGCAAGTACGATTAGAATGTGAATTATGCTTCCAAGGTCTGGGAATGCAAAATATCCAATTAGCCATCCAATAATTAATAGCACGATAATAAGCCAGATTAAATCTTTCATTTTAGGTTGTTTTTAGATGCAACACGCGTTGCAGTTGGTTAATATTTTATTAGTTAGTTGCTATTTTTTGTTTAGCGATGTACTAATTTAGATAATCGGTTTACCGCTTGTTGAGCATTTAACCTTGATTTAACGTAAACTCCTAAAAGTCTGAAGGGTTAGAAATAATTTGCTTAGCACGCTGCCTTATTTCGTCCATTTCCTGCTGATCTTTATTATCAAGCAGGCTCATCATCATATTCATTCTCTGATTATTCTCGAAGTATTCCCGTTTAGAATCTAGAAAATTCCAATAGAGAGTGTTAAAAGGGCAGGAATTTTCGCCCTTCTTTTTATTCACGCTATAATGACAATTCTTACAATAATTACTCATTTTGTTAATATAACTTCCGCTGGAAACATAAGGTTTCGTAGCCACCAGGCCACCATCTGCAAATTGGCTCATTCCCCTCGTATTAGTAATTTCAACCCATTCGATAGCATCTATATATATTCCGAGATACCATGCATCTACCTGATCTGGATGTGTTTCGGTTAAAAGAGCATAGTTCCCGGTAATCATTAAACGCTGAATATGATGAGCATAAGCATTCTCTAAACTGTTTTTAATTGCATGGTGCAGGCAATTCATTTTTGTTTTTGCATCCCAGTAGAAAGGTGCTATGTCATTTTGATTACGAAGTTTATTATTTCTGCGATATCCCGGCATTTCTTTCCAGTAGATACCTCGCATATATTCACGCCAGCCCAGAATTTGCCTAATAAAGCCTTCTACCTGCGAAATATCTATTTCATCTTTATGGTCGTAATAATAGTCTAAAACAGAATCTATAACCTCTTTTGGACTCAGCATTTTGGAATTCATGGCGAAAGACAGTCTCGAGTGGAAAAGATATTCTTCATCTGTATGCATGGCATCCTGATAATCTCCAAAATGTTTCAAAAGGTTTTTGCAGAAATAATTCAACACTTTTAGAGAATCTTCACGAGATGTGGGCCAGTTAAAGCTTTTTTCGTTGACCGTTCCCATGGTTTCAATACCGGCTTCATGGATCACGGAGACCAGATCTTTTACATTTTTCCGAAAACCTCTCTCATGGGGAATCTCCGTATTACCCTTCCATTTTTTTCGGTTTGATTGATCATAATTCCATTTGCCACCTTCCGGATCTTTTTGGTTCACCATCATGATATCGTATTTTTTCCGCATATCCCGGTAAAAATATTCCATGGTTAGCTGTTTCTTACCTTCGAAGAAATTTTCCAGATCCTTCCGTTTCGTTAGAAAATGCTCGGTATCATAAACCTCTGTTTCAATATCCAGGTTCTTACAGATCGATTTTAACTGCTCGTCAAGACGGTACTCGTCTGGTAACTGATATTCAAACTTTTCAAAATTCTTCTCTGCAATTAGCTTTTTTAAGTTCTCTTCAAGGTCCTGTTCGTTTTCTGTATCGTCTATTTTTAGATAGATGACTTCATATTCCCGTTCCTGGAGATAATCAGAAAAATTACGCATGGAGAGGAAAAAGGCGATTATTTTCTGAATATGATGCTTTACATAATCGGTTTCCTGTCGCATTTCCATTAAAACATAAGTAATGTGGTCCTGCTCCTCATCATACCAACTGTGCTGATGGTTCAACTGGTCTCCCAAAATGAGTCGTAAAGTCCTTAATTTTTCAGCCATAGATCCTGGTATTCATTGTCAGGATCATAGCGATCTGCCTGACTTTTAATATTGAATTTTCGATCACGCGGGTCATTTCCCACACCACTATTGTACATCCAGTTTCCCCAATTACTATGAACATCATAGTCAATCAACAGACTTTCAAAGTAAGTGGCGCCTTTTCGCCAATCGTGTTTGAGCTCCTTTGCCAGAAAACTGTTCACATTTTGTCTGCCCCGATTGCTCATAAAACCGGTTGCCGCAATCTCTTTCATGTTAGCATTGACGAAAGCTTCTTTAGTTTTGCCGTGAACCCAGTTTTCAAATTCCTCTGAATCTGTACTCCATTCCAAATCTTTATTTAAAATTCCACCAATTTGAAAAATTCTGCTGCCATGTTTCATCGAGATATATTTGAAGAAATCTCTCCATAAAAGCTCGAAAATTAGCCAATAGGTACTCTGGTTGCTTACTTCTTCCTTTTCAAATCTCTTCACCGCGTAATATATTTGTTTTGGAGAGATCGAGCCGTTAGCTAGCCATGCCGAAAGTTTCGAGCTATAATCTGTTCCTATTAGTCCGTTACGGGTTTCTTTATATTTTGCCAGGTTTTTGGTTTCCCAAAAATAATCTTTGATCCTTTTTTCAGCTTCCTGCTCTCCACCCTTAAAAGGAAAGGCCTTGCGTTCATCTATTTCAAAGTCTTCTAAGCCAAGATCTGTAAGAACAGGAATTTTAGAAGAATCTTTTAATTTATTGGAAGATTCTTTAGCTGAAATTTCGCTAGTAAGATTCCTGATCGTTGCTTTTTTCTCACAACCTTTTCGGAATTCAGTAAAAACTTTAGGGATTTTATCTATATCATAAGGAATATCATCTGGGTGATAGAGAAATTGTTGGTAAAACGAATGAAATTTCAACTGCGGAAATTTTTTGCGCAAATTGTTCTCAACTTTTTTTTCTTCGGAAGTCCACTCTTTTTGAAAATAGATAGCTGAAACCTGGTACTTGTCAACTAATTCGGTAAAAACTTCCTCTGGTTTTTCCTGAAAGATTAACAGACTGATATTTAATTTCTCAAGATTTTTTTTGAGCTGGGTGACCGTCTCGATCAAAAACTTTGCACGAAATTTTCCGGTTTTTGGAAGGCCAATTTCGTTTTCCTCAAAATGCCTGGGATCAAAACAATATAGTGCAATCACTTTTTCGTGATTTTCAGAAGCTTGATAAAGAGATTCAATGTCTTTCGTTCTAAGATCATTGCGATACCAGACTAATCCGGTATCCGGTTTTTGTTTCTGCGACATTTTTCACTGCAGTATTTAATTTCCTCCCAGTTATTTTCCCATTTCTTCCTCCATTTAAAAGGACGGTTACAAACAGGACAGATTTTTTCAGGAAGATGTTCCTTTTTTACATTTTTCATCAGCTTTCTTCATGGCTGAAGAATGATTTTACTTCCTGTCCAGGTCGTGCATAATGAAACCGATCCAGCAAGTTTGGCAATGAGTAGCCATCCAGGCCATTTATTGCAACCGTACCGGCATCATCCAGTCGGAGCCAGCCATCTGGCATCTGTATGCCTTCGTCAAAATATATATGCTCAATAGCTGCCACTATTAACAGGGTATCGTTTTCTTTGATCTCATATTCATTGACATACTTGCAGCCAAGTTTAATTTCGCTTTGACCCACATAAGGGGCATAAAAGTCATCAAGATATTCTTCTTCCAGACCTGTTTTGGCAAATTCTGAAATGTGCTCATCATATTTTGCAGCTGTTTGGTGAGCCTGCTCGATCATTTTAGCCTGAATATGATTGACCGTGAAATAAGAAGTATCCTTGATATTTTTGAAAGTATTTCTTTCAACGGTTAGCGGTCTCGTAACGAATCCCAGCATCGCGGGGTCGCTGCCAAGGTGGGTAACCGAGCTGAAAACCGCCACATTAGGATTTCCCTCTTTAGATTTAGTAGCGATAAGATTTGCAGATTTGTATCCTGTACAACTATTTATCAGGTTCAACCGATAAATTTTTTCCATTTCCCGAATTTCTTCGGCTGTGATATGTTTCATAAAAAAAGGCCAGTTTGTTCAACTGACCTCAATTTATAGATTGCCAAATGATTTGGCTGTTAAGAGATTTTTAAATTAATCCTGAGTTTCTAATTTATTGATTCTCATTTCATAATCTTCCATCGCTTCGTTGATCTTTTCAGTATTATCTGACGCTCTTTGATGAGCATCTTCCATTGCTTTCTCAAGATCCTTATCAGGATGCTGAAATAGATCGGTGATCACGTGATTGATTTTATCCAGAATACTTTCCTGGCTATTTTTAATATCTTCTAATTTACTCAGTGTAGACCTCATTTGGTCAAGTTTTTCCTGATCCATAATATTAGTTTTAGTAAAATCTAATTTAGACTATTCTTGCTTTTAAGGGGTAATTCCTTAACAGCCTTTATAACATGTTTATAGAATTTTTAGGAATTATTGGTTCTCCTGGTATTTAGGATAATCGGTATAACCTTTTTCGCCGGTGGTGTAAAAAGTATCTTCATCCCATTCGGCAGTTGGCCAGTTATTTTTGAATCTTTCAGCCAGGTCAGGATTTGAAATGTACAATTTGGCATAAGATACAAGGTCTGCATTTCCTTCTTCAATCACTTTGTTTCCTTTTTCATGGTCAAATCCTCCATTGATCATTAATGTGCCTTTGTAGATTGGTCTGTAATGTTCGGCAATATTGCTTTCCAGGTATTTTATATCGCTTACATCAGTAAATGGTTCGGAAAGGTGAACGTAAGCAAGATCATATGCATTTAACTTTTCGATGATATAATCAAAGGTGGCGATGCTATCTTCCGTAGCAGTTATTCCAAAAACACCGTTTAAAGAAGGATTGAACCTGCAACCAATCTGATTTTCTGGCCAAACTTCAGCAACAGCTTCCAAAACTTCGAAAAAGAAACGAGCCCGATTTGGAATATCTCCACCATAATCGTCTGTTCGCACATTAGATTTTTTATTGAAAAACTGGTGAATGAGATACCCATTGGAAGAGTGAATTTCGATCCCATCAAAATTAGCATCCATGGCCATCTTGGCGGCATGACGAAATTCCTGCACTGTTTCCTGTATTTCCTGAATGCTCATTTCTTTCGGCTCGGTTGTTTGCTCGAAACCTTCCGGTGTATAAACTTTTTCATTTGGGTTTACAGCACTGGGCGCTAAAGGTTTTTCACCATTATGAAATTTCGGGTGAGAGATCCGGCCCACGTGCCATAGCTGGATAAATATCTTTCCACCTTCTTCGTGAACGGCGTCCGTAACTTTTTTCCAGCCAGCTACCTGTTCCTCAGAATAAATTCCCGGGGTGTTAATATAACCTACTCCGCGTTCGGAAACCTGGGAACCTTCAGATATAATTAATCCGGCGCCAGCACGTTGCCGATAATATTCTACGTGCATTTCGGTTGGTGCATGTTGCTCATTGTCTGCCCGGCTACGGGTCATTGGAGCCATGACCACCCTGTTCTTTAATTCGATATTTCCTAGTTGATAGCTTTGTAATAATGGTTGATTTTCTTGTTCCATGCTTTTCTCTTTTGGTTTTTTCTTTAAAATTACCCGATACCAGGGGTTTTACCTGTTAATTAAATGATAAATAGGGTAGTTTCGAATGGGTTATCTTCAATAAAAATTTTGAGAAACGGCGTGTTAGATGAGAATTACCTAATTTCGTAAACTGGAATTTTTAGAGAATGCCTTTACGGCTTATCATTAAAAGAATACATGCAACAACAAAAAAATATTGCGATAGTTGGTTCTGGTTTAGTAGGATCGCTACTGGCAATTTACCTGAGAAAAAAGGGACATGAAGTTACCGTTTTTGATCGGAGACCAGACGTTCGAAAAGTAGAATTTTCAGGACGTTCTATCAATCTCGCTATGTCAAATCGCGGTTGGAGTGCTCTTCGTGGAGCAGGAATAGAGAAGGAGATCAGAGAACTTGCTCTGCCTTTAGACAAACGAGCAATGCATGTAATAGATAAACCGGTGTATTTTCAGAAGTATGGAAAGGAAGGCGAAGCTATTTATTCCATTTCCCGTGGAGTATTGAATAGAAAGATGATCGATCTGGCTGAAGAAGCAGGTGCGGTATTCCGGTTTGAAGAAAAGGTATGGGATGTAGATATGGAAAATGCCCGTCTTTTTAGTGGCGATTCAGAAAAAAGCGAATGGCAGGAGTATCAATTTGATCTGATTTTTGGTGCGGACGGAGCTTTTTCCAGGGTGCGCCACAAAATGCAACGACAAAGCCGTTTCAATTATTCTCAGCATTTTATCGATGTGGGTTATAAAGAACTAACCATACCTGCAAATGCCGATGGTTCCCACAAACTAGACAACCAGTCTTTTCATATTTGGCCTCGTGGAAACTTTATGCTCATTGCGATGCCTAATTTAAATGGTAGTTTCACCTGTACTTTATTTCTGCCTTTTGAAGGGGACGTTTCGTTTGAAAGTATTCATTCTGAAAAAGAAGCTGATGCATTTTTTGAGGAATATTTTCCTGATATCAAGGACGAAATTAGCAATTTGAAAAAGGATTTCTTCCGCAATCCAACTAGTGCCATGGTGACGATCAAGTGTTTTCCGTGGTCTTATTATGATAAGATTACCTTAGTGGGGGATTCGGCTCATGCCATTGTACCATTTTACGGGCAGGGAATGAATGCCGGATTTGAAGACATCGCCGTTTTATATTCGAAAATTGAGAAATACGGTGATGACTGGCAACAGATTTTTGAGGAGTATCAAACTGAACGGAAGCCTAATACCGATGCGATAGCCGAACTGAGCTATCAAAATTTCATTGAAATGAGCAGCAAAACTGCCGATCCTTCGTTTATTCTTCGGAAAAAGATCGAAAAGAAATTTGCTGAAAAACATCCAGATCTCTGGATTCCGTTGTATTCACGGGTCACATTTTCAGATAAAACTTATTCTGAAGCATTGAAAATAGGGGAGTGGCAGAAGCAATTAATGGATGAGGTTATGAAGATGCCTCAAATTGAAGACAATTGGGACCATCCGGAAGTGGAAGACAAAATTTTGACACTCATCCGCAATAAAAAACCGGAATCAATTTCTTAATTCCGGTTTTTCTTAAAATTCATTTTTATTTTAATGAGCATCTTTTTTCAAGAGCTCAGGAAATTTCGCTTTGAACCTGTTGATTCTTGGAATCGATACTTTTTGAATATATGGATTACCGGGATGGCTTTCTTCATAATCCTGGTGATAATCCTCGGCTTTCCAGAACTTTTGAAACGGTAGAATCTCCGCAGCAATTGGTTGATCATAATTTTTCGCTACTTCGGCTTTTACTTCTTCAATAATCTTTTTCTGTTCAGCATTCTGATAAAAAATGATCGAACGATATTGTGAACCATGGTCCGGGCCTTGTCCGTTGACCTGGGTAGGATCCTGTGAGCCAAAATAAACTCTTACCAAATCGCGAAAGCTGACCACTTTTGGATCATAAATCACTTCAACCGATTCTGCGTGGCCTGTTTGACCAGTGTTACTTTGCTCATAAGTAGGGTTTTTAGTGTGACCACCAGAATAGCCTGAAATAGCCTCATCTACTCCTTTTACACTTTCATAAACTGCTTCCACACACCAGAAACAACCGCTCGCAAAGTACGCGTGTTCCATGCCATTTTCAGCCTGAACCTCAACAGGCTCCGCATTGGCGATTTCTTCTTTGGTAGCTGAATTTTGAGAATTGCCATTTCCGCAGCTTAATAATAAAAGGCTTAAAATATTTAATACTATCAATTTCATGTTATTTTCTTTTATAGGTTCCTTCCAGTGTTTTCTTGCCAAGAATGGCATAATCCATTGCTAAGTCGCCGTTTATACTGAAACCTTTCCAATCGAGTTTAAAACCATTTTTGTTCGGGGAAATAACTGCAATTGGTGTTCCAGTCTCGAATTGATCCCAGGGAATATCGGCATCGGTAGTTTTCGATGATTTACCGGCATAGTAAATATTGATGTCATTCCCGTTTTTACTGAATCTTGAATTAATGTATAATGCACCTTCTTTTAGGCATAGTTCCGCATTCCCGGTAGTTGTTACATCAATGCAATAACAATTGCAATTACTGTCTTCTGTGTGGTTATCTTTAATGTATACTCCGGAAATCATTGCAGATGCCGAAGGTGAATCAGCTGAAATCTCATTTTCACCGGAAGTATTCCCAGTTGAAGAATTGCCAGTGGAATGATCCATTTCTTCCTGATCGGCTCTCTCATAAGATTCCGTGCTTTCATTTGGGTCGCTGGTGGATTCAGTTTTTTTCTGGTCCTTGCAGGAATAGAGAGCGATCCCAAAACAAATCAATAATAGTTTAATTTTCATCAGTACTTAAATTGACCAATTAAAGTTAGGCTTTCTGAAATCTTTTAATGTGAAATTGCTGTTAATCCCAGAGGATGAGAGGTTTTCAGTATTTCGCATAAAAAAACTGCCTGAAAAGCTTTTGCTTCAGATCTCAAAGATCTTACTGTTACTCTCCAGGCAGTCCTGATATTATTCAGAAGAAAGGAAGTTTAGAACTTCTTGAACATTCCTTCCATTTTTTCTTGCTCTTCTTTAGCCAGTTCCTCATCAACTAGAATACGACCACTGTGCTCATCGGTAATAATCTTCTTTCTACCGGCAATTTCCATAATTACCTGAGGGGGAATTGTAAAGAAGGATCCACCAGAAGCTCCACGCTCTACAGGAACAACTGCAAGACCGTTCTTAACGTTGCTTCTAATGCGTTTATATGCTTTTACAAGACGATCTTCGATGTTCTTCTCATATTCAGCCGATTTATCGATAAGAGCCTGCTCTTCTTTCTCTGTTTCTTTCAGAATTTCATCAAGTTCCCCTTTTTTGTGTTTCAGGTGTTCTTGACGCTCAGAAAGTTTCTCTTTAGTCTGAGTGATAACCTCTTTCTTTTGCTCGATTTTGGCCTTGTATTCTTTTATGTGTTTCTCAGAAAGTTCGATCTCCAATTCCTGGTATTCAACTTCTTTACTAAGAGCGTTGAATTCCCGGTTATTACGAACATTTTTCTGCTGCTCAGAATATTTCTTGATCGTAGATTTAGAATCTTCTATCTGATTCTTTTTATTCTTGATGTCGTTCTCAATAACTTCAATATCGGCATCAAGTTTCTCCAAACGTCTGTTCAAACCTGCTACTTCATCTTCAAGATCTTCTACCTCCAAAGGAAGCTCTCCACGCACGTTTCTGATTTCGTCGATTCGCGAATCTACCAATTGAAGATCGTACAGAGCTCTAAGCTTCTCTTCTACAGTAACATCGTTTTTTTTCGCCATATTATAAATACTTGATTGGATTGGTGTTTGTATCTGCTAAAATAAGTGCAAAACTACTAATTTTTTTGCTAAGAAAAGAATATAGTAAATTTTTTGTAAACTGCTCGCTTTCATAGTGTCCAATGTCGGCGAGGATCAGTTTTTTCTCGGCTTTGTAGAAATCGTGGTATTTAAGATCTGCAGTTATATAAATATCTGCTCCAGAGTTTTTAGCATTTTCGATCGCAAAAGCGCCACTTCCTCCCAGAATAGCCACATTTTTGATCGGTCTTTTCAGTAATTCTGAATGTCTTACACAGCCACAATGAAATGTCTCTTTTACTTGTTTTAGAAAAGCTTCTTCGGAAATTTCTTGCTCGAGTTCTCCGATCATTCCCATTCCCAGATGCTGATTTTCATTTTCCAGCTGATAAATTTCATAAGCCACTTCTTCATAAGGATGACTTCGGAAAAGATTTTTTAAAATAGCCGATTCTTTATGAGAAGGATATGTTACACCAATCTGAATTTCTTCTTCAAAATGCACTTCACCTTTTTTACCGATCACCGGTTTGGAATCTTCATTTCCTTTAAAACTTCCTTTTCCTGAAAGATTAAAACTGCAATGATCATAATTGCCAATGCTTCCCGCCCCAGCATCAAAAAGGGACTGCCGAACAGTATCAGCATTTTTAACCGGAACAAAAGTTGTAAGCTTTTTAATGCTGTCCTTCCGCGGAATAAGAATTTTACGATTTTTCAGCTGCAATTTTTCAGCAATCATATCATTCACACCTTGATACTGATTATCTAATGCCGTGTGAATGGCGAAAATGGCAATATCATTCTTGATGGCTTTCAGCACTGCACGCTGTACATAATCACTTCCGGTTAATTTCTTTAGTCCGGAGAAAATAATAGGATGAAAACTAACAATTAGATTACAATTTTTCTCGATTGCTTCCTCAACAGTTTCCTCTAAAGTATCCAGCGTGATCAAGGCCGAGGTAACGGTCGTATTTTTATCGCCGACAAGCAAACCTACATTGTCAAAACTTTCTGCGTATCTCGTCGGTGCAAAATCTTCAAGAATGTCAATTACCTCCTGTATGATCATATTTTTAATAATTTAGCTGAAGAAATGAGAAACTTCAATCTGGTTAAAATTGCCTTTTTTGGGCTGATTTCAAAGATAATTAATAAAATAAGCACGCCATGACCCAGTTTAGAAAATTGCTTTATCCCTTCTCGCTGATCTACCATGGTGTGACTGCTGCTCGCAATGCTTTATTTGATATTCATATACTAAAATCTAAAAAATACGCTGTTCCTATAATTTGTGTGGGAAACCTGAGTGTAGGCGGAACAGGAAAATCTCCTTTGATCGAATATTTACTGGAAACTTTAAAAGATGAAAAGGTAGCTACGTTAAGCAGAGGCTATAAGCGAAAGTCTAAAGGATTCCAAATTGTCAATGAGAATGACCTGGCTTCAAAAAGTGGTGATGAACCATTGCAATTCAAAAATAAGTATCCAAATGCTATCGTAGCAGTAGATGCTGATCGTCAAAATGGGATCACGCAACTTTTGAAGTTTTCGCCTGATATAATTTTGCTTGATGATGCTTTTCAGCATCGAAAAGTACGAGCAGGATTTCAAATACTCCTTACAAGGTTTGACAATCTTTTTACCAGAGACCTGATCCTTCCCGCGGGCAATCTACGGGAAAGCAGGAGCGGAATGATGCGCGCCAGTATCATTATAGTTACCAAATGCCCGGAAGATATTTCCGAAAAAGAGATGGTTCAAATTGCGGGTGAAATCAATCCTGCTTCCTATCAGCAGGTTTTCTTTACTTCTGTTGAATATGACCACAAGGTCTACAACAAAGAAGGAGCTATGTCTCTAGATCAATTTTTAAAGAACGAGTTCCAGTTAGTGACTGGAATTGCCAATCCGCAGCCATTTGTTCAATTTCTGAATTCAAAGAAGGCAAATTTTCAGCATTCAGAATTTCCAGACCACCATAGTTTTTCAGATAAAGAATTGAAAGAGCTGGATACAAATGATCGAATTCTCACAACTGAAAAAGATTATATGCGATTAAGAAATTTTCTGCCTGCTTCGAAGTTGTATTTTTTACCAATTAAGGTGAAATTTTTGAACAATCAACAAGAGGATTTCGATAATCGAATCAGAGAGTATCTAAATAAAAATGAGGTGCAATAGGCACCTCATTTTACTTTGGCTAATTCAAACTATATAAGGTAAGTTTCTTTTTATATAATTCTACTAGCCTATAATTTGCAAAGTCTATACCAAATACTTTAAACCGTTGTTTCTCTGGCGGCTAGGTATTTATTGATCTTGTGGAAAAACTCTTCAGTTTTGTAAGGTTTTGGGATAATATCATTGAAGCCATTGAGGTAAAATTCGTCCAAGCTTTCATCTAAAGTAACTGCGGTTAGCGCAATAATAGGAATTTCTTCGTTGAATTTTCTAATCTGGATAGTGGCTTCGATACCACTTATTCCCGGCATATGAATATCCATTAAGATAAGGTCAAAATGGTTATTTTTGATTTTTTCAACCGCGATTGTTCCATTATCGGCCACATCGCAAATGACTTTGTTCTTTTCAAGAATCTTGCGGGTGATCATCTGGTTGATCTTATTATCCTCAACAACGAGGATATGTTTCTCAGCCATGATATCATTCGTTAGCTTGCTTTCATCAATAACCGGCGTGATTGGTTTTTCGATAATTTCACCTTCCGGAGTTTCAAATTTCAGATCAAAGGTGAATTTTGAGCCTTCTCCAAGGTCACTTTCCAGTTCCACTTCACTATTAAGCAGACTCAAAAGATTTTTTACGATTGAAAGTCCCAGTCCGGTTCCACCAAATTTTCTGTTGATCTGAGTAGAACCCTGGGTAAAGTTTTCAAAAATTGCTTTTTGTTTCTCTTTACTGATTCCTTCCCCGTTATCTTCAATTTCAAATCGAAGCGAAACAAATTTATCTTCCTGGCGAACACGACTAACATTAATCCAGATGTCACCATCTTCTGTAAACTTGATGGAATTCCCAATTAAGTTGATAAGAATCTGGGAGATTTTTAATGGATCCCCAATCAATTTCTTCGGAATTCTTTCGTCAAACTTGAAATGCAATTTTGTTTTCTTCTCGTCTGCTGAATTTTTTAGTGCGATCAAAACGTCTGAAATTCGCTTCTCCAGGTTGAAAGTGGAATTGACCACTTCCACTTTATTAGCTTCCAGCTTATTGAGATCGAGAATGTTGTTGATTAGTGATAAGAGGTATTCTCCAGAAAATTTAAGAGAATTCAAATGCTCCTTTTGGCTTTCTGTAGGACTTTCTTCCAGCAGTAAATGAGTAAGCCCGGTGACCGCGTATAAAGGCGTTCGTAGCTCATGGGTAATTGTTGAAAGGAATTGAGCTTTCGCCATTGAAGCTTTTTCAGCATTTTCCTTGGCCAGGGTCAATTCTGAATTTTTCTTTTGAAGTAATTCGTTAGCTCGTGCCCTTAGGTTATTATTTTTATAAAGTGATAAAGTCAATAATGACAAAATTGTGATCAGTGCCACACTCAAAATAGTGGTGAGCTTATTGACTTTTAAAGTTTTCTCTTGTTCTGCATTTTGAATTGTCAATTCATCTACTGTAGACCTTAAAGCATCTACTCCAAATTTTTCATAGGTTTCGTTGGCTAGAGCTTCTTTATTCATGTCAAAAACCTGGTCACGCACCTCATTGGCCATTTGCAAGTTTTCAAGGGCAACTGTGGGGTTATTCCGGGCTTCTGCGATTTCGCTTAGCAACATATGGGAATACATAGTCATCCCAATAAAACCATATTTTTTAGAGATGGCTAGAGCGCCTTTGGCAGTTTTTTCAGCATCAGAATAATCGCCCATTAACATTTCACTTTTCGCACGATAATAGTGGAATCGTGAAAGCTCGTAATTATTATTAGATTGTTTTAGGCGAATTTCAGCATTATCTAAAAGCGAATTGACCAGATTCAGCTTGTTGGGAACATTCATATAAACAATCGCCTTGTTCAGATCAATAATTCCTAATTGCTCCTGGTCATCTTCCTTTTTAAAATAATCGGTCGCCAAGTCGAGATATTTAATGGCTCTTTCATACTCACCCTTGGAGTAAAAAAGTTTTCCGTAGAGGATATAGGAATAAGCCAGTCCCGCGCGGTCATCAATCTCTCGCTGAATAGAAATGGCTCTCTCAAGTTCGGTAACACCTTTATCAAATTCGTGTCTAACCTGATACATTCGCGCAAGAATACTACTTACAAGGGCAATATATCGCTGATGTTTGATCGATTTGGCCATCTGGAGAGATTTTTTAAGTTCCTCCTGGGCCTGATCAAACTCCATCATATTAATGGAATTTTCTGCTTTATTCAGTAATTGTTTGATCTCATCAGCAGTCACCTTTCCAGACTGGGCGGGTGGTTGTGCCTGATAACCAAGCGTAATAAAGCAACAGAACAAAAGTAAAATGGTAAGCTTTAAGTTCTTCATTCGGGATAATAGCTAACAGCTTTAAAGTGGTTAAATATAGCTATTTATCGTTAATGAGTGAAATTAAATCGATGAGACGACTGGAATATCCAAATTCATTGTCATACCAACCTATCAATTTGATAAGTTTTCCGTCGATCACAGAAGTCATTTGCGCATCAAAAACGCAGCTGTAAGGGCTATCAACTATATCAATAGAAACTATGGGATCTTTGGTATACTGTAAAATTCCTTTTAGCTGATTTTCAGATGACTCTTTGAAGAGCTCATTCACTTCTTCAATGTTGGTGTTTTTTTCAACATTCAGCGTCATATCTGTCAGTGACCCATTAGGAACTGGTACGCGAATACCGCAACCGCCAATCACACTGCTAAGATCTGGAAAGATATGAGTTAGTGCTTTCGCTGCTCCGGTTGTTGTTGGAATGATTGATTGTGCCGCGGCACGACTTCTTCTTAAATCTCGATGAGGTTTATCATGAAGGCTTTGATCTGAAGTATACGAATGCACGGTGGTGATATAGGCCTGGCTAACCTTAAAATGGTCGTGGATCACTTTCAGCATCGGTGCAGCATTATTAGTCGTACACGAAGCATTGGAAATGATCTTTTCGGATCCATCCAGGATTTCTTCATTCACTCCGAGAACGACCATTTTGATCCTGTTATCCTGCGGCGGAACTGAAAGGATAACTTTTCTAACCGAACCCTTCAAGTGACCCTCTAGGTTTTCAAAAGTCTTAAACTTTCCGGAAGCTTCGATAACGTAATCTATATCGTATTGATCCCACGGAATTTCTTCTGGAGAACTATAATTTAGTAAAGGAATTGAATGATTTTCTATCAGGATTGAATTTTCTGAAGAAGAAACCTGAGCTTTTAAAGTTCCGTGGATGCTATCATACTTCAGTAAATGGGCTAAGGTTCGAGCATCATGAATATCATTGATCGCCACTACATTGATTTGGGGATGATCTAATAAAAGTCTGAATAAACTTCGGCCAATTCTTCCGAAGCCATTAATAGCAATAGAAATTTTGCCGGTCATGGCTTAATTGATATGTTTCTGTGCTTTATAGGAAGATCTTACCAAAGCACTGCTTTCCACATGACGGAATCCCATTTCAAGGCCGATCTCTTCATATTTCTTGAACTGATCTGGCGTGATAAATTGCTTAACCGGTAGATGTTTTTTGCTTGGCTGTAGATACTGACCAATGGTCACGACATCTACACCTGCACCACGAAGATCTTTCAGTGTCTGGATCACTTCTTCTTCCTGTTCGCCAAGGCCAAGCATAATTCCTGATTTAGTACGGTTAATTCCCTGGTCTTTTAAATATTTAAGAACAGCGAGACTGCGATCATATTTTGCCTGGATACGAACTTCTCGAGTTAGCCTTTTAACCGTTTCCATATTATGGGAAACAACTTCAGGCATTACTTCTATGATTCGGTCTATGTTTCGTTCATTTCCCTGAAAGTCGGGAATAAGTGTTTCCAGGGTGGTATCAGGATTCATTCTGCGAATCGCTTTCACTGTTTCTGCCCACATGATAGATCCCATATCTTTCAGGTCATCGCGATCTACGCTTGTAATCACCGCGTGTTTGATCTTCATAAGGCGAATGGATCGAGCAACTTTTTCCGGCTCGTCCCAATCTACAGTTTCCGGTCTTCCGGTTTTAACACCACAAAATCCACAGGAGCGCGTGCAAATATTACCTAGGATCATAAAAGT
>CAXPUM010000037.1:0-36152 GCA_964220295.1 Flavobacteriaceae bacterium | reverse complement strand
TAATTATCATGAAAAAACTATTCTTACTTTTTACAATAATCGGCCTGGGTCTAACCTCTTGTTCTAATGATGGAGAAGTCGGACCTCAAGGCCCACAAGGTCCTCCGGGAGAAGATGGACTAGATGGACTTTATGGATACACATATGAAGTAACTCTTGATTTAGATTACTACGATAATTTAGGTTACTATTCTAATATTATCGAAATTCCAGAAAGTGCAGACACTCCTAATCCAGATGGCGATGCTATTTTGATGTATAGACAAGAGATTGCAACCGCTGATGATGGTAGTGACATAGTAACTTGGAGTATGTTACCTCAAAATTTCTTTGTTGAACAAGGAACTATTCAATATGTTTTCAATCATTCTGCATTAGATATTGAATTAATTCTAGAAGGAAATTTTGATGTTAGTACTCTGGAAGCTGGTTTCACCGAAGATCAAACTTTTAGGTTTGTTGTTGTCCCATCTGATTATGCGAGTAATTCAGGTGTAGATATTAGTAACTATAACGCGGTTAAACAATCCCTTAACATAAAGGATTCAGATATTAAGTCAGCTAATATTCTAAAATAAATAATTGATTAAAATCTAAAAGATACCTGCTTTTATAGAGCAGGTTTTTTTTTAGGCCTTTTACGAGCGGCAATAACTTTTAGTTTAGGCTATAATTGTTTAAATTCGCAACTTCTATAACCGATTCAAAATATACCGAATATGAGTAAATACGATGTGTTAGTTTTGGGTAGTGGTCCAGGTGGATACGTAACTGCCATCAGATCTTCACAACTAGGTTTCAAAACCGCAGTGATTGAAAAAGAGAATCTAGGTGGTGTTTGTCTTAACTGGGGGTGTATCCCAACTAAAGCACTTTTAAAAAGTGCCGAAGTTTTTGAATACCTGAAACATGCTGAAGACTACGGATTGAAACTGGAAAAAGCCGACAAAGATTTTGGAGCGGTTATAAAAAGAAGCCGAAATGTGGCCGACGGAATGAGCAAGGGTGTTCAATTCCTAATGAAGAAAAACAAGATCGATGTCATCGATGGTTTCGGGAAACTAAAATCTGGGAAAAAGATCGAGGTTACCGATAAAGACAATAATAAAAAGACTTACGAAGCCGATAATATCATTATCGCAACTGGAGCAAGATCTCGCGAATTACCTAACCTAAAGCAGGATGGTAAAACCGTGATAGGCTACCGCGAAGCGATGAATTTAGAGAAGCAACCAAAGAAAATGATCGTTGTGGGTTCTGGCGCCATCGGCGTGGAGTTCGCTCATTTCTATAATTCGATGGGAACTGACGTAACGATCGTAGAATTCCTTCCAAATTTAGTTCCGTTAGAAGATGAAGATGTTTCCAAGCAATTCGAAAGAAGCATTAAGAAAGCGGGAATTAAAGTAATGACCAATTCTTCAGTAGAAAGCGTAGAGAAGTCTGGTGATAAGGTTAAAGCGAAAGTAAAGACCAAAAAAGGTGAAGAAACTCTGGAAGCTGATGTGGTCCTTTCCGCAGTTGGAATTAAAACAAATATTGAGAATATCGGTCTGGAAGATCTTGGGATCAAAACAGATAAAGATAAGATCGTGGTGAATGATTTTTACGAAACTAACGTAAAAGGAATTTACGCGATCGGTGATGTGGTTCATGGTCCCGCTCTTGCTCACGTAGCTTCTGCGGAAGGTATTATTTGTGTGGAAAAGATCAAAGGAATGAACGTTCAACCGCTTGACTACGGGAATATTCCTGGTTGTACGTATGCAACTCCTGAAATCGCTTCAGTTGGAATGACTGAAAAGCAGGCAAAGGAAGCTGGTTACGATATTAAAGTTGGTAAATTTCCATTTTCAGCATCTGGTAAAGCCAAGGCCGCAGGAAAGTCTGATGGTTTTGTAAAAGTGATCTTCGATGCTAAGTATGGTGAATGGCTGGGATGCCATATGATTGGCGCTGGTGTGACCGATATGATCGCCGAAGCCGTTCTGGGTAGAAAGCTGGAAACAACCGGTCATGAAGTACTTAAAACGGTTCACCCTCACCCAACCATGAGTGAAGCGGTAATGGAAGCTGTTGCTGCAGCTTACGATGAAGTAATTCATATTTAAAAAGATACTATCATATATAGAAAAGCCCGGTTGATCCGGGCTTTTTATTTTTTTAATTCCAGGTAAGCAAACTCAGCATCCCATTTTTCATCTGGAGAAGGATAATTTTTCTGATACACCTCTCCCCTTTCAAAAGCAATGCTTTTCTTGAAAATTGGTCCGTCATAGACGAAGGTATGGAATTCACCATTTTCACCACAGTGGTCAACATTCTTCGGTAAAGCATCTAAAAAATGCTGGTCAATCTCTCTTCCGCAGAAAGATTCATCCAGGTATTTTAAATTCACACAAACACAGACTGCCTTAAATCCCTTCCGAATGAATTCCTGCATTATTTCACCAGTATCCATTTTCCATAGCGGAAATAAAGCTTCAAGGCCGATTTGTGACAATTGCTTTTCGCGATATGCCTTTAGATCTTCCAAAAAGATATCTCCAAAACAGGAATATTGGAAACCTTCATTTTTAAGAACGGTCAACTCCTTTTTCATGATTTTCGCATAGGAATCGGCAGAAAATTCGGTTGGTAAATGGATTTTTTTGAGAGGGATTTCGAGACTTTCTGCCTGAGCATCCAGCAAATTTTCTGGAATTCCATGCATGCTCACCAACTGTTTCTCTTTATCGAGCGTGGTAAATAATAACTCTACGGAAACATCTTCGGAAGAAAATAATAAAGACAAAGCTAAAGCAGAATCCTTACCGGAGCTCCAGTTCAGAAAAGCCTTTTTCATTTTGAGTTATTTTAAAAAACTCTGAATTGCCAGATCATAACTTTGCAATCCGAAGCCTATGATCACACCCTTTGCGGCAGGTGAAATATAAGATTTATGCCTGAAGTCTTCCCGAGAGAATGTGTTGGAAATATGGACTTCAATAACCGGTTTGGATATCGCCCTGATCGCGTCACCAATACCTACAGAAGTATGCGTATAGGCCGCCGCATTCAGTATAATACCATCAAAACCAGCATCGGCTTGTTGGATTTTATCTATCAGCTCCCCCTCTATATTACTCTGGTAATAAGCAAGCTCTGCATCAGGAAAAGCCGATTGCAGCTCAGAAAAATAAGTTTCAAAATCTTTGCTTCCGTAAGTATCTGGTTCCCTCTTCCCTAACAAGTTTAGGTTAGGACCGTTTATAATGATCAGTTTCATAATTTAAAGATACTATTTTGAGAACATAAAAAAAGCAGGTCTCCAACCTGCTTTTTTAAAAATTCAAATGCGTAATTCTTGAAGTTCGAAATTCATTACGAAAATCTAGCTTTTATAAAATTTCGTTTTTGGTCGTCTGCTTAGAATCTGTAACCAACTCCCAGAGTAAAACTATGAATTTTGATACTGCTATTACCATAAAAATCTGCCCTGTCTGATGGTATACGGTTAGTTAATTCGTGGGCGTATCGCGCCGTTATAACGAAATGGTCTGAGATATCATATCCCAAACCACCAGTTGCATCCACGCCTACCGTATTCAAAAATCCGCCCAGATCTTCTAATACAAATGAAACCTGAGGACCTGCCTGAACGAATAAGTTACTTTGAGCAAAATAATACTTGGCCATAATCGGAACCATCAGGAAATTGGTATCATTTACCAGTCCGTAATTTACTTCCCCGCGAAGGCTAAAATTATCAGTCAGTGCTCCTTCCCCAAAAACACCGACGTAAAAGCCACTTTTACTATCAGAATCTGAAAGGGTCAATCCGCTCGCATTACTTTTACCAGTAAGCTTAATATTCAGGTATCCTGCATTCACACCAAAATTAGAATCCTGAGCAAATGTCGCAATAGAAAACATCGCAAAAACTGCGATTAAAAAACATTTTTTAAACATAAATTGAGTGATTAGGTTTGATAATAGTGTCAAAACTATAATAAAAAATCCTTTTTTAGGGCGCTGTTAAAAGATAACTTTTAGGCATAAAAAAAGCGGAGAATATTCTCCGCTTTTTCATAGGTGTTAATTGGTTAGGTGTTAGTTCTTTAGAACATAAATCCAACTCCTAGTTGGAAACCGTTGTTTTTGATGGCATCGTCATCAAAATTATCACTATCGAAAGCATCAGTGAATCCTTGAGTATATCTTGCTCCAAGGAAAAAACCGTTGTTGAATTTATAAGAGGCACCTAAAGCTCCTCCAAATTCAAAACCACTGGCCATATCAGTATCAAATTCAGCATCAAGTGCAGAGCTATCAAAATCATACTTCTCATTTGCCAGGAAATTAAAAGATGGTCCTACTTCCAATGCTAAACCATCTATTAGATAAACTTTGGCCAAAACTGGCACCTGGATATAATCTAACTGATACTCACCTTTAAATCTCTGACCCCCGAAAGATCTGGTTGCTTCAGTTCCCTGGGTGGAATATAAAGCCTCAGGCTGAATAGAGAAACTATCACTAACCGGAATTTCAGCTAACAAACCAATGTGATACCCGGTTCTTGCACTATTATCTTCAAAACCATCTGAAGTCATATTAGTAAAGTTTACTCCACCTTTCACTCCAAAGTTCCAGTATTCCTGTGCGCTCATCTTTGCACAAATTCCTACTAGCATTACTGCGAATAATAAAACTGTTTTCTTCATCTTTTTATTTTTTTGTTGGGTCAAATGTAGGCTTCAACTTGTTAAAAAAAAGTTAGCCTACGATAAAGTATTATTAAGACTCCTCCTTGCTAATATTTATATTTAACACATGAAATGGGAGCATGCATTAAAAGATTATCAGCATTATTTAAGGTTGGAACGCGGACTTTCAGATAATTCCATTGTCAATTACAGCCTGGACATTCAAAAACTGATCAAGTTTTTGAATGTTAATGAAATTTCGGTTTCTCCGCTGCGAATTGATGAGCAAACCCTGCAAAAATTCATTTATGATGCATCAAAAAGTCTTAATGCACGCTCACAGTCCAGGTTGATATCCGGTTTAAAAAGTTTTTTCAATTACTTGCTATTTGAAGATTACCGGGATTCAAACCCAATGGAATTAATGGAAAGTCCGAAAATTGGCAGAAAATTACCAGATACAATTTCAATTGCTGAAATTGACAAAATAATCGCAGCGATTGATCTATCGAAACCTGAAGGTGAACGAAATCGAGCAATTATTGAAACGCTCTATGGCTGCGGTCTAAGGGTCTCTGAATTAATCAACCTGAAAATTTCCGATCTATTTTTTAAGGAAGGTTTTATTAAAGTAACCGGTAAGGGAGATAAAGACCGATTTGTACCTATTTCAGAGTATACGCAGAAATACATTACTCTTTATCAAAAAGAGATCCGGAATCACCAGGACATAAAGCCCCAGGCTACTGATACCCTATTTCTGAATAGACGTGGAAATAGGCTAACAAGGGCTATGATCTTTACCATTGTAAAACGCTTAACCGAAGCTGCGGGAATCGATAAAAAAGTGAGTCCGCATACTTTTAGACATTCCTTTGCCACTCACCTGCTAGAAAACGGTGCCGATCTTAGGGCTATTCAGCAAATGCTGGGACATGAGAGCATCACCACCACCGAGGTTTATGTTCATGTTGACCGTTCACATCTTCGGAAGGTCATGGAAGATTTTCATCCGCGTAAATAGATATTAAAGTTCTGCTAAACCATTTCGAATCCTTTGTAAATAGGGCTATTCTGATTAATTTCAGAAAAAATAGAAAATGAAAAAATTGAAATTCAACAATGGCGATCAAATGGACGCTATTGGACTTGGAACATGGAAATCTGAAAAAGGAAAAGTAACTGAAGCTGTCAAAATCGCTTTGGAAAACGGTTATAAGCATATTGACTGCGCCGCGACTTATGGTAATGAAGCCGAAGTCGGTGAAGCTTTCAAAGAAATCTTTGGAAAAGGTGAAGTGAAACGGGATGATGTTTGGGTTACTTCTAAACTTTGGAATAATGCGCATAAAAAGGAAGATGTGATTCCGGCGTTGAAAAAAACACTGGATGATCTGAATCTTGAGTATTTAGACCTTTATTTAATGCACTGGCCAGTAGCTTTTAAACCTGGAGTAGCATTTCCGGAGAAACCTGAGGATTTCCTCTCACTTGAGGAGGTACCACTGAGTGAAACGTGGAATGAAATGGTAAAAGCAAAAGAACAGGGACTGGTTAAACATGTAGGAGTTTCCAACTTTAGTATTCAAACTCTTGAAAACCTGCTAAAAGAAACTGATCATACCCCTGAGATGAATCAGGTAGAGCTACACCCTTATTTACAGCAAGACGAGTTACTGGAATTTTGCAGCGGAAAAGGGATTAACGTAACGGCTTATTCGCCATTAGGTAGTGGTGATCGCCCGGACCAGATGAAAGCTGATGATGAGCCTTCATTATTGGAAAATCCGGTTATCGAAAAAATTGCCAAGAAACACGGAGCTAACGCCGGGCAGATATTGATCAAATGGAGCGAACAAAGAGGTACTGCAGTTATTCCGAAATCAACGAATAAAGAAAGAATTATTGGAAATTTAGCCAGTGCTGGCTTTCAACTGGATAAAGAAGATCTGAAAGAAATTGCCGAACTTGATAAGCATTTCCGCTACGTTACCGGAAAATTCTTTGAAATGGACGGTAATTCTTATGAGAATATTTATAACGACTAATAAATTATAGTTGTACTTAAATGAAAAAAGCCGGGTCGATTGACCCGGCTTTTTTTTATCAACTTCAAATTTTATTATTTGGCTACGTTAACAGCTCTGGTTTCTCTGATCACCGTTACTTTCACCTGTCCTGGATAGGTCATATCTGTCTGGATCTTCTGCGAAATTTCAAATGATAGATTAGCTGCTTTATCGTCACTTACTTTTTCACTTTCCACAATCACACGAAGTTCTCTACCAGCCTGTATTGCATAAGCTTTTTTCACACCTCCAAATCCGAAAGCGATATCCTCCAGATCTTTTAATCTTTGAATATAAGAATCCAGTACCTGCCTTCTAGCTCCTGGTCTTGCACCGCTAATTGCGTCACACACCTGAACTATTGGAGATAACAGAGAGTTCATTTCGATCTCATCGTGATGAGCTCCAATCGCATTACAAACTTCTGGTTTCTCGCCGTGCTTTTCTGCCCACTGCATACCTAAAATTGCGTGAGGTACTTCAGTTTCTGTTTCCGGAACTTTACCAATATCATGCAATAGGCCAGCTCTCTTCGCCAGTTTCGGATTGATGCCTAATTCTGAAGCCATTACACCACAAAGTTTTGCCACTTCCCTGGAGTGTTGAAGCAGGTTCTGACCGTAAGATGAACGATATTTCATTCTACCTACCATCTTAATCAATTCAGGCTGCAAGCCGTGAATACCAAGATCAATTACCGTTCTTTTACCTATATCAATGATCTCTTCTTCAATTTGTTTCTTGGTCTTTTTCACCACTTCTTCAATACGTGCCGGGTGAATACGACCATCAGTCACCAATTTATGAAGTGATAATCTGGCTACCTCTCTCCTTACTGAATCAAAACAGCTTAAAATGATCGCTTCCGGAGTATCGTCAACGATGATCTCTACTCCTGTCGCGGCCTCTAAAGCACGAATATTACGTCCTTCACGACCAATGATACGACCTTTTACATCATCACTTTCCAGATTAAATACAGAAACACAATTTTCAATAGCTTCTTCTGTACCAATACGCTGAATGGTATTGATGATGATTTTTTTAGCTTCTTGCTGCGCAGTAAGTTTTGCTTCTTCTACTGTATCCTGGATCAGTGCCATCGCATCAGACTTTGCCTGATCTTTTAAAGATTCCACCAATTGAGCTTTTGCTTCATCTGCAGAGAGACCGGAGATAACTTCCAGTTGCTGCACTTTACTATTGTGAAGTTTATCGATCTCTTCCTGTTTTTTATCTAAATATTCAATACGGTGGTTGTAATCTGCAACTTTATCTTCGAGATCCTTATTAAGCTTTTTATTTTTAGAAATTTCGTTGCTTACAGTAGATTCCTTGTCTTTAATTCTTTTTTCAGCTTCACCAATTTTCTTATCGCGAGAAAGAATTACTTTTTCATGTTCCGATTTTAATTCAATGAATTTTTCTTTCGCCTGAAGGATTTTGTCCTTTTTAATGCTTTCCCCTTCAGCTTTTGCTTCTTTTAAGATACCGGCTGCTTCTTTTTTAGCCGATATTAAGGTTTGTGAGGCTTGTTTTTTCTCCAGCATCTTCGCGATACCGAAACCGAGTGCTAATCCTACCACCGCGGCAATTACTATTATTAGTATATCCATATGTCAAATTTATATATAAAAAAAGCCTGTATTAGTCATGGTTTTTGTACTAAACTCCTTAAAATCAAGTTTAGGGCTAACAGATTGATCAAGAATCCGCTCTCCTCAAAATGAGGACACGGCACGCTTTTACAACCTAGACTCACCCTCTTTAAAGAATTCGCGTTGAGTTTGTCAAAAAAAGCACTAATACAGGCAGTTACCTTTATTTATTTAAAGAACTTATGAAGCTAAATGCTCTTTCAGAAGATCGTTAAGTGCTCTTAATTTATCTTCTGTTTCCAGCATATCGCTTGCTTTATCAATATCTTTCTGTTCGGTCTGAGCGGCAAATTGCAATGCACACATGGCTAGCAAATCCTGCTTGTCTCTCACAGCATAATTCTGCTCAAATTGCTTCATCATGGCCTCGATCTTTTTCGCAGCTTTCCTCAAACCTTCTTCCTGCTTCGGCTGGATGGTTAAAGGATAGACGCGATCTGCAATCGATATTTTGATCTTTAATTTATCGTCCATTTTTATTCAGATAACTGAACAATGCACTGATCTATTTCACGAATCAGGCTATTTATTTTGAGCTTCGTTTCTCGTTTATGGTCGGTACTGCCAAGCATCGCATTTGCTGCTTTGAGTGTCTGAACCTGGTCTATGTATGTTTGCATTTGCTCTTCCATTTTACCGTGTTCAGCTTTTACAGAAGCTAATTCTTCCTTCAGCGCCTCATTTTGCTGCCTCACAACTTCAAACTTATGAAGCAGTTTGGAGATTCTATTCCCAAGGCTATCAACTATTTCTGTAATCTCACTCATACTCGCAAAAAACGATGTGAACCCCTACAAAGTTAACATACGGTTTTAAATATCCCAATACTTTCTGCTGAGTTTTCAAATTATAATTAACAATTCAAACTAAGCATCTGTGCTGAAGTCTTTTAATTTTAAGCAGACTTTTCTTTACATTTACGGCAAGGTTGAAAATTGATTTCCCCAGATTTTATGAAGAGAGCGACAATCCTGTTATGTCTGATGATTTTGAGTAATCTCCAGGCACAAACATCCCTACCAAAAGACTATTTCGATAATCCGTTAGATATTCCCATCGTCCTTGCAGGATCCTTTGGTGAATTGCGATCCAATCACTTTCACAGTGGCCTGGACATTAAAACACAGCAACGAGAAGGTTTGCCCGTAAAAGCATCAGCTGCAGGCTATATCAGCCGAATTAATATTCAGCATTACGGCTATGGAAAAGCGCTTTACATTCAACATCCAAATGGATATACCACGGTTTACGGGCATTTGCAACGACTGGCTCCTAAACTTCAGGAATATTTGAAGAAGAAACAATACGCTAACGAGAGTTATGAAATAGAACTTTTTCCTGAACCAGGCGAGTTGAAAGTAGAACAGGGAGAATTGGTTGCTTATAGCGGGAACACTGGCGGAAGCGGTGGCCCACACCTTCACTTTGAAATACGCGATGGCAGTCAGCGGCCTATGAACGCCCAGCTTTTTGGTCTGGAAGTTCCAGATTCACGAACTCCTTTGGTTGAGGGGCTCTATGCTTATGCTTTAGATGAAGAAGCTCATGTAAATGACAGTCAGGCAAGGCAAAAGTTGAATTTAATACCCACCAGTAACGGAAATTATACTACTAATGAAGTAGATGCCTGCGGAGAAATTGGTTTTGGAGTTTCTGCGGTAGACCAGCAGGATGGGGCCTATAATCATAACGGAGTTTTCAGAATCGACGCCAGTCTCAATGGTGAGCAGGTTTTTGAAATTGATTTCGACAAGTTTTCTTTTGCTGAAACCAGGAACCTTAACCGACTTATTGACTACGAATATTACCAAACTAACAGAAAACGTATTCAGAAGTTGTTCAAGAATCCGGACAATCCGCTAAGCATGTATGGCAACCTTATTAATAATGGAAAACTGAATATTAAAGACAGCCTGGATTACCAGTATACGATAGAAGTGACCGATTTTCAGGGAAATCAGCGAACCATTACCATTCCTATAAAGGGACGGTCCAGCAATAAAATTCAGAAAAACACTCCGCCTTCAAACTATACTTTAGTGAAAGCCAACGAAAATTTTTCCGCAGAAAAAGATGGCATGGATGTTTACATTCCAGCAGGAACGATTTATGAAGATACCTATATGGATATTGAATTTATGGGCGATAAAGTGAAAGTTCATAAAGATGAAGTACCGGCAGCGAGCAATTTTACCGTAGGTTTTGATATTAGTGCTATTCCGCAGGAAGACCGAGATCAGTATTTCGTTGCGCGATTATCTCCTAATGGCAGGCCCAGCTATTCTACCACTTACAGAAAAGACCAGCGTCTAACCACAGGGACCAGGACTTTTGGCACTTATTCATTGGCAAAAGATACACAGCCCCCAAGCGTGAAACCAATCAATTTTTCTGATGGGCAGTGGATCTCCAATAATGAGACACTAAAATTGAGAATAAGCGATGATCTCTCTGGTATTAATTCTTTCCGTGGGACTATCAATGGCAAGTTCATCCTGATGGAGTACGAGTATAAAAACAATACGCTTACCTATGATTTTTCAGACAACGTCATTACGGACACAGCAGATAATGAACTGAAAGTAATCGTTACCGATAATGTTGGGAATACAACCACGTACAATGCTACGTTCCATCGGAAATACTAGCCTTATTTAATTTTCGATGAAATCTTTTAAGGTTTTGACTACGTAATCGACCTCTTCCTTATTATTATTTCTTGAAAGGGAGAAACGAAGACTTGGCTTCTTAAGATCTTCTTCAGAAAGGAAAGCATTCAGTACGTGCGAACCCTGGTCGCTACCACTTTGGCAAGCACTACCTTTAGAACAACTGATGCCTTTTAAATCAAGCTGAAAAAGCAACATCAGCGCTTTCTCTGCAGTTACAGGCAGACATACATTTATAAGTGTGTATGTGCTTTTATCGGGATCAGAACAATTTCCATTGAATTTGACACCTTCAATGTGCTGCTGCAGTTGTTCCATGAAATAATTCTTTAAAGAAAGAATATAATTTCGTTCTTCCTCTAAATTATCATAGGCCAGCTTTAGAGCTTCTTCCAAACCAACGATATTATGAACACCTTCGGTTCCGGCACGATGACCTCGCTCCTGCTCTCCTCCAAAAATTAATGGTTTTAAACCCGAATTTTTTCTGATAAAAGCAAATCCAATTCCTTTCGGCCCATGGAATTTATGGGCGCTCACAGCTGTAAAGTCAACCGGAATCTCATTCAGATCTAATTCATAATGTCCTATAGACTGTACGGTATCGGAGTGAAACAAAGCATCGTGAGATTTTACCAATTCTGCCGTTTTCTTGAGATCAATTTTATTTCCGATCTCGTTATTCACATGCATAAGGCTTACCAGCGTCTTTTTATCAGAAGCTGAAAGTTTATTTTCCAAATCATCCAGATCAATCTCTCCACAGTCGGTCAACGCAACATATTCCACCTCAACATCAAAACATTCCTGAAGCTGCTCTACCGTATAAAGCACCGCGTGATGTTCAATTTTTGAGGTAATGATTCGCTGTACTCCCAAATCCCGAACTGCACTATTTAAGGCAAGATTATCGGCCTCCGTTCCGCCTGAAGTAAATACGATTTCAGAAGCTTTTACATTTAGAATAGCGGCAACGGTTTTCCTGGCCTGTTCGATCAGCGATTTCGCTGATCTACCATGACTATGGGTGGAAGATGGATTACCATATGTTTCTCTTAAAACCTGGGTCATTTTATCTATGACCTCATCTCTAATTTGCGTAGTTGCTGCAGAATCTAAATAAACCTTATTCATGGCCGCAAAATTAAAGCAAATAAAATAATTTCACACATGGCTTTGGGATCAATTTGATTCCTTTATTTTTGTTGAAAAGTGCTTTCATGAAACGAGTAATTTTATCTGTCTTCTTATTAACAATTTTATGGTCTTGTGATGATGGGGAGATCGTATTAGAAAACTTGGATTTTGAAAACAGCACGATAGACTTCTGCAACGGTCCGAGCAATAGCAAAGATGTTGTCTACGCTTATAAGAATGATGGAACTTTCGAATCTTTTTCCGTAGAAATCAATAATGATATTCTTCAAACCGATGAGGATGGGAAAATAATTACTCCTGAAGAAGATCTTATCAGGGTTAATTTGAATACCCAGGGACAGGCGACTTACCGTATCTATTCCAGCGAAATCCCGAATGATTATTTTTGTGATGTGGTTCCTCCCAGCAACGTGAATATTCAGCAGGAATGGGTGAGCAGCGATGGCGCCATAATGTTCATTCAGGTTGATTTTGCTGATATTGAAGGAAACAGCGATGCCGATGGTGACGGATTGAGCAATATAGAAGAAAATTACCGCGCGCAACCACTACAGGACACCGATAATGATGGAATCCCAGATTATTTAGATATTGATGATGACAATGACAATGTCCTTACGAGAAATGAACTGGAGGCCGGAACAGACGATCCAATAGTTGTTATTAACGGAAAGGAATTTTTAGATACCGATGAAGATGGAACTCCAGATTACCTGGACGACGATGATGATGGAGACGGGATCCCAACGCGAAATGAAGTTAATCCTGGGGAGACCGACCCGAGAAATAATGCCGATGTTGATGGTTTAAGCAACTATAGAAATGAATTTAATACAGAAGATGATAATCCCAATGAAACTTATCCGGATCATGACATCAATCGTGATTACAGGTATACCATTCAAATCACTAATCTGGAATTGAACAAAACAGATGGTTCTGATGAGAGCATACGATTTGATCGAGATTTTACTTTAGGAAGTTTCAACGAAACGAACAGGCCGTTCAGACAGTGCCCTTATGAAGATTGTGCAGATGAAGATACGACCGATGAGGAACCAACAGATGGCGAAACTACCAATACTCAGGGTTAAGCATTCTGATAAATATAAACTTCTGTAGCGCCAAGCCCGTATTTTTGGTAATCGGCGTCATAGAATTTTACATTACCATACCTGCCAAACAGGTATTCCAGCTCCATTTTCAGCACTCCCTCACCCACTCCATGAATAAAAACAACTTTTTGAATTCGTTTTCTAATCGCAAATTCCAGTTTTTGCCGGGCAGTATCAACTTGCAAATTCAGCATCTCGTGGTTGCTCATCCCTTTTGTAAATTTGGCCAGCTGGTGAATATGTAAATCAACTTCCATTGGCGGAGCAGACCGTTCTTTAGGTTTAATTCGTTCTGATTTCGGCTTCTTCGGAATTTTCTTTTCATTTTTGACCTTTTCAGAATCAAAATCTGATAGATCAAACTCATCAATTTCATCATCAATTTTCACGAGATCACTTGCGGGAAAGTCCATTAAAAACCCTTCAGTAGTTCGAACCGTTACGAATTGAGCAGAAACCTCTTCCACGATCCCTTCCAGGTTATCATCCATCAATTCTACTCGATCTCCAGGCTTTAGCAGGCTGCTCATTGGTCCTCGTTTTCTTTTTTATGGTCGTCTTTCGTAGCCACCCAGTAATTTGTAGCCCTGTAAAGACCGAACATAATAACAACCAAGCCAATGATTTTTATATAGGGAGACGCATCTTCTACAGAAATTGCGTACATCAAGAGCCCGCCTCCAACGACAATCAGCACCGTATTCAGGATTTGTGAACTATTCATTTTCAGTTAGTTAAAATTTAAATTAGATGATTTTTGAATCTTCCAATTATTTACATTTATGCAAATTTATGGGTTTCATGAAGCTTCTCCCGATTTTATCGATTCTTTTTATCGGAATTCCCGTTTGGGCCCAGCTTTCTGTCAAACCTTCCGGAAACAAAGATCATTTTATCTATGCGAAAGACCGCTTGGTTTATGTGGAAAAAGAAATAGATCTACAGAAAAATAGCTCCATTCAAACCGAAGCATCGTTTTACTTGCGGAAAGGTTCTCAATTGTTACAAGGAGAAAAGATGGAAAATACTAATAAAGGAAGCGGAAGTATTTCCGTTTTCCAAACTGGAACCTCCAATTCTTATCAGTATAACTACTGGGGAATGCCGGTAGCGGTACCGCTAAATTCCAGTTTTGTTCTTACCGATTTTCTTAAAGATCCCTCTGGAAAAACGAGTTATAACGACGCTAACCTGATCAGTGGCTTAGACGGAAATTCGAATCCACTTAGTATTTCCTCTTATTGGATCTACACTTTCTCCGGAAGAGGTTACAGTTCATGGCAGTATATTGGGGATGATTTTGACCTTAAACCAGGCGAAGGTTTTAGCATGAAAGGTGTTAATGGAACCAATAACCTGACCATCGAAAATCAACCTGTCAATTCAGGCGACTCGCAAACCTATGATTTTAGAGGTAAACCGAATGATGGTGAAATTAGCCTGGAGATTGAAAAAGACCAGATTTTGCAGGTTGGCAACCCTTATCCATCTGCTTTAGATTTAAAAAAGTTTCTAACAGAAAATTCTAATACAACCGGGATCGCTTATTTCTGGGACAGTAGCAAAAAGATCAGTTCTCATCAATTAAACGATTACGAAGGTGGGTACGGGGTTTATTCTCCGGGAGCAGATCTATACCTCCCTCCGGCTTTCATCAAATTTTCGGATTATACTTTTACTGGGGAAACTGGCCAAATCATTCCAAGAAGAATCTCGCCTATTGCCCAGGGATTCATGATAATTGGAAGCGCTGATGGTAAAATCAGCTTTAAAAATTCTCAGCGCGTGTATCAAAAAGAAAACCCTGTCATTTCAGTTTTTAAAGCTCCGGAAGAAACGATACCCACGGTCATCTTAAAAGTAGAAATGGATTAACCTATATTCGGGAATTAGGCCTGTCCTTCAGGAAGGATTCTGATAAAAATGTGAATCAGGCTATGGACGCCGAAATGTTTGATGAGAAACTAAACGAGATCGCCTGGAACATCTCCAGGAAAAATTTTGTGATCAACGTTCGTCCTTATGAAGATAAAGAGCTTATTCCGCTGAATATTTATTTAAAGAAAAAGACCCTACTTAATTTTTCTATTGCTGAGCAACGAAATTTCAATCCGGACCGTATTTTCATCTATGATCGAAAAGATGACCTCTATTTCAGTATTAAAACAGGCTATTTAGAAATGGAACTGGAAGCGGGCGACTATACCGATCGGTTTTTCTTCACCTTTTTAGAAAAAATTCCTTCTGTAGAAGCTTCCGAAGAAAAAACTGAACCGTGTTCTTTAAAACCGGTGAATGTCCTACTGAATACGATCGAAATTTTTCAGAATAACAGGCAGGAACAACTAGAAATAACCATTCTGTACGATTCTTATTTGGCAAATTTGAGGTTGTATACCATAAATGGAAGGCTGGTCGCTAATGAAATACTAAAGCAGAAAGAAAAAGAATTTCAGCTCGCTACTGGAAATTTGAGCACAGGTGTGTATATTGTCAAGGTCAATACTACTGACGGGAAGGAACTCACTAAGAAAATTGAGATCAAAAATTGATTAACCCAGAAGAATACATGTTACCGTGCCTGAACAAATCGCTGTTTGGGATCGAATGTACTGGTTGCGGTGCCCAGCGTGCAACGGTTTATCTTATAAGCGGAGAATTCTCACAAGCTTTTTTTATGTACCCGGCTATTTATCCAATTGCAATCCTATTGCTTTTCCTGGTTTTCAATTTATTTTTCAGATTCAGAAATGATTTTGCAATTAAAATTGGACTCATCATTTTTTCTGCAGCCGTCATGATCATCTCGTATATTATTAAAATGTATCATATTTTTAACCTAACCAATTAAATCAAATTATGGAAAAAAGAGAATTACCTAATTCTACCCTGATCCTGGTTTTCGGGATTCTTTCAATCGTAGGTTGCTGCTGTTATGGGATAGCGGGAATCATTTTTGGGATCATCGCCTTGGTGATGTCTAAAAAAGCTATTGAAATTTACAATTCCGAACCGGAACTTTACACAGGATATCAAAATGTCAAAACCGGTCGAATTTTAGCTATTGTTGGATTGGTGCTAAGTATTCTAAACACGCTTGCAACAATAGGTTTCTTAGTTTTCTTTGGAGGGCTTGGAGCTTATCAGGAAGCTATGGAAGAAATGGCGAGACAATACGGAGGATAAAAAAACAAAAAAGCCGGCTCAATCGAGCCGGCTTTTTCTATTTCATTTATTTCTCAAATTGCTTCAAGGTTGACGTGATGATATTCACACAATCGCGAAGTTGTTCTTCTGTCATTACTAATGGCGGTGCAAAACGAATGATATTACCATGGGTTGGTTTTGCCAACAATCCGTTTTCTTTTAATGCCACACAGATATCCCAGGCTGTTGAACTTTCGGGAGAATCGTTAATAACTATAGCGTTCAACAGTCCTTTACCTCTTACCAGTTCAACAATATTCGATTCACGAATATAATCATCCATCAATCTACGAAATAATTTACCAAGTCTTCTGGCATTTTGAGTTAGGTGTTCATCCTTAATCACATCTAATGCTGCAACTGCAACCGCTGCAGCTACCGGATTTCCTCCAAAAGTAGAACCGTGTTGGCCGGGCTGGATTACATCCATCACCTCATCATCTGCCAATACAGCGGATACCGGATAATTACCCCCAGAAAGGGCTTTACCAAGGATCAAAATATCAGGCCTGATGTAAGTTTCTTCCTGTCTTTCGCAATGATTTTCACAGGTGCAATCACCACACACGGCAAGAAGCCCGCCGGTCCGTCCAATTCCCGTCTGGATTTCATCAGCCATAAAAAGCACGTTGTTCTTGCTACAGATCTCTTTCGCTTTAGATAGAAAATCTGAAGAAGGCACATAGACTCCCGCTTCACCCTGAATAGGCTCTACTAAAAAACCTGCTACATTATCGTTGTTTTCTATAGCCGCTTCCAATGCTTCCGGATCATCATAAGGTATCTTGATAAATCCTGGAGTATACGGTCCAAAGTTTTTTCTGGCATCTTCATCATTAGAAAAAGAAATGATAGTGGTCGTTCTTCCGTGGAAGTTATTCTCACACACAATAATCTGCGCATCAGTTTCCTTTACACCTTTTCTTTCATAAGCCCACTTTCTTGCGATCTTAATAGCCGTTTCCACAGCTTCGGCTCCAGTATTCATTGGTAAAAGCTTATCGAATCCGAAATAATCGGTAGCATATTTTTCATAGCCACCCAAAATATCATTGTGGAAAGCTCTGGAGGTTAATGCCAGTTTTGAAGCCTGTTCATGTAACGCATTTACGATTTTTGGGTGACAGTGGCCCTGATTTACAGCTGAATATGCGGAAAGAAAATCATAGTACTTATTACCTTCAACATCCCAGACGTGCACACCTTCCCCCCTGTTTAAAACTGCAGGAAGCGGATGGTAATTATGAGCACCATGCTGGTCTTCAAGTTTAATTGCTTCATCAGAAGAATTGATTTTAGGTAATGGCATTTTAGTTTCTGTTTTTGTATTAGTTTTTTGCGATTCCTTCTTTTGCCCGAAAACAGGCGCATACGGGAGAGAAATCATCCCAAAATTGAATTCCTGCAAATTACAAAATGTTTGAGGAATTTTTAAACTGCACAGTCTTTAAGTCTTGTTAATTATCCTATTTTTGCGCTATGGGAAGAAGAAATAAGAACAAGCTTTTTACCGAAATTGAGGTGACCGATGCAGGTGCAAAAGGGAAAGCTGTAGCGAAAACACCAGATGGACGCGTTGTATTTATAGACAATGCTGTTCCCGGTGATATTGCCGATGTTCAAACCACTAAAAAGAGAAAATCTTATTACCAGGGAACGGCAGTAGAATTCCATAAACTTTCAGATAAAAGAACCGAACCTGTTTGCCAACATTTTGGAACCTGCGGTGGTTGCAAATGGCAAAATATGGCGTATCAATATCAATTGGAGTATAAACAGAATGAGGTGGTGAATAATCTTCGCCGACTTGGAAAGATAGAACTTCCTGAAGTGACTCCGATTTTAGGCTCCAAAGAGATCTATTTTTACCGTAACAAAATGGAATTTTCTTTCAGCGATAGCCGTTGGCTGACTCAACAGGAAATCCAAAGTGGTGAAAATATAGAAAACAGAAATGCATTAGGTTTTCATATTCCGGGTATGTGGGATAAAATTCTTGATATAAAAAAATGTCATTTGCAGGAAGACCCTAGCAATGCCATCAGAAACTTTGTCAAGGAATTCGCTACGGAAAATGATCTTGCTTTTTTTAATACCCGCAATCAGGAAGGGTTATTAAGAACATTGATGATCAGAACCACTTCTACCGGTGAGATCATGATCCTCATTCAGTTTTTTAAAGACCAAAAAGAAAAGCGTGAATTGCTTCTTGATGCTATTGCTGAAAAATTCCCGGAAATCACCTCTCTTCAGTATGTGATCAATAACAAGGCTAACGACACGATTTATGACCAGGAAGTGATTTGCTACAAAGGTCGTGACCATATCTTTGAAGAAATGGAAGGTCTGAAGTTTAAGATCAACGCGAAATCTTTTTATCAAACCAATTCTGATCAGGCCTATAATTTATATAAAATTACTCGCGAATATGCCCAATTAAAGGGTGATGAGTTGGTTTATGATCTTTATACCGGAACTGGAACCATAGCCCAGTTCATCGCCAAAACTGCGAAAAAAGTGATTGGTGTGGAAGCCGTACCTGAAGCTATTAAAGACGCAAAAGAAAACGCCAAAAATAATAATATCGAAAATGTAGAGTTTTATGTTGGAGATATGCGTAAAGTTTTTACTTCAGGTTTCGTTGCCAAACATGGCAAGCCTGATGTGATCATTACGGACCCGCCGCGGGATGGGATGCATAAAGATGTGGTGAGCGAGATTATTGGTATATTGCCAGAAAGGATCGTATATGTGAGCTGTAATTCGGCTACGCAGGCAAGAGACCTGGCATTGCTGGACGAGCATTATAAAGTTACGGCGGTGCGCCCGGTAGATATGTTTCCGCAAACTCATCATGTAGAAAATGTTGTTTGCTTAGAAAGACGTTAATGAAAAGATATTCTTCTTATTTCCTGACATTTGGATTATTGGTTTGCCTTTTAGGGTGTCAACGCGACGATATTTGTCCAACATCAACAAATGTAACGCCGCTACTCATCATTAGGTTTTATGATAATGAATCGCCAGCCGATCCCGTTCCACCACAAAATTTGAGCATCCGTGAATTAACCGAAGAAAATGATAGCCTACGCTGGGTTTCTTACGTAGATAATAATGGAAACAAAGATAGTATCTTCAGAAAAGCGGTTGACAGTATTTCAATTCCTCTAAGAACCGACAGCAATCTTACCCGTTTTGAATTTGTTCTGAATACGGTAATCGATTCCGAAGGTAATATTAGCGAAAACAGCAATCGTGACACGATTACCTTTAGTTACGACCGCCAGCTGGAATACCTTAACAGAGCCTGTGCTTACAGAACGCGATTTGTGAATCTAAAGGTCAATCAAAATCGAGAAATTCCAGATTCTTTAAACTGGGTCAAGAATATTCAGGTCGAAGAAAATATTGTAGAAGATGAAAATCAAGCTCATGTGTCGATATTTCTTTAGCATTCTCTTCCTATTAATCACAACAGTGGCATTTGCACAAAGAGGCAGCGATACGATCACTTATAAGGATAAATATGGTCTTCGCATAGGGATTGATCTGAGCAAACCCATTCGTTCCCTGGTGGATGATGATTACCGAGGAATTGAACTGGTTGGTGACTACCGTGTTACTGAAAATTTCTACGCCGCAGCTGAGCTTGGAAATGAAAAGCTAACTTACGACGGAGATAATATTTCAACTTTTTCAACAGGAAGTTACATCAAATTAGGAGCAGATTATAATGCTTATGAGAACTGGCAGGATATGCAGAATATGATATTCGTCGGTGCGCGATATGGTTTTTCTACGTTTTCCCAAACCTTGAATTCTTACACGATCTACACGCCTACAAACTATTACGGTGATAATTTTGTGGAGGAAAATACAAAAACCAGCGGGCTGAATGCCAGCTGGCTTGAATTGGTTGCCGGGATAAAGGTGGAACTTTTCAACAACTTATTTCTTTCAGCCAACGTGCAGCTGAAACGCCGTATTAGCCAGAAAACGCCAGATGGTTTTGATAATCTTACGATTCCTGGCTTCGGAAGAACTTATGACCAGTCAGATTTCGGTGCTGGGTATGGTTATAGCATTTCCTATATGATTCCGATATTCAAAAAAGATCGGAAACCTTCAGTTAAAGAACTGGAGAAAACGGTGAATTAATTCTTGCTCTGTTTTTTAGAACCTTCGTAGATCACATATTTTAAGAAACGACCTTCTAATGGTCCGTTGAATAACTTGATCTTTCTGGAAGCCCGCAATCCCACGCTTTTGATCGCATCAATATTCGTCGCAATGAACCAGGCATGGGTTCCCAGGTAATGTTGCTTCAGCGTGTCCCCTATTTTCGCGTAAAATTCTTCTACATCTATTTCCAGACGTTCCCCATAAGGAGGATTGAATACCATGTGCAGGTATCCTTCGGTTTCTTTTTCAGAATGGAAATAATCCTTTCGCTCGATCTTTACAAAATCGCTCAGATTGGCATTTTTTACATTTTCTTCTGCCTTCGCAACTGCCGAAGGAGCCTTGTCGTATCCTTTTATGCTGAAATGAAAATCCTGGATCTTCTTCAGAACGGATTCTTCGATCTTATTGAAAAGATCTTCGTCCCAGTCTTTCCATTTTTCAAAAGCAAATTCCTTTCGGTTCAAATTAGGCGGAATATTACAGGCGATCATCGCGGCTTCGATCGGGATCGTTCCACTACCGCACATTGGGTCCAGGAAATCACACTGGCCGCTCCAGCCAGACATTAACAACATTCCCGCAGCAAGAACTTCATTGATTGGGGCGATATTGGTAGCGCTACGATAACCGCGTTTATGCAAAGAACTACCAGAACTGTCAAAACTGACATTGCAGAAATGCTTTTCAATATGAATGTTGATTCGTAAAGTTGGATGCTGAAGATCTACATCGGGTCTCTTTCCAAATTTATCTCTGAACCGGTCTACGATCGCATCTTTCACTTTTAGCGCTACGTATTTGGAGTGGGTGAAAATATCAGAATGGACGGCAGTATCAATCGCCAGTGTATCGTCTACGCCCATGAAATTCTCCCATGGCAACTGGTAAATCTTGTCGTAAAGTTCCTGTTCGTTAAAGGCCTTGAAGCTTTCATATGGTTTCAAGATTTTTAGAGCCGTTCGCAGGCAAAGATTCGCTTTGTACATAAAGCCTTTGTCACCCACGAAACTAACCATTCGTGTACCTTCTTTTATATCCATTGCTCCTAACTGAAGCAACTCATTCGCTAAAATCGACTCAAAACCGTACATGGTTTTGGCGATCATTTTATAGTTATTCGCCATCTCTCCTTTTATAGAACCACAAAAATAGGTTAATTTTGACGCAAAGCACAAAACCAACCAAAGACTTGCATAGCCAGATCTATATTTACCTTTTACCAATAATCGCCGTAATTCTAGGTTTCCTGATTTCCGTTTTACTCAAACCCGGCGATTCTTCAGGATTTAAATTATTACTTGCCTTTAGTGGCGCCTATTTACTGTCAGTCACGGTGTTAGAACTTCTACCAGAAGTATACAGAGCTGGTGGCAACAATATTGGGCTGTTCATTTTACTGGGCCTTTTGTTCCAGATCGTACTAGAATTTCTTTCGAAAGGCGTTGAACACGGTCACATTCACCATCATGAAGATCATTTCCCCGTGCTTTTATTGGTCAGCTTAAGTATACATTCACTTTTAGAAGGATTTCCAATAGATCATGACAGCCATTTGCTTCATGGCGTGGTGGTACATAAGATTCCCGTAGCGGCGATATTGTCGGTTTTTCTTCTGAAAAGTAAAATTAAAAGATACCAGGTTGTCCTGTTTTTATGTCTTTTTGCTCTGATGACCCCTTTGGGAAGCTGGTTAAAACAGAATTTCGAAGTGCTGGAGCAATATTCAGCGTATATCAACGCCGTGGTCATTGGGATATTTTTGCATGTTTCTACGACCATTTTATTTGAAGCCTCCAAAAATCACAGTTTCAACGCATCAAAATTAGGGGTGATCATCCTTGGGATTTTATTAGCTTATTTTATTTAAAAATGTTCAGCAGAGAAGAGTCAAAAAAGATCCGACAGGAATTCTGGACGAGTTTTGGAAAAGAGTATCCTCGTAAATGGTTGTTGTATAATACCAAGATGAAGGAAATTCAGCTAAAGTTTAGTTTCAACCGTAAGTCTGCACAGGTTTCTTTGGATATTTATGATGAAGACGAACTGATTCGTGCATATTATTTTGAAAAACTTCAGTCCCTGGAAAAGATTCTTAAAGCGGAATATTTATCGGAGGCTATTCTAGATTCAGATTATGAATTACCTGAAGGGAAAGTCATTTCAAGAATCTACACTAAAATGGAAAACGTGAGCATTCATAACAAGAAGGACTGGCCGGATGTAAAGAAGTTTTTAGCCGAAAAAATGGATAAACTCGAAGAGTTTTTTAAAGATTTTTCCGATTTCATTAAAAACTGATTATCAAAATAAAAATTTAGCTATCTTGTAATCAGAAAGATAGCGACATTTGTCTTTTCCCTACCAATCTTTCATTCTAATATTTTACTAACTACTAACACCTTTTAGAATGAAACATTTTAAATTTTTTACCATTGCCGTTCTAGTAACTTTCGTTTCTGTTTCCTGTTCCAAAGATGATAAGCCCAGTGTGGATTCTTCACAAGCTGTGGGCAAATGGAAACTGGAAGAATATTATTATTCCGGTGAAAACAAAGGCAGTTATGATGGTATGGACCTTAACAGTGACTATTCCGTGACTACCGAACCTTCAGAAGCATACATTGAGTTCCTGGACGACAATACTTTTAAAGGGTCGGGCGAAATTGCTTATTTCACCAGCATGAATTACATGGGACAATCTTTAGATCAAAATATTACTATGCCTTTTAACGGTACCGGAAACTGGAATATTGATGGTAACAAAATGATGCTGAGCAATCAGGTCGCTTCCTATAACAATCAATACATGCAGCAACCAGAGGTTCAATCTATGACAATAGAAGAATTGACCAGTTCTAGGATGGTTTTATCGTTTGACACCACCCAGGACATGAGTCAGCAGGGAATCACCTATAGTGTAAGCATTAGAGGTAAACAGGTTTATACTAGGTAAGACCTACAGTTTTCGCCTGGAACTCTCCGGGCGAAACTTTTTTTCGTGCTTTAAAAACACGATTAAAATATGATCTGCTCTCAAAGCCGCATTCCAGGTAAACTTCTTTTATGGTCTTCTTCGGATTTTGAAGTAAACTAACAGCCAGCTTGATTCGTTCATTATTGATAAAATCTGTCGGCGAAATCCCCAGTTCATTTTTAAAAACTCGGTAAAAGTTAGATTCGCTCATGCAAGCCTTTTCACTCAATTCTTCGACTGAAATTGATTTGTCAAGATTTCCTCGGATGTATCTCACCACGTAAGCCAGCCGATTGCTGGAGCTCAATTCAAAACTTTTCTCGTTATATATTTTTCGGGAATTGGTCTGCATAATACGAATTACCAGTTCATCCAGCATGTTGTCTACAAAAAGATCTTTGGAAGGGTGATTTTCAGTAAATAAAAATATCAGCCGTTGCAAGATTTGATAGATCCCAACATCATTCGTGAAGTGAAAATTATAATCCAGCAGGCTCCATTCGGCTTGATCAGCCTTCGGCATCTTTTCATTCATTCCTGACAGCACTTTCCTGATTTTTTCTTCGGAAATTGCCATTGCCAGGCATTTGGTAGGATTATTCTCCCTCGCCTCTGGAAAATCTATGCACATCAATTCTTCTGATGGTAGAATCAAGGATTCACCAGGCAGAAAGTTAAATGATTGCTGTTCTCGAAGGTGCATGATCTTTTTCCCTTTCAGCATGCTTGCTAATACCGGCTGGTCAAATTTCAGGCAAACACGTTCAGCTTGCTGGTGTGTTTCAAAAATGTGCAGCGCAGCATTTTTCAGCGTATAGGAGGTCTGGTTTTCAACGAGGTTTTCCAGTTTTCTGTTTTGGTAAAAGCTTTGAGGAAGTTCCATATATAAACTTGTAAGAAATCAAACGCCAATATTCCTAAATATACAATTTAAGTACCAATAAATTATCAGATTATCAATTAATTACAGGATTGTTCACGGTATTAATAGAATACGTCAGGCTTGTTGAAAAAGAGAGAATTAACTTTGGGAAACATGCCATAACCACTTCCTATTCCGCATGTAATTATAACTAAAAACATTTCAATTATGAGCGACGTACAAGCAACTGAAAAAAAGTCCATCCAAAAACCCCAATTCAAAGATAAATATGATAATTATATTGGCGGGAAATGGACGGCGCCTGTTAAAGGTGAATACTTTGATAATATTTCACCGGTTGATGGTAACAGTTTTACCAAAGTGGCCAGAAGTACTGAAGAAGACGTAAACAAAGCGATCGATGCTGCCTGGAAAGCTGCTCCAGAATGGAATAATTCATCTGCGACCACCAGAAGTAACCTACTTTTGAAAATTGCCGATATCATGGAAAAAAACCTGGAGGACCTGGCTCGTGCCGAAACCTGGGATAATGGAAAGGCTGTTCGTGAAACTTTGGCAGCAGATCTACCCCTGGCCGTTGATCACTTTAGGTATTTTGCCGGTGTGATCAGGGCTGAAGAAGGATCTGTAGCCGAACTTGATTCGAATACCGTTTGTGTGAATGTAAGTGAACCTCTTGGAGTAGTTGGACAAATTATTCCGTGGAACTTTCCGATTCTTATGGCTACCTGGAAACTGGCGCCAGCACTGGCCGCCGGAAATTGTGTAGTTCTAAAACCCGCAGAGCAAACTCCCGTAGGAATTATGGTTTTAATGGAATTGATCGAAGATGTGCTTCCTGCCGGGGTTCTTAATATCGTAAACGGATTTGGAGCGGAAGCCGGAAAACCACTGGCCTCCAGTCCACGGATTAACAAAGTTGCGTTTACCGGAGAAACTACAACCGGGCAGTTGATCATGCAGTACGCTTCAAAAAATATAACTCCCGTAACCCTGGAACTTGGAGGCAAGTCGCCGAATGTTTTCTTTGAAAGTGTAATGGATGCCGATGATGAATTTTTTGACAAGTGTATTGAAGGTGCTGTAATGTTTGCTTTGAACCAGGGTGAAGTTTGCACCTGTCCATCCAGACTGCTAGTTCAGGAAAGCATCTATGATAAGTTTATTGAGAGAGTTATTGAAAGAACGGAAGCGATCAAACTGGGGCATCCGCTAGATCCGGATACAATGATGGGAGCCCAGGCATCTAACGATCAATATGAAAAGATCCTGAATTACATCAATATTGGAAAAGAGGAAGGTTGTGAAGTACTGACCGGTGGCGAAGCTGCTTACAATGAAGGATTGGATGGTGGATATTATATTAAACCAACGATTTTAAAAGGAAACAACAAAATGCGAGTTTTCCAGGAAGAAATTTTTGGTCCGGTAGTTTGTGTAACTACCTTCAAAGATGAAGCCGAAGCCATTGAAATTTCAAATGATACATTATATGGACTTGGAGCTGGTGTCTGGACTCGAGATATGCACCAGGCTTACCAGATTTCCCGTGCGATCAAAGCCGGTCGCGTTTGGGTAAATAATTACCATAATTATCCTGCACATGCACCATTTGGAGGTTATAAAAAGTCTGGAATCGGTCGCGAAAACCATAAAATGATGCTGAATCATTATCGCCAGACCAAAAATATGCTGATTTCTTATGACAAGAAACCAATGGGATTCTTTTAGAATATGATACAACGAGTAGATATTACAAATGAAGCAAGAAAAGTTATCGATGAGCTAAGAGAGCGACATGGTGACTTGATGTTCCATCAAAGCGGTGGATGCTGCGATGGATCATCTCCCATGTGCCTGGAGAAAGGTGATTTATTGCTGAATGAAAATGATGTCTGGCTGGGAACTATTCATAATTGTGATTTTTTCATGTCTAAAGATCAGTTTGAATACTGGAAACATACACAATTAACAGTAGATATCACAAAGGGCCGAGGCTCCAGCTTCTCTTTAGAAATCCCGATGGGAGTAAGATTCATAATAAAGTCCAGAATGTACAAACCTGAAGAATATGAGGATCTCCAACCTGTAAAATATGGAGAACAATTCATAGATTAGTTCATGTTTAAAGTTAGGTAGAAAAGCCGCGTTGAATCCAACGCGGCTTTCTTTTCGTACATTTAATAGAAACCCATAATGTTGAAGCATCCGGAATTTGAAACCAGCAGACTTTATTTGAAACAGATCACTTTAAAAGATCAGATGAATATCTATAAAGGTTTGTCAAATCCTGAAGTGATCAGGTTCTATGGCGTGCATTACGATTCTTTTAAAGACACCACGATACAGATGAATTGGTATTCTAATTTGGAGAAATCTGGATCTGGTAAGTGGTGGGCTATCTGGAATAGTGAAAATAACAGCTTTGCAGGAGCGATAGGTTTTAATGACTGGAATACCGAACACCGAAAAGCTGAAATAGGATTCTGGTTGCAACCGGAATGCTGGGGTAAGGGCTTCATTAGGGAAGCTGCAGAAAAAGTTATAACATACATGCAGGCGGAACTGAAAATTCATAGGATTGAGGCTTATGTGGAGCTTGAAAACAATCGGTCTTCAAAATTGTTAAAAAAGTTAGGCTTTCAATAAGAAGGAGTAATGAGGGATTGCGAGATCAAGAATGATAACTATATCTGCATCAGTCTTTTCAGCCTGATTAGTGAAAGATTATAATGTCTTGAATGAATTTCTATGCTAAACTGAAGTTAATCTGGTACGATTGCTGTATTTATAGTTTTAAAAACCTATAAATTTATAATTATGAAAAAGCTATTTTTCGCTCTAGTCCTAAGTTTTGTCGCTTTCTTCGCGAACGCCCAGGAGTGGGAAACCGATATGACCAAAGCACAGCAAAAAGCTTCGGAAGACAATAAACCAATCGTTCTGGTTTTCCAGGGTTCAGACTGGTGTGCCCCTTGTATCAAACTGGATAAGCAGGTTTGGAGCACAGATGAATTTCAGCAATATGCAAAAGATCATTATGTCATGTTGCAGGCTGATTTTCCGAAGAAAAAAGAACATCAATTATCTGAAGAGCAAACAGCCAAAAATGAAAAACTTGCTGAAAAATATAATCCCAATGGCTATTTTCCTTTTGTAGTCGTAATGGACAAAAACGGAAAAATACTGGGACAGACAGGTTTCAAAAATATTTCTCCAAAAGAATACATCAGTTTACTGAATTCATTTAAAAGCTAATTTGAAAAGAATATCTTTCATCCTGCTTCTGTTAATGGGTCTGAACCTCCAGGCACAGGAGATCTACAAGAGAACATTAAAATTAATGGGAAGCCGTTTCGAAATAACCGTAACGGCTTCTGATGTTAATAGCGCCAATGAATATATAGACCTGGCAGTTGCGGAAATCACCCGAATTGAAAAATTAATTTCCAGCTGGGATCCCTCCTCACAAACTTCATTAATTAATACTAATGCTGGCATCAAGCCGGTTTCGGTAGATCCAGAACTTTATAATCTTATTCAGCGCTCACTAAAAATTTCTGAAATTACCGACGGGGCGTTTGATATTTCGTATGCTTCTATGGATAAGATTTGGAAGTTTGACGGCAGTATGGCTGAAATGCCTTCCGAAGAAGAAATTAAAAATTCCGTTTCTAAAGTAGGTTACCAAAATATCGTTCTCCATCCTGAAGATCATTCTGTTTTTCTAAAAAAAGAAGGAATGAGAATTGGTTTTGGAGCTATCGGGAAAGGCTACGCTGCTGATATGGCAAAGGATTTACTTATTTCTAAAGGTGTCAAATCTGGGATCATTAATGCCTCTGGAGATATGAATACCTGGGGAACAAAGCCCGATGGCGATACCTGGAAAGTCGCGATCACCAATCCGCTGAATAAAGAGCATGCTTTTGCCTTATTACCTCTTGAAAATCGTGCGGTGGTCACAAGTGGTGATTATGAAAAATTCGTAAAATTTAACGGGGTGCGATACAGTCACATCATCAACCCTAAAACCGGGTATCCCGCTACTGGAATTATCAGTGCTACTGTTTTTGCTCCCAAAGCGGAACTGGCAGATGCGCTGGCAACTTCAGTTTTTGTTATGGGAATCGAAACCGGAATTGACCGTATTAATCAACTACCAAATATAGATTGTATCATTGTGGATGTGAACGGTAAAGTTCACAGTTCAGAAAACATAAAACTGGATGCTTATGAAAACTAGAATACTGGTTCTTTTGGTTGCAATAGTTTCTTTTAGTTCCTGCACAGCTGTAAAGGAATATCAAAAAGTGTATATCAACGATCCAAATATGGTTTTGGGAACGAAGAAAGTAGATCGTTTTGAAACCAACTTCCAGGCTTACCGTGAAGCGGCGGCCGGCGCTAATGGCGGAAAAACAGGTGGAGGATGCGGTTGCAACTAAATAACGACATAATGAAAAATCTCGCTTTTACCCTATTCCTATTCATTTTAGGAAGCCATTTTGCACTTGCGCAGGATTCTACTGAAACTTTCAAGAAAAGAGTGCTCGAAAATACCGAAATCGACTTTCTGGGTAGTTATTATTCTCAAGATGGGAACAATGCTGCGGTCACTGGTGGCCGGGGAACTGAGGAACTTACAGATGCGGCACCCACAGTTATCGTTTCCATACCGCTAAACGATGACGATGTACTTACAATAGATGCAGGAGTTTCTGCTTATACATCGGCATCTTCAAGTAATGTGAATCCATTTGATGGCGCTTATGCCGATCCTTTTACCGCTTCAACCGGAGCTTCTTCCAGCGATACCTGGTTTAACGTTACCGGTAGTTATAGCCACAGCAGCGATGACAGGAATCAAATGGTAACTGGAAAAGTGTCTATTTCGAATGAGTATGATTATTCATCTATAGGAGTTGGCGGTAGTTATACCTGGCTTTTTAATGAGAAAAATACGGAATTTACTTTGAATGGAAATGTCTATATCGATACCTGGAAACTGATATATCCGTTTGAACTCCGGCCTTTTACTGATGGCGGAAGCGGGATGAACGACTTTCTATTTACAGCTTATGAGGTTATGGGCAACGGCGCTTATAATCCAGAATTTTCTGAATTGACTCAAAAAGGCAGGAATTCCTATTCTTTAGGCCTGAACTTTTCTCAGATTTTAACCGAAAAATTGCAGGGGTCTTTAATGGGAGATGTTGTTTTGCAACAAGGTTTATTATCAACACCTTTTCAGCGAGTGTATTTTAGTGATAGAAATGATTATTTTATAGAAAACTTTCATCTAGCTGATGATATTGAGCATTTACCAGATTCGCGATTCAAAGTCGCTTTAGGAGGAAGACTGAACTATTACCTGAGTCAAACAATCGTCCTTCGCTCCTATTATCGTTATTATTTGGATGATTGGGGCATCACCTCTCATACGGCAAGCCTGGAAGTTCCTGTGAAATTGAGCGACAAGTTTACGATCTATCCATCCTACCGATATTACAATCAATCAGCAGCCGATTATTTTGCACCGTATAATCAACACAATTCAACTGAAGAATTCTATACTTCAGATTATGATCTATCGGAATTCAATGCCAACCAGTTTGGCTTCGGATTTAATTACACCGATATTTTCACTGCTCTGAAAATTGGCAACTTCGGTTTGAAAAGCGTTGATTTAAAATATGATTATTATAAAAGAAACTCTGGCCTGAATGCAAATATCATCACCGGCGGACTAAATTTTGTGAGTCAATAATGTCAGAAATTTTTCAGGATACATTCAGCTTTACTGTTATGCTTAGCGGTATAATTTGTCTTTTGGCTGGATTTATAATGAATATATTTCCCCCTAAAAAGATTAATGACTTTTACGGCTATCGATCTCACAGATCCAAAAAGAACCTGGAGAACTGGCATTTTGCTCAAACTTACTCCAGTAAAACCATGATTTGGAGTTCTATCGTACTTATTGCAATCGGCTATTTAGGTACTCTTATTGAATTTCCTCGGAAAGTTGCTATTGTAATTGCCCTGGCGATTATCATAGCCTGGTCTATATTTCTGATTAAACGAACCGAACGAGCCTTGAAAGAATTCGAAGAAAAAAATTAAAGCAATTTATACCTTCGGGCTTTTTCCAGAGCTTCCAGTTTATTGTGAACCTGCAGTTTTTTATAGATATTTTCAATATGCTTTCGCACAGTTCCGGGTGAAATGAAAAGCGTTTCTGCAATTTTAGTATAACTGTTGCCTGTTGAAAGCTGCTCCAAAACACCAATTTCCCTATCTGATAATTCCACGATTTCCTCCTCAGAAATTTTCTCCAGTATTGGTGAACGCAGTAATTGCAGAGTCTTTCTGGCAATCGTGGGAGTCATGGGCGCTCCCCCTTCCATAACTTCCATAATTGAAGTCTGAAGAGCTTCCGCAGTGGTATCTTTTAATAAATAACCATCAGCACCTGCTCTGATCGCATTAAACACATTCTCATCATTGTCAAAAACCGTTAGCATAATGATTTTTATGTGCGGATAATTCTTTTTTACTTCGGCTGTGGCCTCGATTCCGTTCATTCCCGACATTTCAATATCCATTAGCAACAAATCATGATTGCTAGAATGTTCTAAAATTTCGAGTAATTCCGAAGCATTTGAAGCGGTAAAACGGTGTTTCACATTATCAAATAAACTGAGTTTTTCCTCCAGAGCACGCTGAAGAAAAACATTGTCCTCGACTATACCTATCCTGATATTTTTCATATCTCAGAATTACTGAGTTTTTTACTCACGAAAACATTCGTACTTCCATTAGAGTGAATATCAATATCTGCCGCAATAGATTCAGCTCTTTTTTGCATGTTTCTGATACCATTACCTTTTTTGGATTTTGCTGAAAACCCTGTACCATCATCGCTGATCTGAAATACGATCTTATTTTTCTTCTGAAAAATATGAACATCTATATTTTCACCTTTTGAATATTTGGTAGCATTATTCACCGCTTCCTGGATAATTCTGAAAAAATTGATCCCTTCCAGCGCTGTAAATTGCTTTTCCGAAGCAATAGCTGGATCGGTCCGTAGTTTATAAGAAATAAGAGGATTCAACTCTCGAGCCTGATCAAGAAAATCCTGAATTCTATTCTTCAATTCCTGAAAACTGATACTTTCTTTGTTCATCGCCCAGACCGTGTCACGAAGATCATTGATCGTCTGGGAAGTGAAGTTACTGGTATGTTGCAATTTGGAACTGAGCTCTGGATGTTCGTTTTTCAACTTATAGCGTAGGTTATCCAGACTGCTCATGATGAAAGTAAGTTGGGAACCGATATTATCGTGGAGATCGCGGCTGATTCTTAGACGCTGTTCTTCCAGTTTATTCTGAGTTTCAATTCTTGCCAGAGCAACTTCTAATTCCTTTTGCTTTTCAACCTGTTCTCTCTTCAATTTTTGCTGGCGACTGAATAAAAACAGGAAGACTCCTAAAAAGATTACTAAACCAACAACGCCAAAAATTATCAGTTCGCGATTTCTGACATCATTTTCGCGTTCCAGTAGCGCAGCTTTATTCCGCAGGATCTCATTTTCTTTTTGTTCGGTTTCAAATTCTACGTTAAGTTCTGCGATCTTTTCCTGGACTTCCAGGCTCGAAATGCTGTCTTTATACTGGTTGTATTTTTCGATGTAGAATAGCGCACTATCTGTATTCTTTTTGTTTTTAAACGCTTCTGAAAGTTTTTGATAATCATATTGTGCCAGAAAACGATAATCTTCTGCAAGCGCGAGCGGAATAGATTGCTTAAAATAGCCAATAGCTATATCGTTGTCACCTTCCCCGAGATAAACTTCTCCTATCTGTGTGAAATTCTCAGCAATCCCTTTTTGATCATCACTTTTTCGTCTGATATCCAGTGATTTTTCAAAATATGCAATAGCTTTTTCAGGATTTCCTTTTAGTCCATAAACTCCAGCGAGATTGCTATAACTGTAGGAAAGGCCTTCTGTAAATTTGGTTTCTTGAACCAGCTTCAGACCTTCTTCGTAAAAATATAGAGCGCTGTCCAGTTGTTCCTGCATTTCTTTGAGGACGCCATAGTTATTATATGTTCTGCTAAGAACTTTCTTAAAATTATGCTCCTTAGCGATTTTAATAGCTTTGTTCATATAACGCTCGGCTTTTGCCATATCTCGCCTCTTGATTCCATAGCCAGTTTCCCCATAAGAATCGGCTACCTGTTCCATCATTCCGGCTTTTTCATAAATACGAATTGCCTTGAGCATATTATCGGTGCTTTCTTCGTATTCTCCGCGATATCCATAAATTATGCTGAGTTGCTTATAGGAATCGGCAATACCCTTTGCATAATTTAGCTTCTTAGCTGCAGAAAGGTTGGCTGAATAAATGGTAATTAATGAATCGGTTGAAATAGATGAATTCTGAACGAGAATTGCATTGAGCGAATCAATTTCTTTTGAAGATTGGGCATTCACAGAAAAGCATGTGAAAAGAAAAACAATTAAGCCCTGTAATTGCTTCATAGTAAATTGGTTAGTTGGTATCTAAATTTAAAACTTTTTGGATTAACAGTGCTTCGGAAAGATTGAATTTTAAAAAATTATATGTCTTTAGGTTGATTTTCCTATTATTTATCAGGTTCTGATAATTTGCGAAGCGGCTCTGAATCGCAACATTCTGAAGTTCATGCTTCTTTTTTAGTGTGTTATTCTGAAACTGAAAAATCAATATCAGGATCATCAAACTCAAAAACAGGATTATCAGTATCAAAATTATCATGGCTCTATGATATTAGCAAGGCCAGGAAGCATCTAGCATTCTTCCCGGCCTCTGTTAAAAACCCAATAAAAAGTCATTGAATTTTCATAGGTATCTATTTTGTGAGATCGTAAGCATAAACCGTATTATTACCAGCCTGATAATAAAGTATTCCACCAATATCATCTACTTTGTACTCCGGTTTTTTGTCTTTGAGAAGAATCTCTTTTTCGACCTTACCATTATCTTTATTGACTTTAACTAACCCAGCTCCATCATCCAGCTTTGTTAAAATAAACTGGTCATTTTCAGTAGCAGAAGTGGCTTTATAGCGCTGAGACATGATTTCAAAAGAAGCATCGCCAATTCCTGCAAACATATCTGCAGCGCGTTTGGCTTCTTTTCCGTAGTCATTATAATTGCGAAGATCATTACTGCTGCCAAAGCTGGTCTTATTAGCTCCGGCTTTATATGCACTGGCCATTGCCAACGCGGTACTGGCCACCGCTACAACACCAGAAGCAATTTTCATGATCCCGCTGTTAGTCGGAGATTTATAATATTCATGATAAGCTTCATCCCCATCGAAATTATACAATGCCATATTCTGACTAGAAGATAGGTATACCCCATTATCTCTCAACTCCATATGATCTGGTTGTTCCTTTTCTTCAAATTTCACTTTACCAAAATCAGAAATTTCACCAGAATTCTCATCGACCGCAAAAATTTCCTCGTCAGCACCGATCAAAAACCTTGAATTCTTCGCATCATAAGCTGAAGCAACTGCGGCCGCATTTTTATATTTTAGTGGTTTGTTCCAAACCTGATCGCCGGTTTTTAGATTGACGATATTCGCATCTTCATTAGTGATATATATCAGGCCCTGAGGCGTCTCTGCCATGATTTGGATATTCTCACCGGTTTTTAATGGTTTTTTGAAAAGCGGCTCCCCCTCAAAAGAAATCTTATTGATGCCACCTTCATAAATTCCGAAGAGGATACCATCATCCATCACATAAAAATGCTGAACGTAGCCTTTCGTTTTCGGCGCTTTTTCCCATAAATCTTCTCCGTTCGCCGCATTCATGAAAGCTATGTTAGATTCATTTTTTTTACCAATTACTCCGCCGCTTCCGCCGCTTTGATCACTCACAACCGCCAAACCTTTATCTAAAATTTCGAAATTGGAAATGGTTCCTTTTACTTTTCGATCGTCCTTCCAAAGTTCAGTTCCATTAGAACCTACTTTATGAATTCGAGTATTTGACCCATTGTTCACCAATTCGAAAGCATAAATTTCCTTTTCGGTTTCGTCAGCTACCATCCAGCTTATGTCTTTCATTTTGTTTTCCCATAGCGTTTTACCGGAGTGATCTTTACTGATCAGACCTTGCGTAGTTGGGATAATTAATGATGATTTTAATAAAAGTGGCTTACCGGTCACAGCAAAATATTTCGCAGTAGTTTTTCCTGGCTCATTCAGGAAAAAAGAATAATCCATCTTTCCTTTTGAGAGATCATAAACTGCAACTTTCGCCGTATTCTTCTCAGCCATATTTCCTTCTTTCTGAAGTCCGGAAATAACCAATTTATTCTGCGGAAGCATGACGTCAAAGGTGTAAACTTGTTTCCAGCCCAAACCATCTGTTTTAAAAATAACACGACCAGAAACATGATCGATAATGGCTCTTTTGGTACCCGTTAATGCTGACAAACCGGCCATTGCTCCTTTGCCTCCACCTTGCGAAACAATTACATAAGGCGATAGTGGTACAAATTCCATTTCTTCAGTTTTAATTGCACCAAAATCTGTGAAATTAAATAACGGCTGGTTGTTACTCGCAGTAATACCTACAATACCATCATTTGTGGCGGCAATTAGAGTTCCTGCATTCGTTAAGGTCATCTCATTGATCTTAGCCCCTAATTCATACTTGTTATCCGGCTCAGTTTGACAGAAAATCGAAAGACTAATAAAAGTGAAAGCCAGGAATAGAAAATTTATCTTTTTCATCGTTCCTAGCTTTTGAAGTTTAGATCAAATTCTCCAGCTGAAATAGTCTTGATAGAATCATCATTTCCATTTTTTCCTTTGAACTGAAAAGTACCTTTTACTCCAGAACCAGATTCTTCTGAAATGGTTACTGAACCACTAGGTGAGGTATCATAGGAGGCACTCCATACCTGGGTTGCCATAGGGTTGCTGATATTTGTTTCAGTATAACTTGCTGTGTTAGCATTATTTGTTACTGGTCCAAATTGGTAAGTTCCTTCGCCATCATATCCCATAATTGTCATGGTAATACCTATACCATCAGCATTGGTTCCCTGAAGAAATAGCATGGTTCCTCCAGCGCTAGAAGACTTTACGGCATTTGAAGAAATTGCAAAAGATTCAAAATTCTTACCTTCAATCTTAGCGGTCATCTTTCCACCTCCGTCTCCAGAACCATTTTCGTCATCGCTAGAACAAGAGATCATAGCGACAGGTAATGACAACAAAAGGATAATTAGCTTAAATTGTAGTTTTACTGTTTTCATAATTTATTGGATTGTTAGATTATGAGATAAAACTACTTAGTGAAGTACAGGTAATCAATACGGCAATTGTCGTATTTAAGAAGAAAATTTAAAACATAAAAAAACCCTTTATCTGTATAGATAAAGGGTTTTATAAGAAGAAGGCGGCGACCTACTCTCCCACAATGATAGCAGTACCATCGGCGCTAACGGGCTTAACTTCTCTGTTCGGAATGG
>CAXPUM010000036.1:0-9260 GCA_964220295.1 Flavobacteriaceae bacterium | reverse complement strand
AGCAGTAAATGAAATTATATAGATTGACTCTTTTAACAGCTGTTCTGGCTGTTGTTTTTACTTTAATCGGTTGTGATGAAGATTTTTCAGAAGTAGGTGGTGAGATTATTAATAATCCTACTGATGTGATACTTCAAGAATCTGCGGTAAATTCTTATACAAAGAAATTAAATTCGGTCCAGACCAATAATTTATCAAATCTCTTTCTTGGAACCTACAATGATGAAACTTTTGGTGAGAGTTCTGCAAGTATCGTGACTCAAACCATTTTAGGGACTCAGGACCCAAATTTTGGTGATAATACAGTTTTGGATAGCGTGGTTTTGACCTTGCCGTATTACAGCAATACATCGACTAATACTAATGGTGAAACGGTCTACGAATTAGATTCGGTTTATGGATCAGGTAGTTTTCATCTTTCGGTTTATGAATCTTCTTATTTTTTGAATAACTATGATCCTGAAAGTAATTTTCAGTCTACGCAAAAATATTATTCTGATCAAAGAGAGGGTGTAGAAAGTAATATTCTTCAAAAGATATACGAAAATGCAAACTTCTCTCCGAGTAAAGAGCCTTACTCTACTTACGAAAACGATGGGGGTGTGATTGACACTGTTGAGAATGCTCCGGCTTTAAGGATCAAATTGGATAAGGAATATTTTGTTTCCAGAATCATTGATAAGGAAGGTGGAGAAGAATTATTGAATAACTCAAATTTTCAAAATTACTTCAGAAGTATTTATCTAAAAGCTGAATCGAATGATTCAGAAGGTTCGGAAATCCTATTTAACATGTCTGATGAGAATGCTGGTATAAAGCTTTATTACTCTTTTGAACGACTTGTTGATGAAGAAAAAAGTAATGAACAGGGGGTGTTGGATTTGAATTTTACTAATTCTAATCACTTCAATTTATATGATGGTGAATTTCCAACTGAAGTTTCTGAGGCGATCGCAGCCCAAGATTCTGTTTCAGGAGCATCATCATTATTCCTGAAAGGTCAGGAAGGAAGTATGGCTGTAATTGAATTATTTAAAGATCCCGCGGTTTTAACCGAATTGAAAGAGAATTTGCCGCTTATTAATGAAGCTAATTTGAAGTTTTATCTTGATGAGAACTACAGCTCCAGTAATATACCTTATAGGATAACGGTTTATGATTTACAGAATTATTCTGTTTTAGCAGATTATGCTAATGATTTTACTATAAATGAAAATAATCCCTTGAATTCCAGAACAGTATTTTCAAGCAAATTGATAACTGAAGAAGATTCAGAAGGGAAATTTTTTAAAGTTAGAATTACCCGGCATATAGCAAATATGTTGAATAATGATCGGGAAAATGCAAAATTAGGCCTTGTGGTTACAGGAAACATTAATAGTTCAAGTTTTTCGGCAGTTCGAAATGTTGAAGATGTTGCAAGAATTCCGGCAGGCAGTATCATTGAGCCGAGAGGATTAGTTCTTTATGGCAACAATGCAGAAGAAGGGAAAAGACTAAAGCTACAAATTTATTATACTGAATATTAAGAAAATATGTGTGGAATAGTTGGATATATAGGGCATAGGGAAGCATACCCAATTGTCCTCAAAGGTCTGCAAAGACTGGAATATAGAGGTTATGATAGTGCTGGAATCGCACTTTATGACGGCAATGAATTGAGAATGAGTAAAACCAAGGGAAAGGTTGCTGATCTTAAAACTCGTCTCGAAAATGAAATTCCCACCGATGGTACAGTCGGTTTAGGGCATACTCGTTGGGCCACACATGGTGAGCCAAATGATGTAAATTCCCACCCTCACTATTCTAATTCTGGTGATATCGTGATAATTCATAACGGAATTATTGAAAATTACGATTCACTTAAAAAAGAGTTGAAAAAAAGAGGTTATACTTTCAAGAGTGACACAGATACTGAAGTTTTGGTCAATTTGATCGAAGACGTAATTAAGAATGAAGGTGTTAAGCTTGGAAAAGCGGTTCAGATTGCATTGAATCAAACGATTGGTGCTTATGCCATTGCTGTTTTCAATAAAACAAAGCCAGACGAATTAGTAGTTGCCAGACTTGGTAGCCCATTGGCGATTGGTGTTGGAGAAAATGAATTTTTCGTGGCATCAGATGCTTCACCTTTTATTGAATTCACTAATAACGCGATCTACCTGGAAGATGGGGAGATGGCGGTTATCAGAAGAGATAAAGAAGTAAAGATCAGAAAAATCAAAGATGATTCTTTGGTAGATCCTTACGTGCAGGAACTTCAGTTGAATCTTGAACAGATCGAAAAAGGTGGTTATGACCATTTTATGCTGAAAGAGATTCATGAACAGCCGAGTGCTATAAGTGATACCTTCCGCGGAAGAATGCTGGTTGATCAGGGTATTATCCGTATGGCCGGTGTAGATGATAACATGGAGCGTATAGCTAATGCTAAAAGGATAATTATCGTGGCATGCGGTACTTCCTGGCATGCTGGGCTGGTAGCCGAATATATTTTTGAGGAAATTGCGAGAATTCCTGTTGAAGTAGAATATGCTTCCGAATTTCGATATAGAAATCCGGTTATTTCAGAAAATGATGTGATCATCGCTATTTCACAAAGTGGTGAAACAGCTGATACAATGGCGGCTATTAAACTGGCTAAGGAAAAAGGTGCGTTTGCATTTGGTGTTTGTAATGTTGTAGGTTCTTCAATTTCCAGAGAAACCCATGCCGGAGCTTATACACATGCTGGTCCGGAAATCGGTGTGGCATCTACTAAAGCATTTACAACACAGATTACTGTTTTAACCTTAATGGCTTTAAAACTAGGTAAATTCAAAGGAACGATCTCTAATTCTGATTTCTTCATGTATTTACAGGAAATGGAACGAATTCCTGAAAAAGTGAAAACAGCTTTAGAGTCTGATGAATTAGTTCAGGAAATAGCCAACAAATATAAGGATGCTCCGAACTGTTTGTATCTTGGACGAGGATTTAACTTCCCTGTAGCACTTGAAGGAGCTTTGAAACTGAAGGAGATTTCTTATATCCATGCGGAAGGTTATCCTGCTGCAGAAATGAAACATGGTCCTATTGCGCTTATTGATGAGCAAATGCCGGTGGTGGTGATTGCCACTAAAAAAGGTCATTATGAGAAGGTTGTAAGTAACATCCAGGAAATCAAATCCAGAAAAGGAAAAATTATCGGAATCGTTACTGAAGGAGATGAAGAAGTTCGTGAGCTGGCAGATTATGTTATCGAAGTACCAGAAACGATTGAAGCTCTAACACCTTTGTTAACAACGATTCCACTTCAGTTATTATCTTATCATATCGCGGTAATGCTTGGAAAAAATGTGGATCAGCCACGAAATCTTGCAAAATCAGTAACCGTAGAATAAATTTTTCAGGAATTGGAAAGTATATTATAATTTAGATTAATATGCTTTTCAATTCCGTTGAATTTTTAATCTTTCTTCCGCTTTTCTTTATCCTCTATTGGGTAATTCCTTCTCGCGGCTTTCAGAAGCAAAATCTTTTAATTCTCATAGGCTCCTACATTTTTTATGGCTGGTGGGATTGGCGATTTTTAATACTTATTTTCATCTCTACCATTACTGATTATTGCTGCGGAATGGCTATTGAGCGAAATTATTTGAACAAAAGAAAGCTATTTGTCTATCTAAGTTTACTATTGAATCTGGGCATTTTAGCTGCTTTTAAATATTTCAATTTCTTTTTAGAATCCTGGTACTCGTTTTCAGAAAACCTGGGATTTTCCTCGGAAAACCACTGGGCAATCGATATAGCCTTGCCAGTGGGAATATCGTTTTACACCTTCCAGACCTTATCTTATAGTTTGGATGTTTATAGAAAACGGATATTTGCGGAAACAAATTTTGTCAATTTTGCGGCTTTTGTTTCCTTTTTTCCTCAGTTGGTTGCGGGACCGATCGAGCGAGCCAAAAATCTTTTACCGCAGATCAATAAAATTCGAAAATTCAGTTATCCACAAGCGGTAACTGGTTTACGATTAATGCTATGGGGGTTCTTTAAAAAAATAGTAATAGCAGATGCACTTGCTCCAAAAGTTGATGAAATATTTTCCAATTATCAATTTTTGGATGGCGGAGTCTTACTGCTGGGATTGCTTTATTTTTCGATTCAAATTTATTGTGATTTCAGCGGATATTCTGATATCGCCATCGGTACTGCGAAATTGTTAGGATTTGATCTGATGGTTAATTTCAGATTCCCATATTTTTCCAGGAATATAGCCGAGTTTTGGCGTCGCTGGCATATTTCTCTATCGAACTGGTTTCGTGATTATGTATATATTCTACTCGGTGGCTCTAAAGTTTCACGACTTATTTCAATTAGGAATATCCTTATTGTTTTTCTAGTCAGTGGTTTTTGGCATGGCGCGAACTGGACCTTTATAACCTGGGGTTTTGCTAACGCTCTTTTGTTCATTCCAATTTTCTTTTTCAGAAAGGATGTTGATGCGAATAATGAAAATTTCGTTCTGAAGTGGTCTAAAATAGCCGTCACCTTTGTTGCGATAACAATGCTTTGGGTGTTTTTTAGAAGTGAGACTATTACTGACTCGCTAATTTATCTTCAAAGAATTATGACTAATTTCAGGCTACCCGTTAGTCACCGGTCGGGAATGGAAGAAGTAGCTATTCTCTTTTTTCTGGATTTTTTAATTCGGAAAGATCAAGGGAATCTGGCTATTCTTGATAAAGTTTACCGTCCACTGCGCTGGTGTTTTTATTTATTTTTTGGGCTTTGGATTATGAGTATGTTTAACACCTATCAGCCTGCGTTTATTTATTTCCAGTTCTAATGAAGCGATTTCTGAAAAATATCTGCCTCTTTTTCATTTTCATATTGCTGTTTTTCAGTTTCGAAAATTTCATGTCTACTATTTACAGCGACTATCAACGGCCGGGAACCAACTTATTTTATGATACTTTTTATTATGCTAATGAGAATGATAGCTCTTATTATGTGGAAGAAGAACTTTCCCGTAAGCCCAAGGAAACCAACTTAATTACTGATAAATTTGGTAATAGAAATACCAAAATTTACGATTCTTTAGACATCATGCTCTGTGGAGATTCCTTTACCAGTCTGGTTATGTTGAAGCAGGATGAAACGATTCATCATTATATAAATAGTGAATCAAACCTCCATGCGAATAGTATGAGAACGAAAGGGATATATGGTTTTGATAATAACATCAATTATATTTCCACCCGCTATTCAAAGCCTAAATTGTTCGTTTATGAAATAGTAGAGAGAAATATTTCAAATATTTATGCAATAGATTCTGCAAAAATTTATCCTTTTCAGAAAACTGAAAACGTTGGCGATTTTAAGTGGCTTTCTAAGGTGAAGAAGTTTGTGAATGAAGGTCTGGATTTACCAACGCTCAGGTATTTTCAGTATGAATTTAGGGCAAAGGGTGAATCTTTTCCAAAATCAGAAATCGACTCTGATTTTTATTTTCTCGAGGGGAAGAATGTCCACCGTTATTCGGAAGATGAGATTATTCGCATAGCAGATGAGTTAGAAAAAATGAAAAAATTATCTGAAGTGAACGGCATCGAATTTGTCTTTCTCCCAATCCCGAACAAAGAGACTATCTATTATGAAAAGGTAGTTTTGAATGAGCGACCGGATAATTTAGACAGGTTATTTTCAGAATTAGATAAGCGAAATATTCCTTATATAGATGTTCTTCATCCATTGCTGGAAAGTAAAGAGGATACTTATCTTTCTGGAGATAGTCATATTAACCCAAATGGCAGTTTTATTATCGCTTCAGAAATAATAAATTACTATAACAATTCGCTTTAAAAAACTTATTTATTTTTCAATATGATTTTTGCCTGAAAAAACTATCTTTGCAGCCTGAAAAAAGCCTGTTTTGTTTTTAGAGAATTTGAAATCAGCAGGATAGGTTTTTAAAATTTTTATAATAAATATTTAAAGAATTAGATAAATGTCTAAAGTCACAGGTAAAGTTGCCCAGATTATTGGTCCTGTAGTTGACGTTGTGTTCGACTCAGAAAATGCCGAACTACCAAAGATCTATGACTCTTTGGAAATCGCCAGAAAAGACGGTTCTATTTTAGTACTCGAGGTACAATCTCATATTGGTGAGGATACAGTACGAACTATCTCTATGGATTCTACAGACGGATTAAGCCGTGGAGTGGAAGTTCTTTCTACCGGAAGTGCCATCCAGATGCCGGTTGGAAAAGATGTATATGGTCGTCTTTTCAACGTGGTAGGTGATGCGATCGATGGTTTAGGAAATCTTCCGAAAGCTGGTGAAAATGGTCTGCCAATTCACCGCCAGGCACCAAAATTTGAGGATTTATCTGTATCTACTGAAGTACTTTTTACAGGTATCAAAGTAATTGACCTTATTGAGCCTTATGCAAAAGGTGGTAAAATTGGTCTTTTTGGAGGTGCTGGTGTTGGTAAAACAGTACTTATCCAGGAATTGATTAATAATATTGCGAAAGGTCATGGTGGTCTTTCGGTATTTGCGGGAGTAGGTGAGCGTACTCGAGAAGGAAATGACCTTCTTCGTGAGATGCTTGAATCTGGTATTATAAAATATGGAGAAGATTTCTTTCATTCTATGGAAGAAGGAGGATGGGATCTTCAAAAAGTTGATAAAAAAGCGATGAAAGAATCGAAAGCGACTTTCGTTTTCGGTCAGATGAACGAACCTCCAGGAGCTCGTGCTCGTGTGGCTCTTTCGGGTCTTACTATTGCAGAATATTTTCGTGATGGTGCCGGAGAAGGTCAGGGGAAAGACGTTCTTTTCTTCGTAGATAATATTTTCCGATTTACTCAGGCAGGTTCTGAGGTGTCGGCACTTCTTGGACGTATGCCTTCTGCGGTAGGTTACCAGCCAACTCTAGCAACAGAGATGGGTGCAATGCAGGAGCGTATTACTTCTACTAAAAATGGTTCGATTACATCTGTACAGGCGGTTTACGTTCCTGCAGATGACTTGACTGACCCGGCACCGGCAACAACCTTTGCCCACCTGGATGCAACAACCGTACTTTCTCGTAAGATTGCCGAGCTTGGTATCTATCCTGCGGTAGATCCTTTGGATTCTACTTCAAGAATTCTAACTCCGGATATCTTAGGAAAAGAGCACTACGCTTGTGCTCAAAGAGTAAAAGAGTTGCTTCAGCGTTATAAGGAGCTTCAGGATATTATCGCGATTCTTGGTATGGAAGAACTTTCCGAAGAAGATAAACTGGCGGTATCTCGTGCTAGACGTGTTCAGCGTTTCCTTTCTCAGCCATTCCATGTGGCAGAGCAGTTTACTGGTCTGAAAGGAGTACTTGTAGATATTAAGGAAACGATCAAAGGATTCAATATGATCATGGATGGTGAACTAGATCACCTTCCGGAAGCAGCTTTCAACTTGAAAGGAACAATTGAAGAAGCTATCGAAGCCGGAGAGAAAATGCTTGCTGAATCATAAATAGAATTGAGATTTAGCAGTTAGAGAGCAACTTAGTCTAACTACTAACTACTCAAATACTCAATACTAAAGAATATGTATTTAGAAATAGTTACTCCAGAAGCAGTAGTTTTTCGCGCAGAAGTGAAAGCCGTGAAAGTTCCGGGACACGATGGTGAATTCCAAATGTTGAATCATCACGCACCGATCGTTTCTACTTTAGCTGAAGGAGATGTTAAAATAGACCTGCCATCAGGAGGGAAAAATGAAGTGAAGCCAAAGGGAGATTTATTTCGTACGTCAACTTCAGAGCCGGATACGGTTTACTTCCACGTTAAGGGAGGAGTTTTGGAAATGAAAGATAATAAAGCCATTATTCTGGCAGATTAATATTTTCCCGATACTAAATAACAAAAAGGCCTTTCAATTTGAAAGGCCTTTTCTTTTTAATTTATTATTTCTTCGCCAGCCAGGTTTCCCGTTTTTTTACAGCCTCTTTTTTGGCATCCTCATCAATACTTATCGAATATTCCGGGTTTTTACCAGGTTTCACCTCAGTTGTTTTTTCCTGTCCATATCTGCGGAAAGTGATCTTCAAATTCTGATTATTAGCCATCATTTCCTGCAGTTCTCCTTCCGAAGTTATTTTCTTACCATTTACAGAGATAATTTCATCACCTTTATCCAGTCCCGCCTCGTAAGCTGGAGATCCTTTCATCGTATTTCCTGAAATATACATCGAACTGTCTTTAGCAGTCAGTCTAGCTCCTATGTAAGGCTCATCATTTTTTTGTTCTAATTTAACTCCAACACTGCTCAGCAATTCCTTATAATTTGGCATTTCGCTCTCATAAATGTATTTGCTGAAGAAATTATCGGCAAAATCTTTCCCTGCATAGTCTGAAAGTGTCTTCTGAATATCTTTCACATCATAAGCCACTTCTGTTTTCCCGTATTTATTCCACATTTTTTTCATAAAATCGTCCAGGTTCAGGTCTTTTTCTCTCAAGGAAAGATCCAATGCCAATCCGAGAATGCTTCCGTAGGAATAGTAAGAAATAAACATGTTTTCCCTGTTAACGGGATCTACTGAAGTCGCGGCATCAACAAATGGTGCCTGGTTGCTCATTTCTATCGGATTAAAATACTCGTGAGCAGGTGAATTCCAAACGTAATTGAAGGTTCCTGCAAGTCCTTCGATATATTTACTGTCTTCGGTCAGTCCGGCTCTTGCTCGAATAAGTCCGTCGTAATAACTGGTAAAACCTTCAGCAAACCACAGGCAGTCGCTCATATTGGTTTTGCTGAAGTTGAAAGGTTCCAGGCCTTCCGGGCGAATGCGCTCCACGTTCCAGCAATGGAAGAATTCATGTGCTACAGTACCAATGTTACCACTCATACCGCCATCTTCCAGTGAACGCGTGCTGGTAAGTATAGTGCTGTTTCGATGCTCCATTCCATCACCTGAGGCATTTATAAGGTAACAAGCCAGAAAAGTATATTCTCCGTAATCGTAATCTGGTAATTCTCCATAAACCTCTTTTTCCTGAAGAACAATTTTTTTAACCTGTTCAAAATATTGATCAAGTTCTTCTTCGGTGCCATTATGGTGCAATACGAACTTGATCTTTTGCCCATTCACATCGAATTCTCTTTCAGACCAGTCACTTATTTCTGTTGGACTGTCCATAAAATAATATAAATCTGGCGCGGAGAATTTAGTATCGGAAATCTTTTTGAGTTGTGTTGCGACTTTCCAGTTCAGGTCTTCCCGAAC
>CAXPUM010000035.1:0-28156 GCA_964220295.1 Flavobacteriaceae bacterium | reverse complement strand
TGGCTATTTTAAAACCTTTATCGGCTAAAATTTTGGCCGCCATTCCGCCTCCCGCTCCTGACCCTACGATAATTACATCGTACTTGGGAGACTGCTCTATAATTTGAAAAGACATATATTAAAATTGTATTAACTAAAACGATTTATCTAAAGTAACAATTTTCTTGAAAGTATCAATAATTTCTTAAAAAAACGGGCTTTTTTATTAAAAATGTTAATTTTAGAAAAAATGAAAAACTTTTTCTTTTTTGGAAACACCATCTTAATATTTAGCCGTTAGCTTTTTTCACAGAAGTTCTTTTCTACCGAAGAAACTAATTGATTTAATAGGCTTTGTAACTAATCAAATCCATTGAATATTTATCAGTCTAGTTCGATTAAAAAAAAGACTTCTCTAGCCTGGTGCATATGAAGTATAATATGCTGTATACGGTGGGTATAACTAAGATCCTGTGGCTATTCAAAAATCTACACTATTCAATATTTTCTATAAGGATCGCCCGTGGCGGCACTGATGATACAGATTATATGGAGAATTAAACCAGGAAAAATAAAAAAGTAAGCTATAACTGTGATTACAAACCAAGCTATTCCAGCACCAATCTGACTTTTATATAATTGCCCAGCCCCGGGTAGTAAAAAACTAAATAATGCTGCCAATACAGGATTCCATTCTTTTTGTGCAATAGTTGGAGCTGAGTAAGATCTGGTGTGATGAATTCGTTCCAGATGTTCTCCACAATGTTTGCATTTGATAGCGTCTATATGAATTTGTTCGGCACAATAAGGACAATCTTTAACTTGGTGCATAATTTAGATTTTTTGATTCAATTATCTATTAAGTGCATTATCTTCCTTCTTTGAAATAGTTTTAGCTATTCGTTTGAAGGCTAAACCAATGAAGACAGATATAATCCCAAACGTTAAATAATTCCATTCACCAGGTAATGACATATGGTTATTAGAGAGTACATTTAAAACCTGTTGAAAAATGTTGGCCACAATAAAACCAAAACCGGCAAGAGAAAGTAGTGTTCCCAAAATAGCAATTAATTCTAGAAAACTTCCTTTGGCGAGAGGCTTATCATTAACAAGGAATTTTTCCCTTAAAAAATTGATTCCCATTATTAATAAGTAAGCGATAATAATGGTAAAAACCATCCAGCAAAAAAGTTCGATAAAACTGCTGAAAATGTTTGGGCTGAGATTGAATGTTTTATTCATATTGGTGAGATTTAATTTGGTAAAATTTTATTTCTTTATATAGAATTTTTAAAGGAATATTTCTCTCGTCTTCCAACTTCGTATTCAGATTGAGGTCTGCCATAAACTGATAGGATGTTATCTTTTCATCTGTAATAAAGCTCAGAACACGATCTTTTTCATCATAACTCCATTTAACCGACTTTAAATTTTGATCATTTTTTGAAAGAATTCTCTCATCTAATGCCAGCTTTCCTGTGTTCTTAAAGTCCATCAGGACCAAGGTGTCAAAGCGCTTTATTGAATCATACTGGGCCACTATATATTTTCTAAGCAATTTTTTACCCGAAATCTTTTTTCCGTTTAGTTTTATCAGGGAAAAGATCGTAATGGTATCCTTAGCAAGTAAATCACTGAAATTAGATTGACTAAACCAATCGGTATTCGTAAAGTCAGACTTTTTAACTACGTCCTGAGCATTCATTTGAGTTGAGATTATTAATATCAGTAGAAGAACTAGAACACTTAATAGATTTTTCATACTTTACTTTTTAGTTATATAATAATTTAAGGCAGAAGATCAATTCCTAAATCTGCCAACTGCATTCTGGTTAATCTTTCTGCAAAAGCTAAAATTTCATGTTGATTTTCAACTTTCGAAGTCATATAAATGACTAGATATAATCGGGTATCCCTATTAATAATTTGCTCATCCTCTTTTTCTTCCACAAATTCAGATCGTGACCTTAGATATATTTTAGAAATCAATTTTTTGTCTATGGATGGAAACTTCTTTGAAACATCATTTCTTATTGCTGAAAGATTGATATGATCAATGGCTTCTGAAAATTTTTCAAGATCAGCCTCTATTCGAGAAGCAGTAGTATGAACCTCAATAGTCATTTCAGGAAACTTTTTATCACCGTTAAGGATAAAATTGAATAAAACGCAGAAAACCAATGTTATTGGAATTTTTAAAGTCATAATTATTTTAAATAATAAGTTCTGTATTCAATTAGCGAAACCAATGGAAAAGCTAGCATTCAATTGTCACCGTTCCTCTACTAGCACTATTGATGTCCTTTCCGCTTTATTAAAAAAATAAAGCTGTTTCAATTCTGTTTTACCCAAAAAATCCTTTAGTATAACTAAAAAGAAACCCAGCGTACAACTTGTTTTAGTGTTCCTTTGATTAGCTTTTGAGCTATTCAAAGAAAGTAGAAGTGTGCGCTGGGTTTCGATAGATTCATCTTGATTATTTTAATTCTTATGCTATCTGCAATATTTACTTAACAAACAATTTCTTATTTGGTTTGCTGCTCATCCAGAACTTCAATTCTCCGCCGTTCATTATATCATCATGCTGAATAAAAGGTTCTGTAAGTTCTTTTCCGTTAAGTTCTACTTTTTTGACGTAGACATTTTTATCACTCTGATTTTTAGCGATCACCTTAAACGTATTTCCATTGTCCAGGTTTAGCGTTGCTTCGCTGATAGCCGGGCTTCCAATCGCATAATCTACCGATCCTGGCGCAACCGGGTAAAAACCAAGCGTACTGAAAATATACCAGGCGCTCATTTGCCCAAAATCGTCGTTTCCGCTTAATCCGTCAGCGCCGTTCAAATACTTCATCTTCAGGATCATCCTTATTTTATCCTGAGCTTTCCATGGATCATTGGTCCAGTCATACATATAAGCCACGTGGTGAGAAGGCTCGTTACCGTGCACATAATTCCCGATGATCCCTTCACGTGAAATATCTTCGGTATTTTCGAAATATTTATCTGGCAGTTCCATAGTGAACAATGAATCCAGATGTTGTGAAAACTGGTCTTTCCCGCCCATCATTTCGATCAATTCTGCTGGCTCATGCGGTACATATAAACTGTAATTCCAGGAATTTCCTTCAATATATCCCTGGCCGTGCGTATTCAGTTCATCGAATTCTTTTTTGAAAGTCCCGTCGCTCAACTTAGGACGCATAAAACCTGATTTTGGATCGTACACATTCTTATAATTTTCAGCACGTTTCATGAATTCATCATAAACCTGGTTATTTCCAAGTTTTTTCGCCGCCTGAGCAATCGCCCAGTCGTCATAAGCATATTCCAACGTCTTTGAGACCGAAGCACCGTTCTTGTCTTCCGGCACATAACCCATATCCATATAATACTGAAGTCCGTCATAATAACCCGTTTTCGCGGTATTCACCATGGCTTCCAGGGCATGTTGCTCTTCAAAATCGGCATTTCCCTTTACGATCGCATCAGCAATAACCGAAGCACTGTGGTACCCGATCATACACCAGTTCTCATTTCCGTAGTGCGACCAAACCGGTAACATAGAATGCACACTCTGGTCGTAATGCGCCATCATGGCCTGGACCATATCCTGATTCCTTTCCGGTTGCAAAACATTAAAAAGTGGATGTAATGCGCGGTAGGTATCCCAAAGCGAAAAGCTGGTATAATTGGTAAAACCATCAGCTTCGTGGCGGTTTCTGTCAATTCCCATATATTGCCCATCGGTATCCATATAAACCGTTGGGCCTAAGAATGCGTGATACATGGCGGTATAAAAATTGACTTTTTCTTCCTGGTCTTCTTCGGAAATATCTACTTTCGAAAGTTCCTTATTCCAGGTTTCCCTGGCCTGCTGGCGCACCTCATCCAAATTCCAGCCGGGAATCTCTTCTTTCATATTCTGAATGGCCCCTTCGGTACTCACCGGCGAAATTGCCAGTTTTACTTCCAGAGGTTCTGAAGTATCAAAATCGAACCACATTCTTATCTGTTCTCCAGCGATCTCCGGAAAATTATGAGTCTGATCGAATTTACCCCAGAAACCGTGATACGGCTGTTTGTCGTAACGCTCTCTTCCGTATTCCTTGATCGGTTTATTGAAAGTCATCGCAAAATACACTTTTCGGGTTCGTGCCCAGCCATTCGTCTGGCGATAACCGGTAACCAGCGTATCATTTTCAACCCGAACGAATGTCCACACGTTCTTATCTTCATAATTGTAAATGCCGTGCATCAGGTCAAAAACCAGGTGGCTTTTTTCTCCTTCCGGAAAAGTATAGCGGTGCATTCCCACACGGGTTGAGGCGGTCATTTCCGCCTTAATATTATAATCATCAAGCATCACGCTGTAATACCCGGCTTCTGCAGTTTCACGATCATGAGAAAACCTGCTGCGGTAACCGCTTTCCGGATTGGATTCGGTTCCAGGATTCAATTTAAGATCGCCGGTTGTTGGCATGATCAGGAAATCACCTAGATCGGAATGTCCTGTTCCGCTGAAATGTGTATGGCTGAAACCTACGATCGTATTATCGTCATACTGATAGCCAGCGCAATATTTGTACACATCAGGATTGTAATGGCCATCCACCGCATACGGAATCGTATCGGTATCTGGACTTAACTGAATGCTGCCAAAAGGCACCGTAGCACCAGGATAGGTGTGTCCCATTTTGGCGGTCCCGATCATCGGGTCTACATATTGAGCAAAATCCTGATCGTCCTGTGCGGAAACTTTTGTAGTAAATAGTATAGATGAAATGACGGCAAGTGAACCTGCAATCGTTCCTAAATTCTTTTTCATAGCAGTAATGAGTCTTTTATTTTTCTTCTGAAAGGTCTACCCCTTCGTTCGTGATTTTTACCGGATTAATATGTCCATTTTCATCAAATGTCATTTCATCGATGCAGGTAACACGGGAATTTCCATCTGTTTCCGTTAGAGGGCGGCGATGATAGACGATGTAATATTCATCTTTTTCAGGATTTTTTATAACCGAATGATGTCCTGCGCCTGTGGCGATATCCATATCCTGTTTCAGAATTGTTCCTACTCTTTTGAATGGTCCCAGAGGAGAATCGGCAATGGCATATGCCACGCTGTAATCCGGGCCGGTCCAGCCACCTTCAGACCACATGAAATAATATTTTCCATTGCGTTTGAACATGAATGGGCCTTCCACATATTTATCTGGTGTTACTTCTTTGAACGTAGTTCCGTCTTCAAAAGGCACAAAACCGGTAAAATCATCATTCATTTTGGCTACGTTGCAATGTCTCCATCCGCCGTAAAACATATAGTAATCATCACCGTCTTTGTAAACGAACTGATCTATTGGCTGTGCGCCGTTATGAAATTTCCCTATTAGTGGTTTGCCAAGCAGATCTTTAAACGGACCCTGTGGTTGGTCTGCGACCGCCACTCCAATTCCGCCTAATTCGTCATCGCTTTGGATATCGTTCGCGGCAAAAAACAGGTAATATTTATCTTCTTTGGAAATGATCGCCGGGGCCCACATGGCTTTTTTCGCCCATTTAACTTCGGAAGTATCGATAATTCGATGATGAAATTCCCAGCTTACCAGGTCATCTGAAGAAAAGGCATCCAGGAAAACCTGCTTTTCATAAGGAGCAGAATAGGTTGGATAGATCCAGTATTTCCCATCGAAAACGGTTCCTTCAGGATCTGCATACCAACCCGGGAAAACCGGATTGTTCTGAGCTTCGGAATGTATCCCGCAGAAAATAAATGCGGCTACAAATAGTATATTCTTAAAATTCATATGTAATATTTTAAATAGCAACGTCTCGTGATTTGTTCTTTAATCCATAGAAAAAGATATAGGCGTAACTTACGATTACGATCAAAAACGCAATATCGAATCCATAAGAGTCGGTTAAAAATCCGAAGGTTGGCGGGATCACGGCACCACCAACGATCATGGTACAAAGTACTCCGGAACCCTGAGGTTTGTCGTTACCAAGACCGTCCAGCGCCAGGCTGAAAATCGTTGGGAACATGATCGAGTTGAAAAGTCCCACCGCAATAAGCGTCCACATGGCAACCAATCCCGTTGACATGGACGAAATCAGGATCATAGCGACTGCACCTAAAGCAAATCCAAGCAACACTTTTGCCGGATTGATCAGTTTGGTTAAATAAGAACCAATGAACCTACCGATCATGGCACCTGTCCAGTAGAAAGTTACGAAAACTCCCACTACGGCCATATCGCTAGATGTAGTAATTCCAGAACTTAATACCCATTCGGCTATCGTTTCCATAAATGGTGTATTGCGAACAGTTTCAGCCAGATTCAGGCTTAGGAAATAATTCACCATATAACTACCCAGCGCCACCTCGGCTCCTACATAGAAGAAAATTCCCAGTGCACCCATCATCAAATTTCGGTTTTTCAGAACGCCTCGATAATCATTTGAAGCGGCAGTATCACCAATTTTCGGAAGGTTTACAAAAACAAAAACCAGGGCGATAATTCCAATAAAAGCAGCAATTCCCACAAACGGAACCTGTACTGCGGAAGCTTCCTCGATGTAATAACTTTTCCTGGCAGTTTCACTTAAAGCTTCAATTTCACCGGAAGTCATCACTTTATCTTTTAGAATAAAAAGTGCTCCAATTGCCGGAGCAATTGCCGTTCCCAGGGAGTTAAATGCCTGGGACAAGTTCAACCGACTGGAAGCTGTTTTTTCCGGTCCTAATACAGTTACATACGGGTTTGCAGCAACCTGTAAAACGGTAATTCCCGCAGCAAGCATAAAATACGCCAGCATGAAAATTCCGAAAATCCGCATGGAGGCAGCGGGATAGAATAATAAACAACCCACACCCATGGTAACCAGACCCATAATGATTCCGCGTTTGTACCCAATTTTAGAAAGGATGTATCCCGCGGGGATCGAAAGCACAAAATATGCCCCGAAAAATGCGAATTGCACCATCCCTGCCTGGAAATAGGTTAAAGTAAAGACTTCTTTTAGTCGTGGTATTAACGAATCTACCAGTACCGTGATGAAACCCCATAAAAAGAATAATACGGTTAAAAATATAAAGGCAGTCCGGTACGATTTATTTTGATTTTGCTCCATTTAATTAGTCGTTAGCTGTGGAAAGAGAATAAGGAAAATCTTCTTTTTTAGTTCCTCTTTGCTTGTTCGGTTCAGGTCCCATCTCAAAATCGATGGTTGCTCCCTTCATCAATTCAGAATGTTTCAGGTAATTCTTATCGTAAACTTTTCCGTTTAAGGTCATCTTCTGAATGTAGATATTTTTATCGGAATTTTCAGGAGCATTGATGTCTACTTTCTTTCCATTTTCCAAATTGATCGTAATATCCTTAAACAACGGCGCTCCCAGAACGTACTGGTCTACTGCCGGAGTTACGGGATAGAAGCCCATTGCTGAAAATACATACCAGGCTGAAGTTTGCCCGTTATCTTCATCACCACAATAACCATCTGGTGTCGCCATATACATTCTATCCATGGTTTCTCTTACCCATTTCTGAGTTTTCCATGGTGCACCTGCATAATTATAAAGGTAGATCATATGCTGAATTGGCTGATTTCCATGTGCATACTGGCCCATATCGGCGATCTGCATTTCACGAATCTCGTGGATCACTCCGCCGTAAACGCTTTCGTCAAAAATTGGAGGCATAGAGAAAACAGAGTCTAGTTTTTGAACGAATTTCTCTTTTCCGCCAATCAGGTCAACAAGTCCCTGCACATCATGAAAAACTGACCAGCTATAGTGCCAGCTGTTTCCTTCCGTAAAAGGATTTCCCCATTTGAAAGGGTTAAAATCTTCCTGCCAGCTGCCATCTTCATTCTTTCCTCGCATTAATCCGTAGCTAGGATCAAAAAGATTTTTGTAGTTCATACTACGCTCTTTATAGATCTCGATGTCTTTTTTAGGTTTTCCGATCGCCTTTCCGAATTGATAAATCGCGAAATCATCATACGCGTATTCCAAAGTTCTGGCAGCACTTTCATTCACCCCAACATCGTAAGGCACATAACCCAAATCATTATAATAAGGAGCTCCGGCACGACCAACAGCCGTCATCGGCCCTTCGTTATTTGCGCCGTTCACAAGCGCCTCCCAAAGAGTTTCTGTATCATAACCTCTAAGGCCTTTGATATAAGCGTCTGAAACTACCGAAGCGGAATTATTACCTACCATAATATTGGCGTAACCCGGGCTTGACCATTCTGGCAACCAGCCGCCTTCTTTAAAATCATTTGCAAGACCTGCCTGCATTTCTTTGTTAATATCAGGATACACGAGGTTCAAAAACGGATATAATGCCCGGAAGGTATCCCAGAAACCGGTTCCGGCAAACATATAACCCGGAAGAATCTTCCCGTTATATGGGCTCCAATGAACGATCTCATCGTTTTTATTTATTTCGTATAACTTATTCGGAAAGAATAAAGTTCGGTATAAACAAGAGTAGAAAGTCTGGAATTGTTCAATAGTTCCCCCTCCTACTTCGATGCGGCCTAGTTTTTCATTCCACAGATCGCGAGCTTTTTGCTTGGTCGCTTCAAAATCATCTGAAGCGATCTCCCGGTTCAGGTTTAATTCAGCCTGTTCGTAGCTGATGAAGGAAGATGCCACTTTCGCATTCACAACGGCCCCGTCTTTTGTATTGAATCCAACGATAGCCCCGGCATGATCGGCTTCCATTTCAGCCTGACCTTTAGCCAGCTTATCGCCTTCCCAGGTATTCACATCACTAAAAGGAGTATCGAACTGAATCACAAAATAGTTTTTAAAATCTGTCAGTTTTCCTCGAGCATATTTTGTGGTGTACCCAATGATCTTGTTCTCTTCAGGAATCACTTTTACGTACGAGCCTTTATCGAATGGATCGATAACCACGTACGAACTGTCGGCTTTAGGAAAAGTGAACTTGAATTGAGCCGCACGTTCGGTTGGCGTTAACTCCACCGTCACATCATGATCGGCTAAATATACTTTGTAATAATAAGGCGTAGAAACTTCAGCTTTATGAGAAAACCAGCTGGCGCGATCGTCCTGGTTGAATTTTAGTCCACCAGTTACCGGCATCAGTGAAAACTGACCGTAATCGTTCATCCATGGAGATGGCTGATGTGTTTGTTTGAATCCGCGGATCTTTTCAGCATCATAGGTATAAGCCCAACCATGACCCATAGGGCCGGTTTGTGGCGTCCAGAAATTCATTCCCCACGGCACTGCCACGGCCGGATACGTGTTTCCGTTTGATAATCCCGGGCTAGAATCTGTTCCCATTAACGGATTCACATAATCTACCGGGTTTTCTACTTTTTCTAATATGGTTTTCTGTGCCTGTGACATATTAAAGCACATTAATGCCAAGATGATAAAGTTTAGTTTTTTCATTTTTCTAATTCAGTTTAAATAGCAGGTAAATTATTTTTGATCTTATTCCAGAAAGGTTCGTAAAAAAGATAAGAAGAGCCAATTATACCGGCTTCCTCAGTATTTTCAACTATAGCAACTGGAACCTCACGGTTGTTCATTTTCCATTTGTTTAATACGGAAGGCATAAATAAGTCATGAGACTTGGCAATGCTTCCGCCTAAAACCAAAAGGTCGGCGTCAAAATTCTGAAGATGCGGTAATAGGAAACTGCTCATATTTTCGGCAAATTCTTCAAAAATTTCGGTGGTATCAATCTTCTTATTCTTAACGAGATCTTTCACTCCTCCTACTCCATTCTTTCCAGACATTTGCTGGTATTTTGAAACAAACCAGCGGGTGGAAAAGTAATCATCTGCAATGCCATCCTGGAAGTCTTTATCCCATAGACAACCATCTTCAGGAACATCTTTTTCGTGTACCAGCGGAATGTTATCTTTCAGGAATGCGGCTCCAAAGCCCGTTCCTAAAGTGATCGCGACCACGCGATGACTATTCTTTGTTTTATTGATCAGGGTTCCACCTATTCCGAAGGATGTTGCGTCGTTCAGAAATCGAATTGGTAATTCTTTTGAAAAGTATTGCGGGAGTTCGTCTTTAACCGAAACTCCATAAAGGGTTTCGTACTTGTCATTTCTTTCGAACAGGGCCACACCTTCTTTATAACGAAAAGGTCCAGGCATGGCAATTCCCACACCGAGTATATCCTGGTCCTTAACCAAGTCTATACTTTTATTAATGATCTGGGACCAGTTCTTGAATATTTCTTCTTTTGAGGCTTTGTTATTAACGTCGCCATGAAAGTAGGAGCCGGGAATGATTTCCGACTTCTCCATATCAACAGCCGCACTGCTAATGTGGCTTCCTCCTATATCAACTCCAATGGCTATCGGCATTTGCTTTGTCTTTTTATGATTTTTAGATTTTCGATTCGGTTGGTTTAGGTCAACAGTTCCGGGTTTTCTTTATAGGTCTTCCAAAGAAATTCTCCAAAAAGAGTGTTTGCCCAGGCAAACCATGAACGGGAAAAATTCTTAGGATCATCTTTATGAAAGGACTCATGCATGAATCCGGTTCCGCCGTGCGTATTTTTTAAAGTGTCTATACACTTTTTAATCTCTTCGTGATCCTGGCTGGTCAGGCCTTTCATCGTTAAGGACATTGGCCAGATCATATCCATTCCTACGTGTGGCCCGCCAATACCTTCAGCAGCCTTTCCACGGAAGAAAAACGGATTATCTTCAGACCAGATAAATTTTCTGGTATTTTCATAAACCTCGTCCTCATGCGTGATCGCATCTAGATAAGGTAATGACAGCAGGCTTGGAACATTGGCATCATCCATCATCAGCTTATTTCCGAAGCCATCAATTTCGAACGCGTAGATTTTTCCGTATTTCTCATGTTCCACAATCGCATATTGATGTAAGGCTTGTTTTACTTCCTTACTTAAATCTTCCATTTCAGAGGCAGTTTCGCCATCACCTGAAAGCTCTCTAAGCATTTCTGCAGCCTGATTCAAACTAACCACGGCAAAGAAATTAGAAGGCACTAAAAACGAAAATACCGTCGCATCATCACTTGGCCTGAAAGCCGAACAAATAAGTCCTACCGGATTCACGGGATATCCATATCCTTTCAAAGACCGAGTATCTGTGGCATGTGGCGTTTCACGCATAAAGGAATATTCGCCGCGATCATTCTTTTGCTGCTGATCTTTAAAAACAGCCAAAATCGATTTCATCGCTTTGTGCCAGTTTTCATCAAACGGACTGGTATCGCCGGTGGTTTTCCAGTAATTATAGCCTAACCTGATTGGATAGCATAGAGAATCGATCTCCCATTTACGTTCGTGAACTCCCGGTTTCATATCGGTCAGATCACTTGCCCACTCTCCTACTTTCGTAGGATCATCGTAAAATGCATTGGCATACGGGTCTTTCAGAATATAGCTTGTTTGGCGATTCACCACCCCGGCTATCAAATTTTGTAGTTTCTTGTCTTCACCAGCGAAAGCCATGTAAGGCCAAACCTGCGCAGAACTATCGCGCAGCCACATGGCATCGATATCGCCCGTAATTACGTAAGTATCTGGTTTTCCGTTCTGCTCGGTATACGTTACAGTGGTGTCTAAAGTGTTTGGAAAGCAATTATTAAAAAGCCACCCAAGCTCTTCATCTTTAACATTTTTCTGAAATTCCTTGATCGCTTTTTCGATCACTTTACTTTGGAAGTTTCTTTCCCCTTCAGCTACTCGAACGATCGGGAATTCTTTCGATCCAAAAACTGGATTTGCTCCAATCATTTCAAGAGGATTTACCATTGCTAATCCTCCTGCCATTGCAGTATTACGAATAAATTTTCTTCTTTGCATTATTTGTAATTACAGCTTCTCTAAGCTTTATTAATATTCTACTCCAGGAAAATCACTTTTTGCTTTTTGTAATTGTGATTCCCATTCATCTTTCCAGCCAAATGCATTTTCAGCCAGCGGTTTTAAATCGGTCTTAGCCGCGCCACTCCAAAAATGAACAAACTCTCCCATATTCATTCTACGAGCAAAGGCTTTGCCTCCATTTTTCTTTGGAAAATGCTGTGCCAGTAAATCATAAAAATTATTTAGCACGGCAGATTCGCCATGTTCCGAATAAATTGGATAAAACCAGTCTTTGAACCATTGTGTATTTTCACGAGGAAAATTATCATACTGGTTCATTAAGTCATCGTAAGTTTGCTGTGCAAATTCGTCTTCTCCAATGCCTTTATAAACATCGTAAATAAAAATTTCAGCCCATTTACTGTCTTTCCATATTTCCCAGGCCGGGTTTTCTTTGATCCCGTTTGTTGCGCCTTCAACGATATGTCCAATTTCATGAACTAATACACTCAAACCTTCCTCAGGACGCGGACGTTGCCAGGAAAAAGGTCCGCAATCTACCACATTTTTATAATCATGACTGGCATCCATATATACTGATGGGTGTCCTCCGGAATATTTATCGGTGTGCAAAATAGTATAAAGTCTTTCATCAGGACCAAAATCTCCGTATACATCTTTTACATAGGCCCAAATTTTTGTCATGTAGGTTCGAGGCCATTCAATACTTCGGTCTACATCTTTATCGTAATATAATGCAAGATCATCATTATAATAAACTCTTTCAAGAAACTGGTTGTGCTCAAACCAATGCTCTTTCCAATTTTTCATCGGGGCATCGGCCTCTTCCTGAGGAGTAATTTTATCATCTGATTTATCCTGAGCTGAACAGCTTAAAATACTGCACAGTAGAAATACGAAGATGGAATATTTGTAAATTTTCATCGATTAATTATTAATTGGCCTGGGAAATTACGGCAGCCCACCCCCCATTTCGAACCATTTTGATATTATAATTCGTATTGCTATTCACTTCCTTTTCGATTTTCTTATAATCCATTGCCTGTCTTCCGGCATTTATTCCATCTTCAAATGAGGTCATTTTGTAATTTTGACCCTCTTGAAGAAAATCAAAATTGATTTCAATTTCCTGATCTTCATCCGTACCATTCATTCCGCCAATAAACCATTGTTCCCCTTTTCGTTTGGCAACTATTACATTTTTACCAATTTCGGCATTTAAAACTACTGTTTCATCCCAGGTTGTCGGAACGGAGGTAATAAACTCGGTACATTCCCGATTCTTATAATAATTCGTAGGATTATCTGCCAGCATCTGAAGTCCGCTTTCGAAAACCACGAATAACGCCATTTGATAAGCTCTTGTTCCTATCGATGCTGAATTTGGTCTTCTGCTATAATAAAATTCCGGCTGCATACTCAGCATAGCTCCAGGTGTGTAATCCATAGCACCCACTGCATTTCTCATAAACGGAAAGTAAATACTGTTCTCTGGTTTTGCCCTTCCCATCTGCTCCATTCCCAGAACACCTTCGTAAGAAAGAATATTAGGATATAGATATTCCAGACCGGCAGGTTTGAAAGAACCGTGGAAGTCGACGAACATTTCATGTTCAGCTGCCTTTTTCGCCACCTTTTCATAGTAATTGACCATCCACTGGTCGCTACGGTCCATAAAATCAATTTTGACCCCGGCAATTCCCCACTCATGAAATTTTTCAAATAATTCCATATTCCTGTCAACGGTAAGCCAGGTTAGCCAAAGTACGATATCTACATTCTTCTTTTTTCCGTATTCAATCAGTTCGAAAAGATCAATATCAGGATTAGGCGTATAAGGATCGGTGGTAGACTTTGCCCAACCTTCATCCATAATGATATAAGGAATACCAAATTCTGAAGCAAAATCTATAAAATATTTATAGGTTTCTTCATTAAACCCTGAAACGAAATCTACATTATATGGTGACGCTCCATTCCACCATTCCCAGCTCACTTGTCCAGGTCGAATCCAATCCGTATTTTTTAAGACCGGTTTTCCTGCCAATTTTGCCGTCATCGTATTTTTAACAATGGCTGAATCATCTTCAGAAATCACAAAATAGCGCCACGGAAAATTTCTAGAACCTTTTGTTTTTGCGATATATTCAGCTGATTTTTCGATCTTCAGGCTGCGATCGCCATCTTCTCCAAATTCTAATGGGGTTTTCGGAAATACCGCTTTTAGCTGATTTTCCGCGGAACCCTTCAAAAATATTGCCGGGTAATCCTGAAGATCAGATTCAGAAATAAGAATATTAATTTTTCCAGATTCTAGAAGCACAGGCAAAGTTGCCATTTCAGTTTCTGAAGTAAATTCAGAAGTATTCAGGTGAGAATAGGGATTCTCGTAAGATGTTTTGAAAGAATTGGTTTGCTGAAGATGTGCTGTTGCATTCTGGCTCAAATTCAGCTCCATAATTTCGTCTAAAACCTCAATTTCAGCCGGTTTATCCAGTACAAAACGATAAGCAAATCCATCATTATACGCTCTAAACTCAACTATAAAATCATTTTTAAATTTTAATCGAAGAAGGTTATATTCATTTTTAATTTCTGAAAATTTCAGTGGAACCACTGGCTCAAAACTTTCTGAAACCTTATCTTTTTCAGTATTCTTTAATTTCGGTTTTTCACCAAGGATTTCATTTTGAAGTCGAAGCTGGATACGGTTTTTGGTAAAAACGGGCTGATCCTTCAAAAAAACGGAATAATAAATTTCTTCCCCGGTCTCGACCTCCACCCTCAAATTACCATCTGGAGATACTATTTTAATGGTCTTGGCCTGAGCTGAGAAAACTACCAGCATCAGAAAAACGGAAATAAGTATTTTATTCATATTCTTCAAATTCAATATTTAAAATTCTCTAGTTACTACTCAAGATAATGAAGGGTCTTCGCTATATTCTGCCCATAATTCATCAACAGTATGACCAGTATATTCTTTCCATAATTCTGGCTTATACGTTTTCTCTCTTAGATGCTTATCTAATTTTTTCACTAGCTTTTTATCGTAATTTTGCTCCACCCAGATTAGGAATCTCGCGGTATTCCTGTAGGCATCTGTATAATTCATATTTTTATTATAGTCTGGTAAAGACCAGCCGCCTTCAGCATTTGCAAGGCCATATTTCTCACGAACGTAATCAGCTATTCCTTCAGTAAGCCAACCTGGTCCGCTTCCGCCTGGATAAGACTGCACCAGATGCATCACTTCATGCGTGATCATATCAAAATCCAAGGGCATTTTCTTCAACCATTTCGAACTGATAGTCACTTGGCCACCATTTGCATAAGCTACGCCTCCGTAAGCCGTATCGATCTTAACCGTTACATGTTTGATTGATTTTTTGTTATAATCTTTAACTAGTTTCGGGTAGACCTTGAAAAAAGTGCTTACCAGACCTGCTTTAGTGTCTGGATTTAAGTCCGGATCCTGATTGATGAATGTTAATTTGTAGCCTTTCTTTTTAAAATTTTCAGTACCCTGAGCGAATGCGCTAATACTGATAAAAAACATCAAGACTACGGCAATTTGATTTAAATTTTTCTTTCTCATTTCTTTATTTTGAACTTTTGGTTAAGGAAAAAGGTTTGTCTTCAGGTGCTATCCCTCGTTGTTTATTTGGCTCATCATCCATTTCAAAATGAATCTTTCCACCATTTTGGATATCCTGATATTCTATATAATTTTTTGAAAAGGTCTTTCCTCCGAATTCTGCCGATTTAATAAAAACATTATTCTTATCGTTATTTTCTGCTTCCACAACAAACTTATTACCGTTTTCTAAGGTAATTGTTGCTTTCTCAAAGACAGGGCTACCAATAACATATTGGTTCGTTCCTGGACAAACGCTGTAGAAACCTAAGGCACTTAAAACATACCACGAAGAAGTCTGTCCCTGGTCTTCATCTCCAGGATAACCATTTTCAGTATAATTATAGAGCTTGTCCATCACGGTCCTAAGTCTTTCCTGAGCTTTCCATGGTTCGCCGGAATAGTTATACAAATAGATCGCATGCTGAATTGGTTGATTACCGTGGGCATATTGTCCCATTTCTGCCATTTGCATTTCGGTCATTTCATGGATCTTACCGCCATAGGTTCCTACATTCACTTTATTGGAAACATTAAAAACGGAATCCAGTTTTTTATTGAAATTTTCTTCGCCACCCATCAGGTTAATCAGGCCCTGAGGATCCTGAAACACAGACCAAAGGTAGTGCCAGGCATTTCCCTCGGTAAAAGGGCCACCCCATTCGTATGGATCAAAATTATCAGTAAACTCACCATTTTTAAGCCTCCCCTGCATAAAGCCGGTTTTCGGGTTATAGACGTTTTTATAATTGTACATCTGGTCTCCAAAACGTTTCTTATAGAATTCGTTTCCGGTCATTTCCGCAAGAGTATACCCGCAGAAATCATCATAAGCATATTCCAGTGTTTTGGCTGTTGACTCTCGCGTTTCCGGATAAGCTACATAACCCAAAGTATAGTAATCTTTCCAACCGTCGCGACCATTTGCCGGTCCCCACGGACCTTTATTGGTTGCTTCATGCCAATAAGCATCCAGTGCTTTTTTCGGATCAAAAGTCTGAATTCCCTTCGCCCAGGCATCTGCCAACAACGAAATTGCGTGATTCCCGATCATACTTCCCGCTTCACTAGGAAACGACCAGGAAGGCAACCAGCCACACTGCTCATAGGCATCTAATAATGCCGAAACGTAACGTCCCTGCATTTCAGGATATAGCAACGCATTTAAAGGAAATTGAGCGCGAAACGTATCCCAGAAACCGGTATCGGTATACATATAGCCGTCATGAACTTTCCCATCATACGGACTATAATAATAAGGTTCACCGTTTTCGTCCAATTCATAGAATTTTCTTGAAAACAAACTTGCACGGAAAAAACAGGAATAGAATGTTTTGAACTGGTCTTCTGTTCCTCCTTCCACGACGATTTTACCGAGATGTTTGTTCCAGACATCTTTGGCCCTAGATTTTGTTTTTTCTAGATTCTTATCGCTTCCCAGTTCTCTTTCTAAATTAAGCTGTGCCTGTTCGGGACTGATATATGAAGATGCGATTTTTGCCTGCACTTCCTGTCCCGGTTTAAACTGAATGTAAGCCCCTATTCCTTCACCTTCTTTTGAAGTTTCTTCCTCAAATTTTTTAGAGTTTCGATTCTCCCAGATCCCTTCAGATTTAAAAGATTTATCAAACTGAATGACGAAATAATTTTTCATTCCTTCAATTCGAGCCATTCCGCGGCCATTACGAACATAGCCGGTAATCCGTTTATTTTTGGCATCTATGGTAACCGAGCTCATCCCGGTATATCCGTCAAGTACTAACCAAGCATCTTTCCCTTTCGGAAAACTAAAACGCATATGAGCCCCTCTTTCAGTAGGAGAAAATTCGGTATTTACGCCATTTTCCAGTTGAACCTGGTAGTAATATGGTTTAGCTGTTTCATTTTCATGGCTAAAGCCAGAAGCCCTTTTTTCGTCATTCAACTTTAGATCACCGGTTACCGGCATCAAAGAGAAAACTGCGTAGTCATTACTCCAGGAACTACATTGATGCGCCTGCTGAAATCCTCGAATTTCATCTTTAAAATACTGGTATTTCCAGCCATCTCCATTCGCACCCGTTTGTGGCGTCCAGGTATTCATCCCAAAGGGTAAGGCAGTAGTTGGATAGGTATTACCCCGAGTTAGTTCAAATTTAGAATTGGTTCCCTGCAGGGTATTCACATAATCTGCCAGGTCACCTTTTGGCTTTTGAAAAGCCAGGCAGAATTTTGTAGCTACGAAAAAGAATATTAGTAAGCTGGATTTGAATTTCATTAGAATTATTGCTTTGTTCAGTTCGTGCTATTCTTTTAATTATAACAGCTCAAAATTTCTTTCATACAATTTATCGCCATTCACGAAGAGCTCAAATTTCCAGTCACCCTTAACAATTGGATATTCACTATTTAAGGCATAAGTTTCATGAAAATCCTCATTTGTTGAATGAGTATCGAGGTATCTAACTTCTTTATATATTCTTCCGTTTATGCTTTTTACGGGCTCTGGAAAAGTCCAAACTACTTCCACCTGTACTTCCTTATATTCAGGTGATTTGAGTAAATATGCTACTCCGAACCGTTGTCCCTGCTTTGCGGGAATTTTATCTGTCCTCTGCAGAAGATTAAAATCAGAACTGATGTAGTGTATCCCACTGGGGCTGTTTTCCATAGATTGCGCCTGTTCAATATTAACGCTACAAATTCCGTAAGCGAGCTCTACAAAATCTATGTTAGAATTGCTATTCAAATTTTTACTTGCGCCACAGCCAACAAAAACCAAAGCTAGAATAAGAATGCCAATTACTTTTTTCATTTCAAAATTTATTTTTTCGTACTAATTTCATAGGTTTTTTGAACACCACCATCTGATGAAATTGTGGTAACAAAAATAAATGCAGCTATAAAAAGAACTAAACTAATCAGGCAAGGAACCCAAAGTCTCTTCATTCTTTTGACAAAGCCTACAATTACTAAAGCCAATAATATTATTGGAAAAATAACCCCTACAAAACCTAAAAACGTATTATTCATCATCCTATACTCATTACTTAAAATTTACCATTTAAATTTCACATCAATCCCATCTGGCGAATTGGGAAATTTCAAATAGAAGGTTCTGGAATTAGCATCCCAATTGCTTCCCTCTGTTGTTATTTTTACCTCATTTTTATTATTCACTATCACTTCTTTCGGTTCTTCTGGAAGAAAAACTCTCATACTGTTCATAGTATTCACCGGGCTTTTACAGGTGAAAGAAAAAGAGTTTGTGTTATTCTCAATGCTTGAAATTCTAGCTGCGGTTGCGAGTACTTTTGGTTCGTTATTTTTATATGCATCTTTTAAATCATATAAAAAAGCTTCTTCTCCCGGACTTACAGCCTTCGAAGATAAAACCGGAAGCAAAGGATCGAAAAGGTCTATTACCAGACCCTGAGCAAAATAGATCTCATTGGAAACACTCTCATCCATTACCGCAATAATCTTATAGGGACCTCTTGAAAGCGACAGATTGTTTTTAAAAGTCAGTTCTTCATTATTATTTTGAAATGCCTGCTTTACCATATTGATAAATTCTTCATCACCATTTTCTTGCATCACAAATTCCTTCGGATCTTTTCTGATTACGAAGACCGTACCTTTCCCATATTCGTACTTTCCGGCACCTGGATTCTTATCCATCTTCATTCCCTCAAAAAGATTTTCCGAAGGTTTTTTATAATCATTTTTCTTCTGGTTCCACCATTCCATCACACTTTGGTATGGATCATCATCTCTCCCGGCGTAAATCAGAGTTCCGCCATTCTTAACCCATTTTCCAAGATTCTTATGAACCTCTTCAGAAAAAGGTTTCATATTGGAATAGCTCAGAATCAATACGCTGATATCCTTGAGTGATTCTTCATAACCCAAATTTTCCATATGAACTGTTTGTACAGGAATGCCTCTTTTGAGAAGCGGAAAGGTTTGACCATAGAAATTGGAAAATCGCGGATCATCATAGCCATCATGGGTTGGGAATCTTTGAAACATTAAGGAGTTTCCCATTAAGACCCCAATTTTATTATTTCCACTCACTTTATTATCCGACTTTGGCATATCATTCAGTGCATTCACCATGATCTGCATTTGGGTAGAATAAGTATGCGGAATCAATACTTTTTCATCGGTATAAGCTACGCTGTATGGCTTAGTATAAATTCGTTCCGGCCATGGCATAACTTCATAATTATTTACCTGCGGATATAATAACTGAGCGGCAAATGTTGCCTGATAATTTTCTTTGTAATCATCCCAGGATTTCCTTCGGTCTTCAATAGGATCTGTCAAAAAGAATATTTTCCTTCCAGTTGGTGCTGTCATGGAAACCATAGAGCCATATTCCAAAAATGCATTCTCAAAAGTACGCTCCTTAACTTTCCCGTTATAAAAAGTAGGTTCTCTTGAAGTTCCTGTCCAAACCTGTGCGATATATCCATCAATTCCCGGTAAAGAAGCCAGGCTGGCTTCGGGACTTACAATACTCCACGAAGAGTAATTTACCAAAGAGTGTGTAGGAATATAAACTTTTACATCCAGTCCCTTTTTCTTACCATACGACTTGGCATATCGCGAAACCTCATCGATGGTTTTGTAATACAAATGGTATTTTAATTTATTTGATAGCCAGGTATTTTCAGGTGAAGCATCCTGCGGTCTCCATTCGAAATTATAATAATCCTGCCATTCTTCTTTAAAAGCAGAACCATAGCCACCGCGGGCCCAAAATTCAGGTTCCTCCAGATAAATTGAAGTAATTCCGGCATCAATTACCCTTTCAATGACTTCTTGCTTAATGTAATTAATAAAACTTTTCTGAGGAACGATATATGGGACATTACGACCATGCCAAATGGTATCTCCATTTGCCTGAACCTGTCCTTCATCCAGGTGATTTTCTCCATCCCATTTCCCAAGAAAATAATCCTGGTAGGAGCCCCAGGCAATACCGGTCATAAAATGTGTTGAATACCCTTTATCCCTCCAGGATTTTACACGATCTTCAAATTCTGAACTGGCATCATGATCTGAAGGATTCCCATTAACTCCGTAAACAATTGCCACATCAGCGCGAATATCAATTTCAGGAATCCATTTACTTGAAGTTTGAAAAGCAGTTTTTTCCAGCGAATTATCGTTACTCTTTTGAGCAAAAAGAAAAGCCTCATTTATATGAAGTATGGCTAATACTAAACAGCTTAAAGAGATTTTATATATTCCAGAGTAATTTCCTTTCAAACTTTTGTTTTAAAATATTCAATGATTTGGTTAATCGATTTACTTTCAGCTAAAAGATTTTAGATGAAAACCGGGGAAGAGCATTCCCCGGTTAGTGAACTAAAACTAAACATCAAACTAAATGTTAACCATTCTATCATATTAGACAAAGACTATCAATCTTTGACATATGCATTTATTAATCTTCAGCAAAAATACGCCACTCACTTACCTGGAATAATCCATCTCCATTGTTAGCTTCAATAGATAACTTATAATAAGTATATGTATCTGCATTATCGCTTACCAAAAATTCTTTGGTCTGATTTCTTTCCTCAAAAATTATATCTGTTCTTGTATCAATTGCAGTAAACTGCTCGTTATCATTTGAACCATATAACGTCCAACTTTTTGGATCTCTTCCCGGAGCATCGTTACCAGAAGTTAGAGAGTATTTCGTAACTCTAACACCCGGATTAAAATTCAATGTAAATTCAAGAGGGAATGCCACATCAAAAACTAAGAATTTTGAGGAATCATCTCCATCAACCAATTTTTCAGATCCTTCATTGGAATCACTACCATTGCTATTTTCCTGACTAACCGATAATATACCCAAATTGGTTACATCCTGTGGTCCAAAGGTTAGTTTCTTTAAGTTGATGAGTCTCCATTCAGAAAGCTGAATTAAACCACTACCGTTGTTCTCATCTAATCTTATTCTGTAATATCTAAAGGCCTGTTCATTATCAAAAATGAATTCTTTTGTTTGATTTCTTTCTGAAAATGTAACATCTGTTTGGACGTCTAGTTCCACAAAATTCTCTCCATCATTAGAACCTAAAAGGGCCCATGTTTTATAATCTCTATCTGGAGCATCGTTACCAGAAGTAAAAGTATATCTATTAACTACTTGTGGTGTGTCAAAAACCTGTTGCATATAGAATTCCTGTGGGAATCCACCAGTTAAAAATTTAGTGTTAGTATCACCATCAATTAACTTTTTGGAACCTTCACCTGCATCCGGACCTCCACCATTTTCACTGGAAACCTCAATAGTCGCATTCCCTTGACTGGTTACATCAATCAATTCAGAAGCAGGTTCAAAAGGATAATTCAAATTCGGAAATTCTCCTCTAGCCTCTAAAAGTTCCTGTTGATTTACATCAGTAAGATTGAAAGCTGCTTGTGCCATATCTTCTAAATCTTCTCCAGTAGCTCCACTGAAAAAGTGCACAATTTCTCCTAATGTTAACTCTCCTGCATACTGATCTCCATCTATTGGATAATTTGTTGATAATAAATCAAAAAATTGAGTGAGTACAGCTGAACCGTCATATGTTTCATAAAGCGGTAAAAACCAGTCAGCAAACCAATTGATTCCATTCTGAGTGGTAGTCATATATTCTGCCTTCACGCGTGCGGCATCATCATCCATTCCTAAACCTAAGTAAAGGTCATAAGTAAAAATTTCAGTAAAAGCATCACCCCAAACTGCAGAAGCAGGTGATGATTTCACTCCGTTATTGGCGTTTTCTACTAACTTAGCTAGGAGAGCCACAGGTGGATCAATAGCTTCAGGATTCATTTCTGAATTTAGAATAGGGAAATCAATAATGTTTCTATTCCCAGAATCTGCATCGAAATAAGTTGCGAAAAAACTTGATTTATCCTCACCGTGCCCAATTACATATAATGTATTCTGAGATCCTATTTCCCCATAGGTACTATTAATATAATTCCAGGCATTTGGAAAAAATTCCAATGGCCATTCAATTGAACGATCTACATCAGGATCGTAATAGACTCCAACTGGCCCTGTTAGAATTTGCCTATTAAGAACTTCATCATGACCATTAAAATCTTCAGTTATTCCACGTGGAGGCGAACCTTCTGGATCTGTATTAATGATGGAATCTGGAAGTCCATCTATAAGAGAGCTATCATCTTGCTCACAAGATTGAAGAAATAAAATTAGCCCCAATAAAAGCAATTGCGTTGTAATTTTTTTCATAATTCTAATATTTTAAACCGGTAGATCATTGCTCAAATTAAAGTCTTCATAGATTTCAGCCCCTCAATGTGAGAGGGGCAAAATCTATCAGACTAATTTAAATCTACCATCCGGGATTTTGAGTTAAGGATGGGTTAGCGTTAATTTCATCTTGAGGTATTGGCCACAGATAATCCTGAGGTCTAAATACTCTATTCTCAAATTCTACGATATTATAAAAATCGGCTTCATCTCTAGCATTGATGTCCATTCCATAAAATGGTCCATCTAAAACTTCATCTGCGATAAGCCAACGTCTCACATCAAAATATCTAACGCTTTCATCAAACAATTCCACGCGACGCTCTTTATGGATTGCTTCACGCATCGCTTCTTGGGTAGAAGGTGCTTCTAAAGATGAAGAACCATATTCAGGAATACCAGCCCTCTCTCTGATAAGATTCAAATATTTTAGGATATCTGGATTTCCTGGATCATATTCGTTCAAGGCTTCTACATAATCTAAGTAAAGTTCTGCTAACCTGAACATAGGAACCCATCTAGAAGGATAACATTCTCCCACAGGATATGATTTTCTGATAATATAACCCGTAGGTGGATAGTCATTTGTTCCAACTCTTCGACCGGAATTTCCTCCATACCATGTTTTAGTTATAATATCACCACTACCACGGTTCAACCAAAGCGCTCCGTTATAAGTAATACTGTTATAAAATCTTGGCTCGCGATTCGTCCATGGATTATAAGTAGTTCTGGTTGTAAAATCGAAAGGAGCCTGGAATTCTGAAAATCCGTCTTCTTCGTAATTTGCCTGTGGATCATCTATAGACCGACCATTTGACGTAAAAAAGGCATCAACAGCAGTTTGAGTCGCACTCAATCCTCCAGCTCCTCTGTTACATCCATCTGCTCCTAAATGATAAGGTGTTATATCATATGTGTAATAATCATCACCCCTTGGGCGCGCGTAGATCATTTCTGCATTATTTTCTTCGACCAACATTACATTTCTAACGGACAGGTATGGATTTAGAGATCCATCAGCATTTTGCTCCTTATAAAGTCTAAATCTACTTGGTACAAACATGTCAATGAATTTCTTCGAAACATCTGCAGCTGCTTTCCATTTTTGAACATCGTAACTTTGTGGAATCAAAGGTTCACCTTCAGCATTTACAAAACCTGAATATGCTGCATTTCCATTGTAAAGTGGGCTAGCGGCGAAAAGCAATGTCTTTTCTTTGATCATCATAGCAAAAGGAGTTTTTACACGTCCTGCTTCACTATTCTCTTCAAAAGTTACAGTATTTAAGTTTTCAATGGCAATATCTAATTCTGAAGTGATGTATTGCGTTACTTCGTCTATAGAATTTCTTTTAAGACCTAACTCGCCTAAATTAGCATCAGGCGGAATTGGAGTATCTCCAATAAGGATAACTGGTCCCCATGACCTCATCAAGTTGTAATAGTAATATGCTCTAAGAATTCTGGCCTCAGCAGTATATTGTCTAATAGCTTCCGGAGTACAATCAGCACATTGCTCAATATTGGCGATAAAAGTTGATGCTGATCTAATCCCTCTATAGAAATTTGACCATAGATTACTTACTTCCTGTGTGGTTGCATTCCAATCGGCTACATTTAAATAATTACCAAGATGAAATCCCCAAACATATTCCGCTTCATCTGAAGCTCCTGTCCATGGACCAGAATTCTGGGTAGTGGTGTAACGCTGTGCGAACTCACTCGGTATTCTGGAATATATGTTAGCCAGGTATCTCTGCGCATTCACCTCTGTAGCAAACGTATCATCAAAGGTAAGCCTGTCATCAGGCACCTGATCTAGAAAATCATCGTTACACGAAACAAAAATGAACGTGCCGATCAAAGCGATTAATAACTTTTTCATTTTATATTTTTTATAATAGAATATTTGTGTTTTCCTCATGATCATTTAAAAATTAAAGGTTCCTCCAAGTGCAACTACAGAGATATTCGGGTAACGACTACCATTGCTCGTATTCAATTCAGGATCCCAAATTTTGAAATCACTAATAGTAAAGATATTTGTTGCTCTCAAGTAGAACCTGAAATTATCCACACCGAACTTCTCGGTAAAATCTGAAGGTAACGTGTATCCTACTTCACCAGTTTTAAGCCTTAAAAAAGCTATATCACGCAACCACCAGGTACTATTTTGTCTATTATTATTGGAACCATAACTAGAAGAACCAAATGACAATCTCGGCGAAGTTGCATATGGATCATTATTTTCAGGAGTCCATCTGTCTAAACTAGCGGTGTAAAAAGTTCCTTCACCACCATCTCCAAGGAAAGGCTGAATACCTGCTCCACCAATAAATCTATCAGAAAAGTTCTGACCTTGGAAAAATAAACTAAGATCAAATCCTTTGAATTGTCCGGTTAACCCAAATCCATAAGTTAAAGCAGGAACGTCCCCGTCACCTATTACTTTTCTATCAAATGCATCGATCTGACCGTCACCATTTAAATCCTGATATTTAATATCTCCAGGTTGGATTTGACCGAATTGAGTTGGGAATCCATCTTCTGGAGTAATAAAGCCATCACCATCAGCATCATCTTCCAGCGTAAATAGACGCTCTGCAACATAACCCACATTGGCTAATAGTCCTGTTCCTCTTCTATCTAACCATTCATAAGGCTGTTGAGGCACTCCATTTTCGATAATTTTGTTTCTATTATACGAAAATGTCCCTCTGAAATCAAGCTTAAGGTCCTGACCAATTCGAGTATTATAAGTAACAGTTCCATCAAAACCTTTATTTTCAACTATACCTAAGTTTCCGAAAGGATCAGAATTTAAACCAATATAATTTGGGATATCGCTTCTACGTAAAAAAGCTCCTTCTGTTCTTTCGGTAAAGAAATCAATAATTATACTTAAGTCATTATCAAAGGCATTTACTTCAAGACCTAAATCCTGTTTTCTGGATTCTGCCCATCGAACATCAACACCAGTAAAAGTCTCGGCAATTCCTCCTATACCATTTCCTCCATTAGAACCAAATGTGTATCCTCCTGAACCTTCAACCCTGCTAAGATAAGAGAATCTTCCAGCACCAGAATCAGATCCAACTAAACCATCAGAATATCTGATTTTCAAATAATTGATCGTTTCGCTTAAAGGTTCAAAAAATTTCTCGTTAGAGATCACCCATCCAGCAGCTACTGAAGGAAAAAACCCATAACGGTTGTTTGGAGCAAAGTTTTCTGACCCGTTATAACCGGCATTCACTTCGAAGAAATATCTTTCATCGTATGAATAAGTTGCACGACCAGCCAAACCTTGGTTTCTAAAAGGAATTGCATCAGTAAAGTTTCCTGCGAAAGCATCAGTAAAATCTGATCTGTTCGCTAAAAGCAATCCACTTACAGCGTGCTTCCCAAAGTCCCTATCATAATTTACCGAAACCTGAGAGTAAAATCTTCTGTTACCACCATTATTATTAGCGTAACCTAAGAATTCACCATTGGAAGTGTAGGTTTCATTTAAAACGTACTCCCCGTTTTCGGTTATAGGAAAATCCTGATCTACAAAATAGGTGCTTTCCCTTTTTGATCTAATCAAGTTTTGAGCACTGTAAGTGTCAAATGCGAAAAGACCGTGTAATGAAAGTCCTTCGGTTATGAAGGTAAGTTCCTGATTTAAATTCAAATTGGTATTTAACTGATTTTTGGTCAATGTTCTGTATCCGCGCAAAGCCACATCAGCATAAGGGTTTCTTAACCCACCATTCGCACTTTTTCCTGGAACGTATCCTCCTGGATAAAGCACTGGATATTCTACAGGCGGCACTTCCAAAGCAGCCCCAAAGATTCCTCCAACATCAACAGTATTAGCATCTCCTCCCGTAGCTCCAGGATAACTTCCTTCAGAAAGGTAGCCCTGTATACCAACGTTGATATTCGTTGTTTTGGTAATATCTAATGTCAAGTTGGATGTGAAATTATATCTTTTAAAACGTGTACTTGAATCGTATGCTTCCAAAGCATCAGTTTTAAATAATCCAGTTTCATCATAATATCCCAGAGAAACATAGTACTGAGCATCCTGCGCACCACCATTCACATTCAGGAGTGCTTGTCTATTTCTTCCATAATCCTGGAAGATCTCATCCAACCAGTCTACGTTTGGATATAAAATAGGATCAACACCAGAAGCAGTAAGGTCTATATATTCCTGAGAATACTTTGGAACCTGCCCCCTTGTGGTCAAGGCCTCATTAGCCAATTGCATGTATTGAACTCCATCAACTATTTCAGGAACTTGAGTAAAATAAGTAAGACCTTCGTAATAATCTAAAGTTACACTAGGCTTACCTTGTTTACCTCTTTTAGTTTCGATTAGGATTACACCATTTGCTCCACGGATACCGTAAACGGCCGTTGCGGAAGCATCCTTTAAAATAGAAAAGGAAGCAATATCTCGTGGATTAATATTGTCCAGTGACCTTTCCACACCATCAACTAATACAAGCGGACCAGAATTTCCAAAGGTAGAAATACCCCTAATCCACAGGTCTGCTCCATCGAAACCTGGAAGACCATCTCTCTGAACTCCCGTAATACCAGAAATTCTACCTGCAAGCATGGTTCCAACGTTGGCAACTGGCAACTCTAATTCTTCAGCTTTGATGGTAGATTGAGCTCCAACTACGCTGATTTTTTTCTGTTTACCGTACCCTACTAACACGACTTCATCTAAAGCCTGAGCATCGTTTGCCATTTGAACGTCAATACTGCTTTCTCCATTCACTGGAATTTCGGCAGTTTTCAAACCAACATAACTAAATACAAGAACTGCGTTTGCGTCTCCAACGGTGATAGTATAATTTCCATCAAAATCCGTCTCAACACCATTTGTAGTGTTTTTTTCAACTACTGATACTCCTGGTAGGAGCATGCCATTGCTATCTGTAACGGTACCGCTAACTTTAATGTTATCTGAATCTTGCTGAAATGCATAAACCTCTGAGGATCCAACCGCAAAAAGGAATAGCATCATTAAGATCGCGTTAAAAGCACCTAGCTTAACTTTTGGATAGCTTTTTTCTAACTTCTTTGAAGTATAGTTTAAAGTAATAGTTTTTCTCATTAATGTTAATTTTTTGGTTACGTTAACATCGAATTAATAAACACCAATATACTAAATCGTTTTAGCTTCACAAGCCTTTAAGAAAAAAAATTATTGACTTGATAAAATTAAAGGAAAAATTTGACAAAAAAAGGAATATAAAAGTGCCTCGATATCAGTAATATCAATATATAAGCTAAAAATTAGCAGATTCGTAAAAAAAGTAGATTTTATGGGATTTTAAGAGTTTTAAACCGTAAATCCCTACATTTTGTTAAAAAGATTTTCTTACTACA
>CAXPUM010000034.1:0-50956 GCA_964220295.1 Flavobacteriaceae bacterium | reverse complement strand
AGTGCATTACAACCTGAGATCTTATCGATCTTAGCATTCAGCATGACCTTTTTAGCAACTTCAAAGTCAGCATTTTTTGAAACATAAAGGAAGTTGTTTCCTCTACCGCTAACCAGTACTGCCCCGGTAGAATGTTCTTTTACAAAAGCGATTAGTCTTTCTCCACCTCTTGGAACGATAAGGTCTAATTGTTCTGGTGGGTTCTTCAGAAATTCCTGAGTTTCAGTTCGGCTCATATGCAATAGCTTGATCCAATCTTTGCTCAATCCATTCTCTTCTAAAGCCTCATGCCAGCATTCCTCTAAAATTTTGTTAGAATGTATGGCTTCTTTACCACCTTTCAGATAAATCTTATTATTCGCTTTGAAAGCAAGAACTGCAGCCTCAATAGTTACATCTGGACGAGATTCATAAATAATCATGATATTCCCAAACGGTGCAGTTTTATTGGTAATGTCAAGACCAGAATCTAGTTTACGGTGCTCTATAGTCTGCCCAACCGGGTCATCCTGTTCCATCACTTCCTTAACCGATTGAATCATTCCATCCACTTTTTTATCGTTTACAATTAAACGATCATACATGGCCTGATCATCTTTACTGAAAGCCTCAAGGTCCTTTTTATTCGCTTCAATTATTTCGTCACGTCTGCGATCCAGGATATTCATCATGGATTTCAGTACGTTATTTTTTATTTCAGATTTTATCAACTTCATTTCTTAATTCTTTCTTTTTGGTTAATTATTATGATGTAAATTTTGTACCTACAGGTTTACCGTCCATAATGTCTAAAATGACATTCTCTCTTTTACCATTCGCGATGTAGGTAGTAATATTTTTAGACGCAGTGCTTTTGGCGATCTTAATTTTAGACTCCATTCCTCCGCGGCCTTCACCTTCACCTTTATCTGATTCCTGGACGTATTTTTCAACGTTTTCGTCAACCTGTACTTTATTCAGTTTTTCTGAATCGTCATGATCTGGGTGACCGGTATATAACCCGTCTGTATCACTTAAAATGATCAGTTTTTCGGCTCCGATCAATTCCGCCACCAAACTCGCCAGTTCATCATTATCAGAGAACATAGACATGGTTACGGAAACCGCATCATCTTCATTTGCAATTGGAATAATTCCTTCAGATAGTAAAGATTCGTAGCAATTAATCATATTCTCTCTGTGAATACCCGGGCTGAAATCTCTTTTGGTTGCTAGAACCTGCGCACATCGCATTCCGTAGTCGTGGAAAATACTATAATAGTGGCGCATCATTCTAGGCTGACCTACGGAAGAAAATACCTGACGTCTTTTACTTTCATCTTTGATATTGATTTCTCCCAGAATTTCTTTACCAGCGATCGCAGATCCTGAAGAAACCAGCACAGTTTGTACGTCGTCTTCATATAAAGTTGCGATTTGACGAACCAGACTTTTCAGAATAGGTCCTAAAATTCTATTGTCTTTGTTGGTCATTACATTGGTACCAACTTTTACAACAATTCTTCTTTTCTTATCCATTTCTAATGGTTTGGTTTTATTCCTTTTTGGTGTTTATTTTCCTTCTCCTAATTCTACAGCTCTGTCGAAGGCGGCGTAGGCTGCATCTTTAATTAGCTCCTTAACGTTATTGTCGTCCATGGAGTCTAACGCCGCTCTGGTAGTACCACCTTTAGAGGCTACACGGTCCATCCAGGTATCTGGAGAAAGATCATTTTTATTAAATAATTCAACGGCTCCTTCAAAAGTTTGACTAACTAAAACTTTGGAATCGTTTTTCGAGAATCCCATTTTTAAAGCTGCTTCCAGCATGGAATTCATAAAGTAGAAAACATATGCCGGTCCACTACCTGAGATTCCGGTAGATGCATCGATGAAATTTTCATTTTCCACGTGAATGGATTCCCCAGTTGTATCTAAAAGATTTCTTACCATTAATAGTTCAACCTTTGATACTTCTTGAGATTCAGTATATGATGTAACACCTTTCCCAACTTGTGCTGGTAGATTTGGCATGGATCTAACTACTTTTTTAGCATTCAGACCTGACTGAATTTTGGCGATGGTCACTCCGGCCATTAGCGAAACAAATATCTGTTCACTATTCACCATTGGTTTCATTTCTTCAAAAAGATCATCGCAGTGGTAAGGTTTCACCGCTACAAAGACCATATCTGCTTGTGGCAGGCAATCTTCTAGCTTTTCATACACATCAAAGTGATCCATTTCTCTTAAACGGGCAATCACATCAGCAGATTTATCGAAAACCATTAAATTCCTTCTGCCCAGCATTGGCGATTTCGCCATGCCCTCAGCATAAGTTAATCCCATGTTTCCTGCTCCGATTACTAATGTTTTCATTTTTACTTTTTTGGTTTGATCAACCATTTTGGTCAATCTTAAATTCGCTTTATAATGTTCAAACACTATGCGATTGTCGCAAATGGGAACATTAAATTCTTAATTCAGCCATAATTTAAGCCTTATTTGGCGGAAATTCTTCTAACAAAAACTTAAAACTAACCTGTGGACTTCGTAAGGATACTACGAAATCGTTGTTGAACCATAAATATCTGAAGCTTAAACATTTCATTTTCTGAAAAATTAGATGATTTAGGTAAGGTAATGGCAAACAATCGAGATCCTCATGAATGGCGAATAAAGCTGAATGTTATTTTTTTATAAAAAATTATAAGGGATTTTTTACCAATGTAGAAATGGCGCAAAAGACTGCTAGTATGTCAGGTTTCTCAAAATTTATTAAATTAAAGCGGATTTTTAAAATCTGGGAAAAATGGCATTTGCTGCAAATACTGTGGCTTTTCATGCAAAAATCGTTCGAGATGGCTCAAAAATTTTCAGATTAAATGCTTAATATTACGGATTCCTTTTTGGAAGGATAACGTTCAAAACCTACTACTTTAACGAATGGAAAAAACGAAGAAAAGTTCCAAGGGTAAGTCTGTTAAAAAAACGTATTCTGAACAGCCAAGAATTGTTGCTGTCGGTGCTAGTGCAGGTGGACTCGAAGCTTTAAAACTTTTTTTTAAAACAATACCGGAGAACGACAAGAATGCTTATGTGGTAATACAGCATTTATCGCCAGATTATAAAAGTATGATGGGCGAATTGCTGAAGAAAAATACCAATTTGCCTATTGTTCAGATCGATGACCAGATGGAAGTGAAGGAGGGTCGAATCTATTTGATTCCTCCAGCGAATAATTTGGTGCTGGAAGATAATATTCTTCGTTTGAAAGAAAAGCCAAAAAATCAAACCCTCAACTTACCTATAGATATGTTTTTTGAGTCGCTGGCTGCCCAGCGAGAAGAAAGAGCAATCGGGGTGATTTTGAGCGGAACAGGAAGTGATGGTACTCGTGGTGTTCGGGCAATCAAAGAAAATAACGGGATGATCATGGTGCAGGATCCATCAGAAGCTAAGTTCGATGGGATGCCTAAAAGTGCCATTAATACCGGACTTGTTGATTATATTTTGCCGGTTGAGGAGATGGGTCCGGAATTAAAGAATTTCCTTTCAGCTCCGCCAATCTTTCATTTTGAAGATGGAGACGTTCAATATGACGAAAAAGACCTGAACAAGATCCTGAGCTATGTAGATGAGAAAGCAGGCTTGGATTTTCGTGAATACAAGTATGCCACTTTAGCCAGACGTGTAGCCAGAAGGGTAAATATCAGCAAATGTAAATCGCTTGCCCAGTATTTTGATTATTTACAGGAAAATGATGAGGAAGTAGAGATTCTTTACAGGGAATTCCTAATTGGAGTGACCAAGTTCTTCCGGGATGATAAGGTCTGGAATATTCTAAAGACCAAGGTTTTCCCTAAGATGATCGAAGAGAAGAATGATGGAGAGGTGCTAAAAGTCTGGGATGTTGGTTGTAGTACCGGGGAAGAAGCTTATTCTTTCGCGATGTGCCTCAATGAGGAGATGGAGAAACAGGGTAAGAGTATTGAAATTAAGATTTTCGCTACTGATATTTCTCAACCTCATTTAGATATAGGAAGCAAGGGAATCTATCCGGAAAGTATTGTGGCAGACGTTTCCAAAGATTTTCTTCTGAAATATTTTCTAAGCAAATCACATAGTTATCAAATAGTAGAAAAGATCAGGCGTATGGTGATCTTTTCAAAACATAACATTATCAAGAATCCGCCATTCAGTAATATGGATATGGTGGTTTGTAGAAATCTGCTGATCTATTTCCAAAGCAGCATTCAAAAAAAGGCCTTGAATGTATTGCATTATGCTTTAAAAGAACAAGGTGTTCTGGTATTAGGAACCAGCGAAAGCGTTCACAGTCATAAGGACAAATTCTCGGAAATTGACAGAAGATGGAAAATTTACCGAAATATTGAATCAAGCGGTCGCCTGAAGAATGGCATCAGCCACGCCACTCCAAACGGAGATATAAGTAGAAGCAAACTGGTTGAAAACCGTTCTGGAAGGGAGCGAAAAAGTTTTAGAACGAAATCGAATCCAATCCGGCAAAAGATTCAGCATGAATTACACGAAACCTTACTGGAACAGTTTGGAGCTGCTTCAGTCCTTGTAGATTCAGATTATAATATTTTGCATGCGCTTGGAGAATTCCGCAAATACGCTAATTTACCGGTTAGCGGTTTTTCAATAAACCTACTAGACATGCTGGAGTCAGATTTGAAGTATATTGTTCAGTCTACTTTGAATAAATCCAGTAAGACAAGCGAGAAGGTTCAGTATAAAAACGCGGTGGTAAAAAAGGATAGTGGTGATGTTGGAGTCAATATTATTATTAAACCTTTGACCAACCAAAGCGCAGATGGTGAAACGAACTTCGTGATCACATTTGTTGAAACGGAAATTGACGATAAGAATATAGAAGAAGTTCAGCAGGTGAGCCCTTCCAGCCAGACGAAAGAATATGTTGCAAGCCTGGAAGAAGAATTGAAGAAAACCCGTGAGGAACTTCAAACTTCTATGGAAGAGATCGAAACCAGTAACGAAGAGTTACAAGCGGCAAATGAAGAATTACTGGCTTCTAACGAAGAACTGCAAAGCACCAACGAGGAATTACAGAGCGTCAATGAAGAAATAAATACGGTGAATGCCGAGAATATTCAGAAGATGGATGATCTCGCTGCATTGAATGCCGATATGAATAACCTTTTAAAAAGTACCGATATTGGGGTGATTTTCCTTGATTCAGATTTAATGATTAGGAAATTTACACCGGCTATTAAGAAGCACTTTAGCCTTATTAATGGGGATATTGGTAGGCCAATCGACAGTTTTACAACCAGTTTCGGTTTAAGCCGAAAGCATAGTTTTATGGAGCGTTGTAAAAAAGTGCTGAACACCGGTAAATCCCAGGAAAAACACATTGTTTCCAGGGAAGGTCGTAATTATTTGCAACGAATTTCACCTTATGTAGATTCGAATGATCAGATCGATGGAGTAGTAATTGCTTTTATTGATATCGAAAATATTCAGAAATCTAAGGAGAAACTTATCGCCAGTGAAAGACGATTTAAATCTTTCTACGAGGATGATCCGGTACTGCACCTGAGCGTGGATCCAAAAACAAAGTTGGTAGTGCAGTGTAACCGTAAAGCGGTTCAAAAGCTTGGGTATGAAGCCAAAGATGATATTATAGGAAGACCAATTTTTGAATTTTTTGAGAAGAATTCAAGAATTGCTGATTTCAGTAAAAAATCGAAGAGTTCCAAAATCAATGAATTCACGAACCTGGATCATACCATGCTTACTGCGAAAGGCAAAACTTTACCGGTCCTGCTGAATGCCACGGCCGAAAAGGATGAGAATAACGAGCTAAAAACAATTCGCTATACCTGTGTAGACATTTCAGCATTAAAAGTAGCCGAAGAAAAATTGAAGGAACAGAAAGCCGATCTGCAGAGAGCGAATCGCGATCTGGAGCAATTCGTTTCCATCTGTTCTCATGACCTGCAGGAGCCACTTTCTACCATCAAATTCGGTAGTGATGTACTGGGTAAAATGTACGCCGATAAACTGGATGAAAAGGGAGAGAATTATGTGAAGTATATCAAGAATGCTTCAGACAGGCTTTCTTCACAGATCAAAGGGCTGCTGGAACACTCCCGTATTGGTAAAAATGGAAAGAAAACCCTGGTAGATATGGACGAGGTTTTAAACGTTGTAAAATATGACCTGGGTAAAAGCATTCGGGATTCCAATGCCAAGATAAACGTTGGAGATCTGCCAAAGATCAAAGGTTATGAGATCGAGTTGCGTTTATTGATGCAAAACCTGATCAGTAATGCCATTAAATACGTGCCGAACGATAAGGACCCGGAAATCAGGATTTCAGCTTATGAAGAAGATAATTTCTGGGTATTTTCTGTAGTTGATAATGGAGTGGGAATTTCTAAAGAAGACCAAAAGAATATTTTCACCATTTTCAATCGTGTTCCGGGGCAGAATGATAAAGAAGGAACAGGCGTAGGGCTGGCTCATGTTGAAAAAATTGTGCTGCTTCATGAAGGAACTATCTGGGTTGACTCTCAGGAAGGTGTTGGTAGTACGTTTTATTTTAAATTGAAAAAATAGTTTTAGTTTAATGGCAGATATAGATCAGTATCCAGAGAAGGTTGACCTTTCGAGTTGTGAAAAAGAACCTATTCATATCATTGGTAAATCTCAGTCTCACGGAGTACTGGTAGCCTGTAATAAAGATACCTTAGAAATAACCCAGATCGGGGTTAATTCTGAAAAGATTTTAGGATTTCCGTATGAGGAATTATTGGGCGAATCAATCCAGAAATTAGTTGGTGAAAAAATCGCTGAATCCCTGCGAGCTGCTGTAAATGAAGATGAGCTGCTGGAAGTGAGTGAGCTCAGTCTGAAAGATCAGAATTTTATTGCCATTCCGCATATTTCCGGAGAAAGTCTGATCGTAGACATTGAGCCTGTAGGATCTGAAATCAAATCTTTTAATTTCCAAAAGCAACTGACCACGATTTTGAATAATCTGGAAGCTTCTGAATCGGCCATTGAGCTTTGCGAAGATGCTGCTAAGATTACCAAGAATATCTTCGGTTACGACCGTGTCATGATTTATAAATTCGATGAGGAATGGAATGGACAGGTCATTGCTGAAGAGCACGCAGATCATTTAGAAAGCTGGCTTGGTCTACATTATCCTGCCAGCGATATCCCAAAACAGGCTCGCGAATTATTTTTCAAAAATCGCGTTCGGATAATTTCTGATGTGAATTACGAACCTGTTGAAATTACTCCGCAGTTTTCACCGATAACTGATGAACCTCTGGACCTTTCGAAATCCAAGCTTCGTGGAGTGTCTCCTATTCATATAGAATATCTTCAAAATATGAAGGTTGGGGCCTCGCTTACTGCTGCTCTGATAAGTAATGGAAAATTGTGGGGATTATTAGCATGCCATCATTACGATGCAAAATTTATCAATTATTACCAGCGACAAACTTGTGAATTTCTAATCCAGATATTTTCAAACCAGTTGTCCTTGAAAGAATCTAATCTCTATTTGAAAAAGATAGACGAGCAGGAGTTGGTAAGAAATAAATTGCTGAGCCAGATCCAGTCTCAAAATAGCATTAGAAAAGGATTGACTTCTTTTAAAACGAAGTTCACTCAAACTATAGATAGCTGTGGTGGAGCGGTAATTCTCAAGGGAAAGATCAAACTGGTTGGCGATACTCCAGATAAAAAACAAGTAAAATCCCTCATTAAAAATTTCCTCTCTAAAAAGAACGAAAGCCTGTTCTTCACCAAAAACCTTTTTCAGTTTTACCCGGAAGCTAAGCGTTTTAAAGAAAATGGCGCTGGAATATTAAGCGTGAGATTGGGACAAAGCGATAAAGATTTTCTAATCTGGTTTCGCCCCGAAGTTGTGCAGACGGTGAACTGGGGAGGAAATCCTGAGAATAAAGCTTCGTATGATGAAGAGAAGCAGCGACTAACTCCGCGTAAATCTTTTGAAAAATGGACACAGGAGCTTACCGGTGTGGCAGAGGCGTGGAAAGATTATGAGATTTCCGCAGCAAGAATGCTGAGAGAAAGTGTGAGTTATGTAATTCTCGAAAACCAGAAAGCCGAAATCAATAATCTGAATGAACGCCTGATCGAAGCGCATAATGAATTGGAATTATTCAGCCAGGGCCTCTCGCATGACCTAAAAGCACCTTTGCGAGGTATTGATGGGTACGCTCATATCCTGAAGGAAGATTATTACAACCAGCTAGAAAAAGAAGGAAGAATGGCGATTGATACCATTCTGAGTTCAGCTGAAGAAATGCGCGACCTGATTGATAATATTCTTTCTTTCGCCGGAGTTTCTAATAGTGATCTTAATAAAACGGTCAATTCAGCCAATAACATGATCCAGGATATTCTTACTTCCTTTAACGTGAAGAAGAATTATAAAAAAACTGAAATAGAAATCGAAGAAAGCCTTCCGAAGATCGTAGGAGATAAGCGGATGATTGGACAGGTTTGGTCTAATCTTATCGCCAATGCCCTGAAATATTCTGAAAGAGTGGACGAACCGAAAGTCCAGATTGGTAGTACAATTGAAGGTAGTAAAACCGTTTATTTTGTAAAAGATAATGGTATTGGTTTCGACCCAAAATTCAAAGATGATATTTTCGATCTTTTCTCCCGCAGGTCTGGAGATGATTACGCGGGAACCGGCATAGGGCTTGCCATCGTCAAAAAGATCGTGGAAAAGCATAACGGAGAAATCTGGGCTGAAAGTAAACCTGGAAAAGGCTCAACGTTTTATTTCCATGTTTAACATTTCCCAATTGTTTCTTAACAACGAAAACAATATTTTCGTAAAATATAAGGAAGTACGCTGAATGATAAAATCCTCCCTAAGAATTCTGCTTGTCGAAGATAATGATGCTGATGCAGTACTTGTTGAGAGACAGATCAGAAAAATTATAGAAAAACCTACAATCGAAGTTGTAGATACGTTAGATGGTGTTAAAGAGAAACTCATAAATTTTGCACCAGACGTTGTCTTATCTGATTATAACCTGCCTACCTGTACCGGTCTGGATGTTCTTGAACTGGTCAAAGACTATGATGAGGATCTGGAATTCATATTTATTACCGGAACTATCAACGATGAAGAATTAGCGGCTAATACCATTCTTAGCGGAGCTTCTGGATATATTCTGAAAAAGCATATCAATACACTCGGAGAGAAATTGGAGCCACTTTTCAAAAAAGTGATGCTAAATATGGTGACCAAAGAGGAGCTCCGTGAGAAGATCAGGAAAAATAAGATCACCGTAAACCAGATCTACGAGTATTTAGAGAAGATCGATGCTGATAATGATGAGCAGGTACGAAATATAGACAGGATCAAATCAGCAATTTCACAGTTTAAGCTGAATGACAATGCTGAATAGTTTACGTGAAGCAACTGCAGATCTGCACCAGGAGCTTGAAAAAGAAAATCTTGCCAATAAAATTACTGATCATACCATCACGCTGAAAGAATATCAGCTATTGATGTTACAAAACTTACTGGCTTATCAGACTGCTGAGGCTGAGATCGCTAAATTTCTAGATATTTCCAAGCCTTCCAAAACGGAACTGATCAAAAAGGATCTGGACGCTATGAACCAGGATTTTGATAATGCGGTTTTGAATTTCCACGTTAATAATAAGGCAGAAGCTATTGGAGCAGCTTATGTAATTATGGGTTCTGCAATGGGTGGCTTTGTGATTGGCAGGGAATTAAAAAAGTGTCCCGAATTGAAATCCCTTCCGAAACAACATTTTTATGCGGAAGACAGGGAAGGGGTTCAAAGCTGGAATGGGTTTTCTAAGATGCTAAAATCTCATCCATTTTCTTCCGAAGAGATTAGTTTAGCCCAGGAAAAAGCAAAAGAAACTTTTGAACTTTTCGCAGTCGCTTATAACAGGGATTTCTCTCTGGCATAATCTTAAATTTCCTATTCTTTTAAGTAAATTGGGTTTTTCAAAAAGTATCCCATGCAAAAGCTTGCCTTATATTTCTGCTTAATTTCTAGTTTTATTTTCAATATTTCCGTTTCTGCACAATCGGGCAGAATTCCGGTGAAAGCCAAAAATGGTATGGTTGTTAGCAGCCATTACCTGGCTTCAGAAGTTGGAAAAGAGGTTTTGAAAAAAAGGTGGAAATGCAATAGACGCTTCTGTTGCGACCGCTTTCGCCTTATCTGTGACGCTTCCTGCTGCAGGAAATATCGGTGGTGGAGGTTTTATGATTTACCACAAAAACGATGGAACTAAGACGAGTTTTAATTTTAGGGAGAAGGCACCTTTGGCAGCTTCTAAAGATATGTACCTGGATAAAAATAATAAGATCAAGGATAATTCTAACCATGATGGAATTCTGGCAGTTGGTGTCCCTGGTACTGTCGCCGGACTTTATAAAGCACATCAAAAATATGGAAAGCTGGCATGGAAAGACCTTGTTCAACCTGCTATAAAGCTTGCTGAAAATGGTTTTGAAGTAGGTCCTGAGATTACTGGCTTCTCTAACTGGTTGTTCATTCATAAAAATGAGTATCCTTCTACTGCGGAAATTTTTTTGAAAAATGGCAGGGCCCTGGAAGACGGTGATGTCTTAATTCAGCGAGATCTCGCTGAAACACTCAAGCGTATAAGAGATGCGGGGGCAGAAGGATTTTATGGAGGTAAAACGGCCAAAATGGTCCATCAGTTTATGAAGAAAAACGATGGTTTGATCACGAAAAATGATCTGAAAAAATATGAAGCTGAAGAAATGGAACCAATTACCGGGAGTTATCGCGGCTACGAGATCATCGGGATGCCTCCTCCAAGCTCCGGTGGAGTAGCGGTGGTGGAAATGCTGAATATACTGGAAGGTTTTGATCTTCAGAAGTATGGCCAGAATTCGGCTGAAAGCATTCATTTAATTACTGAGGCAATGCGTAGGGCTTTTGCAGACAGGGCACAATATTTAGGAGACCCGAATTTCAATCCGCGAATGCCACTGGATAAGATCCTTTCAAAAGATTATGCATCTGAATTGCGCTCTGACATTCAGCTAGAAAAAGCTTCTGTAAGTGATTCTGCTAATTTCAATAAAACTCATTTGGCTTACGAAAGTCCTCAGACCACTCATTTTTCCGTAGTAGATAAAGAAGGAAACGCGGTTTCCATGACGTATACTTTAGAACAATCGTATGGTTCTAAAATAGTGGTTGAAGGCGCGGGATTTCTACTAAATAATGAAATGGGAGATTTTAATCCTATTCCGGGTTTTACGAACTCAAAAGGTTTAATCGGCACCAAACCCAATCAGATAGAACCTGAAAAAAGGATGCTTTCCAGTATGAGCCCCACAATTGTAGCGAAAAATGGTAAAACAGTCTTAGTAATTGGTTCTCCAGGCGGCAGGACAATTATCAATACAGTTTTGCAAGTTATTATAAATACCATAGATTTTCAATTGGATATTGCGAAAGCGATCGAGTCACCGCGATTTCATCATCAGTGGTTACCAGATGTCACTTATTTTGAAACCTGGGGTTTTTCTCCAGATACAAAAAAGCTTTATGAGCAAATGGGGCATGAGATTCAAGAGCGTTCTTCGCAGGGACGTGCTATGGGAATCACAATAAATCAGGAAACTGGCGAAATCTTCGGTGCGGCAGATTCGAGAAGTCATGACGGAAAAGCAGTTGGATTCTAGATATCAAATTTTTCTTTTTCGATCACTTCTCCAGGTTGCATTCCTGAAATGGTTTCGTTACCAATTCTTACTCGCACCAGTCTTAAGGTCGGAAAACCCACGGCTGCAGTCATTTTCCTTACCTGCCTGAATTTTCCTTCTGTCAAGGTTATCGAGACCCAGGAAGTTGGCCCATGACGTTCATCCCGAATTCGCTGACTGCTATCAGGTAATTTTGGAATTTCTCGTAATTGCAGAACTTTACAGGGTAGGGTATTATATAATTTTCCGTTGATGCTTATTTCAATACCACTTTGTAATTTTTTAATTGCTTCCTGCGTTATTTCTCCATCCAATTGGGCGTAATATTCTTTTTCAGTAGTTCCAGCCGTGATCAATTTGCTCAGTTTGCCATTAGTAGTAAGTAACAGCAAACCCTCACTATCTTTGTCGAGGCGGCCTATTGCCATAGTCCCTTCCGGAAAATCAGCCAGCTCTCCCAGCATTCTGAATTTCTTTTGCTTTGACTGATTGCTAATAAACTGGCTCAGAAAATTATAAGGCTTGTAGATCTTAAAATGGGAGTGCATAAAATCACCAGTTTTAGGTATTGCCTTCAGTTATTTTCTGCAATACATTCGTTAGAGTTAAACCACAAATCAACTAAAATTTAAACTTAACATGAAATACATTTTTATAATTTTCACCTTCTTTTTGTTTTTTAATTTATCGGCCCAGGAATTGCCAACCAGAATAGGAGTGAAGGCGGGGATGCCGAATGGTGTTGGTCTTAATGCTGAATATGTTACGAAGTATCTGAAAGGCAGGCTTGCTCCAAACCTTGAAGCATCAGTTTACCCTGTTCCAGAATCCATATTCAGTGAAAGAAGAGGGACGATCACATATTTGCAAGGAGGATTCAATTACTACTTTTTCAAACCTGGTGACGGTTTATACAGTAACCTTAGTTATGGGTATTTAAAAGGAAAAGGTGAGGGGGATAATATCAGAGCTGAAAAACCAAACGCTCAGGGAGAATATTTAAAAGGAACAGGTTATTTAAATGAATCTAATTCGTCTGTAAACCTGAAAGTTGGTAATAAATTCGGAAAGAAATATTATTTCAAACCGGAGCTTGGATACGCTTTTAATAAACTGAATGATAACCACCCAATAGATGTTCGATTCGCAGACGGTACTTCAGAAACTCAATATGAAAGTATTCCGGGAGTCTTTACAAAAGGAATACTGGTTGGTTTTGGAGCAGGTATAGCCTTCTAAATCATAAAAAATAAGGCCGGTTTTTACCGGCTTTTTCTTTATAATAGATCAAAAGCCTGGGCAAACTGAGCAAAACCGTAACTACTGGTTATATTGAGCTTTTCTTTGATATTCTTACGATGAGTATTTACTGTATCGATGGAGATAAAAAGTTCTTCAGAAATTTCAGCTGAAGATTTGCCAATTGCAACCAATCTCAAAACTTCCTTTTCTCGTTTTCCTAAACCTGAAAACTTTTCAAAATTCTGTTTGAAGAATATATTTTCTGCTACAAGCCGGTTAATCTTGTTAGGTAAGTGTTTTAAATGATTTACCGAATTTGCCACGGTGATGAGATGACTCGCATTTCCCAGTGCATCATAATGGAAGATCTTAACCGAACAAATATGCCAGATCCATTCTTTTTCGGGCATAACTTTAAGCTGCTGAAAAAATGTAAATTCCTGGTTAGAGGTTGAATTAATGATCTCTTTCAGCTTTTGCTGGTAATCGAAAATATCTTCATTATGGAAGAATGAATTTTTAAAATTGTTCTCTTCTTTCTGAATTTCTTCAAGACTGGAATGAAATAATTGCAGGCCATTTTCAGAAATAAAAACCGGGTCAAAATTATCCACTTTTCTGATGATGATGATACCCGGTATGTAAGAAGAAGAGCCCTGAAGCTTTTTCAGTTTTTGCTGATAAGTTTCTCCAGAGCTCATGTGTTATTTAATTGAATCTTGTGGTACAGGAAAACCACGATCACGCATTAATGCTTTAATCTTCGCATCACGACCTCTAAATTTTCTATAGGCTTCAGCTGGATCCATGGAATTTCTAGGTGCGAAAAGATATTTTACCAGTTTTCTAGCAAGCTCTTTATCGTAATATCCACCAGGCGCTTCTGAGAAAGCTTCCGCAGCATCAGAAGTTAAAACATCTGCCCAGAGGTATCCGTAATATCCGGCGGCATAACCCTCGCCTGAGAACACATGGCCAAAATGAGGCGTACGATGTCTCATAACTATCTCTTCCGGCATGTTTAGTTCTTTTAAAGTTTCTCTTTCAAACTTATCGGGATCGATATTCTCAGGATCGGTGGTATGATATTTCATATCCATTATGGCCGAAGCTAAAAATTCAGTTGTAGCAAAACCCTGATTAAAGGTGGAAGCTTTCTTGATCTTTTCTACCAGTTCGTCTGGAATCACATCATCTGTTTTATAATGACGCAAAAATTTATTGATCACTTTATCTGTAGAAAGCCATCTTTCCAATAGCTGAGACTGGAACTCAGTATAATCTCGAACACCACCATTTAAAGTTGGGTATTCAACATTTGACGACAGGAAATGCAGGGCATGGCCAAATTCGTGAAAAAAAGTTTCTGCATCATCCCAGGAAACCAATACTGGCTCTCCCGGAGCAGGCTTGATGAAATTGGAGTTGTTAGAAGCCAGAACCGGCTCACCACCCTCTAACTTATTATAACCGCGATACGTTGTCGCCCAGGCTCCAGAGCGTTTACCAGTGCGGGCATAAGGATCCAAGTACCAGAGACCTACTAAATCCCCGGAATCTCTGTCGGTTACTTCCCAAACCTTCACATCTTCCTGGAATACTGGTACTGCGTTTTCTTTTACCGGAGTAAAATCAAAATTGAACAATTCTCCAGCGGTAAAAAATAGTGCCTGAGTAAGATTTCCCAACTCCAAATACTGCTTCACTTCTTCACTGTCGAGATCATATTTCTGTTTTCTTACTTTTTCAGCGTAATACCTGTAGTCCCAAGGTTTAATAGTTATGTTAGCATTCTCTTCATCGGCAATGGCCTGCATATCTTTGACTTCTTCCTTGACTCTTGCCAGAGCTGCCGGCCAAACCTGCATCATCAAATCCATTGCATTTTCTGGATTTTTAGCCATACGGTTCTGTAGTCTCCATTGCGCATAATTGTCATATCCCAAAAGTTCCACACGTTCATCGCGTAATTTCAGAATTTCTGAAACGATCTGGTTGTTGTCATATTGATCACCATTATCTCCTCGAGAATAATAATTTTTCCAAACCTTTTCGCGTAATTCCCGGTTATTGGAATAAGTAAGAAAAGGATCCATTGATGATCTCGTATTGGTAACCGCGTACTGTCCGCCCTTATTACGATCGGCTGCAGCTTTGGCAGCAGATTTCACATAAGATTCTGGTAAGCCGCCCAATTGGTCTTCATTAAGAAAGATCACGTAATTTTCTTCATCTGCCAGAACATTATTTGAAAACTGAGTATAGAGGCTTGAAAGTTCCTTATTGATCTCGGCGTAACGCTTTTTATCAGAGGCGTTCAGATTGGCACCTTCCATAGCAAAATCTTCGTAAATCAGATCTACGACTCGTTGTTGCTCTGCTGGCAATGGTTCTTTTTGAGACTTATCGTATACCGCTTTTATTCTCTGAAAAAGAGCCTCATTTTGACTGATTTTTGAATTGAATTCTGAAATTTCAGGTGCCATCTCTTTTTGCACTTCTCGAAATTCGGGATTGGAAATATTACTACTATAAATTCCGTAATAGACAAAAGCACGCTCGAGTTCTTTCCCGGACTCCTCAAAAGGAACGATCGTATTTTCGAAACTTGGTTCTTCGGAATTGCCGGTGATACGATCTATTTCGGCTAATTTGATTTCCATTCCCTTTCTCAGTGCTGGTTTCACCAGGTCTACTTCCATTTTATCAAAGGCTGGCACACCGCTGTATGGTCCGTCCCATTCTGCCAATAAAGGATTATTCATAGGTTCTTCTGAATTTGTTTCGGGTGTTTTAGCGCAGCCAGCCACTATAGCAATAGCAACCACGCTAATTAGCCTGAATTTTATGTTCATCTGTAAAAAGTTTGTTTTGAAGTCTTAATATACGAAGTATGATAATATGAAGAGAATAATCAGGATTCTTCCACCATATGGCCATTGAGCAATTTTCTTGGAGAAATACCGTATTTTTCTTTGAATATCTTCGAAAAATAACTTCTGCTGGACAATCCTAGTTCGTAAACGACCTCACTTACGTTCTTCTTTCCGGAAGAAAGCATATTCAGGGCTTTTGTAAGTCGCACATCCCGAATATATTCATTGACTGTTTTGCCATAAATCGCCTGAAAACCAGTCTGTAGCTTGTTACTGTTCACTCCAGCCACCTGAGCCACTTCGTGAACCGTAGCTGCCATCGCAATATTTTCATCTATATATTTTGCCGCCTTTTCAATAGCCTCCAGATCTTTTTCCCTGATGTTATTACTGAAAAACTCCTGTTCATCTTTCTTGAAACGATGGAGCATATAACTTAATACCTCCATTGCCTTGGCACCTAGATAAGTAATTCTGGGAAATCCTTCGAAAGTGGTATTTTTCAGCTCCTTTAATACCTGGCTGGTTTGCATATTGAATTTTCCAACCTGCGAAATTCTTCTTTCCGCTTTTACATCATTGAAAATTTTATAAAAAACCGGGTCCAGCTCATTCAGGTTAAACGATAAATATTGCTGAAATTTAAGACGGTCAACTTCAATGTAACAAAAGTTCACTTCCTTCTTAGCAGGGAAAGTAAGCGATTGTGTTTCCTTATCTAAAGGTGAAACTATTAAATGCTGGTGGTGCTTTATTTTCTGGTTTTGTTCAACATTTTCGAAATGACTTGTAAGTTCACCATCTATCATATAGATGATTCGCAGAGGTTTTACTACCGGATGACATATTTTTAATTGTGTGGGCTCTTCAAATGTACATTTATAGGAGTAGAGACCAAGACCATTTGGGAAATTGATCCCATATACATTTCCCGTTCCTACATCTTTTGGAATGTTTAAACTGTATTCGCCTAGTACGTTTTGGTAACCTATATCAAACTGTTTGGCCAGTTCAGGAACAAAATCGTCTACATCATTTAGTTCTAAATGATAAACTTTCATCAAATAAAAATGTTTTCAATAAAAATACATTTGTTAAAGGACATAACCTGATTAGCTGCGTTAAAATAATACTAAAGCATGAAGTCCATAATCGTTGTATGTCAATCACATCGCCTGTTTCCGAAGGATTTGCAACGGAGGGCTCTTGACCACAGCGACACTATTGCTCAAACCAATTAAGAGTACCAAAATGCTGATCGCGGGTAAAATGATCAAAAATGGAATCAGCGATGGAACGAAAATACTTTCAAATAAAAACCAGGCCAGGAGGGAGGTGCTCAACAACGAAAGAAGAATTCCCGTTAAACTGCCCAATAATCCCAGATAAAGGTATTCCAGAGCAACAATTTTATAGATCTGCTTTCCTTTGGCACCTAGTGTTCGCAATAGTACACTTTCTTTAATACGCTGGTATTTACTGGTTCTAACGGCTCCAATTAAAACTATCACTCCGGTGATAATGCTGAAAAATGCCATAAAATTGATGAGCCAGCCTATTTTACCAAGAATATCCTCCAGGACCGAAAGCACCTGTCTAAGATCTATAACCGAAATATTAGGGAATCGGCTAACCAATTTTTGCTGGAGTTCTGCGGAATCTCCTTCTGCATTAGCCTTCGTGGTCAAAATCCGGAATTGCGGGGCGTCTTCGAGAATTCCCTGAGGAAAAACGATGGAAAAATTCAGTTGCATACGGCTCCAATCAACCTTTCTTATGCTGGCCACTTCCGTTTGCATGATCACCCCCTGAACATTAAAATTGATAGTGTCACCTGTAGTTACTTCAGCGTCTTTTGAAAAATCTTCACTAACCGAAATTGGCACAATTTCGCTTCCGTTATAGTTTGGAATCCATTCGCCTGAAATTAGCTCTTCCGAAGAAATAAGTGAATCGCGATAGGTTGTTCGGAATTCATGATTCAAAATCCAGCCGTTGATCGTAGAAGTAGAATCATTCTTAAGCTCCTGCGACGATCTTCCTTTCAGTTCAGCTACCCGCATGGTCACAATAGGGATATTCTCCAAGACTGGTAAATTCTGGTTTTTTACAGTTTGAGCTACATCTTTAGCCTGTTCAGTCTGTACATCGAGCAGGATTAAATTCGGGCTATTTGCCTGCTGATCCAGCGAGGCTTCTGCCAATAGCATATCTCTTGTGAAATAAAGCGTACTCATCAAGAAAGTCCCGAGGCCAATTGCCAGTACCAGAATGAGGGTCTGGTTGTTGGGTCGAAATAGATTTAGTAGACTTTGACGCGCAATAAATCCCGCATTCTTCGGAAAAAATCTCTTTATTAAGAAAATGAAAAGCCTGGACGCTCCGGCTAATATTCCGAAGGTGATAATGACCCCACCAACAAATGAGAGACTATGCTGCCAGTCTTGTAAAAGCCAATAGGAAAATCCGAAAATGAACAGGAAAATCAGCAATAAAACGATGAATCCTGCTTTTCTGGAAGTGCCACTTTCATTTTCCTGGACGCGTAAAGTTTGTAATGGCGAAACATAAAATGTGCCTATGAGCGAATAAAGCGCGAAAAGAATGGACATGACCAATCCAAGAATAATTCCCATCACAATTGCCCCAGAAACGAACGTAATCTGGACTTCAATTGGAAGAAGGTCTGCAAGAATGAGTGGGAAAGTTTGCTGCAGTATCAATCCAAGACCGGTTCCGGCAATCCCGCCTAAAAATCCAATAATAGCGATTTGAATAAGATAGATCAAAAAGGTCTGTTTTCGGCTGGCACCAAGGCATTTTAAAACGGCGACCGATCGGAGTTTCCCTTTAATATAAATATGAATGGAGCTGGCAATTCCTATACATCCCAGAAGTAAAGCCACAAACGCCACCAGATTCAAAAATCTTCCGAAATTCTCATAGCGTCTTCCAAGTCTTTCACTGGTTGATTTATGGGTATCCAGATCAGCATCTTCTGCATCTAAAATCGGATCGAGCTTTTTGTCGAGCTGATCCATATCTTCGTTTTTAGTTGACTTGAAATAATATTTATAATCAATTCTGCTTCCTGTCTGGATCAATCCAGATTCTTCAACCGCCGAAAGGGGCACGATCACCGGGGGAGCAATGGAACTGAAAAGAGAAGAACTTCCCGGAATAGATTTCAATCTCGACATGACTGGTAGAGTTACTTCACCAAATTTGATACTGTCACCTTCTGAAATACCCAGCTGAAGCATCGTGGTAGCATCTACCAATGCCGCATTTTTACCTTCGAAATCATGATCAGAATTTGTTTCGGTCTCAATTTTTCCGTAGAAAGGGAAACCGCCTGAAATTCCGCGAATATCCATGAGCTTGGTCTTTCCGTTTTTTGGAAAGAGAGCCATGGAAGAAAAACTGATTTCCCGGGAGTCGGCTCCGCCAAGAGAATCGATTATAGCAGTAACCCGATCATTCATGGGTTTATCACTGCCAATTATATAATCGGCACCCATCAGTGATTTAGATTGTAGCGCGATGTTATCCCGTAAATTTTCCCCGAAAGACTGTATGGAAACTACGGCTGCAATTCCCAAAACTATAGATGCGATGAATAAGCTCAGTTTTGTTGCACTGGCTTTGCCATCTCTCCAGGCCATTTTTAGTAGCCAGTTAAACTGACTGGAATTTTTGTTATTTTCACGCATTATGATAATTCGGTTTCCAGGATTCTACCACCTTTTAATCTCAGAATGCGATCAGACTTTTTTGCCAATTCCAGGTCATGAGTGACAATTACCAATGTGGTTCCAAGTTCTTTGTTCAGATCAAAAAGCAATTTGGTGATTTTTTCGCCTGTTTCTTCGTCAAGGTTACCAGTGGGTTCATCGGCAAAAAGAATTTCTGGGTCATTACAAAAAGCACGTGCCACTGCCACCCTTTGTTGTTCTCCGCCAGACAATTGTGATGGATAATGATGAACCCGGTCGCCCAAACCAACTTTTCCCAATAAGATTTTTGCTTTTTTAGACGCGTTTTTATTACCCTGAAGTTCAAGCGGGACAGCGACATTTTCTACTGCCGTTAAAGTAGGTAGCAATTGAAAGTCCTGAAAAACAAAACCCGTTTTGCGATTTCGAAGTTGCGCACGCTGATCTTCGGTGAGATTTGAAAGGTTCGTGCCACATAATTCAATGGTTCCTGAATTTGACTGGTCCAACCCAGCGCACAAGCCCAGCAGTGTTGTTTTACCACTTCCCGAAGGACCAACAATAGAAAAAACCTCGCCCTGCAAAACTTCAAAACTAATTCCGTGTAGAATCGTTAATTCATTGTTACCGCTGGAATAAGTTTTCCGAAGATTTTGTACGTTTAATATCTTTGACATAGCAATTTTGTGAAGATTACAAATTAAAAAAATGATTTCAATTACAACGGCTTTTCCAGTATACAGAACGCTTATTCTTGTTTTTTCTTTTTCGCTGCTATTTTCCTGTAAAAATGATAACCAGCAAAAGAGTCAAAATGAAGCAGAAAATAGTATTACTAACGAGGCTAAAAGCCCTAATGATTCCCAGACTGGGACCATTTTATTCTTCGGAAACAGTCTTACTGCCGGTTATGGTTTAGATACCAACGAAGCTTTTCCCGCCCTGATTCAAAATAAGTTGGATTCCCTCGACTATGATTACAAAACCATCAATGCCGGTCTGAGCGGTGAAACAACAGCTGGCGGACTTGGTAGAATTGACTGGATTCTGAAACAGCCCGTTGATATTTTTGTTTTAGAACTTGGTGCCAACGATGGCCTTCGCGGTGTTCCTTTAAATGAAACAAAGGAGAATTTGCAAAAGATCATCGATAAAGTCCGTGAAAAAAATCCTGATACAAAAATTGTTCTTGCCGGAATGCAGATTCCGCCCAATATGGGGAAAGAATATACTGCAACTTTTAAGCAGATTTTCCCGGACTTAGCCGAGGAAAATAACGTGGAATTAATTCCGTTTTTGCTGGAAGATGTCGCCGGCAAACCGGAATTAAATCAAAGTGACGGAATTCATCCAACTGCCGAAGGGGCCAAAATTGTTGCCAACACCGTCTGGGAAAATCTTAAACCTTTGCTTTAGTTAAGCTACCACGCTTTCATTGATTTCGGTCATAATTTCTGAAAATAACTGGTATGATCGAAGTCGATCTTCCTGGTGATAAATATGCGATGCAACGATCAATTCATCGACACCTGTTAATTCCAGAAAATCTTCAGTTTGTTGTTTCACCGTTTCCTTGCTTCCGCGGAAGGCATATTTCATCATTTGCTGTATAGCAGGTTGTTTGCTTAATTCTGCGTAATCTGCCGTAAAATGAACCGGTTTCTGAAGGTAATCTGGGTTACTGGTCAGGACGCCAACGATCATTCTGAGAGAACTGGTTGACAATCTTTCAGCTTCTGAATCATTTTCAGCGGCAATAATATTCACACCAGCGATGGTATACGGCTCACTTAAATATTCCGATGGCTTGAACTCATTTCTGTAGATTTTTAGAGCGTCTAATAACTGGGCTGGTGCAAAATGGCTCGCAAAAACATACGGCAAACCTTTCTCTGCTGCCAGGTGCGCACTGTCTGTGCTTGAACCCAAAATATAAAAAGGGACATTTTTCCCTTCTGCTACGGTTGCACGAACCTTGGTACTGGGTAATTGATTGGTAAAATATTTCCTGATCTCGTCAATTTCATTGGGAAACTGGTAAACCGATTGTAATCGATCTCTTCTTATTGCATGGGCCGTCATCTGGTCGGTTCCTGGAGCTCTGCCTAAACCAAGATCAATTCTATTGGGATATAGTGAGGCTAAAGTTCCAAATTGTTCCGCTACAATTAATGGGGAATGGTTGGGTAACATAATGCCCCCTGAACCCACACGAATAGTCTCGGTCGCTTCTGCAATGTTGCCTATTAGAATCGCCGTGGCTGAACTGGCAATACTGATCATATTATGATGTTCTGCAAGCCAGAATCTTTTATAGCCAAATTTCTCAGCCTGCTGTGCTAACTCTCGACTATTTTTGAAAACCTCATGATGAGAAATTCCTTCGCCAACTACTGCCAATTCCAGTACGGAATAATTCACTTCTTTCTCCATTTACGCTTTTTAAGCAAAATTAGGTTTTAATTGAATGTTACCACATTTATCAAATTGTAATTTCTTATTGAGCGATAGCTTGTTGAGGGCTGATTTGTGAAGGCTTTGCCAATTAAGCCTATTTACAACTTAAAATTTTAACAATTAAAACAATTATTTTCTGTAAATTACAGAGAATTAAGTTTTTAGAGGATGAAGAAATTAACAATTCCAGAAGCGCTGAGTTTGCTCGATGAAGTAGCGGTCTACGGAACTATTTTCTCGCCTTCCAATAATTTAATTATGGAAGATGGCTGGTTTATTCAGCCTTCCGGAAGAAGGTATCTACACGGCAGATTAGATGATGATCTTATTAAAATCATCAGAAAAAATAAGGGGAAATTCCGAATTTATTCTTCAAGAAGAAAGACGCTCTCCGGTGATTATTTCATATCTAATTTTCAAGACTAGCATAATAAAATAAAAGCGGGCAAAAAGCCCGCTCTTATTATAAACTATATATCTGGGCTGAATAGGAAGGAATATTGATAATTCCTGTCTTAGCTTTCGCATCGGTAGATTCATCGGTGATGCTCATTCCACTTACTTCCATGTCTGAAAATGAATCATCATAACCTTTCCACGAACTATTGAAGCGTAACTGCCAGTTCATACCTTCCAAAATTCCGATGCCATAATCTGTATAATCCTGACTGCTGAAGTTTAAAATGACCAAAACTGGCTCATTACCGCTTTCCGTTCTTTTATATGCAAGGATTTTGTTATCCTGGTTAAAATGCGTGATCTCGATATCCTGCCCGGCGAGTCCGCCAAATCCTTCAATCGTATTGGTTCTGAAATGGATCAGATCGGTGATCATCCTTTCAATACCCTTCATTTTTTCATACTTACTCCAATCCAGTCCTTCGGTATCCTGAAAATATTCATCTTCAATAAATTCCTGTCCCTGGAAAATCATTGGTATTCCAGGAGCAGTAAGTGTTAGTATGATACCGAGGATTGCACGTTTTTTCGCAAATTCACTTTCTGCATCACCCGGCTGAATTTCTTCCGGAACCCTGGCTTTTCCATTCGCTACTTCGTCATGAGATTCGGTATAAACAACCCTGCTAAAAGCATCTTTTTCATATCGAAACTCAAGTGCGTCAATAATCTTCTGAAGATCGCGACCTTCATCTGTAGGATTGGTAATTACTTCCCGTACCGGATGCACAAAGTTCATATCCCATTGCGTACCGTAGCCAATCCCTCCATTTTCAGGTGGATTAGTAACGATGCTCTGGCTTTTAAGATCTTCGGCTACCGTTAAAACATTTGGATATTTCTGGCTGATCTCTGAGTTAATATCGCGCATGAGCATGATGCCTTCCAAAATTTCGGTATCAAATCCCAGGCCGCCGCCCTCGTACCGAATATATGAAGTTGCGTCCATACGAAGCCCGTCACAATGATATTTCTCGATCCACATCAACGCGTTATCCCGAATGTATTGTCTTACTTCAGCTCTTCCATAATCTGGACGCGTATCTCCCCAAGGCGTGTCGCTTCGATGGTCATTGTAGAAATAGATTCCGCCTTTATCATTAGCACTCCAGCCGTCAAATTGCCAAAGATCTACATCTGAAGGACCAAAATGATTGTAAACCACATCCATGATCACTCCAATTCCATGTTGATGAGCAGCTTTTACCAATCGGTATAAGGCATCGGGCCCGCCATAATCCTGTTCCACTGCAAAAGGATGTGCGGGATTATAACCCCATGAAATTCCGCCGGCAAATTCTGCAACGGGCAATAATTCAATACAATTGATTCCCAGTTTCTGCAAATACGGAAGCTTTTCAATCACATCATCAAAAGTTCCTACCTGGTCTGGCTGCTTGCGGTTAAATGTTCCAACGTGCAATTCATAAATCACTAGCTTATTCCATGAAGGAAGCTGGTAATCGTCACCTTCCCAGTCAAAATCTAAATTTCGAATTATGGAATTCCCGTCACTATTAGTTACTTCAAAGGCGTAGGGATCATTTCTATAAAATGAATTTTCGCCGTTATAGATTAAATATTTGTATTGGTCGCCTTCTTTTGCAAGGTCTGTTGTCCCAGCCCAATAACCGTTATCTTCAGATTCTAATTCGAGTTCTTCATCATTCCAGTCATTGAAATCTCCAACAACAAAAACTTTATCGGCATTTGGTGCCCACACACGAAAGGTGGTAAGACCGTCATTTAAAATAGAACCCATGCCCGCCGACGGGGCAATTGGATTCTGAATTTCTTCTTTCATAGCAATTTTTTTAACCATATAAAATTACATTCCGTTTAAATGGCAAATATTTATTTGTGAGATAATTAACTATGAAAAAAGCCGGCTTCTGGCCGGCTTTACATTCCTCTTTTATATAAATGTTACAAACCTAAAACTTCTGTTCCCTGTTTGAATACAACATCTACCGGGATGTTCTTTTCCTGTAATTTATCGAGTGCGGCTTGAAGCTGACCATCAATCATTCCTTTATCATCAAATAATTTTCCGGTACCCTCGTAGTTTCCATCACCCTGCAGCATGAGGATATCTTTTGAAAGGGAATCGATCGCAGCCCTGAACTTTTCTTCATTGACACTATAGCGACCATCATCATTTCTGGTGAAAGCGCCCATATCTTTAAAATAATTGAATCGTACAATATTTGCCTTTCCGTGTGCATCTGCCGCACCGAAACGTACTGATCTAAAAATAGAGGCAAGGAAGGTTACATAATAATCCATTAATTTTGCGTCTTCCAGTTCACCTTCCTCATGTAATTTGGTGATCATATAAATTCCCAGCACATCCGCTTTGCCTTCTTCTAAAGCCGAATAATTTTCTTTTAGCGCTTCTCTTACAGTTCCTTTTCCGTCGATAGTATTTTTAATTCCCAGGCCGTGTGCTACCTCATGAAACATGGTATTGGCAAAAAATGCATCGAAGGTAATATTGGCTTGTTGATCCTGTGCAATAAGTTCTTCGGAAATTGGCACCAAGATCTTGTCGTATTTCGCTCTCATGGCGTTTTTCAACTGAAGTCTCCTACTACCATATTTTTCCTGAACTTTTTCATCGTTAGGCAAATTAATGGCAATGGTTTTACTGCCTGCATTAGAATCTCCGGCATAATAAACCACATCATACGCGTTTAAATCTGACTGGGTGCCAGGTTTTTCTTTCTTATAATTTGCATCAACCGGAAGTCCGTTTTGGAGCATTGGTAGAAAAGACGCATATTTTGCCAGTCTTTCACTCCAGTCTTTATCTTTAATCAAAACATACGATTCGAAACTGGTTTTTCTTCCGTATAATTGGTCTTCATAAGACTCGATCGGCCCGGTAACCATATCCAGCGCATTATTTTTCATTTGCATCCATGCTACATCACTTTCGTAATATTTATCTGTAAGCAAGGCTTCAGCCCTGAGATTAAGGTATTTCTTAAAACCAGGGTCATCGGCCAGTTCCGCAGCCTGTTTTAAAAGCTCGGCCGCTTTTTTAATTTTTTCAGGAAACATTTCATGGAACCAGATAGCTTCCAGCTCCCCATTTTCATTTCTACGGATGTAGGTGTACTGGCTATCCTTATTTTCAAGGTCGATACTGTCAAATTCAGCCTTGGTCATATCGGTAGGATAAAAATTGGCACCTTCCGGTTTCGCGGAATAATCCTTTACAAATGGTTTCATATTATGTAGGCGGTCCCACGGGCCATAATTGATATCCAGGTATTTGCTGGTATTTTCAGTAAGTTTAGACTGAATGGAATCACGACCACCAAACGCCTGATACCAAAATAGGTCATCGGTTATTTTAGCTACATCGATAAGTAACGGAATGATTTTCTTCTGATTTTCTGATAAATTCGAAAGGTCTGCATTCAGTTCTACTTCAGCATACTGATTCACTTTCTGATCAATATCAATACCTGAAGCCACCATGGTTGAGTCTTCCGAAGATATGGATTCGTCTTTTTTCTTGTTGTTTTTGCAGCTTGTAAAAGCCAAGACCGCCGCGAGAGCGGTTGAAGTTAAGATTCTGTTCATTCTAAGTGTTTTAGTGCTATAAAATTAAAGCAATTTCTTTTAGTGATTCAACATATGGTAGTTGAGATGTTTACCTATCATCTTCAACTAATTGTTAAAGGTGCTTAATCGGACTTAAAATTAACGTTTTTAATAAAAAATGTAACATTTTTGATATAAGGATACTGTTAGAATAGAATGTCTCACTTCTTGAAGTAAGGTATTTGTTTGGTATGGATGGTGGCAATTCGCCATCATCCTTTTTTTCGGCATTCTATAAATATGCTGATTTTTACAATTATCACGGAAAAGTAAAAATCAACTGTTCCTTAAATTTTCAGAAATTAATCGATATTCGTAGTGCTCAAATTTTCAACTAAATCCTGATGCCGGAGACTAATTCTGATAAAGCCATAAAAAGAAAGCTGAACATTCTTTATATAGAAGATGACGAAATCGAGGAAATGAAACTGAACAGGACGCTTCGTTCCCTGGAGGTGAAACATCAAATCACCGTTGCTGAAAATGGTGAAAAGGCGCTAGAGATTTTACATAGTAAAACAATACAGCCAGATATCATTCTTCTAGACCTCAATATGCCCGTGATGGATGGGATTGAATTTTTACAAATCATGAAAACACATGATAATTTCAAATTTATTCCCACAATCATTTTTACAACCTCCAATAACCCGAAAGATATGCTGGAGTGTTTCAAATTAGGGATCGCCGGGTATATCATTAAGCCCCTGAAGTATGATGAATATGTAGATAAGGTGCGCACTTTACTGGATTATTGGGGCCTGAATGAATTGATTCGTGGTTAAAACATCATAGTAAACAATGTTGTATGCTCTTCATGTCGCTTAAAGATCTAAATTATGAATGAACAACCCAATTTGTCTTATGTCCATGAGCTATCTGGCGGGGATCATGATTTTGAAAAAAACTTTCTAAGAATTGTTAAAAGAGAACTGCCACTCGATGCTGAACGTTTTCGCGAAAACATAGCTGCTGAAAATTTTAAGGAAGCCGCCGCAAATGTTCATAAACTTAAACACAAAATTAGTATTTTGGGCCTTGAAGATAGTCACCGCCTCGCACAGGAATATGAATTGCAACTTCGGGAAGGAGTTAATAAATTGGAAAATTCATTTCTCGAGATTCTGGATGCGATGATGAATTATTTAGAAAAGATCCAAACATAGCCCTATGAAATGTTTAATTATAGACGATGAGGAATCTGCAAGAATGGTTTTGCAACAACTCATCTCTAAGAACCCTAATTTAGAAATAGACGCCGAGTTTTCTAATGCGATCCAGGCAATTAAACATTTAAATCATCAGGATACCGATCTCATTTTTCTGGATATTCATATGCCAGATTTTACCGGTTTCGACTTCATCAAAACTTTAAAAAATCCGCCGAACGTTATACTTATAACTTCAGACAGCAGTTTTGCCATTGAAGCTTTTGAATATGATTGTATCGTGGATTATTTGCTGAAACCAATCACACAGGAACGTTTTGATAAAGCGGTTCAAAAGGTGTTGAGCATTCCACCAAAAGAGCCGCTTAAGAAGGAAATTCAGGATCCGGAATCGAATCTCAACCAGACCGAGAACGACCTGTATGTAAATATTGACCGAAGGCTGATCAAAATTGATATTCCTTCTATTTATTTAATTGAAGCCAAAGGAGATTATATTCTTATCAAAACCAATAGTAAAAATTATACGGTTCATTCTACGTTAAAAAAGATCGAGGAAAAACTTCCTCAGGACCTTTTCCTGAAAATCCATCGATCGTACGTCATCAACACGAAACGCATTATTGATATTGAGGATAATTCGGTTTTGATCGAGAAAGACGTGATCCCCGTAAGCCGTGGCAATAAACCAGAATTGATACGGAGGCTCAACCTTTTATAATTATACACTTTCGCATACGGAAATCTCTTCTTGGAATTTTATATTAACCGTTAGCCGTAAGAAAAATTCCATTTACCGTAAGATATCTTCGTGTTACCGAATATTGGCCGGTATCGCATTTTTCCACTCTATTTTTACTTCATAGATAAGAAGAAAGCACCTCTTTTTGCCCTGAAAGACTAGCGATTTGCCAAGGCAGATTTGAAACGCTGAACTAATACGATTAGAAGGCAGGATATATGAGAATGCGATAAGAAAGATAGCTGGTAAGTACCCTACTACATTCATGTTTCGATGAAGCCGGCTTATCTTATCGTGTTTTTCAACAACCGAAATTGAAAAAGAGAATTTGTTTGAATTAAAAGTTGATGCTTAGTTGGTTGGTTAACTAAGGTTAGGTGGTTAGGTGAAAGCAGGGGAGAGGTCCCCTGCTTTTTTATTCAGAACGTTAAATTTTTTCCATCTTTTTGCCCTTTGCCAGTTCATCTACGAGCTTATCCAGGTATCTCACCTGCCGCGTCAAAGGTGTTTGAATCTCCTGTATCTTATAGCCACAAATGCTGCCAGTGATCAATTCAGCATTTGGATTCAGCCTCGCCTTTTCGAAGAAGGTGGCAAAGCTTACTTTTTCCTGTTTCAGTTTATACAGCTGGTCTTCGGTAAATCCGGTCAACCAGTTGATCACTTCAATTAATTCGCTTTCGGTTCGACCTTTTTTCTCCACTTTTGCGAGATAATGAGGATAAACTGAGGCGAAGGTGATTTTAGCGATCTTGGCATCATGTTCAGGTGTTGTGCTCATATTTCTGACTTAGGTTAAACTAAAAACTTCTTTCAGAATAAAGTTAGCGATTTTCAACAATCCTAATTGGAGAATTTAAGCTATCAATTTTTGGTTTTCCGCCACTGTGAACAAACCGGAATTGATTCCCAAAGGCATGACATTCGCTAATCAAGTGTCCAAGCTTAGAAAAAATCCAAGATGCTATTCATATTTTCAGAATTATGAATAACATCCAGCGGTCAGTGATGTTTTAAAGAATTAAATAGGTTCAGTAGCTTTCTTTGATCGGATTTGAAAGAATTATTCTGGTTCCAATCTGAACAATTTAAAAACATCAGAACTGAAAAATCAAGAAATTAGATTTTACTCTATAAACCGACTGAAAAATGCTCTTTTTTCAGGATCCAAAGCAGGATTATTAACTACATTTTTTAACAGTTTCTGATCTTTTTCTTCAGCAAAAGCCAGGTCAAACAGGGCTGTTACACTAATAGGTTCTTCCTGTCTTTCAATTAATTCAAATTCATCACCCGTTTGAACTCTTCCTTCTTCCAGCACCTTCAAATAAGTTCCGGGATAACCGTGCTTGATGAACTGTTTTAGGATTTTCTGTGTTCCAAATTTGTAACCTAGTTTATAGCAGGGTTCACGATAATGAGAAACCTGTACTACGGCTTTACCAACTTTATAAATATCGCCGAGAAATACCGAATTTTCATCAAAATCTGAAATGCTTAGATTTTCTCCAAACATTCCGTAATCCCATTCGAGATCAGGATACAATTCTTTCCAGAAAGGATATTGTTCCAGAGAAAACATATAACAGGCCTTAAATTCCCCGCCATGGTGTTTTCGGTCGGAAATTTCATCTTTTTGAACATCTTTTTTGGTCAAATAAAGAGGTTCTGCTACTGGTTTTTTATAAATACCGGTTTTTACTTTTTTGCCTCTCCAGGAAATGAATCTTTGGTCAGCAATATTGGTGGAAACAATTTTCAAGTTGAAAGTTTTATTAAATGTCCTAAAATATTTTCACTTGGCGGACTGTGATCTGACTTATAAAGCTTTTTATTTTCAGAAGTTTCTCGCTGGGTATTCTGATTAATATTTAGAATTTCCGAAATTTTGGTGATTCAAACACCTTAAGGTTTGAGTATGGAAAAGGAAGGTGTTTAGAATCACAAAAATGAATTAAGCTGAAGTAGTTTTGATTTCTTTCTTCTTATTTCTGAAATATTTTTTCAGGTCATCAAGCGCCAAAAATAAACACGGAACGATAACAAGAATAATTGAAGTCGCGAAAATAATCCCAAAGCCCAATGAAATTGCCATCGGAATTAAATAAAATGCCTGGCTGGAACTTTCCAGAATAATGGGAGTAAGGCCACCAAAAGTTGTGAGAGTGGTTAAAAGAATTGGCCTGAAACGTCTCAAACCTGCTTCTTTGATCGCTTCAAAGGCCGTTTTCCCTTCTTTTTCCTTATTCGCAAAATCGATCATGATCAGGGAATCATTGACCACTACGCCCGTTAAAGCAATAACACCCATTAAGCTAACCAGGGAAAGATCATATCCCAAAATTATATGACCTATGACGGCACCTACTATACCGAACGGAATTGCCGACATAACAATGAGCGGTTGCGTGTAACTGCTGAAAGCCACGGCGAGTAGTGCATAAATGATCAAAAGCGCCATGATAAAACCACCCCAGAGGCTGCTCGTAGATTCACGCATATCTGCCTGGCTTCCTTCAAAAGTCCAGGTAAGCCCCGGGTAATCATTTCTAAGTTGCGGTAAAATTTCTTTTTCTACACGTTCAATAACCTGGCTCACCGTGTTTGCTGGCTCCACGTCCATCCCAACGTTCACCACTCTGCGACCATCCCTTCGGTTTATACTGGTGAATGCTTCCTGCTGATTGACACTTACCACGTCCAGTAAGGGCACTTCAATGCTGTCATTCGTGCGCACCAGAAATTCTTCCAGATTGTTAAGGTCCTTACGCTCTTCATAAGGCAATTTCACCCTGATCTCAACCTCATTGTTTCCCCTCAATTGCCGCATGGCTAGTGCACCGAAAAATGCATCTCTGACCTGCCTTCCCACATCATTTGAAGTTAGTCCTAAATTGCGGCCTTCCGGTAAAATTTTAAAATCATACTGAAGTTTTCCTTTGTTATAATTGTCATTGACATCACGGGTATTTTCAAAGGTCTTCATGGTTTCCATGAATTTTTTACTGGATTTCTCCAATACGTTGATGTCTTCATGGCTTAAATCAACACTGATATCCTGCTGGTAACCGCCTGGCCCTCTTTCGGCTTCGAAAGTGATTTGATCAACCCCTCGAATTTCCCCGATATTATCTCTCCACAGTGCGATCATTTCCCTTCCAGTCATGGTTCGCTCATCTGGTGGAAGCATAACGATTTCAACATCAATGAAATTCTGCCCCCGAACATTTGTTTTAATTCCTTCCGCAGCTTCATAAAGATTATGCTCTTCAAACATTTTTTGTGTGGCACGGGTGACTTCTTCGGCAACTTCCGCAGCCTGTTCCGGAGTAGTCCCAACCGGCAGCCGGATACCTGCCTCGATTTCATCAGCAGCAACTTCAGGCATCAGGATCATTCCCATATGATCACTGTAGGCATAACCGCCAACAATTAGTAATAGAGCAAGTGCCGCACTTAAGGTGATATACCTGAATTTTAAACATTTTTCCAGGAACGGGCGATAATATTTTTCAATGACCCGGCTAAAACCATTTGAAAATCGATCCTGCCATTTTTCCAATTTCAGGATAAGTCCTTTTTTCTTTTTCTTTTTAATGTGTGCCAGGTGGGCGGGAAGAATGAATAAGGCTTCCATTAAAGAAACCACCAGTATCACCATTACCACAACCGGTAATGGCCACCAGAATTTTCCGGTTTCTCCCGGCATGAAAAGCAACGGAATAAAAGCAATGATCGTTGTCATGATACTGAAAACAACCGGTTTGGAAATATCTTTTGTACCCTTAATGGCCGCCTGCAACGGACTCATACCCTGTTGCCTGTATTCGTACACATTTTCACCAACAACGATCGCATCATCAACCACGATTCCTAAAACAACCAGGAAACCAAACATAGAGATCATATTAATGCTCACTCCAATTAGAGGCAATAAGATCATTCCGCCAATAAAGGAGACGGTCATCCCAACCATTACCCAAAATGCCAGGCGGTATTCAAGGAATAATGCCAGGATGATCAACACAATGAAAATGGCCATGATACCATTTTCGGTTAGTAGGGAAAGCCTTTCCCGGTAATCTTCAGCGCGATTGGAATCGATCCTCGACTTTACTCCGGGCGGTAACTGAAAATCTTCCATGATTTCCTTTACTTTTTCCTCGATTTCCATTGGAGACTGGTCGCCTACGCGGAAGATCTCCAAGGCGATTGCCGGAGTGCTGTTGAATTGACCATGAAAACCTGTTTCTTCAAAACCATCGGTAATCGTGGCGATATCCTGAAGTTTAACCTGGGCACCGCTAGCTGAATTAATTATCGTGATCTCTCCAAATTCCTTAGCCCACTGTTTTCGCTCCTGCATTCGTAGCAGAATTTCACCTGAATTGGTTTCTACCGATCCTGCTGGCACATCTTCGCTGGACTGGGCAATGATATCGGCAACGCGTCCCAAAGTGAGATTATACTGGCGCAAGTTGTGACGAGAAATTTCAATTCTCGTTTCATATTGCGGGATATTTCCTAGTTCTACCTGGGTGATCTCGGGATTGCTAAGCAGTCGGGTTCTTAATCGCTCTGCCAGCTTCCGAAGCGTCCAAATGTCCACTTCACCATAAAGGCTTACCTGCATTACATCGCGCACCCGGTCTTGCAGGCTTACCTCGGGTTGATCTATATTATCTGGGAAAGTTCGAATCCTGTTTACCGCCTGGTCAATATCCTGGAAAGCTTTCATCCGGTTTGTTCCAGCAACAAGCTCAATGGTTACATTTCCGGAACCTTCACGAGCTGTCGAGACAATCTCTTTAATACCCTGAATTCCACGCACTGCTTCTTCAATAGGCATCAGGATGCCCTGTTCCACTTCTTCAGGAGCCGAACCAGGGTAGCCCACGTTAATTTCAACAAAATCAAGCTGAAATTGGGGAAAGACTTCCTTCTGAATATGGAACATTGTCCAGATACCACCACCAATCAGAATAAACATGAGCAGGTTTGCGGCAATCGAGTTTTTTGCCATATAAGCTATCCAGCCTTTTTCGTTATGCTGATTTTTTTCTGCCATATTATTCTTCGGAATTATTCATGGCGGTGCTGTCATTTTCTTTGCGAAGCGCCGCGCCTTCGGTAACCGTACTAATATTGGTACTCACAACTTCTTCTTTATCCTCAACTCCTTCGGTGACATAGGCGTATTTGGCATCATTTAGTAAAATTTTTACTTCTCTGATCTCCAATTTGCCATTTTTCATTACCCAAACTGTATTATTACTTCTGATAAAATCCCGGTCTAGCCTTACCACATTTTCAATTTCTTTCGCGAGAATATGTGCCTCAACGAAAGAGCCGATAATCATTTTTGGTTTGTTAGAATCTTTCCCGGTCGCTAACGGATCTGGAACTTTTACGAGTAATCGAGCAAGTCGAGTCTGGTTATCCAGCGCACCTATTTGCTGGTCTAGGAAACCTTCACGATAACGATCTTCTCCCCAGGCCGTCTCATTTATAATCTTCACCATAGAGCCATTTCCCTCACTGTCCTGCTTAAAATCGAGCCATCTTAGTTTATTAACCGGGACGGTAATGTTTACCCAGTAAAAATCTGTTCCGGTAAGTCGACCAAGATTGTCACCCGGAGAAACCTGGGAGCCAACCGTGGCATCTTGGTTCACAATATGAGCATCAAAAGGTGCTTTGAGCGTACTGCGGCCTAAATTGGTACGTGCCTGGTTAACGGCAGCCTGAGCCGATTGAATCCTGGCCTTTATGGCATTAAGCTGAGGTTGTCTTAAAACCAGGTCTTTTTGTTCTTGAGAAAGCGTATCACCGCCAATCAAATCAAGTTCCTGGCGAGCGATTTTCTGTCTACCCATTTCCATTTCCAGGTCGGTTTTTGCCTGTAGTAATTCGCTTTTTCGAAGTTCCAGGTTATTCTGATAATCGGTTGGATCTATTTGAAGTAGAACTTCTCCTTTTTTTACGAAACCTCCGGGAACGAATTTGTCTGACCTTTTGGTGATCTGTCCATTAACTAATGGACTCAGGATCACATCATTTAACGGTCTTACGGTTCCGTTGGCAACAATAGTGGGTGTGAAATTTCCTTTTTCGGCGGGTACGGTGCTGACCAGCATAGCCGATTCTTTAGTGGCACCTTCACTTTGCGCGGTAGGTTCCGAAGAAAATATGAGAACGATAACCAGAATGGCGGCTGCCAGGATTCCCACGCATATCAGTATAATTTTTTTGTTGATCATATTCTTATGTTATTCTACAGGTGGTGACCTTCCGGTATCGAATCCGCCGGCAAGAGCACGATACAGATCGATCCTGATTTGAACTTTTTCTCGTTTTCGCTGAAGCATGTTTCGCTGCAGCTGTTGTTGTTGATCTAATGAAAGCAATACGTCGAGGTATTCGCTAAGACCATTTATAAATTCTGTTTGTAACTGTTTATTGGTTTTTTGCGCCAGTTCCAGCCGTTCCTCTAGAACGCTGATACGCTGTTTTTGCTTCTGTTCCCTGATGAGTGCATCTTCCACTTCCTGGAAAGCGGTAAGTACCGACTGCCCGTATTGGTATAATTGCTGGTTTTTGATGGCTTCCGTACGGTCCACTTCCGCTCTCAGCCTTCCCCAGTAAATTAAGGGAGCAACGAGGTTTCCGGCCAGGGTGTAAGCCCATTCATTGAATAAATTTTGAAAATTGTTGGAACGAACCTGTGCAGTAAGATTGAGGTTAAGCCTTGGAAATTTATTTCGAACCGCTTCTGCCATATCACGATCGGCTGCAAGTAGGAGGGAGTATTGCCGCTGTACATCAGGTCTATTTCTTACCAGTTCCAATGGCAAACCGGTATCAGGTAATGCCGGAATTTCCGGAAGACTGTCTAATGCTGTTTCCGAATAGTTCTGCGGAGGTTTTCCCACCAATACGGCAAGCTGGTTTTGGAGAGTTGCCACATCTGTCTCATAAATGATCCGGAGATCCTGTGTGGATTTTAATAATTGTTCCTGCCGAAGGATATCCACCGCTCGAATGGTTCCGGCTCCGAAGCGGGCCCGGATCAGCTTCATAATATCTTCATTTGTTTTAATCTGTTCTTCTACCAAACGTAATTGTTGGCTGGCAGTCACCAATTCGTACCAGGTAGAAGCAATTTCAGCAGAAAGGCTCAATGCAGCCGCTTTATAATCAAAAAAGGAAGCCTGCATCCTAAAGTCTTCAGCCTGTACCGAAGCCCTGATGCGTCCCCATAGATCCAGTTCGTATGCAGCAGAAACTCCTAATTGCACATTTTCACCACCGGCAAAATCGGGTTGTGGCCTACTGATTCCCGCGCGTGATTGGGCTTCAATATCTGGAAGTAAAAATGTAGATTGTCTTTTCCTGATCGCCTGGGCTTCCTGAAACTGTTCCCAGGTAGTTGCGAGGTTCAAATTATTGGCGAGGGCAGAATCTATGAGTCGGTTGAGTTTAGGATCATCAAATTCTTTCCACCACTCCTCACTGACCACATCGTTCCCGGAATATGAAAACTGCTTTGGCTCTTCAATAGGAGGTTCGTAATCTTTTAATTTTGGGGAACAGGAAGCAACCACACCGGCTGTTAAAACAGATAAAACTACCGACCTGAGCACCATGAAGCTTTCTGTTTCTGCTATTGCGGAAACTTTTATAAAGCGGAAGTCAGAAAGTTTAAGCATATACTTGGTTGAAATTCAGTAAATAGCAGGCTGTTTTTTCTAAAATAAGTCAAATAACAGAAAATCACCTTGTCAGTAAGACTTCCTTAACAAATGTCGAGGAAGAAAATTGAGATTATGAAGTTAAGATTCAATTCATCCTCCCAGAAAAGAATCTTTAAAAAAATGTCTCAAGACTGGTTTATCCAAGCTGAAAGCTTAAATATTTCCAAATCGGGGGAGGCACCAATAGAAATAGCCTTAAATTGAAATTTTTAATTTTTCGGAAAAATAGTCAATCAATAATCAGCGCATATTTTATGCGTTCTTTCTTCGGATATCCAAATAAAATGATTTTAGGTCACTATGCAAAAAGAGCTCTTATCGCTGCTTAAAGGCGTCAAAAAATTTCTTGCCAATCAATTTCAGAAGTATGATGCAAAGCTGCCATATATACTAACAACGATCGTGACACTGATCATCGTTGCCGGAGGAATCAGGATATTTATTGAATTGACCGAAAGTTTGCAGACTGATTTCCTGGGAAAGTTTGACCAGACAATTTCCAACGCCATTACCAATATTCGAACGCCTTTACTGACCAAATACTTTGTATTCGTAACCAATCTCGGGGATGTCTGGGGCTACGTTACAGTTTTCATTTTGTGCACCATATTGTTTTATTTCTTTCTTAAAAGCTGGAAATACGTAGGCCAAATCGTTTTGGTAATGATCTTATCAATGGGTTCCAATTTGCTGCTGAAAACGTCAATTAACCGGGCCAGACCGGCTGTAGAACATTTGGTAACCGTCAAGACTTTAAGCTACCCAAGCGGCCATGCTACCATGGCGATGGCTTTTTATGGCTTTTTGATCTACCTTATTTTTACGCTCAAAATGAGTAAATTTTTAAAATTTTGTCTCATTTCAGTGATGATACTGTTGATTGGAAGTATCGGTTTAAGCCGAATTTATCTAGGCGTACATTATCCTTCAGATATCGTAGGCGGTTTCATAGCCGGGTTTATCTGGGTAATGTTTTGTATCATGATTTTTAACCTGATTAAAATTTTCCGAAGAGATCGCGAAGTTCAGGAGCAAAATGCGGAAACTGCTAAGAATAGCCAATAACCTTATTTTCGCTGGAGAATTTTATCATTCATTTTCGAAAAACTGCATGCATGCGCATTAAAAATGCTCACCAGAATAATTTAAAAAATATCAGTTTAACGATTCCGGAGAACCAGTTGATTTTGGTGACAGGATTATCGGGTTCTGGGAAATCGTCCCTTGCGATGGATATTATCGCCAACGAAGGTTACCGGTATTTTATGGAAAGCCTTCCTGCTTTTAATCAGCAAAATGCGCAGGCGATTCCCACCGCTGAGGTTGATTCTATTGAATCCCTTTTGCCGGTGATCAAAGTGGAGCAGTCAAAACGTTTTCAGTCTATCAACGCCACCTTCGGCACTTTATCTGAACTCACACAGGTATTCCGAATTCTTTTTGCAAGGTATTCTGCTGAGAAAACCATGAGTAAATCGCTCTTTTCGTTCAACCATCCCAAGGGAGCCTGTCAACATTGCCGCGGAGTAGGCGAGGCTGAATATATCGATCTCGACAAACTAATTGCTGATGAAAACAAGACGCTTCGGGAAGGAGCGATCACGACAACTTTACCTGGCGGATACATCGTTTATTCGCAGATTACGGTGGAAGAACTGAACAAGGTCTGCAAGGCTCATGGTTTTTCTGTGGATATACCTTGGAAAGATCTTTCTGAGGAACAGAAAAATGTGATTTTAAACGGAAGTGAACGTATCAAGGTTTTCTACGGAAAACACAGTATCGAGTCGCGGCTTCGGTGGAAAGGTCTAAAGGCAAAACCCAGGGAAGAGGGATATTATAAAGGAATACTTTCTGTCATGTCGAATATTTTGAGGTTAGATCGAAACCCGAATATTCTGAAATTTACCAGTTCCGAAGTTTGTCCTAAATGTCATGGAGCACGTATTAAACCGGACCATTTAAAATTTAAATGGCAGGGAAGGAATTTTGCGGGTTGGATGGATTTGCCTCTTAACGAATTATATACAGAATTAACAAAGCTAAATTTAGCGGAAGGGGAAAAAGCACTGGCAGATAAAATCTGTGTGGAGTTACAAGACCTGATTAGCCTGGGAATGGAGCAATATTCGTTGAGCACCCCCAGTACCGAAATTTCTTCGGGAGATGGCCAGCGCATTAAGCTGGTCAGGCAGGTGAACAGCAACCTTCAGGGAATATTATATGTGTTCGACGAACCTTCTATTGGATTGTCTGATCATTATCAGAAATACCTGTTTCATATTTTAAACCGACTCATCAAGCGAGGAAATACCGTCATGGTAGTGGAGCATGATCTTAATTTTATTCGTTCAGCTGACTGGATTATCGAACTTGGACCGGAAGCGGGAGTTAATGGAGGGCAGGTGATTTTTAACGGATCTGTCCACGAATTTCTGAAAAGTGATCTGCATAGTAGTCCTACTTTAAAAGAATTGAATGCTGAAAATCCAGTTTTGTCCTCTCAACCTCAAAAGCAATCTGAAGATTCCTTTCAGCCCAAATCAGGTGAGTTAATGGTGATTAGCAAAAAGACCAAAACAGTTCTTAAAAAGCTCGAAGATTATTGTAAAAAGACACACCTGCAGCTGGAAACAGTTTCCGATCAGCCTATTGGTAAAACCCCAAGAAGTAACCCGGCAACCTATACCGGGCTCGCCGATAAGATCCGGGATCTTTTTGCAAAAACTGAGGCGGCCAAAGAGCGGAAGTTATCAAAGGGAGCTTTTTCATTCAATAATAAACGAGGGCGATGTGAAACCTGCGAGGGAGCCGGGGTCATTACACTTTCCATGAGCATGATGGGTACCATTAATCAAACCTGCCCGAATTGCAACGGAAAACGTTTTAAATCTGAAATTCTGGAAGTTGAATGGAATGGAAAGAATATTTCTGAAGTTTATGATCTCAGTATTTCTGAAGCTATTTCATTTTTTTCCGAAGAAAAGAAACTAATACAAATTTTGTCATTATTAGAGGAGCTTGGGCTGGGGTATATCAAGCTCGGTCAACCTTCCAATACGCTTTCTGGCGGTGAAGCCCAGCGGGTAAAACTCACGAAACATTTCGCCAAAAAATCGAAAAATACGATGCTATTGCTGGAAGAACCGAGTATTGGTTTGCATCAGCAAAATGTGCGGCAACTTCTCAAAGCTCTGCATCATCTTAAGAAGGAAACTGCCGGAATTTGCTGTTTTGAAAATCACTCCCTTTTCCAGGCTTCCTGCGATATCCTGGTGGATAATGCTGAGTCTTCAAACCATTTTGATCTAGCGGAAATCAGAAAGCAGGCACAAGACAAAATTTCCGTAAAAGGCGCGAGAACGCATCATCTGAAAAACCTGAACATCGATCTTCCGAAGAATGAATTATCGGTCATCACTGGGGTTTCCGGTTCCGGGAAATCTTCGCTGGCGATCGATACGATACATGGTTACGGGCTTCAGGAAATGGCCAAGCAATTTTCGTCTTATCAACAGTCCCGGGTTGGGGTGAATTACCAGATGGATGTTGATCAAATTGAAGGTTTGAGTCCCACGATCTGCGTTACGCGAAAGGAGAGAAGCTTTACCCGCAGGAGCGATATCAGCAAACAGGTGGGTATTGACAAGCTCCTTCGATTTGCCTATTCCCGAAAAGCACAATACAAGGGAGAAGAGTTATCTGCCAGTCATTTTTCTGATAATCATGAGCTCGGAAAATGTGCAGTTTGTGATGGCCATGGGGAGGAACTGGTGCCCGATTTGAACAAAATCATCCTCGATCCTGAAAAAAATATCTCTGAAGGGCTATTTGAACACAACAAATCACTGGCATATTATGGTCGCTCGGGAGGGCAGTATATGGCAATATTACAGGAGGTTGGTCAAGAATATGATTTTAGTCTCGAAACACCATTTAATGAATTTACGGAAGATCAGAAAAATATTTTGTTTCATGGAACCGGTGAAAAAGTATGGAACGCCAACTGGGAATTTCAGACGAAAACGCGAAAAGGTATTCAGGAAGTAAGCATGACCTGGGATGGTCTTTTTCATTATTTAAAAGAAGAATATTACAAGACTCGCAAAAATAAGAATATCCAAACACTGAAATCGCTGTTTAAACTGGTTACCTGCAGTAATTGTTTCGGCAGTGGACTAAAACCCGAGCGTTTAGCTTTTAAATTGGAGGATCAGTCTATTCACGACTTGAAATCAATGAACTTTAAGGAGCTTGAAAAATGGCTTGCAAAAACTGAATTTCAGCAGGAGATAGATGAAAAACTGATCGATAATCTTAAACCCCTTCTTCTAAATTCGCTAAGTATTGCTGAAAAACTGCATATCGATCATCTTCAGCTGAACAGGAAATCAACCAGTTTATCTGGAGGAGAAAATCAGCGAGTTGCTTTGCTGAAACAACTGAATAGTCCGCTCAAAGGTGTGACTTATTTACTGGACGAGCCTTCAGCAGGGCTTTCACGAAATAATATTCCCGATCTGATCAAGATCTTAAAGGAGTTGGTTTCAAAAGATAATACGGTGATCGTGATTGAGCACAATAAGGAAATCATTCTTTCAGCCGATCATTTAGTGGAAATGGGACCCGAGGCAGGAAGTAGGGGCGGGGCTGTTACTTTCGAGGGAACACCGAAAAGTTTTGTTAAAAAGGATTCCACACATCCGTTCTTTAAACAAAATAACAAGGATGTAACTCTGACCGGAGGAGAGGAATTTATCAGGATCAAAGGTATTTCGAGGTTCTCATTGGAAAAAGAATCCTTAGAAATACCAATAGGCGGAATTACGGCTTTAAGCGGACGCTCGGGAATTGGAAAAACCACGCTGGTTCGGGATATCATCATTCCGAGTATTCAAAATAATCAACCGGTGCATTGCGATGATATCAGTTTTCCTAAGAGCTATAACACGGCTTCTTACTTTGAACAAAAGGCGCTTCGTGCTCATTCCGATACTTTACTGGTTTCCTATTTAGACCTGCTGAAAGTAATCACCAAAATTTTCGCCAGTAATTCAGAATTGAAAGCTAGTAACTTTTCTTATAAGACAAAATCCAGTCAGTGTCCGAACTGCAAAGGAAAAGGATTTGTGGAAACCAGTCTTGATGTCACTGCAAATGCCATTGAAACCTGCGAAGTATGTAATGGAAAACGCTACCGGAAAAAAATCTTGAAACATCAGGTAGAATCTAAAGATATCGCCGAAGTACTTTCGCTCAGGATTTCAGAATTAGTTGAATGGTTACAGCATGTAAAAGCTCCAGCAAAAATTTTGGAAAACCTGAAACAACTAGCAGCCATTGGCCTGGATCATCTAAAACTGGATCAACCGGTGAAATCACTTTCTTCTGGCGAAAAGCAACGACTGTTGTTATTGAGATGGCTGGAAGATAAAGGTCAAAAAAATCTGTACATTCTGGATGAACCCAGTGTCGGTTTACATTTTGAAGATATCGATCTGCTATTTGAAATTCTTGAAAATCTGAGTAAAGAAAACGATGTGCTGGTGATCGATCACAACCCATATCTTCTAAGTAAAATTGGTGTTGGGATGGTTCTGGAATGATGATTTGATAATCATATTGCAACCCGAATACTAACTTTCAAACCTTTATTTACCTCAGGTTCGAAATGAATACTTCCGTTTATCGACGCAAGCCTGTTTTTCATATTGTGAATTCCGTTGCCAGAATTCAAATTTTCATCTTGCATGCCAATGCCGTTATCGGAATATTGAATAGATAGGAAATTCTTTTCTTCAGCAAAAATTATAGCGACCAAACTGGCGCCACTATGTTTGTTCATATTGATCATCAGTTCCTGCAACACCCGGTAAATAATGATTTTTTTTTCCGAAGTAATTTGAGCCCATTTAATGCTTTCCTCACCACGAACAATCAGCCTGGTTTTTCGGGAGCTGATGGAAGACAAGGTGGAAAGCAAATGGTGGATATAGTTTGAGTTTAGCGGAATACTGCTGTTTTCCCGAGAAATATTCCGAGTACGCTTATAGATATTTTCCAGCTTATCCATGATATCGGCAGGAGCAAAAGCCTGCATTCCACTCATCAGGTTATAAATATCATTAGCCAATTCATCATGAATTCTTTTCGAAATCCGGGTTTCAGTCTTATGGGCCTCCCTGATCTTTTCCCGTTTATATTTTTGTTTGATATAGAAATAGGCAAATCCCCCGCTTACAATAAGTAGTAGTCCAACTAAAGAAAGGATTATTGTTTGATTTTTTAATTGCTGTTTTTCCAATTTTTGCTTAACCGTTTCCTGCTGAAGATCAGTGATTTTCTTTTGTTTTTGATTCTCATCATATTTGATCTTAGCAAACAGGTTTTTTGCCCTTATGTTCTCGTTTCGAATACTATCATTTAAACTGATAAATTTAAGAGACAATTCCTTCGCTTGGTCTGAAGAAGACAGGTCAATCAGCTTTTGGATCGCGTTGAGTTCAGAATTTTTGCTGTGTACCTTTCGGGCAGTCAGCAAAAGACTATCTGCATAAGTTCTGGAGAGATTCTTTGCTTTTGATCGGTAATACTGTGATAGGTGATCATAGCTGGCCAGCAATCCATTTTGATCATTCACTTCTTTTCTAATTGCCGCAGCTTTTAAAAGATCTTTTTCAACTTTTGCTGAAGAATCTTTCAACCACTTGGTGAATGCCAGATTATCTAAAAATCGAGCTTGAGAGTTGATACTGGTTTGATTTGACCGCTCCAAAATATTTTCAAAAATGGCAATGGCTTCTTGATATTTTTTTTCATCCTGAAGGCTCAAGGCGATATTGTTCAAATTACTCAAACTTTCAGCAGTTGAAGTAGCATATTTTAGCGCATTTTGCCATTCAACAATAGCTTCCTGATATAATCCTTGTCGGCGATAAGCGGTTGCAATAACGTTTAAAGAATTGCTTACATAAGAAGAATCTGATTCAGGAAGTAATTCGAGCGCTTCAGTTGCTGTTTCCTGCGACCCGATGTAATCTGTCATCTGGCTTTGAGCGGTAGCCATTTCAGACAGACGTTTACCAGCATTGGCAGAATCACCAATCTCTAAATAGATCTGTTTCGCCCGAAAGGAATTTTCAAAAAATTGTTCATTTTCTAATAGTTGTCTAAATGTAAAAGCTTTCCTGTAAAAGCCTTTCGCGAGAAAAACAGAATCTTTTAATCTACTGCTGGAACGAATCAGGGAATCTGAAAAGTAGATCGTGCTGTCATATTCTTTTAGCTTGGAATGATAATAAATTTTGTAGTCGAGAATTTTAGGAACAATTGTATCGTTCTTGAATTTCAAAGCTTGCAAGGCTTTATTGAAATTTTTGATTTTTTCGCGTTCATCCTCTTCCTGTTTTCCAATTTCAAAATAATTATAAGCCTGTTTAATAACAGTTTCAGGCGAATTGCCCGAATCTTTATGCTCAGAACAGGAGAAGCAAAAGAGTAAACCAATTAGAAAAAATAGGTAATAGAAGAGACGTGTATTCATCAATCAGAAGGAAATAGGGAAGAATTTTGTTTTACAGAGAATTGTAGAAAGTTTTTCGCTTTAGAATTTTATGCATTAAACCTAGCATTTACGATTTCTGACAACAAATACCCCATTTCTGAGTGAAAACCAAGAAGATTTCCATAAATTCTAAAATTTCTTATTTCGGTAATTAGCTATAAAATTATCATTTTTCAATTTCTTCTGATTACCATTTTTAAAATTTAATACCGCTTAAGAATGAGAATTTCTGAATTAAACCTCCCTATTCAATATTCAAAAATTAAAAGCTGCCCGGAAAGCTTTTCCAAGGCAGCTTCTGTTATTTAGAATTGATAGCTTAACGTAACACCGCCATAAACTACCGTGTTTAAAGGTGCCGGGATATAGGCATCGTTCAACTGGTTCAAAAACAGCATGTAATAATACTGTGTTCCGGTTAAATTATTGGCTCCAACATAAGCATCCAGCTGAAACTTTTTCCAACTAGCACGATATCCAACTTTTGCATTCAGCAAATTGTAATTATCGGCTACATTTTCTCCATCTGAGGTAAAAGCGACCGGATCCCGATAATTATAAATTACATTTCCGTATAAACCGCTTTGGGTTTGGAAGTCTATGCCGGCATTCAAAACCCATGGTGCTACTCCGGCAACCCTATTTCCGCTATAATCGGCTGTAATTGGCTGACCGTCTCCATCTAATGACTGATAGCGATAATCACCGTATTTAAAATCAGAATAAGTGGCATTCGTGAAAATATCAACATTTTTCAAGAATCCTGTATTAGAATGATAAGCGTTATATTTTAGTAAAAGTTCTATTCCTTTATTATCCAGCTCTCCACCGTTAGCCACATAGGTATAAGCGGTTGTGCCATCGCCTACAGGTACTGCCACTGAAGTGAATTTATTCTGAAATTTCGCCTGGAATAAAGCAAGTTCATAATATAATCTATCCAGGAACAGGTTTCCTTTGGTACCTATCTCAAATTGATTTCCTACTTCTGGTCTCAGGCCAGTATTCAATTCGCCGGTTGTAGCGATCACGATATTGCTTCCCACTGGAGTATTATAAGCTTTGCTGTATGAAGCATATACCGAAATATTTTCATTGAAAATTTTATTAATCGCGAAATGAGGAGCGTAAAATCCGTCATAGTCGGCAGAAACTTCTCTATTTAAGTTACCTTCAGGATCATATTGTCGATTTTCCAAATGTAAATTCATCGAACTCCTGCCAATACCCGCAATTATTGAAATATCCAAAGGCATTTTTAAGGTCCATTCAGTAAAAACAATGCTAGTCCTGGAAAACATATTCTGGTTACTCCTAAGGTTTCCAATAATGTTATACCCATCAAGATTATCAGGATTTTCAGTCATCCTGTAGCTCAGGCTATTAGCGTGCTGCTGCTGAAATTCCAATCCTGCGATACCGTTCAATTGAAAATTTTCGGCTAATTTCAAATTAAAATCGAAAGTAGAGCGAGTCCCATAATTTACAGGATCCCGATCTGTCCATCCACCAGCAGAGCTGGCATTCGTACTTCTTCCCGAGCCGAAAACAGTGGTATTATTACTCAACCAATCGGTAAACTGATAGCTATGACTCAGTCCTGCCCGAAAACTGATTATTTCGCTATGGGCATTGTTTTTAATATAACGAGAATTTCCGCTGTAATCCTTATTTTCATATTGCTCAATGGTCAACTCACCGCCTCTTTCATCATAACTATTGCTATATCCAAAATACGTGCTGATGCTTTGGCGGTCATTAGGCCTAAAATCGAATATTGCGTTGATATAATCCTTTTCAGAACGATTGTGTTCTATGAAGCCATCAGAAATTTGATGTCCGTAATTGATGAGTAAACCGGTGTTTTCAGTTCCCTGCTGGAATTGGGTGGTAAAACGGGCCAGGCCGTAACTTCCAACGGTAACTTTTTGTTTCAGGGACGTAACACCAGGCTGAGGTTTGACGGTCTCCAGGTTAATAGCTCCGGCAATGGCGAAACCATAAAGTGAACCAGCAGGACCTTTTACCACATCCACATTTCCCAATGACGCAAAATCAATATCATCGAGGATGGTCACCCCTTCAGCATCTGTAATTGGAATGTTGTTATAGTAAACTTTGTAACCCTGCCCATCGAAATTATTGGAAGCACCACGAAAACCTATTCCGTTGCCGTAACCGCGAATATTAAATTGCTGCCCAGAGGAGACACCACGCCGGTTCATGGTCACTCCCGGAACATTTGTATTGATCGCGTCGTCCAGAAATAAACCGGTACCACGGTCTATTTCTTTTTCTGCCATGTGGATGACCGATGCCGGTTTCTCAAGGGTTCTTTTATTTTGCTGAAGCATTCCCGAAAGTTGTATTTCGGAAAGGGCATCGATTGAAGGTTTCATTTCGATAAGTAGATCCTGATCGCAGTTATCTACACGAATTTCGGCATTCTGAAATCCTACAAACGATACGTGTAATTCTGTAGGACCGCTACAGGGAATACTGAATTTTCCTGCACTATCTGTTATATAATTTTGACTATTTGAAGTTTGAATTGTTGCTGCAACGAGCGGTTTTTGTGTTTCTGAATTTAAGACCAAACCGGTGATTTGCTGCTGGGCAATTCCGTATAAGCCCATAAGCAATGCGCATAAGGTCATGTAATACTTAACCATATAATGATTTTATTTTATTAAATAAGAATTTGTTCCGCTGTACTAACGGAGATTTTAGTCGAATATGGCTAAGCACATTTAGGAGGAGGAACACTAACCGTGGCTGGAAGACTTTTATAGATCATCTTATAGCAATCGGTAACTTTTGAAAGCTGATAGGTATACGATAAACGGTCAACTTGGTATTTATTGAAGTGATTAAAAACCTTGATGATCTTGACCGTGCTATTCTTTCGGTGATTTTTTAAACGTTTGATCACCCGGTTCAGCGCAGCATAGAGATCAGACTCTTTAGAATCGTCAAAACAGTAATAGGTTGTTGAATCTGATGTTTCTTCGGAATAGACGACGTCATACATTTTACCGCTAAAACGAAATTCGTGCTTTTCGACCCAGTTGATCTGGGCAGCATTCTGTTTATTGATTTCGATGCTGACTAATTCTTCGGAAGTTAATCCCTGTTGAATTTTTTGTATAGCTTCCGCTTTAATCTGGTGCAACTGGGCGAAAAAGAAAATAAGGTAACCTCCAAAGTTGAAAAGCATAATCCCAATAAAAAAACAGGAGATTATCTTCGTGAAGGCCTTTTTTCTGCTCATGGGAATAAAAGTATCAAAATTTTAAATCTTATCAATTTTATTCGGAAAAAGACATTAAAAATGAGGGTCGTTGTAATTGAATTTTCAGCTGCTTGGTGAAATTTTACCGTTTTCAGATTAAAAATCAGAAAAATTTAAGCTTAAAACTTAAATCCTAAGCCAAATTCAAATCTCCAGTTGTTTTCTCCTTTAAACAAGCTGAAATCGCCTGAAATATCGCTGGCACTATTAACAAATATTCCACCGCCATAACTATCATACCATTTCTTACTGTTTTCGTCTGGCATCCAAACCCTTCCAAGATCATAACCACCATAAGCCCCGATTTGGACAGGAAAAATAGCTGTTTTTAAGCGCGGAAAACTGTAACGAAGATCACCACCTGTTGAAAACAGGCTTTTACCGGAAAATCGATCGATACGATATCCTCGCAAACCGTTTTCGCTTCCTAAACTGGCGGCCTGGTAAAATTCATAACCGGTACCGATGTTCAAATGAGTCTGTGCGTGAGATTTGAAAACCAATCTTCGATTTTGAGAAAGTGAATTGTAAAATCCGAGATAGGATTTAAAGTATCCAAAATTTTGTGCAGGATGCGAAATTCTTAATCTTCCTCCCAGGTTTAGTTCAAATTTCATCCCACGGGTAGGATTGGTGATATCGTCATAACTCTCGTAACGATATAATGCATCCACCCCGGCAAAGAATTTTCGGTCGAACTGACCGTTTTCGGCAGTGAAATCTTCACTTTCATTGATATAGCCGTTATTTTTCTCGCTGATATCATAAGAATTCAAAAGGAACTTTCCGCTGAAAAAGCTACCAAAAGGCGTTTCATTTACCAGGCCTGCATCAATCCCTATTTCACTAATTCGTACCCGATTATAATTGAACGACCTCGATTCCTGTAAATTCGGCGTCTCATTTCCAAAACCGAAAAAGTTCCTGGTGAAATCTGGAGTATTAAAGTGAGCTCCAACTTCTAGATTATAATTTCCGAGTACATTGGCAAATCTTCCGGTATAATCGAATAAAAATCCCTGAGTAGCCGAATGGTAACGAATATTATATTCGTGCTGGGTAGTGAACGGGTGTTGTTCGAAGTTATTTAGAGTAGATAACATTTGTACCGCAGCGCGAAAACCATGATCAGGATTATAGCCAATACCAGGATAGAAAGAAGTTGTAGAGAAAATATGCTTATTCTTGTTGTACGTGTTCTGGTCGTAGGCGTCAGACAAGTCGATACGGGCCTGACCGGAATTTTCAATACTATTGGGTTGTGACTGGTAATCGTAAACAATCAGCCCTTTACCATTTTGAATATCGTAAGTATCATGACCACGGCCACCAATAAGTCTAATGGAAATCAGGTTATCACCTTCTCCTGAAATGGTAATATCATCATCCCCATTAAGTCCATAGAGCCAGATATTTTTGGTGATATTGTGGTCGTAGCTGTAGCGGCCAATTAAATCACCTTCGCCTTTTTCCTGCTTCTGATAGATAGCGATACTGGTCTTGCCGTTGTTTTCCCTTTTGATTTTAATCACGTCATCTTCATCAGTAGCCGTAAGGATTGCCAGCTTAGCGTATAACTCGTAGTAGTTCTTTGCGATTTCCACGATGTTGTCTCGGCGTTCCTTCATCTTTTCAATGATTTCATTCGTAGCATCACCCTGAACCTCTTCCGGTAAACTGGCAAAAGCTTTTTGAATAACCGAATCGGTAATCGTTTTCTGAATAAATTTTGCCTGTTCCTCCCAGATCGTGTCATTTGCTGATTTCAAGATACTGCGATCAAGACCAGTTGCAGCTGAATTGAACCATTTCAGGTTGGAAAGATTCTCATTATAAACCGAAAATTTCTTCGTAAAACCCACAAAGGTTCGAAGCGTATTTAAAAATGCTCCGTCGTAATTGGAAAATACATGATCCCTGTTGATAGGAATAGGTTTAAAAGTGATCCTGTCATCTTTCGCGTCCTTTGTGATTTCCCATCTCCAGCTCTTATCACCGCGATCCCAGTCTCCAACCAGCATATCGAATATTCTTGCTTTGACATAGGCTTCCTCGTCGATTTTGTAAAAATCCTGGTCGCGTAAATGTTCCTGCATGGCATCGGTGCTAATAATATCCTGGTGCAGGGAATCTGTGTACCACTTGGAATCGGGGTAGTCTTCCAGAACGAGCACTTCATCTCCAAAAATATCGTTCAGCTCACCAAGTTTTCTTTGTTTGGGAACGTAATAGAATTTTGGTTTGGAATATGGAAGGTTGATCGCCTTCGATAATTCTGGAATTGCGAGTCTTGTGAACGGGTTTGAAGAGGTGTATAGATCGTCTGGGGTATTTGAATTCTCCAGTACTTGGCCATCTAACGGATTTTGACGGTTTACCAGGTCTGATAAAGACTCTACCGTGTCACTTTTGATCTTTTTCATGGAATAGACACGATCCAGCGAATCTTTCAATCTGAATTCCCTCGCTTTGGAACTATAGTTACGGCTAACTGGTTTTAAACCGCCGTATAACGAGTCCAGGTTAGCTACCGGGAAGGTCATCTTTTTTCCAAAAACTTTCGCATTTTCCTGCGCCCATAAGGTTTTAAACTTTCTGTTTTGCAGCTCTTTTTCCGATAAAATCGTGGTGTCTATAGTCTTCGGAAATGACTGGTCTACGAACGGTGAATAATCATAAGCAACGGGAGCATCAAAAACCTGTTTTCTATATAAGATTTCAGCTTTATCATTATGATTTCTGTAATAAGAAACCCAGGCTGAACCGTCTTCAAAAACATCTAAAACTGCGAAGCCTTCCATAGAATAAGCGAACAGGCCGTCATTGCCGAGGGCGACAAAATTGGTTTTAGAGCCAGACCCCGAAACGATCTGTTTCATACCGCTGTTTTCAATATATTGTAAGGTGTGTTCGTGGCCTGAAATGAAAAGTACGCGCTCTCTTTCTTTCACCAGGTTTTTAAGATGATCGTTCAGCGATTTATATCGTTCATTCTGAAGATCCTGTATGGAAACACCGCCAGAAGTTCGTATTACCATAGCAAGGGAACCCAAAAGCGGAATCGGAATCTTCTTTTCTGTAGGGTATAAGTGCCTGTTGAAATTATATTTACCACCATGAATACCGTTCGAAAAGACCGGGTGGTGTTGTGCAATGATAATTAGTTCTTCATTCGAATTATATAGAGCCTCATCGATCTGTTTGAAAAAATCTTCCCGGGTTCTAATTCCGCAGCCTTTGTTAATATTCGGACTTTTATCCCAATCCTCCAGGTACCATTGCGAATCAATTATCAGCATTTTGATGTTCTTACTGATCTTTTTCACTTCCAGTCCGCAACCGGTTTTTGGTGACCAGATGAGTGAATCCCCAAATTTATTTTTGAGGTATTGTTCCTGGCGATCCAAACCTGCGATGCGTTCGCTATACCAATCGTGGTTTCCCGGAATATAAAGGACTTTTCCCTGGAAATTCTCTAATGCTTTTAGTTGCACATCAAGCCGATATTCAGCCTGTTTTCTGTCCGGAGCACCTTCAACCGGCATTCCATCTGGATAGACATTATCACCCAGGAAAAAAGCGTAATTCCCTCGTCCATCCTGCTCTTTCATGAAATCCTGAAAAGCGATTAATGCTTTTGAAGCGCCGCCAGCAGGAGAATACCCCCCGTCACCCAGCAAGTAAAAAGATTTGGTGATTTTTTTATTTTCAGGATATCCAAAATTAGAAGTTGGCTCACCCTTCCGGTATTTAGGTTTTACAGATGTACAGGAAAAAGCAAAAATTAATATGAAACCTAGAAGAAATGACCTTTTGAACATTGACTGATAATTTCGGAATGAACAGAAAATTCAAACTTAATCAGTAATTATGAGCAATTTCTAATAAAATTCTTAAAAAATCGGTTCAATTTAAAATATTGGAGCAGGCTTGAAATAAAATGCTCGATTGGGTAAGTTTTACCGAAAATTACTTTGGTTGAAACATCATTAGGAATGCATCAAACGATCAGCGCCCCTTGATTTTATTCAGCTAAAGCCTAATCAGAATTTATTCTGCCTATCTTTTGATGATAAATTTCTTATTCATTTCACCGTTTTCGGAATATAATTTTATGATATAAGTACCTATCGGCAAATCCATCATCTTTATATTAACTTCCTCATCTGAGGGTACATTTTGATACCGTATCAGTAATTTCCCTGTCATATCATAAATCATCACGTCATAAATCATGACCTGTTCGGGATTCTGAAGTTGTAAAACATCAGGATCATTATAATAACCAATATCAATTAATGATTCTAACGGATTCATTGGG
>CAXPUM010000033.1:0-71739 GCA_964220295.1 Flavobacteriaceae bacterium | reverse complement strand
AGATTATTATTACTTTAACAAGACCGCTGTTAAAGATTCTTAACGAAATCCTATAAAAATTTGATTATTACTAATATTCTATTAAATATTCGAGCTTTTCTTTAAAGCGATCTCTTGGAAGATATTGTTTCTCAAGGTTGGCCGCAAATGGAATTGGCGTCTCCAGACTACCTACTCGTATTACCGGTGCATCTAGTTTTTCAAAACAGTTTTCAGTAATAATAGCCGCTATTTCTGATGCCATACTTCCAAACAAAGAATCTTCGGTTAAAACCAACGCCTTTCCGGTTTTGCTAACCGATTCACAGATCATTTCCATATCTATAGGTACTAAAGTTCTGAGATCGATCAGGTCAATGCCCTCCTCTCCCATATCATTCAATGCATCTAAAGCCCAGTGAACCCCAGCACCATAAGTTATCACACTTACCTTACTACCTTCTTTAATTCTGGAAGCTTTTCCAAAAGGCAACGTGTAATAATCATTCGGAACTTCCTGCCGAATACTTCTATATAGCCCTTTGTGCTCAAAGAAAAGAACGGGGTTTGGATCGTTGAAGGCTGTATTTAATAAACCCTTGGCATCATATGGGAAAGCCGGATAAGCGATCTTTAATCCCGGAACTTTGGTAAACCAAGCTTCATTAGTCTGGCTATGAAACGGACCAGCGCCGACGCCCGCGCCGCACGGCATCCTGATCACCACATCTGCCTGCTGATTCCAGCGATATTTTAATTTTGCCAGGTAATTTACGATAGGATTGAAACCGGAACTCACAAAGTCTCCAAATTGCATTTCTACCATGGCTTTCATCCCGCTAATAGAAAGACCGATACCTGCACCAACTACTGCAGATTCGCATATAGGAGTGTTTCGAATTCGATTTTTACCATATTGTTCTAGCAAGCCCTCAGTAATTTTAAAAACTCCGCCATATTCTGCAATATCCTGACCCATCAAAATAAGGTTATCATGGCGATCCATAGATTGTTTTAAGGATTGAGAAATAGCATCTACAAAACGAATTTCCTCTTTATTTATGGAAGGGCGAATATCCTGATAGTTAAAATCTTGATAAACATCACCTAACTCAGTAGTTAAGTTAGCTTCGACCGTTTTTTCAGCAAAGGCTGATTGCAAATTTTCTTCTATTTCTGCAGCTATCTCCATCGCAATAGCATCGATTTCTTCTTCGGAAATAATTTTTTCGGAAACCAGAAAATCTTTGAAATTCACAAGCGGATCTTTAGCCTCCCACTCATCCATCAATTCCTGGGGAACATATTTGGTACCACTTGCCTCTTCATGCCCCCTTCTACGGAAAGTTTTGAATTCCAATAGAACTGGTCTTGGATTTTGCCTTACGCTCTCAGCAATTTCAGAAACCTTTGAAAAAATTTCCAGTATGTTATTCCCATCTAAGATATGAGATTCCATGCCATACCCGGCGCCACGTTGAGCGAGGTGTTCACACCGGTACTGTTCTGAAGTCGGTGTAGAAAGTCCGTAGCCATTATTCTCAATACAGAATAGAACCGGAAGGTCCCAAACTGAAGCAATATTTAGTGCCTCATGAAAATCGCCTTCACTCGTTCCTCCTTCGCCGGTGAAAACTGCAGTTACTTTCTGTTCACCTTTAATTTTGTGTGCAAGGGCAATACCATCGGCAACGCCCATTTGTGGTCCCAAATGCGAGATCATCCCCACGATTTTATATTCCTGTGTGCCAAAATGGAAGCTACGGTCCCGCCCCTTCGTAAAACCGGAAGCCTTGCCCTGCCATTGCGAAAACAACCTTTTCAGAGGAATATTCCGGGAGGTGAAAACGCCGAGGTTTCGGTGCATAGGCAGAATATATTCCGAACTTTTTAAAGCTTTGGTCACACCAACTGAAATTGCCTCTTGGCCAATACCGCTAAACCATTTTGAAATTTTGCCCTGTCGTAATAAAATCAGCATTTTTTCCTCGATCATTCTGGGCTTCAACATGGCCCGAAACAGCGCGATCATTTCAGCATTGGAGATCTGGTAAGATTTATAATCGAAAACGATATCGTCAGTCTTATTTTGAAACATAAAATACGGTTTGTAATTCAAATGTAACCAATTTTATATATGCTAAGAAAAATATAAACGGCTTCGAAAAACCTTTATTTTCCTTACATTTGTGTGTTGACCAACAATTAAAATTCCGCTAAAATGGCAATGAATAATATTCCCAGCGTGGATCTGGCAGACTTTCTTTCAGACGATCCTAAACGCAAAGAAAAATTCGTAAACGAAATTGGAAAAGCCTACGAAGAAATAGGTTTTGTAGCCTTAAAAAACCACTTTCTGAGTGATGAACTTGTCGAAGAACTTTATAAAGAGGTAAAGTCCTTTTTTGACCTTCCGGTAGAAACGAAGCAAAAATATGAGATTGAAGGTCTAGCCGGCCAAAGAGGTTATATTTCTTTCGGAAAAGAACATGCTAAAGGTAAAAAAGAAGGAGATCTTAAAGAATTCTGGCATTTTGGACAGGAGCCTTCAGAAGATGCAAATCTAACTGAAGAATATCCGGAAAACGTTCAGGTAAAAGAATTAAAAGATTTCAATCACGTTGGTATGGAAGCTTATCGCATGCTCGAAAAAACAGGAATTTACGTTCTTCGAGCGCTTGCGATCTATATAGGCCTTGAAGAGCATTATTTTGATCACTGGGCCAGCAATGGTAATAGCATATTAAGACCTATTCATTACCCGCCAATTGAAACTGAGCCAAAAGGAGCTGTTCGCGCAGGTGAGCATGGAGATATCAATCTTATCACCCTATTAATGGGAGCTTCTACAGGTGGCTTACAGGTCTTGAGAAAGGATGGAGAATGGATCGATGCAATCCCTCAGGAAGATGAATTGGTGATTAACGTAGGTGATATGCTTGAAAGACACACAAACAATAAACTGCGTTCTACCATTCACAGAGTAATCAATCCACCGAAAGAAGAATGGCATAAGCCTAGATACTCTATTCCTTTTTTTATGCATCCTAGAAGTGATATGAGACTGGATTGTTTAGAAGAATGTATCGATGAAGATCACCCAAAACAATACGAAGATATTACGGCAGGAGAATTTTTACATCAGCGCCTGGTAGAGATAGGGCTGGCTAAAAAATAATTTATGGCTAAGAAAAAAATGGGACTGGAGGACCTTGGAGGTTTTGTTTTTTCAACTAATGATGATTTTGATGAAAACGAATACCTCGAAGGCGATCAGGAACCGCTGGAACCCAAAGACCAACAACTGGAAGCTCATTTCAGCAACAAAGGGCGTGGAGGAAAAACCGTGACTATTATTAAAGGTTTTGAAGGTCCAGATGAAGAATTGATCGCTCTGGGTAAGACTTTGAAAAAGAAATGTGGTGTTGGTGGCTCAACAAAAGATGGGGAGATCATTATCCAGGGAGATGATCGCGAAAAGATCATGCAGATTCTTAAAAATGAAGGATATAATGTTAAGCGTGTTGGTGGTTAAGTACTAATGCGCTAATTTTTTATAATGGAAAATTCCCTACACATTGTAAATGGCGATAGCCTTGCTGAACAGATGCAGGAACTTAATATTCCCGGGCAAATGATCGTTTGGCGCGAATTGCTTTGTGAAGGTCCAACCCAACAGGAAATCAATGACGATTTTTTTGATCTTCGGAAGAAATTTCTGAAAGATACATATAACATTTCTGCTGATAATTATGAAGATCGCTTTATAGCTGAAATTAAAAAGCTTCGTAAAGCAAATGGTTACAATAAGATTGTTCTATGGTTTGAGTTTGATTTATTCTGCCACATCAATATGCTGGCTGCGATAAATTTTATTACGGAAAAGAAGGAGAAATGTCCAATTTCCCTGGTTTGCAGCAAAAAACTTAAAGGTGAAAAAGAAATGAAACCGCTTTCTCTCCTGAATTTAGCAGAATTAAAAAATCATTTTAATAATCGGATTGATCTTACTGAAAATGATATAGAAATTGCCAATCTCGTTTGGGAATTATATTGCGGCAATGATCCTATGAAATTGAAACCCAAAATCAAGACCAATTCCAATTTCGAATACCTTTCCAGTTGCATCAGGGCACATATTGAGCGATTTCCAAGTAGCGTTTCCGGTATTAATTCGCTGGAAAAAAATGTATTGAAACTTATCGAAAATCATGATATTAAGAATGAAAATCACCTCTTGGGTTATGCTCTTCAATACCAGGGTTATTACGGCTACAGTGATTCTCAAATGCAGCGATTATTAGATAAATTGAAGATTTTTTATAAACAAACAGATGAAGGTATTGTTTTAACAGAAAATGGCCGCCTGGCTTTTGATGCCAAGAAAAACTTCTACCGGGATTTGAAAAATGAAGAGTATTATGGCGGAGCTCAAATTTTCGATTTCCTTTACGATGCCGAATCCCATCGCTTACTAAAATTATAAAATGAGTATACAAGCTTCTGAACTGATCCTCAATTCAGACGGATCGATCTATCATTTAAATTTACTTCCGCAAGATCTGGCAAAAACAGTAATCACAGTGGGTGATCCGGAAAGAGTTCCAAAAATTAGTGACCATTTCAGCAAAATTGAAATAAAGAAACACAAGCGAGAATTCAACATCCATACTGGACTATTTAATGGCGAAAGAATTACGGTGATGTCAACTGGAATGGGAACTGATAATATCGATATTGCCTTTACAGAACTCGATGCCCTGGTAAATATTGATTTTGAAAAAAGAACTGTAAAAGAAGAACTGCAAAGTTTAAATATTATCCGGATCGGGACCACAGGATCCATCCAGGAAGATATACCGGTAGATGCATTTTTGGTGAGCGAACTGGCAATGGGTTTTGACGGACTCATGCATTTCTATAATGCGCAGGAATTTTTGAAAGACGATTATTCCGATGAATTTATAAGGCAGACCGGATGGTCTTCAAAAAAGGCATTTCCATACGTGGTTGAGGGTAATAGCGAATTGTTTGAAAAAATGCATTCAAACGATACAATAGCTGGCTTTACTGCTACTAATATCGGTTTTTACGGGCCTCAGGGACGGATTTTAAGACTCGGTATTCCAGATGAAGCCATGAATGAAAAGATCGGGCAATTTCAATTTAAAGAAAAGCGAATTACGAATCTTGAAATGGAAACAAGTGGCATTTATGGAATGTCCAAACTTTTAGGTCATAAAGCCATTTCCATGAATGCCGTTTTAGCCAACAGGCCTAAAGGAGAATTCACGAAAGACGGTTCAAAACTAACTGCCGATCTCATCGCCTATACATTGGATCGCATAGTTTCTTAAAGTTTTCATTTAACAATATATTATAAGCAAAGCAGGTGGTACTTTGTATTTTTGGTTAAACAATTTGATCATCTATGCAACAACCTAATGAAGACCGGTTCAGGCACCGGGATCTTAACTGGTTAAGTTTTAATGAACGCGTTCTTCAGGAGGCCGAGGACAAATTAAATCCTCTCTATGAAAGGATGAAATTCCTGGCCATATTTTCTTCTAACCTTGATGAATATTTTAGGGTAAGAGTTTCACAATTACGTCAAATGAAACGCGTGAAAAAAAGTATTCGAAAGAAACTCGCGCTGCGTCCTTCTAAAATTACCAAAGAAATTATAGCTGAAGTTAAAAAACAGCAAAATCGCTTCGGCAAAGTTTACCAGGAAGAGATCATCCCTGAACTTGCTGAAAATGGTATTAATATTCTGGATGCTACTCATTACGATGGTAAGCAGAAAGAGTTTGTTTCCTCTTTTTTTGAAAACAAAGTGAAATCAAAATTAAAGCCGATCAGGTTGGATCTTGATAAAGAGAACGAACTTTTTCTCGAAAATTCAGTTCTTTATTTCCTGCTCACCTTTCAAAAGGAAAATCATCTTGCCGTAGTAAATATTCCGGTTAATGACTGCGGAAGGTTTGTGATGATCAATGATAGGGCAGATGAACACAACATAACTTATCTTGATGAGATCATCAGGCATGAGCTTCATACAATATTCCCGGATGAGGAAATCACCGGCATTTATGAGATCAAACTTTCCCGAGATGCTGAACTTTACATAGATGATATTTATAGCGGTGTTCTTGCAGAGAAAATTTACGAATCCTTGAAACAGCGAACAGATGGGCAACCAACCCGTTTGTTATACGATGCCTCCATGCCGAAAGAGATTCAGAAGAAAATACGAAAGTTATTGAATCTTGGAAAAATTGATATGATGCCTGGTGGCAAATATCACAATTTTAAGGATTTTATGTCATTCCCTGATCCAACTGATAATCCAGATTTACATTTCAAGAAACTGCCTCCTCTACATCATAAAGATTTCGAAAAAAGTGAGGACTATTTTAAAACGATAGCTGAAAAAGATCGTTCCATCCACTTCCCCTACATGTCTTTTGCATATTTGGAGAAATTCCTGGAACAGGCTGCCAACGATGAGCAGGTCACCGATATTAAAATTTCGCTATATCGAGTAGCAGATGAATCGCAGCTCACTTCTTCTCTTATGAAAGCATTGGAAAATGGAAAAAATGTTACCGTTTTCGTAGAGGCAAAAGCTCGTTTTGATGAAAAGAATAATATTACCTGGGGTCGGAAATTTGAAGAAAAAGGTGCACACGTAATTTACAGTTATCCTAAGGTTAAGGTGCACTCTAAAATTATGCTGGTTTGCAGGCAGGAAGGTGATGAAACTGAAAGATATGCCTACATCGGGACCGGTAATTTCAATGCGGAAACTTCAAAAATTTATTGCGATCACGCTATTTTCACAGCCAATAAATACATCACTAAAGAATTAGATCGCTTGTTTAAAGTCTTGGAAGGAGAGCTTATTATTCCGCGGGAAAAAAACTTATTGATTTCTCCATTTTCTACAAGGCAGGAATTCACTAAGATGATCTACAATGAGATCGAAAATGCCCGTGAAGGTAAAAAAGCCAGGATCATTGCAAAAATGAATAGCCTGGAAGACGAAGAGATGATCGATCTTTTATATAAGGCGAGTCAGGCCGGTGTGGAGATCAGGATGTTAATTCGTGGTTTTACCAGCTTGATACCGGGAGTGAAAGGCCTGAGCGAAAATATTTATATCACCAGTATTGTAGATCGTTTTCTGGAGCATGGACGCATCTATATTTTCGAAAATGGAGGAGATGAATTAATGTTCTACGGAAGCGCTGACTGGATGGATCGTAACCTGAATCGAAGGATCGAGGTGATATCTCCTATTTTTGATGAAGAGATCAGGCAGGAATTCAAAGATATTTTATTGATTCAGCTGAATGATAATGTCAAAGCCCGAATTCAGGATGCTGAAGAAAGTAATCACTATGTAGAACGTAAAAAAGGTGAAAGAAAAATTAGATCTCAATATGAAATCTATAATTACCTGAAAGAAAGACACTCAAAATGAAAAAGATACGCGTAGCAGGTGTTCCTGAACATTTCAACCTACCATGGCATATTTGTATGGAAAATGGTTTATTTGAAAAAAATGGTGTGCAGGTCACCTGGCATGAGACTCCGGAAGGTACTGGTGCCATGTGTCAAGCCCTTAGAAATGACGAGGTAGATGTAGCCATCATACTTACAGAAGGTATAACCAAGGACATCATTAGCGGCAATCCTTCCAGGATTATTCAGAATTATATTGGTAGTCCGCTCATTTGGGGCATACACGTTGCCTGCAACTCTAAATACCATGACATTCAGGATCTAAAAGGCACTAAAGCTGCCATAAGCAGGTTTGGAAGCGGAAGTCACTTGATGGCTTATGTCAACGCCCAATATCATGACTGGAATACAGATGATTTGAAATTTGAAGTCATCAATAATTTAGATGGAGCCGTCCAAGCATTGAAAAATGATGAAGCCCAATATTTTATGTGGGAACATTTCACCACCAAACCGCTGGTAGATAATAAAGCCTTTCGTTTGATTGCCGACTGCCCTACTCCATGGCCATGTTTTGTTATCGCTGCTTCAGAGAAAGCTATTAAAGAAAAACCAGAAGCACTTCAGAAAATGCTACAGGTGATTAACACTGAAACTGCTGATTTCAAATTGAAACCCAAGGTTGATGAGTTATTGGCAGAACGCTATGAACAAAAATTAGAAGACATCAGGAAATGGTTAGATCTCACGAGATGGAGCCAGGAACAAATTTCAGATGAAGAGATTGAAAATGTTGTAAATCAACTATTTAATCTGGGGCTTGTAGATCAGAAGGTTTCAAGAGATAAATTACTCCACTTTTTTTAGACCTAAACGGTAGCATTTGATTGGAATAATTCTATTTTTGGTGCCAAATCAAAAAACGTCTATCGTGAAAAAATTACTATTACCACTCTTCCTCATCATTTTTTGTTTTCATGCTCAATCCCAACAGGAGGATGAAGATGGAAAACGGAATGAAGAAACGGGTTTACTTCAAAATGAAAATTTAGGAAAGAACGAATTAAGCATTAACGGGCTATCACTTATTGCCATAGGAGCACTCGATCTTAGTTACGAGCGGAATATCAACGAAGACTCGAGCTGGAGCACAGAATTATGGTTCCAGTTGAGCGATGAGATTAATGAGGACTTTGTTAGGGATTTCGCAATCACTGGAAAATATAAACATTTTTTTAGCTCCAATTATGCCAGAGGCTTTTACGTGCATGCTTTTTCCATGATCAGCTCTGGAAAAAATTATGAGTATTACTACGATTACGAAAATAATATGTCTATGGAAAAGGATGAAAGTTATACTGACTTTGCACTTGGGTTTGGTATTGGAGGTAAACTGGTTTCCTCTGGAGGTTTTAAAGCCGATTTTAGCGCCGGAATTGGAAGAAACCTTCTGAATGACAGTTCCCCAACCATAGTTGGACAAGTGATGGTGAATCTTGGATATAGATTTTAAACACAAAACCAATCTTAGATACAAAAGCCGACTTTTCTAGGGTCGGCTTTTTATTTATAAATACTTTAGAATTTGAAGTTATCACCAACTGATGGGCTTTTTGCCATGATCATCTAAGTACTCATTCGCCTTACTGAAATGTTTATTTCCAAACCAATATCCTCTATTAGCACTCAACGGTGAAGGATGACCGCTTGTTAGAATCAGGTGTTTGGAATTGTCTATCAGTTTAGATTTCTTTTTTGCATATCCACCCCAAAGCATAAAAACCACGTTTTCTTTTTCTTCGGAAACAATTTTAATCACCTCGTCAGTGAATTGCTCCCAACCTTTATTCTGATGTGATCCTGCCTGGTGAGCGCGAACGGTAAGCGTAGCATTCAGCAATAGAACACCCTGATCTGCCCATCTTTCCAAATTCCCTGTTTTTGGTAAAGGTTTTCCCAGATCACTTTCAATTTCCTTGAAAATATTTACCAGTGATGGGGGAAATGCTATCCCGTCATGAACTGAAAAACACAAACCGTTCGCCTGTCCCGGTCCGTGATAAGGATCCTGTCCAAGAATAACCACCCTGGTATCCTGAAATGTGGAATGATCGAATGCAGCGAAAATTTCCTTGCCTGGAGGAAAGACTTTATAATTAGAATATTCTTCTTTAACGAAATCGATTAAATTTTGGAAGTAATCCTTGTCAAATTCAGAATTGAGCTCCTTTTTCCAGCTTGGGTCTATTCTTACGTTCATGAGAATTGAGTAACTTTGCGAGTCCTCAAAAGTAGGGAAAAATTGATATGATTAAAATTAGTTCAAGAAGTCTTGACGATCTGGAATTTCCTGCAATCAGGCAACACGTTGGTGAGCTGTGCCTTACGGGTATGGGAAAAGAAAAGGCTTTAGAAATAACGCCTTATCCAAATTATTCAAAAACCATTTTCGGTTTAAATCAAACCAATGAATATCTAGGTTCCAAACACCAGGAAAAACCCATTCCAAATCATGGTTTTGACTCCATTCAGCAGGAGATCAAAATGCTAAAAATCGAGGAATCGGTCATTGAAATTGGTGGCTTTAGAAAAATAGCATCACTTGCCGAAACGGTTAACTCGCATTTAAAATATTTCAGAAAATACCAGGAGATCTATCCGGCCCTTTCAGAAACTGTTTCTCATATCGATTATGACACCACGATTCCAGACGAGGTCAATGCGGTGATCGATCGTTTTGGAGAAATGAAAGACGACGCCTCTCCCCTTTTAAAAGATCTGCGCAGAAGCATTAATTCGATAAAAGGACAGATCAATTCAAGTTTTAACTCGGCTTTATCAACGTATAATTCCTACGGATATTTAGATGATATCAGGGAAAGTGTCGTGGAAAATGTTCGCGTGTTAGCGGTAAAAGCCATGTATCGCCGAAAAATTAAAGGCGGAATTATGGGCAATTCCAAAACTGGAAGTATCGTTTATATTCAGCCTGAGGCGACCTATAAATTTACAAGAGAGCTGAACAACCTGGAATACGAGGAAAAAGAAGAAATTAAGCGTATTCTGAAAGCTTTAACCGAATACATGCGGCCGCACCGTGAGCTGCTTATTGAATATCAGGATTTACTGAGTGATATTGACCTGGTAGCAGCTAAATCAAAATTTGCAGAAAAGATCAACGGCGTTTTGCCGAAAGTGAGCAAAACGAGAGAGCTTCAGCTACAGGAAGCTTACCACCCATTGTTATACCTGAATAATAAGAAAAAAGGTGAGAAAACATTTCCGCAAACTATAGAACTAGGCCCTGACAATCGTATTATCGTAATTTCCGGCCCAAATGCCGGCGGGAAAAGTATTACGCTTAAAACTGTTGGTTTATTACAGGTAATGCTGCAGAGCGGGATGTTGATTCCGGTTCATGAATACAGCAGGATGTGTCTTTTCAGTAAGGTTTTGACCGATATCGGCGATAATCAGTCGATTGAAAATCATCTGAGTACTTACAGTTACAGGCTGAAAAACATGAATTATTTTCTTCGGAAGTGTGATGATAAAACATTGTTTCTTATCGATGAATTCGGAACAGGAAGTGATCCTGAACTTGGTGGCGCTTTAGCTGAAACCTTCCTGGAAGATTTTTACGAAAAGGGTTCTTACGGAATCCTGACCACACACTACGCTAACCTGAAGAAACTGGCTAACGAGTTACCCAATATGAGTAACGCAAACATGATGTTTGATAACCGTTCTCTTGAACCGATCTTTAAACTACAGGTTGGGGAAGCCGGCAGTAGTTTTACTTTTGAAGTAGCCCAGAAAAACGGTATCCCATATAGCCTGATCAACAGGTCTAAAAAGAAAGTGGAACGTGGAAAGATCAGGTTTGACAGAAGTATCGCCAAACTCCAGAAGGAACGTTCAGAATTGAGAAAAACAACCGATTCCCTGAAACAAAAAGAAGAAAAAGCGGCGGCTCAAAAGGATAAGCTCGAAGAAACCAATTCCAGGATTCAGCAAAAATTGGAAGATTACCAGGCGCTTTATGATTCCAATCAAAGACTTATTTACCTTGGGCAAAAACTGGATGATCTGAGTAAAAAGTATTTTAATGATAAAAAGAAGCGAGAGCTGATTGGTGAAATGCTGAAAATTGTTGAAATAGAAAATTCCAAGCGAAAGAAAGAATCCAAGAAAGAGCAGCAGAAGCAAAAAGCTAAAGAGCAACAAATAAAAAAAACAGCTCAAAAGGAAATTCAGCCAATCCGAGAAAAGAAAAAAGAAGAAAAGAAAAAAGAAGAAATTCAAAAGAAACAGGAAGCCAACAAGCCAAAAGTCAAGTTGAAAATAGGTGATCGGGTGCGCTTGGAAGATGGAAAAGCGGTTGGTTCTATTGATAGTATTGAAAAAGGAAAAGCTATTGTTAATTATGGGATGTTTACTACGTCTGTTTCATTAGACCAGCTAGAACTGGTACAATCAGCCAAGAAAAAATGAAACAACTACCCGAAAATAAAAAGATCGTTCTGTTTGATGGCGTTTGCAATCTCTGTAACGGCGCCATACAGTTTATCATAAAGCATGATAAAAAAGATGTTTTTCGGTTCGCTTCACTTCAAAGTGATTTTGGAAAAAAATTGATGGAGGAACGTGGGATCGATCCTGAAAGCCTGGAATCGGTTATTATGATTGACCCTGGTATCGCTTATTATCGTAAATCTACTGCGGCGCTGGAAATAGCGAAAGACCTATCTGGAGGCTATTCAGCATTGCATCTGTTTATTTATCTACCTGAATTTCTCAGAGATCCTGTTTACGATCTTATTGGTAAATATCGATATCAATGGTTTGGCAAAAAGGAACAATGCATGATCCCTTCGCCGGAATTAAAAAAGAAATTTCTAGATTAAAATTAAGCTTTTGGTGTAATTTCCTCGTCAGATTCTGGGTGATAATCATCATCCCATTCTTTTACATTTGGAGGCCCCATCATATCAACAGATTTCGCTACCATTAATGAAACAGCGGCATCTCCAGTAACATTCACCGTAGTTCGGCACATATCCAAAGGCCTGTCTACAGCAAAGATCAAAGCTAATCCGGCTTCCGGAATTCCTGCCTGGGCCAGCACGATAACCAGCATCACCATTCCCGCTCCGGGAACTGCTGCGGAACCAATTGAAGCCAAAGTAGCTGTTGCTATGATACCCATTTGAGTCCCGAGACTAAGATCCATACCAAATGCCTGTGCGATAAAAACAGCCGCTACTGCCTGGTACAAACTGGTTCCATCCATATTGATGGTCGCGCCAATTGGCAGCACAAAGCTGGTAACTTCTTTATGAACTCCCATATGCTCCTCTACCCTTTCCATAGTTACTGGAAGCGTGGCGGCACTCGAACTGGTTGAAAATGCCAGTAGTTGTGCAGGAGCGATTCCGTTGATGAAAAAAGATGGCTTGTTTCCGGTAAAAATCCATACTAAAAGAACGTATACACCAATCATTAATGCCAATCCTAGTAAGACGGTAAGGGCATACATTGCCAAGGCAGCAAAAAGATCGGTACTTGGAGATTCGACCACCAAAGCCGCTAATAGTGCAAACACACCATACGGCGCAGTGAGCATTATCAGATCAATTAATTTCAGAATGACTTCATTGAATCCATCAAAAAATTCTTTTACCGGTTTTCCCGTTTCTTCTGGAATCAGGATCAGTCCTATTCCGAAGAAAATGGCAAAGAATATTACCTGAAGCATATTTCCATTATCGCTGGCTGCTCCAAAAATATTACTGGGCACAAGGTCTTCCAGCGCCTGTAAAGGCCCGGCATCCTTTTGTTTTTCTGCATCAGTGATCCTAACAGAGGCATCTCCTTCGTAACTACTTATCAGGTCTTCCCTGGTATCCTGGCTAATGGTTCTTCCTGGTCCGATTACGTTTACCAGCACCAGGCCAATGGTCACCGCAATAACGGTAGTGGCGATATATGTAGCGATTGTACGAAATCCCATTTTAGAGAGTTTCGAAATATCTTTCAGGTCTGAAATCCCTTTTATCAGGGAAGCCAGGATCAAAGGCACCGCGATCAATTTTAGGGCATTAATGAAGATGTTTCCGAAAGGTTTGATCCAGTCGCTTACAAAATCTGGTCCCCAGCTAAAATTGGTCAGTATTAATGCAAATACGACCCCAGCCGCCATACCGAGTAATATTTGCCAATGCAGCGCTAATTTTTTCATATATCAGTTTCTGAAATTTAGATTTTTGATGATTTATTTTGAAGTACATAATCGGCCAAAACCAATGCCGCCATTGCTTCAACAATGGGCACTGCTCTTGGAACAACGCACGGATCGTGACGACCCTTCCCCTGCATTTCAACTTCTTCTCCTTTGCTATTGATAGTTTCCTGTTTTTGCATTAAAGTCGCAACAGGTTTGAAAGCTACTTTAAAATAAATATCCATTCCGTTGGAGATACCTCCCTGAATACCGCCACTTAAGTTAGTTTTTGTGGTGCCATCGGTATTAAAATGGTCATTATGCTCGCTTCCTCGCATTTTTGTTCCGGCAAAGCCACTTCCATATTCAAAGCCTTTCACAGCATTTATTGAAAGCATCGCTTTTCCCAATTCGGCATGCAATTTATCAAAAACCGGTTCACCCAATCCTTTTGGAACATTGCTGATCACACACTCCACAATTCCTCCAACCGTATCACCTTCTGAGCGGATCTCTTTTATAAACTGCTCCATCTTTGCAGCCATTTCAGCATCCGGGCAACGAACAGGATTTTTTTCAATTTCTGAAAAATCTAATTCTGAAATTGGTTTTTTTAGCTCCATATTACCTACTGAAGTCACAAAAGCGGTAATCTTTACATCTTTCAATAATTGCTTGGCAATACTTCCCGCAACCACTCTGGATGCGGTTTCCCTTGCAGAAGATCTTCCGCCGCCCCTATAATCGCGTACACCGTACTTTTCATCATAGGTATAATCGGCATGAGAGGGACGATACGTGTCTTTTATATGCGAATAATCTTTAGACTTCTGGTTGGCATTCTGAATTTTAAAACCAATTGGAGTACCGGTGGTTTTTCCTTCGAATATACCAGATAGAAATTCAACTGTATCCGGTTCTTTACGCTGCGTCACTATAGCCGATTGACCGGGCTTTCGCCTGTCAAGGTCTATTTGAACTTTATCAAGGTCTATCTCAAGACCGGCTGGGCAGCCATCTATTATTCCACCTATAGCAATTCCGTGCGATTCGCCGAATGTGGTAAGTCTAAAAATTTTTCCGAAGGAATTCCCGGGCATTTGAAGGATTTTGAACAAATGTAATTTTTTAAGGTAATATTTAAAAATGGAAAATGACTTAATGTTAGGCTTACAAACTGCTTTCGATTTAATAATCACGTAATTAATCCTTAAATATTCAGTAAAACCTATTTGGAGAGAGAATGGCAATTTTGAATAAACTTCATTCTTGCTGAAAAAAAGAAAACCAGAAATCGCAGTAATATCTGATGTTCACCTAGGAACTTTAGGCTGTCATGCGAAGGAACTACTTGAATATCTAAACAGTATTCAGCCTAAAAAACTTATCCTAAACGGTGATATTATTGATATTTGGCAATTCCGAAAAAGTTATTTCCCCAAAGCCCACCTGGAAGTGATCAAAAAAATCATCGATCTTAACGCAAAAGGGATTGAAGTGATTTATATCACTGGGAACCACGATGAAATGCTTCGGAAATTCAGTGAAACAAATCTTGGCAATTTTAAGATCGTGGATAAACTGGTTTTAGAATTGGATGGTAAAAAGGCCTGGTTTTTCCACGGAGATGTTTTTGATGTTTCGGTTACCAATGCCAAATGGATTGCCAAACTTGGTGGCTGGGGATATGATTTTCTTATTTTGATTAACAGACTTCTTAATTGGATTTTGGTTCACACCGGGCATAAAAAATATTCGCTTTCAAAAAGAATCAAGAACAGCGTAAAATCAGCAGTGAAATTTATTTCAGATTTTGAAAAAACGGCAACAGAGCTGGCGATAGAACAAGGTTACAAATATGTGATCTGCGGCCACATACATCAGCCTAAAATGGTGAGAAAAGTCGTAAAGAATGATACCTGTCTCTACCTGAATTCTGGTGACTGGATAGAAAATTTAACGGCGTTGGAATATTCCAATAAAAAATGGCGGGTTTACCATCACCAATTAGAATTTCTTCAGGATAACGAAAAATCTTCCGATAATGATACTATTTCAGCGATTACTATCTTAGGGAAATCTAAACCTTAGGATTCGCTGCAAGCACTTTATCAATCAATTCGGTAAGCGTACTCATATCAAAAGGTTTCGCTAGAAACTCGGTTGCCCCCGCATCTTTGCAAATCTTGCTGATGTTGTGCAAAGCAGACATCATAATAATTGGAATTCCTGCGAAACGCTCATCGCGCTTTAGATCAGCGCACACGTCTGTTCCATCAACGCCAGAGATCAGTTTATCCAGGAGGATAAGATCTGGTTGATACTCTAAAAGATTTTCCTTGGTTTTTCGCGGCTCCTGAGAAACCATGACTTCGTGATTATTGAACTCAAGAATATCCTTCAGCATTAACCCTATAGTTTGATCATCATCAACGATTAATATCTTCGCCATAATTTTATTGTTGGTTAAGTGGTAATGTAAAGGTAAATTCAGAACCTTTACCTATTTTACTTTTTACAAATATTTTGCCACGGTGGCGTTCAATAATTTCATTTGATAAATAGAGACCGATTCCAAAACCGGAATACGTATCCTGGTTCTTACCTTCAACCCTGTAAAATCTTCGGAAAATATTTTGAAGGTCTTTCTTGGAAATTCCTAACCCTAAGTCTTTTACATTAACGACTGCAAAGTTATCATCCATTTTCTCTATGCTGATTCCTATATGTTTATCATCTGGAGAATACTTGATCGCGTTGGTCAGAAAATTAACAATTACCTGCTCAATTCGTTGGCGATCTGCACAGACTTTCAGATCATCGATATGGCTTATTTGGATCATGGCCTCCTGATTTGTGTAGCAAATATCCTCAACTACCTCCTCAACCAGCTTGTTTAAATCGAATTCAGTTTTGCTTAGTTCCATTTCATTTTGCTCGATGCGCGCCAGATCCAGCATTTCAGAAATCAGTAGAATCAAACGTTCCACCTGGTCTTCAACTCTTTTTAAAAACGGGCTAATGGAACTTTCCTCGTTTTCTCGTTTGAGAATGCCCTGTATCAACTGAATATATCCTTTAATGGAAGTTACCGGTGTCTTCAATTCATGGCTCACAAGTCTAAGAAAAGCTTCGTTTTTTTCTTCTTCCTCCTTCATCTTCTGGATTTCGGTACTTGAACTTATCCAGGATGTTACGGAACCTTTATCATCTATTACCGGAACGACCTGGCAAAGATGCCAGTTGTAATCGCCCTTTTTATTCCGGAATCTCAATTCGGTTTCAAAATATTTTGCGTCATTCAGTTTATTATGAATGATATCATCGACCTTTTCCTTTTGATCGGGATGTATCAATTCGACCCAGTCAAACTTAGAAAGATTGAGTTTTTCCTGGCCTGTATAATCCATCCAGGCCTTGTTGAAAAATACAGTGCGGCCTTTACCCTCTGCGACTCCAATTTTTTGTGGCACCAGATCAATCAATTCCCTGAATTCCTTTTCATTCTTTTTGATCGTCTTATTCATCTTTGCTCGCTCGGTAACATCCTGGGCGAAAACTCCAATGCCGATAAGCTCACCATTAAGGTCATACTGTGGCTGATAAACAAAATCGAAATAATAGAGAACCTTCTTTCCCTCAATAACATGCTCTACAGGTTCTTCAAAAGCTTCATAGATTTCACCGGTATTGTATACAAAATTGAGATATTGTTCAATTTCAGCCCCTTTTAATTCAGGCAAAACTTCCAGTAACGGCCTACCTGTAACCTGATCTCCCTTTCCCCAGACTTTTTTGATGGAATCGTTAGCAAAATCAATGATGAAGTCAGGACCCAGCAATAACGTGATCAATGCGGTAGAAGAATGAATCAGCTCTTTATACTGGTAAATTTCGTGGAAAAGCTTCTTCTCAGCGGTTTCAGCTTTATCACATTTTTTTTCAAGATGTTCGATCTTCAACCTTGCTTCAGCAAGTTCTTTTTCCAATTCAGAAATTTGAAGATCTTTAGATGTCATGCACAAGCAGGATTTATTTATTGCATAATTAAAAGTATAAATAAAGTCACGGCTGGGCTTGCTCTCAACCGAAATTAACGAATAATTATAACAATGCTTTTTTCAGAATACTTACAGGGTGTTGGGCTTTCCTCCCGGTACCATCAAAAATCTGATGTCTGCAACTTGTGCCATTGGCTGAAATGATCACGTTTTTCGCCGCTTTCCGAACAGCAGGAAAAAGCGAATTCTCGCCAATTCGCATACTTATCTCGTAATGCTCTTTTTCATAGCCGAAGGAACCGGCCATACCGCAGCAACCTGAAGGAATGATGGTCACTTTATAATTCTGAGGAAGGTTGAGTACATCGAAAGTTCTTGAGACGTTGGAAAGTGCCTTTTGATGACAATGTCCATGGATTTTGATTTCCGCTTTCTTTTTGGTGAATTGCTCTTTTTTGATATTCCCGGCTGCAATTTCCATTTTAAGAAATTCTTCAATAATAAAGCTGTTATTCGCCAGCTTCTGGGCAGCCTCCTGATCATCTGCCAGTCTCAGGTATTCATCCCTGAAACTCAAAATAGCAGAAGGTTCGATTCCTATCAGCGGTTTTTCGGAACTAACCAGGTCTTTGAAAATCGTCACGTTCTTATTTGCCAGCTCTTTTGCCTCTTTTAAAAAACCTTTGGAAAGAAAACTTCTACCACTCTCGGGATGATCTATAATTTCTACCTGATATTTCAGTTTTGAAAGAAGGTTGAGGGTATCTCTACCTACCGAAACATCCAGAAAATTAGTGAATTCATCATTGAATAAATAAACCGTTTTGACTGGTTTTTCAACTTTCAGGCTCTCTTTATTTTTCTGGTAATAATTTAATAAAGTTTGTTTCCCAACTTTGGGTAGATTTCTTTGAGGAGCAACACCCATCATCTTTTTTGCAACTCCCGATGTAAATTCATTGGAAAAAAGAAACCTTGAAATTTTCGGGAATTTTGCGGCTTTCGCGTTGTAGCTTGAAATATTTGCAAAAGATTTATCCCGAAAACTCGGCTTGTGAGTCTGGTGATACTGGTATTGAAATTCGGCTTTTAGCGCGGCCATATCCACGTTCGAGGGACATTCTCTCTTACAGCCTTTACAACTAATACAAAGATCCAGTACTTCTTTTAATTCTTGATGATCAAATTTATTCGGTTTATTAGAATTCGTGAGAAATTCCCTTAATGCATTGGCTCGTGCACGGGTGGTATCTTTCTCATCTTTTGTTGCACGATAGCTGGGACACATGGTCCCGCCGGCTTCTACAGATTTTCTGCAATCCCCACTCCCATTACATTTCTCAGCAAGACGCAAAACTCCTTCAGAATCTGAGAAATCCATTATTGTACTGATCTCCGGTTCTTTACGATCTGGCTGATAACGCAGGAATGTATCCATGGCATCAGCATTCACAATTTTTCCGGCATTAAAAATATTCCTGGGATCAAAACTTAGCTTAACCTCCTTGATCAATTGGTAATTGTGAGAACCGATCATTTTTTCAATAAATTCAGCTCGCAATCTACCATCACCATGTTCCCCGCTAAGCGAACCATTGTATTTTTTGACCAGATCAGCAACATCTTCTGTGATCTTACGGAAAAGCGCCACTTCTTCTGACTTTTTCAGATCCAGGATTGGTCTTAAATGCAGTTCCCCGGCACCGGCATGGGCATAATAAACCGCTCGCTGATCATATTTCTGCATGATCTCACTGAATTCCGAAATATAATCGGCTAAAACAGGTAAGGCGACCGCTGTATCTTCAATACAGGCTACGGCTTTTTTATCACCAACAATATTCCCTAAAAGACCAAGTCCTGCCTTCCGAAGTTCAAGAGCCATTTCAATTTCATCACCATACAGGACCGGGGCAGCATACGAAATACCCGAATCCTGAATAGTGTGCTGAAGTTTCTCCACTTTTTTTTGAAGTTCAACCTCGGTATCAGCTCTCAACTCTAGCATTAAAATAGCTTCTGGATCACCCTGAATGAAAAAGCGATTTTCGCGATATTTAAGATTTTGCTTGGTACAATCCAGAATGACCTTGTCCATCATTTCACAAGTGTACAACGGATGGGTCATTGCCGGAACAACATCCTGCATACAATCATTAATGCTACTGTAATGTGTGGCGACCATTGCCGAGTAATCTGGCGGCAAAGGGTCTAATTGTAAGGTGATTTCTGTAATAAAAAGAAGGGTTCCCTCACTGCCGGCTATTAATTTACAAATATTGAAATGATCAAAATCTTCTGAAAAAACTTCATTGTACAGCAGCTCATCTATAGCATAACCCGTATTTCGGCGATGCAGTGTTCTTGGAGGAAATTCTTTTTTTATAGATTCCTGGTTAACAGGATCAGATAAGATTTCATCAAGTTTTCGATAAATTTGGCCTTCCAGGTCCTGTTGTTTCAACTTTTGCTGAAATTGCTCTTTGGAAATCTGACCAAATTCAACTTTAGAACCATCACTTAAGAACCCCTTCAGGGAAACTGTTTTATCACGTGTTGTTCCATATTTGATAGATGTAGTCCCGCTTGAATTATTTCCAACCATTCCTCCAACCATACAGCGATTGGAAGTTGAAGTATTAGGTCCAAAAAAAAGCTGGTGCTTTTTCAAAAGCCTGTTCAGATCATCCCTGATCACTCCTGGTTGCAATTTCACCTGATTCAATTTTGTATCTACCTTGATCACATCGGTGAAATGCCGAGAAACATCAACTACGATACCGCTGCCGGTACATTGCCCCGCAAGGGAAGTCCCGGCGGTTCTGGGAATGAGCGTGATATTATTTTCTGAAGCAAATTCAATTAATAGCTGAATATCGTTTTCATCCTTGGGGTAACAAACAGCCTCCGGAATTTCGCGGTATACCGAAGCATCTGTTGCATAAATAGATTTACGAAGAAGATCGGTGTGAAACTCTCCTTTCAGACGCTTTCCAAGGGATTGTAAATTCTGCTTCATACAACCAAATTTAGCAGATTTCCGGAAGTCTGCTTAACAATTCTTTAATTAATATTAACAATAGATTTGCTAGAATCAACGTTTTCATAGCGTTATTCAATCTACATTTGCTAATCAAAAAATTCAATCAAATGAGAAAACTAGTTCTATTGGCAGCTTTTGTTTTTGGAGCTGTGGTATTTAATAATGCAAACGCACAGCAAATTTCTGACAACGCTCTGGGTCTCAGAGTGGGTGGCGGAAATGGTTATGGTGCCGAGATCTCCTACCAACGCGCTGTAGGACCTGACAATAATCGCCTGGAATTTGATCTAGGCTGGAGAAATGACAGTCATTATGATGCCATTAAACTTGTTGGTTTATACCAGTGGGTTTGGAATATTGATGGTGGATTTAACTGGTACGTTGGTGCTGGTGCAGGTCTTGGGAATTATGATGATAATCGTCATGATGAATTCCAAGATCGAAGAAATGACGGGCTATTTGCTTTAGTGGCTGGTGACGTAGGAATTGAATATAATTTTGATTTCCCATTACTATTATCGTTAGATTTTAGACCAGAAATTGGGTTTTCAGATTATGTAGATCACGATAATTTTAGTCCAGATATTGCTTTAGGTATAAGATACCAGTTCTAAGAGCATAAAACCTAAATTAAAAAGGTGAAGTAAAAACTTCACCTTTTTTTATGCTGTTACCAGAGCTTTCTGATAAAGATCTTCATATAATGGCACGATTTGATGAATATCAAATTTCTCGGCGACTTCTCGGGCCTGCTTTTTAAACTGATCCAGAGTTTGTCGATTCTCTAAGATTTTCAGTGCACTGGCAGCCATGGACTTTACATCTCCAACTTCATGCAGAAACCCACTTCTTCCATTAATATTAACTTCAGGTAAACCACCTGAATTAGAAGAAATTACAGGAACTGAATTAACCATTGCTTCAAGCGCAGCTAATCCAAAACTTTCGGTTTCCGAAGGCAATAAAAAGAGATCTGAAAAGCAAAGTATCTTATCAATCTCATTACTTTCTCCCAGAAAAATAACACGATCCTGAATGCCCAGTTCTTTGACGAGACGTATAGCTTTCTTTCGTTCCGGGCCTTCTCCAACCATCATCAATCTTGCCTTCTTTTTCAGCTGAATACGGTAAAAGATCTTGACCACATCTTTGATGCGTTTCACTTTTCTGAAATTACTGATGTGGGTAATAATGTGTTCATCATCATAAGCCATTAATTCCCGCTGGCAATCAGTGAAAGATTTCTGTTTGTATTTTGAAACATCTATAAAATTCGGGATTACTTCTATTTCTTTCCTGATATCGAAAAACTTCAAAGTATCTTTCTTCAGGTTTTCAGAAACAGAGGTCACAAAATCGCTGTTATTAATACTGAAACGTACTGCTGGTTTGTAAAATGGATGATTTCCTACCAGGGTGATATCTGTTCCATGAAGGGTCGTTACCATAGGCAAAGAAATCCCTTCCTCTTCCAACATTTTTTTAGCCATATAACCAGCATAAGCGTGGGGAATGGCATAGTGAACATGCAATACCTCGATACCGTAATGACGTACCACATTCACCAGCTTACTACTTAATGCGAGCTCATATGGTTGATAATGAAATAAAGGATATTCCGGTACATTCACTTCATGAAAATGAATGTTTCCTGATAACTGCTCTAATCGAACCGGTTGTTTATAAGTTATAAAATGTACTTCGTGACCACGACGAGATAGCGCTAAACCTAGTTCGGTTGCTACTACTCCACTCCCACCAAACGTAGGATAACATACAATGGCTATTTTCATTCTTTAAAAATCTATAGCTTCATAAATCACTTTCTGGATATTAGAACGTATATCCTCGCGAATGAGCTTTCTATTATTGGAGTCTGGATAGACTCGGTTAGATAAAAATACGTAAACTAAATTTTCTTCAGGGTCGGCCCATGTAAAAGTTCCTGTAAATCCTGAATGCCCAAAGCTGCTTTCAGAAACGCAGTTACAGGTTGGACCGGCCTTTCCGAGTTGTGGTTTGTCGAAGCCTACTCCTCGCCTTACATTTTGATTACAATAATAACACTTGTTGTATTTTTCAATGGTGGACTTATTCAGAATCTTTTCGCCCCCGTAATCACCTCCATTCAGGTACATCTGCATGATCTTAGCCACATCGTTTGCATTGCTAAAAAGTCCCGCGTGACCTCCTATACCGCCCTGCATCGCTGCTCCCTGGTCATGAACAAAACCTCTAATTTGTTGGTGTCTCCATAACTTATCATCTTCTGTCGGTGCAATTTGCAAAGTATCAAACCTGGTTAACGGCAAATAGCCGGTATAGTTTGCGCCGAGTCTTTTATATACCTTCTGCTGCGTTATGGTTTGGAGGTTACTCCCGTAATACTTTTCTAGGTAGTATTTCATCAAATAATACGGAAGATCACTATATAAATATTCTTTCCTAGGTCTCAGGCTGCTTTCCATAATCGTTTTCACGATCGTATCGCCAATATCTTTCCGGATAAACATATTATTGGCAACCTGAGTATTAAAATCTGAAGAAAGCGTTTCATGATAATATGTGGGCAGTAACTTATTCGTTTTCCTGTCCATAGTTGAAATATAGAAAGGAATCCATGGTGAAAGACGTGCGTAGTGCATCAGCATATCCTGCAGGCGAATATTCTTTTTATTGGAATTGGGATAACCTGGAAACATTTCACCTATTGTGGTATCGAAGCTCAAAGCCCCTTGTTCGTCCAATTGCATGATAATTGGCAAAGTGGCCAGAATCTTTGTCATGGAAGCCAAATCGTATATGGTGGTATCGGTTACCGGAAGGTCTTTTTCATAAGTTTGATATCCAAAATTTTTCTGATAAACCACCTTCCCGTTTTTAGCAACCAGAATCTGGGCGCCGGGCGTCATTTTATCATCGATCGCATTCTTCATGATGCTGTCAATCTCTTTCAGCTTATCTGAATTCAATCCTACGCTTTCCGGCAGTCCGTAAGCCAACCGATTCATATTTTTGGTCTGAAAACCTGTCCCAACTGGAAATTCTCTGCCAATACTTACAGGCAATTTTCCTTTAGCCTCAATTGCTCCAAAAAGGACCTGAGCCACTTTTTGCTGAGCCATAGGATGATTTTGGTATCCTAGAATAATCCCTTCAAGATTGGAAAAACTCTTAACGTCTAGTAATGCGTATGGCTTGGTGAAAAGCGCCAATACCGTTTTGTTTTCTTTTGCTATCTCATGCAGCCAGACCAGTTCTTTATCTGATAACTTATAAGAGGTCCACGGGTTATTATCAGGTTTATGATAGCCTATCACTACATAATCATAAGCTTTTAGTTTTTCAAGCAGCCCGTTAAGGCTTTCATCTTTTACCCAATCAACTTTAGTATATTTCTTCATTTGCTGAAGAAAAACATCTCCGCTGGCATTTCCGAAGTTCACATAAGCGATCTTTTCTTTCTCAATTTTCTTTATTGGAACAGAGCCCTTGTTATTTTTTACAAGTGTCACGGCATTGGCAAATAACCGCTCATTCAGCACTTCGTCATTTACGGTATTAAGATCATTATAAAGATTTTCTGTTTTGATAGGCTGAAAGTTATCCAACCCTGCCATATATTTAGCTTTCAGTATTTTTTTTACCGAAAGGGACAGGCGCTCATCCGTAATAATTCCATTTTTATAAGCTTCGATCAGGTTTTTACTTCCCTTGGAAACGCTCTCGCTCATAAGCAGCACATCGTTTCCAGCCAAAAAAGCATTCAGGTCTACCTCGCCAGGCTCATTTCCACGAGAAACCCCTTTCATGTCTAGAGCATCAGTAAATATGAGGCCATTAAATCCCATATTTTTCTTCAGAATTCCGGTGATAATATCTTTGGAAAGAGATGCAGGCAGTCCATTCCTTTCTTCTAAAGCCGGGACGTTTAAATGGGCAACCATAATACTGTTCAGGCCCTTTGGAATGAGTTTTTTATAGGGATAAAGTTCTAATGAATCGATTCGCTTCCTATCAAAATTTATGGTAGGTAAGGTTTTGTGAGAATCAGACTCGGTATCTCCGTGCCCTGGGAAATGCTTGGCGGTACTAAGAGCCTGCCGGCTTTGCATCCCTTTCATAAAAGCCAGCGCTTTTTCGGTTACGATTTCTTTGGTTTCACCAAAAGAGCGGTTTCCTATAATCGGGTTATTCGGATTGGTATTAATATCTACTACAGGGGCAAAATTGAAATGAACGCCAAGTCTTTTAGTATGTCTCGAAATCGCAGCTCCTGCCTGGTAAATGAGATCGTTATCCTGGATTGCGCCCAGAGTCATATTCCACGGAAGTGCAAAAGTGCTATCCAACCTCATAGCCAGGCCCCATTCAGCATCCATCCCAATTAGAAGTGGTACTTTGCTTTTCGACTGAAACTCGTTAGTCAGTTTAGCCTGTTTTACCGGTCCTCCTTTGGAGAAGATCAGCCCACCAATATGATTTTCATCTATCCATTTTCGAACACTATCGGCTTCCCGGTCATTTTGAGACCAGATACTCGCCATATAAAGCTGACCGATCTTTTCTTGGATCGTCATATTTTTATAAATACTGTCTACCCATTTTTGCTGGGCTTCAGCATCATCTGTTCGCAATGGATCTATCGTTTGCCCGAAAGAGGCAAATGCTGTTAGAAGAAATAAAAAAAATAGAAAGTTAGGGGCTTTTCTCAACTTCATTAATTCATAAAACGTTTGTGCCAGCTTTCCGATGCCGGAACTTCCCAATCTGTAAGGTATTCAGCTTTATTATTTACGAGATTATTAAAAACGATCGTATTCGAAGAAACAGCTCTTTGTTTCGCCATTTTTCTGAAATCAGTTAAACTCTTATAGGCAATGAACTCTCCCTGCTTATAGGAAACATTCATTTTATCTAATAAGTCAACATTGTATTCTTTTTCCAGTTTCTGAATAAATTGAACAGAAGCATCAATTGAGCATCCTGAAGCAGCATTGACTTCCTGGTTCAAACCGATGGTAATAAATCTCTTGTATTTGATCTCGTAGGCGGCTTCTAACTGAGAACCGTGAACGGTCCACTTAACAAGAAAATCATCTAATTTCTGCGAAATTTCCTGAATTTCTTCTTCAGTAAATGAACGATTTGCCTGATATATCCAAACTCTTGAAGAATCGGGTAACTTTTCAAATGGTACTAACATTAGCGTGCTTAATATTGAATTACTACAAACTTAATTGATTTAGTAATCAGCTCAAATATAGTACCGTGTTTTAACTATTGAATTTTATTATAGATCATCGGCGCTGGCGATCATCTCGGCTACATCCATCACTGCAATATCTCCCTCTTTATCTTTATTTTTAACACCATCTGTCATCATTGTATTACAGAATGGGCAACCGGCAGCGATAATTTCAGGATTGACTTCGATTGCCTGCTCAGTCCTGGCAATATTCACATCTTTATTTCCAGGCTCTGGTTCTTTGAACATTTGAGCTCCACCGGCACCGCAACAAAGTCCGTTACGTTTACACTTTTTCATCTCTACTAATTCAACTTCCAGTTTTCTTAGCAGATCGCGAGGTGCTTCATATTCATTATTAGCACGCCCAAGGTAACATGGGTCATGAAAAGTGATTTTTTTTCCTTTGAATTTTCCACCTTCGACTTTTAAACGACCTTCGTTTAAAAGTGATTTCAGAAATTGAGTGTGATGCATCACTTCATAATTTCCGCCAAGTGAAGGATATTCGTTCTTGATCGTGTTAAAACAATGCGGGCAGGCAGTTACGATCTTTTTGATCTCGTAACCATTCAGCACTTCAATATTCGTGGCGGCCTGCATCTGAAAAAGAAATTCATTACCTGCCCTTTTAGCCGGATCGCCTGTGCAACTCTCTTCTGTTCCAAGAACGGCGAAATCGACATTCGCTTTTTGAAGAAGTTTCACAAATGCTTTGGTTATTCTTTTAGCGCGATCATCAAAACTTCCGGCACAACCTACCCAGAATAAGACTTCAGGTGACTTACCCTCTGCCATATATTCTGCCATGGTTGGAACTTTCAATGCTTCTGCCATAATATTTTATTTTACTGAATTTTACTATTTGTTTTCTTCGGCCCAGTTCAAACGATCCATTTGGTTATAAGGCCACGGTGCACCATTATTTTCAATATTGGTCATCGCTATAGCAAGTTCCTGTGGTGCTGCACTTTGCTCCATCATTAAATATCGTCTCATATCTATAATAATAGATAATGGATCAATTCCAACGGGACAAGCTTCCACGCAAGCATTACAAGTGGTACACGCCCAAAGTTCTTCTCTAAGAATATAATCATCCAGCAACATCTTCCCGTCATCTTCAAACTTGCCATTTTTATTGATGATCTCACCTACTTCTTCTACCCTGTCTCTTGTATCCATCATGATCTTTCTAGGCGAAAGTTTCTTCCCGGTCTGATTCGCCGGACATTCTGCGGTACACCTTCCACATTCGGTACAGGTATAAGAATTGAGAAGCTGGACCTGATTTAGATCAAAAATATCGGAAGCTCCAAATTTCTCTGGCTCTTCTTCCTCGGCACCTTCCGCAGGTGCTGCAAAAGGATCGGCATTTGGATCCATCATTAGCTCCACCTCCTTCTTTACAGCTTCCAGATTATCGAATTCTCCTTTAGGTTTTAATTTGGAATAATAAACGTTCGGGAAAGCAAGAAGAATGTGCAAGTGCTTGGAGTAATATAAGTAATTCAGGAAAAATAATATTCCCAAAATATGTAACCACCATGCCGTTCTTTCAATAATTATTAAAGTAGCATTGCTCATCCCGTCAAAAATTGGCAGAATGAAATTACTGATTGGGAAGGCAGCTTCCATACTCATTCCAAGTGCATAATGATCGGCACCATTTAACTGTAACTGATGATCTGCCGCGTTCATTGTCAAGAACAGGATCATCAATACCATTTCAAAATAAAGGATATAATTGGCATCATCTTTTGGCCAGCCTTTTAACTCGCGACCAAGAAAACGGTAAATATTCAAAGCATTTCTCCTGATCCAGAAAACGACTACTCCAACATATACTAGGAAAGCAAGGATTTCAAAAGAAGCAATTAAAACATTGTAGAAACCACCCAGAAAAGAAAAAATTCGATGCGTTCCAAAAATCCCGTCGATGATGATCTCCAGGACTTCAATGTTTATAATGACAAATCCCAGATAGACAATAACGTGAAGAAATCCAGCGATAGGTTTGCGAACCATTTTACTCTGCCCAAATGCGATTCTTGCCATTTTAGCAAAACGCTCACCGCCATTATCACTTCGGTCGATTTCTCTTCCCAGTTTGATATTACGAATAAGACGTTTGATATTTCTGGCAAAGAATCCTATCCCTGCTATTAGAGAGATAACAAATAAAATCTGAGCAATAATCTGCATGCTGGTTATTTAAGAGAATCCTTCGGTTCCTCGTAGGGTCCCGGATTTTTTCCGAAAACAGAAAAATGTACGTATCGTTTAGGATTCAGTTTGATGTCTTGAAGTAATTGCTCCAGCTGTTTGGTAGCCTGGTCCAGGTTATTATACACTCCATCATCATTCAGCAATTTCCCGGCAGTTCCTTTTCCATTTTGCAAATCGCTTGAAATCTGTTCAAAGTCGGCTACGACATTTTCCAGATTGGTAGTGATCTGCTTGATATTCATGTTAGAAAGCGTATCTGAAAACTTATTAAAATTGGTAGACATTTCATCCAGATTGGTAAATGTTCTGTCCAATTTATCAGAATTACCTTTTACAATCCCCTGAAGTTCGTCTGCAGTGACCTTAAACGATGAAACGGTTGCATCAAGGTTTTTAAAAGTTCCTCTAATGTTGTTTCTCGTTGAATCATCAAGAATTTCAGTAATCGCTGTCAACATGGAATCAGCACTGGTAATTGTATTTTCAAGTTTTTTCTGAAGTGGCGTCAACCTATCGTTCACCAGCTCCATGATCCCCTCTTCCTTTCCACCAGGAAGCGTATCACCAGATTCTGCCATCAGTGATTTTTCGTCATAAACCGGTTTGATGGCAAGTGATTTTCCTCCAATAATATTACCACCGTAAATTTCTGCAATACTATTTTTAGAAAAAGCGAAGTCGTTCTTAACGGTAAAGGTTACGACCAGTTTACCTGAACGATCCAAGAAATCTATTTTGGTTATCTGGCCTACTTTAAGGCCATTGATGGTAACTTCAGAAGATGGTGAAAGTCCTTCCACATCATCATAGACCGCATAAAATACACGACTGTCATCTAGCAGGTTTTTACCTTTGAGAAAACTGTAACCGAAAATCAAAATAACTATCGCTAGAATAGCTAACACGGCAGTTTTTACCTCTCTGGAATATTTCAAAAGCAAGTTTTTTAAAGGATCAGCACAAATTTAGAAATAAAAATAGACATGCAGTTCTAATTGAGCTTAGATTTTAACGCCTCATTAACTGTGATCTTTTGATTATTCTTGAATGCAACGATGTAACTGGATGAAAATCCTTTTTTAACTGCTTCTCGGTGCAATTCCTGTATTTTTAAATAATCGGAAGTTTGACCGTAATAATATTTGTAAAGTTTGCCTTCTTTTTCTCGTTCCACACTTGTCAAACCCTTAAAATTATAAGGTTTGGTATCAAGTTTTTTTGATCCGGCAGCCAATTGTACTTTAAAAGTAATGTCTTTATAGATCTCTGAAGTCGGAGCGGAAGAATCAGGTGTGGGAACTTCGGTGTGATGACTTTGAATTTCACTAATAACGTTCAGGTTGATCTCCTTACTATAATCTATTATAGCCTGCGTGATCGAACTGGCCATTTTTTGCTGCCCGGAACCACTGTTTAAATACGCTCCTTCTTCATTATTAGTCAAAAAACCGGTCTCTACAAGAACGCTGGGCATATAAGTTTGATGCAACACAATAAGTCCAGCCTGTTTCACGCCTCTGTTCACTTTATGAAGATCATTCGTAAATCTTTTCTGAACAAGATCTGCCAGTAAGATGCTTTGATCAAGGTATTCCTCCTGCATGATCGTTAGACCAATAAAAGATTCAGGCGAATTTGGATCGAAACCTTCATATGTCACCTCATAATTATCCTCGAGATAAATTACAGAGTTCTCTTTTTTGGCAACTTCAAAATTGGTCGGATTTCGATGAATACCCAGCACAAAAGTTTCCGTTCCTTTTGCCTGCGAACTATGAGAATTGCAATGCACCGAAACAAAAAGATCGGCATGAGCCTCGTTAGCAATTTTGCCTCTCTTCTCAAGCGGAATAAACACATCGCTATCTCTGGTGTAAATCACCTTTATGTTATCATATTTCTCCAGCTCTTTCCCGATTTTAAGAACGATGCTTAAGGCAATATCCTTTTCTTTATATCCATTACCCATATTGCCGGGATCTTTTCCGCCGTGACCGGCATCAAGAACAACCACAAATGGATCATAGTTTGCAGGCATTTCTGCAGCTGCAACAAAATGGAATGATAAGAATGTGAATATGGGAAATACGAAAAGTTTAAGTAAGTTCGTTCTCATAAAAGGCTAACGCTTTAGTGGGGTAAATATTTTGCACTCATTTTTTACTTCGCTTGAAATCTCAGCTAAAAAAATATATGTACTTTTGGTTTTGCAAAAAGCAAGCCAACCCTGACAAAAATAGCACTTAAAGCATTGCAAACAACTATCCCGAATACACTTTTTTACTTAGTTTTTATGCTGTTCTTTACCCTAGTTTCGAAGGCTCAGGAAACAGGAAATGAGTCGATTCCGGTGGAGGCTGAACAGGATAGTATTGCCCCAGCAATTACTTCAGATGAAATTGCGGATCAACTTCAGCAACAGGATTCCGTCAAAACAGACACGTTACAAAGGCCTCAGTTTTTAACTGACAAAGTAACTTATTCCGCAAAGGATTATATGAGATTGAGTCCGGTTGAGGATCGCATGTACTTATATAATGAAGCCAAGGTCATCTATGGCGACATGACGATGGAAGCGGGATTGATCATTATAGACAACAGGACGAACGAAGTATATGCTTTCGGAATTAAAGATTCTACCGATGCTTACGTGCAAAAGCCGGTTTTCACCCAGGCACAACGAACCATTGAACCGGACTCGCTTCGGTTTAATTTTGACACGGAAAGAGCACTAGTCTACAATTCAAGAACCCAGGAAGCTGAATTCAACGTAAAAGGTGAAGTTACCAAACGGGAGAACGATTCGGTTTACTTTATGAAAAATGTTCGCTTCACTACATCTGAAGATGTGGATAACCCGGAATATTATTTCTATGCCAGAAAGATCAAATTTGTCCCGGATAAGAAGATCGTTGCGGGACTGGTAAACATGTATATTGCTGATGTTCCTACTCCCCTTGGATTGCCATTTGGTTATTTCCCCATGACAGATGAGCAGACTTCCGGATTTATCATTCCGTCCTTTGGTGACAGTCAGTATGGCTATAACCTTCAAAATGGAGGGTATTATTTTGCCATCAGCGATTATGCAGATTTGCTTACGACGGGTAGTTATTACACAAACGGAACCTATAATTTTGAGTTGGCATCTAATTACGCACTCCGCTATAAATTCCGCGGAAATTTGAGTCTGCGTTATGAGAAACGATATAATAGTCAGCGTGGTTTTCCAGACTTTAGTGAACAGTCCAGTTATAACATTAGATGGTCGCATACACAAGATTCTAAGGCTAATCCAAGTTCTCGTTTTTCAGCATCGGTTAACCTGGGAAGTAGTGAGTATTACCGGGAGTCTATTAATCAGTCAAATATTGGTAACAGGCTGAATAACACGCTTAGTTCTTCTGTCTCTTATAGTAAAACTTTCAGTGGAACACCGGGTGTAAATCTGAGTTTAGCAGCCAGGCATACCCAGAATACTCAAAGTCAGCAAATCAATATGAGCCTGCCAACGCTTCAGTTAAGTATGGACAGGATCTACCCACTTGCGCCAAAGGGTGGCGCAAAAAAAGGACTAATAGAAAACATCAATTTTCAATATTCCTTAAGAGGAGAAAACCAGATACAAACAACCGATTCCCTTTTCTTTAAACCTGAAATGTTCAGGGATGCGAGACTTGGGGCCCAGCACTCAATCCCCGTTAATACCAACTTTAAACTGTTCCAGTATTTGAGCGTTAGCACAGGGGCGAGTTATGAAGAGACCTGGGTTTCCAGAACTTTCCAGCAGTCTTTCGATACCATTCAAAATGCGGTGGTTCGAGATACTGTTAACGGATTTGATTCGTATCGTACTTACAATTTTAACGCTAGTATCGGGACCACGCTTTATGGTCAAAAAGACTTCGGAAAAGATAAAAAAGTGCAGGCCATCCGTCACGTGATGCGTCCGTCTATTAGCTACAATATTAATCCTGGTTTTGATCAGTATTACGATTCCTACGAGCGCTATTATCTAAATGCTCAGAATATAGAAGATCAAATCGAGCTGGTAGACTATTCCAGGTTTGACGGGACTTTATACGGCGCCCCAGGAAGGAATTTTTCCAGTTCTTTAGGCCTGAGTATTAGTAACACTATCGAAGCTAAGGTGCGCGATAAGGATAGTACGGCCACCGAACCAAAGAAGATCAAATTGCTGAATAACTTCAGCGTAAGTACCAGTTATAACCTGGCAGGTGATTCTTTAAGGCTTTCACCTATATCCCTTCGTGGATCTGTGCCAATCATTGCGAATAAACTGGATATCAATTTTGGTGGTAATCTCGATATTTATGCTTTGGATAATAACAATCGCCGAATTGATAAACTGAATATTGAAAATGGCGGAAGCTTATTTCGATTAACTAATGGTAGTGTCAACTTTGGATATTCCTTTTCCAGTAAGGATTTTGAAGGAGACACCCAGGAAAATACGGATGAGCTGGATAATGAGACATTCAGAAATGGGGGGCGTCCCGATGATCTTTTCGGAAAAAGTATCGATGACATGAACCAGGAGGATCCTTTTGATGGGAATGAAAAGAAAGAAGCGAAATCTGAAAATGACTGGTATAATTACGATATTCCCTGGGATATCAGGCTGGCCTATTCATTGAATTATACAAATAGCCGTAGACAGAATGATATATCAGCCCATTCAATCATGTTTAGCGGGAACGTCGAACTGTCTCCTAAATGGCAAATTGGATATAGTTCGGGTTACGATATTGTGAATAGCGGCTTCACTCCTACCCAGCTTCGTTTTTCTCGAGATTTGGATAGTTGGGTGATGAACTTTAGCTGGACACCATTTGGACCTTATAAATCCTGGAATTTTTTAATCAGAATTAAATCAAGCGCTCTTAGCGACATCAAATACGAAAAACGTCGTGACCGAGACAGACAACTATAGAATTATGAAAAAAATCATCAATACTTCTAAAGCACCGGCTCCAATTGGGCCTTACAACCAGGCAATTTTTGCTGGCAACACCTTATATGTTTCAGGACAAATCGCTTTAGATCCAGAAAGTGGAGATCTCAAAACCGGTGATCTGGAAACTGAAACACTCCAGGTACTCGAAAACCTTAAAGCAATTATTACAGAGGCCGGTCTAAGTCTGGAGAATGTTGTAAAAACTTCTATTTTTATTAGTGATATGAACAACTTCGGAAAGATCAACGAAGTATACTCCCGTTATTTCGATTCTGAAAATGCTCCGGCAAGAGAAACGGTTGAAGTTGCCAATCTTCCAAAGTTTGTAAATGTGGAGATTAGTGCTATCGCGGTAAAATTCTAGAGGCCTTTTATTAAAAGTTTGGCTGTCGCGGGATTCGTTGCCAGTGGTACATTATGTACATCGCACAATCTCATAAGCATGAAAATATCCGGTTCATGTGGATGTTTGTCCAGAGGATCTCGAAAGAAAATGACCATTTGTACGTTCCCTTCGGCAATCCTCGCTGCGATCTGTGCATCGCCTCCCAGCGGGCCCGATAAAAGTTTTTCTACTTTATAACCTGCCGCTTCAGTTTTTGATCCAGTTGTACCGGTAGCGATAATATTGATGTTCTTTGCATGAAGAATTTCCCGGTTCTCATTGAGGAACTGAACCATTTCAGGCTTTTTACCGTCGTGGGCAATGATTGCAATAGTTTTCATTAAGTAGATAAAATTTCAGAAATTCGAAGAAGGTCTTTATTGATAGTATGTTTTCCTTTTAGTGCTTTATCCAAACTACAGGATTCGATCTCGTTATTCACCATTCCCACCATCAGGTCTTTATTTCCGTCTAATAACAATTCAACAGCTTTAACCGATAGTCGGCTGGCCAAAACCCTATCAAAACATGATGGTCGTCCACCCCGCTGAATGTGTCCTAAAACAGTAACACGAGCGTCATAATATGGCAAGTTCTTTTTGACGTATTCCGCCAGTTCAAAAACATTTTTACCAATTTTATCACCTTCTGAAACTACCACAATACTGGATGTTTTACCAGCGCGACGGCTTCTTTCCAATGAATCCAACAGTCGTTCCAGGCCGAGATCTTCTTCAGGAATCAAAATCTCTTCAGCACCTGCGCCAATACCGCTATTTAAAGCAATGAAACCGGCATCACGGCCCATTACTTCCACAAAAAATAATCGGTTATGAGAACTGGCCGTATCCCGAATTTTATCAATCGCTTCGACCACTGTATTTAAAGCGGTGTCATAACCAATGGTATAATGAGTTCCGTAAATATCATTATCAATCGTTCCGGGCACACCAATCACCGGGATCCCGTGCTCCTGGCTAAAAACCTGTCCGCCGCGAAAAGTTCCATCTCCACCTATAAGGATCATGGCATCGATCTCTTTATCATGTAAATTCTGCGCAGCTTTCGCGCGACCTTCTTCCGTCATAAATTCCTTGGAACGTGCCGATTTTAGAATGGTTCCGCCTAAATTCACAATATTACGAACACTTCTCGCATTCATATCTGAAGACTCCCCACTGATCATTCCCTGGAAACCCTGATAATATCCCACGCATTCTGTATGGTAATAAGCACAGGTTCTCACCACTGCCCTAATTGCTGCATTCATTCCCGGTGAATCTCCTCCGGAAGTCATAACGCCTATTTTTCGAACTTTTTTGGCCATAAATTTTTTAATTGGTCAATTAAAACTACAAACTAAATTGAAATCTTCAATAAAAGTTTCGGTTAAAAGGTAAATAAAACATTAATTTTTAAGGAATCAGTTTCCTTCCGGAAAGTTGATGTAAGAAGGTGCAAAGGTTTTTGCATTATCCTCGGTTTCTACAGGATCTTCAGCTCGTGATAACTCGATATTGGCAATTTTCTGAATTAACTCTTTGAACGTATTAAAATCAACATTATAGCTCAAACCTACACCTTGGGTGAAACCAATTTTTTCCCCAATAAACTGGATATTGCTTTCCCTGTTAAATACTTTCGCTCTTAAGGAACCGTCTTCATTCAGAAGAAAATCTATTTGAAGATCCCCAATAATCACGGTTTCTGTAACACCAGCAACCGGAACCCCAACCTCTCCGTTAATGATTACCCTGTCTGATATCTGCGTAGAAAGAGTCAGTCCAAAACGGTCTACGGTTTGCTGATCTGGAGTACGATCACCCTGAACGTAATTCACCCCCACCTGGAATTTCCCGTCATCTGCGGCAAAAATGTCATTTACGATACTCGACGCTCTTTCAGCTAAAGTTCCGTAGATCGCAGCACCGCGCAAACCGAATTCACTATAAAAACTTCCCTGCGTAACCAGGAACAAAGCCTGTAATTCTTTGCTCTGACGGTCATCGATACGGTACTGTAATTCTGATTTAACCGTGGAGCTGGCATTTGGAAAATCGATATCAAAAGAAATATCGGGTTGTTCTACCTGGCCCTGCAAATTGATGATCACATCTACCGGAATCTTTCTGTTAACCGATGGATTTTCAAGTAAGACCGCTGGGTTCGCGTTCAACGAATAGACGGCACTAACATCTAATTGTGCCTGCATAGGGTTACCATCCCAGTTAATACTTCCGCCAGACTCTACTTTAAAAACCTTCTGAACCAGCCCGGCATATTTGAAATTATAAACTCCTTCATATACAATAAAGTCACCCCACATATTGAACTTTCCATTGGTGTTGATCTCCAGCAGTAAACTTCCTGCTCCACGACCACGAAGTGTACTACCACTGGTCTGGTCTACCACCACTTCCACTTCAGCATCATTGGTTATATCAAGATCAAAGAACAATTCGATCCCCTTAACCTCAGGAATTTCAATTTCAGCACCGGCTAATCTCGCAGCCTTTTCTTCCGGACTCAGGAAATGAATGAAAGAGTTATCACCCACTCCTTCCGTGTCATTAAGCGGAATTTTAAAGATCGTTCCCCTTTCTGTAGCGGCATTAACATTAATTTCCAGCTGATCTGTAGGACCTTTAATGCTAGCTTCTCCATCTATAAATGCCGTCCCGTAATATAAAGCGTCTCTTGTAGCTTCCGTGTCCAGAACCAACATTCTGTCTGAAGTGATGCTAAGGTCGAGAAACCATTCTTTAAAATTCTTATGCCTGATATTACCATCCAGTTTTCCGCGGGTATTGTATTTAGTGTCTACGATGGTGATATTATCGAATTCAAATTGTTGCTTGGTAAGATTGACTCGAGCCTCATTCATAAAATCCAAATCTACATTGAGATACGGAATTCTCAGCCCAGCTTCATTTAAGGTCAGACCTCCTGAAAAATCAGGATTACGGTAATTCCCATTCACAAATGCCCTTCCGGAAGCGAATCCGCGGATGTTAGAAAGAACATCCCCACCTAAAGGACTGAAAATTGCCATATTCAGCTTATTCATATTCACTTCCAAATCAATTGAAGGTTCCTCTCCCGGCACATTGATATAACCCAGGGCGCTCAAGGATTCCACGTCTTTGTTGTGTAACCTTGCATTAACCGAATAGCGCGTTAGATCTTTATTTCCTTCTACATTCACATCCAGATTGCCAAGATAATTCTCGTTAATTTTTAAAGAATCTATGGTAAGATCGCTGATGGGATAATAAGCTCCTTCTTCCTGCCTCAAATCAAGATGCCCATCCAGCGTTCCTTTGAGATCCAGGCTATCGATTTCTGGTGTGATTTTTTCAATATCGACGTTCACAAACTGCATTTTGAAATTCTTGTAAGTAGAATCCCGTTTGCTTCCGCTAAGCCGAATTTCTTCATTATTATGGCTCATCACCAGCGAATCGATCGTGAAATCACGGAATTTATTATCGAAAATGACTCGATTGTCCCTATTTCCAGGTTCGTTGAGATACCAAACTTTGTCTTTAAATTTCAGATCGGATTTTTGAATTCCTACTACCGACTGGTTATTTTCATTGATCGTATGGTATAAGTTCAGGTTATAAGAATCGTCATTCTTTGGTCCTCCTTTGATCTCTGAGCGAATGAAAAGTGTATCTCTCTGAGTTACATTGATAAAACTGAATTCCGAAAAATTATAAAAATCGGTTGCAACACTATCGGCTTCAAAATAAGTGTTATAGATCGGGTTGGTATTGTCTACCTGAAGATTAATATTCTCCAGCATATTATCAAAAAGATCGATACGCGGGGAACGAAAAGTCAGTTTAAATTCCTTTTCATCGCTTTCCACCCTTCCACGGATAAAAGTATTAGGCGCCAGCTCAATATCAGGATAAAACACTTCAACTATCTGGTTGTAAATGTCAAAATCGAATTCCATATATTGGTTATTCGTGATCGTTTTGGGCTGATAGTTTGTGTAAATACTTCCAATCGAATTCTGGAATAGTGCTCCAACTTCGTTCACTTTAAAAATCCCTGTGATCTGGCCGCTGATGACATCAGGTGAATTGATACGGATGGTCCTAACCTGTTCCTCGTCAAAACTGGATTTTATGGTGAGATCATCAAAATAGTAAAGATCGTTTTGGTTTTTATAGGAAGTGTTCAACAACATAATCTGGCCAACCGCATCATCTGCATTGGTACCGCGCATATTCATGATCACATCACCTTTAAAAATAGAAACGCTATCACGACTAACGAAATTGAGTTTGTTTAGATCGGCATATTGAACGGAAGCTTCAAAATCATAATTATTGGTTTCTTCGGAAAGATCGGCAAGACCGTTAAATTCCATCTGAAGATTTTCATCACGCGAAATAAAATATCCGTTAAAAACAGGATTCCGAAGATTCCCGATAATCTGGATATTTTTATAAGTATAGTTATTGTAAGTAATCCTGGAAATGGTTCCTTTTAGTTCAGAATTCAGGTTTTCCCGGTCAAAGCCTTTACCTGAAAAATCCAGGTCGAAACTGGTCTTTCCTAACTGATCGTTCTTAATAAGCCGTCCTATATTGAAATTCTTAAAAATCAGTTTGCCTTTATAATTCGCATTCTTTCTATTATTGAAATTTCGAAGTGAAAAATCCCCTTGAGCAGAACCAAGCTGGGTGTTGATCGTGACATCAGCGATTAAGGACGACTTGGTTACTTGCGTTCTTCCCGTTAGCTGAAGGTTTCCAAAATCTCTGAGAGTTTCAGGTAAATTTCCACGAAGGGGTCCGGGCAGCAAATTAACAAGATCGTAATAATTGGTATTTAACTGATTGAATTTTCCATCTAAACTAAACTCATCTCCATTATCTGAAAAAGCGCCCTTGATCTGCAAATCACCATCAACCGAGCTACGGTCCATTCCGTTCAGTTTAAAGTTCTGCAATTCAAAATCATTTAAAGTTCCACTTAGTTTTGTAGTAAAGGTTACCTTTTCATCCTTTCCGAAGCCATCGTAAAACGAAAGAAGGTCTGTACTGGAAAGCGTACTCTCGCGAAAATCGGCTTCCACCTGGACCAAATTTTCAAAATCTGAAAAATCCCCGGTTTCATAATTGAAGAACAGATCTGCATCAACTCTTGAATTTGGAGTTTTCAGGATCATATTCTGCAGGCTCATGCTGGTAGGATCGTAATGAAACTTGGTAGAAAGGTTTTCAATATCAATATCACGATGCTCGTAACCGCTTAAATTGCCAATATCTACTTCGATATTTTCATCATTAATAACCAGTTCATTGGCGAAAATATTTAGGTTTGTGATATCCAGAACGTCTTGTTTATCCAGATTTTCGTCATAATAACTATAGTGACTATTAATAATCTGAACATTTCCCGTATGCAATTCAAAATGAGCAGGTTCACCGGTAGGTTCCTTTTTTAGCTTCTGAATAAACATCCCCAGGTTATCCCGATCCTCATTGGCATAACGCCGCATTTTCATGTCCAGGCCGTAGATCCTGGTGTCGCCAAGACTGGGTGAATTGTTCAATAATTTCGGGATACTGGTAATGGAAGTATTCAGTTCCCTGGCAGTCAACAACGTATCTTTGTGATGATCTTCTATATAAATTTCCTTCAACTCCACATCACCGAAATAGCCAATAGAAACACGGCCTATCTCTATCACCACATCATTTTTTTCTTTTAAAGAATTGGTAAGTCTGCGTGCAACAGAAGTTTGAACCGCAGGAATGGAAAACACGATCAGTAAAATTATGAATAACAGAACCAGGGCAACAATGGTTCTAGTTAGTATTTTCCAGAATTTTTTGATACGTTTTTATGTTTTAACTTTGCTCCTAATTTACAATATCTATGCCCAAGAATTTCGAATGAGCGATCAAAAAATTAACATTCTAGCTATTGAATCTTCCTGCGATGATACCGCTGCTGCTGTACTTTGCAACGGAAAAATACTTTCAAATATTGTTGCGACTCAGGAAGTTCACCGCCAGTATGGTGGTGTGGTGCCTGAACTGGCTTCCAGGGCGCATCAGCAAAATATCGTTCCGGTGATCCACCAGGCTTTAGCGAAGGCAAATATCGATAAAAAAGATGTTTCTGCAATTGCTTTTACACGCGGACCGGGACTGATGGGTTCCTTACTGGTAGGAACTTCATTTGCGAAATCACTGGCGATGGGTCTAAATGTGCCTTTGATCGAGGTCAATCACATGCAGGCGCACATACTTGCTCATTTTATTGATGAGGAAGGTTTCGATAAGCCGCAGTTTCCATTTCTCGCCATGACTATTAGTGGTGGGCATACCCAGATCGTGAAAGTAACCGATTATTTTAAAATGGAAGTCATTGGCGAAACTACCGATGATGCCGTGGGTGAGGCCTTTGACAAAAGTGCTAAAATTCTTGGTCTGCCCTATCCGGGTGGTCCCTTAATCGATAAATATTCAAAAGAAGGGAATCCAAAAGCCTTCAAATTCCCAAAACCGAAAGTTGACGGACTCAATTTCAGTTTTAGTGGCTTCAAAACGGCAGTATTGTATTTCATCCAGCGGGAAACCAAAAAAGATCCCGATTTTATCGAAAAGAATTTAAAAGACATTTGTGCCTCTATTCAGTATACGATTATTGGTATTTTGATGGATAAGATCAAAAAAGCCGTGAAAGAAACCGGCATTACCCAGGTTGCGATCGGCGGTGGAGTTTCTGCAAATAGCGGTATCAGGCAGGCTTTGGTAGATGCGGAAAAGAAATGGGGCTGGAAATGTTTTATTCCGAAGTTTGAATACACCACAGATAATGCAGCGATGATTGGCATTGCGGGTTATCATAAATATTTACAGGAAATTTTCTCCGATTTTTCGATTACCGCTCAATCCAGATATAAAATTTAAATGCAATTATTCTATCATCCAGAAGTTTCAGAAAATGATCGGCAAATTATCTTTCCGAAAGATGAAAGTAAACATATTACTCGTGTTTTACGGAAAAAACAAGGTGATGAGTTGAAGATCACTAATGGTAGCGGACTAATTTTTACGGCTGAGATCATTCAGGATGACATGAAACAATGCATCGCCAATATTTTGTCTTCTGAAAAGCAACCTGCACCTCCCTATTACCTGCACATGCTCGTAGCACCGACAAAAATGAACGATCGTTATGAATGGTTTCTGGAAAAGGCAATGGAAATTGGTGTTCATGAGATCACCCCTATCATTTGCGAAAACAGTGAACGGAAAAAAGTCAAATTAGATCGTTACGAACGAATTTTGCAAAGTGCCATGAAACAATCACTTCATTCCCGTATGCCAATTCTGAATGAACCGATTAGTTATTCTGAAATGGTCGCAGCAGAATTTGAAGGTTTGAAATTCATCGCTCATTGTGAAGAAGATCAGCCAAGGGAATATCTTCAGCATAAGATCGAAAAGGATTCAACTGTACGAATACTGATTGGTCCTGAAGGTGATTTCAGTAAAAAAGAAATTGAAATCGCGTTAAAAAATAACTGGGATCCAGTGAGTCTAGGCGAAAGCCGATTAAGAACCGAAACCGCAGCAATTGTTGCCTGCCATACTGTTGCACTTGTGAATCAGTCTTCGTAATTTCAGCAAATGAAAAAGCTGATCCTGCTTCTATTATTTGCTGGAAATTTCCTGAATGCACAGGAGATCGCACTGCTAAAATACAATGGCGGCGGTGACTGGTACGCGAATCCCACTTCGCTCCCGAACCTGATCAGTTTTTGCAATTCTAATATCAAAACATCTATAAAGTCCAAGCCAGCGACAGTGGAACCAGGCAGTACTGATATTTTTCAATATCCATTTATCCATATGACGGGGCACGGAAATGTGATATTTAGCAACAAGGAAGTGGAAAATCTTCGGAATTATTTATTAAGCGGAGGATTTCTGCATATTGACGATAATTACGGAATGAATGAATACATTCGGAAAGAGATCAAAAAGATCTTTCCTGAAAAAAACCTGACTGAAATTCCCGCCGATCACGAACTATTTTCAGAAGCCTATCCTTTTCCTGATGGACTTCCGAAGATTCATGAACATGACGGATTGCGTCCTCAGGCATTCGGAATATTTGAGAAGGACAGACTAGTCCTGCTCTTTACTTTTGAAAGTGATCTTGGAGATGGCTGGGAAAGTGAGCCGGTACATCATGACCCTGAAGAAGTGCGGAATAAGGCATTAAAAATGGGTGCGAATATTGTCAAATATGCGTTTGAAAATTGATGGAGCAGCTCGACCATTTAGAAACCAATTTTATAGAAAAACAGTTCCCAGTGGTTTTAGTGCTGGATAATATTACCGGTGAAGCTAACATTGGTAGTATTTTCAGGTTAGCAGATGCTTTCGGAGTTCAGCAAATTATTTTTACCGGTACAGAGCCTAACCTACAAAGCAACCGTTTAAAACGAACCGCCAGAAACACTTTTAAAACCGTTGATTTCCAATTTAAAGAAAATATCAGGCAAGCTCTAACAGAGCTAAAATCTGAACATTTTTATATAGCCGGGCTGGAAATAACTTCGGAAAGTAAAATTCTGAATAACATTCATGAAACAGAATTCAAAAAGATCGCGCTGGTGGCTGGGAATGAACGATCAGGAATTTCAGCTGAAGCGCTGGAACTTTGTGATGATTGCTACTATATCGAGATGTTTGGAAAGAATAGCAGTATGAATGTAGCAAATTCTATAGGAATTGGTCTTTATGAAATCATAAATGCTACCTTTCGTTTAGTTGAGAAATAATATATTTACGCTGTGAAAGCACAGGATATTACTACCGGAATTCTAAGAGCAGTAGGTATAATCGTAGGGATTTGCCTGCTTTTGTTTTTATTGTACGAAATCCAATCAGTAATTTCTTATATCATCATTGCAGGGGTCATCGCGTTGATTGGCAGACCAATAGTCATATTTTTACGCCAGCGATTGCGAATTCCTAATACCATCGCGGTAATTCTGGTTTTACTGATTGTGCTCGCTGCCTTTGCCGGCCTTATTTACGTTTTCGTCCCGATTATTGTAGAGCAAAGTAAGAATCTGGGGCAGATCGATGTAGAAGCTTTTAAAAGTGACCTGAACGATCTGAATACGCAGATCAATTCTTATTTGGGTGTAACCGAAATTAATATCATTGATGGACTGGAGCGAAGCGAATTTGTTCAAAGTTTTGATATGTCTTTAATTCCACAGTTTTTAAATAATGTATTCAGCATTTTAGGAGCGACACTGGTAGCCGTTTTCTCAGTTATTTTCATATCCTTCTTTTTCCTGAAAGACAGTAAATTAATGCTGCACAGTATCCTGGTATTTGCCAATCGCGGGGAAGAGCAAAAATTCCAGCGTGTTTTTAATAAGATCAAAATTTTACTTTCCCGTTATTTTGTTGGTTTAACCATGCAGATCCTGGTTTTATTTATCCTCTACTCTATTTTACTTTCGGTTTTTGAGGTAAATAATCCAATAGCGATCGCATTCATTTGTGCATTTTTAAACCTGATTCCTTACCTGGGACCTTTGATCGCCGGAATTTTAATGGCTCTTTTTGTTGTCTCCAGTAACCTGGGTGCCGATTTTAGTTCAGTTATATTGCCAAGAGTGATTTATGTCATGCTGGGTTATTCTATTTGTCAGTTGATTGACAATTTTATCTCGCAGCCAATGATATTTGGTGCCAGCGTTCGCTCCCATCCACTCGAAATCTTTTTGATCATCTTAATAGCCGGTCTGTTATTTGGAATTATAGGAATGGTGGTTGCTGTTCCGTTCTACACCGCTTTGAAAGTGGTTGCTAAAGAATCATTAAGCGAATACAAGATCGTAAAACGTCTTACAAGAGATATGTAATGATCAATCATACGCTGATCGAGCCTGAAGTTGAAAATTTTCTTCGGAAGAATTTAAAAGCTGATATTCCATTATTAATTCTGAAAGGATCTCCTTTCCCCGAAATTACTGCCCAGGAAATGGCAATCCAGTTAAAAGGCTTACAGGTCGCCGAAAAAAAATTTCCGACGCTATATGAAAGCCAACGTCTAATCTATCCGCCGCAATTAAATCTGGAGCAAACTTCTTCTGAAATCGCTGCGAAATACAAAGCCGAATTGATTTCTGGCGAAAAAGCGATTGATATTACCGGGGGTTTCGGGATTGACAGTTTTTTTCTATCCAAGAATTTTAAAGACTTTCACTATTGTGAACTGAACCAGGAATTAACCGAAATCGCACAGCACAACTTTGAACAGTTAAATAGTCAGATTCAGGTTCACAACGATAACGGACTGGAATATCTCGCCAACTCAGGGAATTATTGGAGTTGGATCTATACAGATCCTGCGCGCCGTGATGATCATGGAGGAAAAGTATTTCGTTTTACCGATTGCACACCAGACATTCCCTCTAATTTGGAACTGCTATTCTCCAAATCTGACAATATCCTGATCAAATCTTCACCAATCGTAGATATTTCTGCAGGAATAAATGAACTGAAATTTGTAGCAGAAATTCATATTGTAGCAATAAATAACGAGGTCAAGGAATTATTATGGATATTGAAAAAAGGTTTTGATGAGGAGATTTTAATTAAAACCATTAATATCGGTAAGAAGAAATCAGAAATTTTTGAAGGTAAAAAATCAGATGATGAAAGTGCAGAACTTAGTCAGCCATTAGCCTATTTATACGAGCCAAATTCTGCAGTTATGAAAAGTGGATTATTCGATCTCGTAGCACGGAAAACAGAAACCAAAAAACTACATCAACATTCTCATTTATATACTTCAGAAAAGTTAGTAAACTTTCCAGGTCGCAAATTTCAAATTACTAAAATTAAATCGTTTAACGTAAAATATCTAAAGAAAAAGTTTAAAGATAAAAAAGCCAATATCACGATAAGGAATTTTTCAGAAAGCGTGGATTCCATCCGAAAGAAGTTGAAGATTAAAGATGGCGGATCGGAGTATATTTTCTTCACAACAAACCTTCATGATGAAAAGATCGTGATCACCTGTAAAAAGGTTTAGCGGAGATCTCGGAAACTGATGGGTTTTCTTGAATTCTTAGGAAATTTTAATTTCTGAATATCCTCCCGCTCTTCAAATTTTAATTCTGGTGTGACGTGTATGGCAGATTTCAGATGATCTTTAAGTTCCTCCTTTAATGATTCAAATTCCGAAGGAATCACTAATTGCACCAGGTCATTTTCAAACTCATCTTTTTTGGCCTCAACCATGAAAAGGTCAATTTTCTGAAAATTGTGCAATGCTTCAGTTATCGTCTGCGGATACAGGGTTGTTCCTTTAAATTTAAGCCTTTGTTGCTTCCTGCCTACAACGGGACCAAGTCGGCGCGTGTTTCGGCTACAGGAACACCCGTCTTCTGTCCATGAAAGCATATCTCCCGTGGCATAACGAATTAAAGGCATTGTTCGGACTCTTAGTGGGGTAACCACCAACTCTCCTATTTCACCTTCCTGTACCGGGTTCTGATTTTCATCAAGGATTTCAGTAAAAATGAGGTCACTTAATTCATGTAATCCTTTATGAGCTTTACATTCAGTAAAAGCTGTTGCCATTTCAGTAGATGCGTAGGTTGAAAATAATTCAATATCCCAGTTTTGCTGAATTCGCTGTCCAAGCGCATTTAATTCTCCATTCATCTTCCTAAGAGGTTCTCCAATGCAAATAGCCGCCTTTATCGAAGTATTTTGAATATCAATCCCATTTTCCTTAGCATAGGCGATCATTTTTATTAAAAAAGAAGGAACCGCAATTAGATACTTTGGCTGAAATCTCTCGATAGATTCCCATTGTAATTGTGGTAATCCGGCACCGGTACGGATGATGCCTGCGCCTAACTTCCGAAGACCTAAGAAATAAGCCATTCCGGCCATGAACCTGCGATCCAGCGTGGTGGTGATCTGGACTTTATCTTCAGCTTTCACCCCGGCCATTAAAAATGATTGTAATTCATTGATCGCCAATCGTTCCAAATCCGCTTCATTGAGCATGAAACTGATTGGTTTCCCAATAGTTCCCGAAGTGGTAACATAATCTATTACTGTATTTTCCGGAACAGCTAAAAAATCTTGATTATAAGATTGCAAATCTTCTTTACTTACAATCGGAATTTTTCGAAAAGCTTCATAATCCTGAATCTCATGAATATTCAAATCGTTTTTGGCAAAAAGTTGCCGGTAAAATTTAGAATTTTCCGCAGTATAATTTAGTTGATCCAGCAATAAAGACCACTGTTTAGATTTGATCAACTCTTTTTTCAGATAGTACTCTGAATGCATCTTACAATTTCCTTTTAGTTTTTTTAATCATTTTTTTGAGCAATTCACTATCGGGCCTGGTGGTCACGACTTTTGTTTGAGCTTTTTCAAAATAATTAAGTGCCTGGCCAAACAGCTCTTTTTCAAAATTGATCTTACCCGCAAGATAATAGGCTTCCCAGAATTGAGGATTTAAAGCAACCAGTTTTTCTGCTACCGATCTATCAATTTTCTGCTCCTTTTCCAGCTTCAGTTTTACTTCGTGTTCCAGTTTACGATATTCTTCATAATCCCTAAATTCCTGAGTACCTAAAAAATCGCTTTTTGGAATCGTTTCGGCTTCGTTTGCCACGCTTGAATCAATATCACTTTTAGCAAAATGTTCAAATACTTTTTCCAGATCATAGGCTACAAAAGCCCCCATTTGGTAAGGATTGGCGGAAACCCAAACTTTTCTTTCTTCCGGTTTGAAAACGATACCATGATGCGCCAGTAACTGGTTAATTGCTTTTTCATTTCCATATCCCAGAGCTTCACCATTTAAGCCTTTCATATTCCGAAGAATGGAAACCGCCTTAGGCAGGTCCAGTTTCTCAGATTCATCCACCAGCTGCTTCATCCTGTCATAGCGATATTTTGAATGACTCTCTTCTATCGTTTTTTGATTCCTTTTATCATTTTTGTAAGCCTTGCTTTGAAAATGATTGCTACAAATAAGTTCATTGGAATTGTTTACCTCGTAAACCCCGAAATTCTTGGGTGAAACTTCAATTAAAACGGCACGACTCTCATCACCACTTCCCACCATGATCGATTCTGAAACAAAAACCTCTCGTTTTTTAGCAATTGCGATCGCTTCTTGGATATTCGAAGCGTATTGTAGGATCTCACGTGAAACCAGGGTAATTGGATCTTTAGCTTTAAACGGTATTTTAGATTTTCCCGCGTTAATCGTCACTGTCATCCCTTTTTCATTCATCCCACTAACCGCACCAATCATTCCGCCCCAGGTATACATCATGAATTTATGTCCTTTATCAGGATTGACAAATGCTGCGATCTTCTGACTTCCGAAATCGTCTCCGGCATAAAAATCGAAATTTCTGCCTATAAGCAATTCTCCATCCTTGGTTTTTTCATCCCAGGCTGCGAAAGATGTACAGCCTACAAGCATCAGGTCCTGCATGGCATGGCCAATATCATGGGCACCGTGGAAATACAACATCCGGATGTATCCCGGGGCGAAGTCATCGTATTTTTTGAGTCCATACCTTGAAACACCATAAATCTCCTGCTTGTATTCCTCAGGTACATAGAGATACATTTTGCGGTTGAAAAAGGAAATGATCTTTTTAAGAAAACTACGATAAGATTCTGAAGGCACCATTTCCTCCAGTTTGCTCATAAAAGCATTCTCCTGGTGATGAATAAGTTCTCTCGTTAAATTTCCATTAGCAACCCCTCTTTCCAGGGCATCACCTTCAATATATAATTCCCATATGCCGTATTGGTTCTGTCTCAGGCTATTCGGTCCCAACGTATAGTAGGTATTGCTATGTTTCACCCGGTTGGTATCGATCTTTTCAATTCCGGCGATTTCCGGTCTTTGTTCCAGCGATTTCTTAACCCCGCAGGATTGTAGTAAAATGAGCAGAAAAAGTAAGAGTGATTTTTTCATTAGTTCATTTTTCTGAAGATCAGAATTCCGTTTTGCCTGTAAGAAATTTCAAAATTTAAATCCAGCAGCCAGCGATGAGAAAAATCAGATTCCAGGAAGATTACTTTTAAGGCGTCTTTTCTCATAATTTGTTTAAGATCATCTTCCGGTGCAAAATTACCGTTGATAAGATAAACCTGCTTACCAGATAGCTCATTTAAATCTTTCGTAAATTCAATAGGAGCAGAATTCGGAAGATTTTTTGCTACCAATAATTTTTCTTCGGATTTTTCAAATGCTGAAATTGCCATCTGCGGGTGCTTAATTTTCAGAAATAATGCCAGCACCCCTATTCCTGAATTGACCAGCGCCAGTGAACTCTCTCCTTCCAAATGCTGACTAATCCTGAGATATTTTTCACGGTAATTCCGGTATTCTCTTTTTGCTTCGGAATAACATGATTTATATCTGTAATTATTTAAAACTTCATTCTTGCGGTATAATTTTTCAGATTTGGTATCGGTCTGGTAAAAACGAAGATAGCTGAAAGCAGATTTTCCATTTTCTGCAGCATTCAGCAATAATTTACGGAAAATAAAGCGCTGAACCACAAAAGAGATCAGCATCGCCAATAATACACCAATGATGCTGATTACAGCAACCGATCGTAATGCCGGATGTTTGGCGAAGATCAGTGCGCCCATTCCCAGTAAAGTCGTGATTACCGATAGTAAAATGGAAGTCTGGTAGGTAGGTAAGGCAAATCGCCCTGTTTCATATTCTTTTAGACAGGCATTCGTGATAAAAATGCTGTAATCCAAACCTAAACCGAAAATAAAAGTAGAAATTATGATATTCAGAATATTGAAATGCAGGTTAAATATTCCCATTATTCCCAGTGCGCAAATCCAGGTGACCGCAATTGGTAACAACGTGAGCAGACTTATCTCCAGGTTTCGGTAAAATAGTAACAGGATAATGAACACGGCAATTATGGAAAACCAAATGAGCGTATTGAAATGATTTTTCAGCCCACCAAGAAAATTTTGGTTAATCGCCTTCCTGTCGATCGCATAGATATTGGAATCACCCTTAAAAAGCTCGATGAATTTATCTGAATTCTCCTCGGGCAAATTAACGGTGCTGGTTACTGTGGCAAAGCCCTCACCTTCGCTGATAAAATCATTCAGATATAGTGTTCCCGCAGCCTTATAATCTGATAAGCCAATAGGTGTGAAATTCTTATCCAGCAGGTTATAAAATCTATCAAAACTCTGAGGTTTAAAACCCAATTTTGCCGATTCTGATATAAGATCCAGTTTAACTGAGTCTTTCTTTTCAGCATCCCAGAAATTCCCCCAATGTTCTATCCGTTCGTTTTGAACAGAAGTAGAAAGGACTACTCCGCCGATACTGCTAAAATTGGTGATCTCCTGCTCATCTTTTAAATTTTGCAGGCGATGGTATAACTGATTATTAAATTTCAGCGCTTCATCCATGCTGTTGGCGTAACTAACCAGATAGATCGTTTTACCCCCACGATCTGCTAATTGCTGGATCTTCTTTTCACTTTCCCTAATCTCTCTCGTTGAAAAATTGAGTTCGGCTAGGTCTTCATTAAATTGTACTTTTCCGAAGAAGAACAGACTGATCATAAATAAGGCTACCAAACAGTACAAAACAAGTTTGTATTGAGAATAATCAACACCCGCCAAACGGTCTATAAAGGTTGATCGTTCCAAATTCTTAGTTCCGGGCCGGTACAATAGAGGCACCAGTATCAGAGAAAATATAGATGAAAGGATGACACTTACTGATGCGAAAATTCCAAGATCGGTAAGTGCTTCAGAGTTTACAAATAACAGGCATAAAAAAGCAATTGCCGTGGTGAAACTGCTCATCACCACCGGCCTGGTTATGTCCTGGAAAAGTGTTTCTACATTATTATTGTTTCTGAAATGCGTGAGAATATGCAGTGCGTAATCCAGGCTGATCCCTAGTAAAATAGCTCCAATCCCAAGAGAAATAGCAGAAACACTTCCGCGGAAGACACTCAGAAAAGCAATAGCCGAAATTCCAGCAATAAGACTCGGTAAAAACAAGATCAGCGGTATATAGAATTTTCTGTAAAAGAAGATCAGTAAAATGAATAGTAAACTCAGTGCAATACCCAGCGTAAGTTGAATATCATTTTTAATCTGGTTGGCATTTTCTATAGAATAAAGGACTCCTCCAAAGTAATTTGTTCTGATTCCTGGGAATTCACTTTCTATATGCTGAATTTCTTTGTTCAACTCATCTATAAATACCTGGTTTTTAGAAGTTTCAGAAGATGGATAAACCGGGTCTATAAAAAGAATAATATGCCGGCGATCGTTGGTGATCAGGTAGTTGTTATAAAGACCGAAATTTTCGCCAACCTGCAGTTCCCGTAGCTTTCGTAAACCCAGCTGTGTATAATTCAGCGGATCTTTGAAAAAATAATTCTTCGTCACGAATCCGGTTGGAGACATTAAAGTTCGATAGCCAGAATTGAGTGTTTTGGCAATACTATCCCGTTCAAGATTCGTATTGATTTTCACATAATCTGAATCATTCAGAAAAACCGGCAGGCTATTGTAAATAAAATCGTAGATGCCGGTAATGTCCTCATCCGGAATTTTTCCTTTTATTGATTTGATATATGGCTTAAAGTCATTCTCCAGTTTTTCAGTGAGACTATCCGCAAAGGAAGCCAGTGAATCAGGAGAAACTTTATCATTTTCTGAAGAAATAGTGAGAATAATCTTATCGGAAAAATCGGTTTCCTGCAAGATCTTTTTCAAGCGGAGTTGTTCTTCGCCCTTTGGAACCAAAGCAGTAACGTCTTCTTCAAACTGTATATTCCAGGCAAAGAAGGATACGATTCCTAGGTAAATTAATAATACCAGTATCCCGAAGATCTTATGATCCTCAAAAAACCTGTAAATATTATAAAAAGCTTTGTGCATTAAGGCTTCACTACCGGCTTTTGGTTAGAAACCGAAAATAAAAAATAAAAAACAATCCACAGGCAGAAAGCCACCACAATCGCTAAACAAAGGCTACCAATTATGTATTGCCAGAGACCATTAAAAATATCAGCTCCGCTCTCAAAATTTTGCAATTGCAGATTCCAGTCAAAACCATTCCCGCTTATAAAACTGCCGGCCTGATAACTGGCATAAATAATAAAAGGAATTAAAGGCGGTATACTTATATTACTAAATAAAAAGGCTGTAACCTTATTAAGTCGAAATAAGGCCGCTAGCATGAAAACTAAAAAGGTGTGAATTCCCCAAAATGGTGAGATTCCAACGAAAACACCGAGGGCAATAGCGGCGGCTTTTTTGTGAGCGGGCTCCTGACTTTTTAAAATATCTTCCTTCCAAAATCGTTTAAAGCCCTTATTCTTGAAGTCGCGATATTTATTCCGAGGATGAATATAGAAGAAACTTACCAGTACAAACCACATGTATAACATGGTGATTCTTACGATATCCCAGAACGGCCTAAAATGACTGACCCTGCCTTCTTTCTGGTACTTCACTTTTATGGGAATATTGCGAACGTCAACCTTTCTCCAATAGGCTTTGACCAAAACTTCGATTTCCATTTCGAACTTATTAGTATATAAGTTCATGGTTTCCAAAACCTTTAACGGGTAGAGACGGTAACCACTTTGGGTATCGTGAAGTTCTGAACCGGTGGTCACTAAATACCAGAAACTGGAAAAACGGTTACCCTTACTACTTTGACCTGGAATACCATCACTATTCATATTTCTGTCACCCACCAATAAGATTTCAGGAGCATTTGCCTTTCTGTTTTCCAGTTCTGTTAAAAAAACATCCAAATCATCCGGGTAATGCTGTCCGTCAGAATCTATGGTGATCGCATATTCATAACCAAGTTCACGGGCAAACTGAAAGCCCGTCTTTAAAGCGACTCCTTTACCTTTATTTACCGGGTGTGATCGGAAATTAACATTTTCAAATTTGGATAAAATTTCAGAAGTGGAATCGGTAGAACCATCATTGATCACTAAAATATGAGAAGTGTATTCTTGAAGATCACGGAGCAGTTTAGTTAGCGTACCCTCATTGTTGTAAGTGGGAACGATAACGCAGCATTTAAACCTTTCAAATCTATCTTCAAAAATGGGCATAAAAATTCCGTTTACCGCAAAAGTACTATTTATTAGCAGAGCTCAATAAACTTGAAGAAAACTTAATTCAGGACTTTGTAAAGCGAACTGATCTTTAGCAGAATGCCCTTTTCATTTTTGGCAATTCCTTTAACCTTAATAAACTCTCCGGTAGCTTCAATTTCACTTTCCAAATGCACTATATTATCTTCTGAAGGATTGCAGACTGCCATGAATTTTACATTTTCAGCACGAACCAGCATTAATTCCTTTTTAGAAAATCGTTCCAGGTCCTCTTTGAAAAGTTGCATAAGAACTACACCTGGAGTGACGGGTCTTCCCGGAAAGTGGCCTTGGTAGATTTCATGATCCCTATTAATCTCAATTTCCGTAGATCTTAAACCTTCGGTTGTACTTTCATTTAAAATCTTATAGAAATCTTTAAGGATCATATATTAATTTTTAAAAACAGATTTTGGAATATTTTGGTTAACCTGGATATTTTTTAATTCGATTTCGGTAAAATCTCCGGTAGGGTCTATTAAGCGAACTTTCTGAATGAGATTATTCTTATTGAAATCGATCCATATTTCATGGAACATCCCGGCCAGTCTACTATCACGCGGAGCTACTTTTGCACGGGTAATACCATTTAGGCTTACATAACTAATATCAAAATCATCATCTGCCCTCAAAATGTTACCATTAAAACTGCCAATGATCATATCGCCAATTTTCTGGAACATTTTATTTGATGCGAGATCTACTTCGCGTACCTGGCCATTTTCGGAAACATATAATTTTGAATCTTTATAAAGAACCTTATAATCATAAGGCTCGGTATACTCCCATTTGAGCATATCCGGATTTTGATAAAAAACCATCCCGGAACTTTCAAACGACTCATCCATCATCTCCATTTGCTTACTCAGAACGAAACTGGCAGAAAAACTGTTTATTTCCGAAGCTTTTTTGATTACGCGGGATTGAAAAGACTGGCCCTGGACAGCAGTGAGATTTGTTTGCTGACAAAAGGCCTGCAAACCAATAAAAAGAAATAAGATTTTAACGATACGCATCAATTCCGAATAATTTGTCAGGGCGAATGGTCCCGAGTTTTTTCTCTTCTAGAATTACCAACAACTGTTCCAATATTGCAGCGGTTTTAGGTTGATTATCATGAAGAAGAATCACATCTCCGGGCTTCAATTTACGAGTAATTCTTTTAATGATCACATTTGGCGATTTCGTGATCGCATCGTATGGCCTAACATTCCAGCCAAGCACAAGATGACCGGTTCGCTTTAATGCTCTTTTTACTTTAGGATTTATGATTCCAAATGGTGGCCTGAAAAGATTCATTTTTAGTCCGCTTTTTTGCTGAACGATCTCATCGCAACCTACAATTTCTTTATAAATAGTTTCAGCGGAAAGAAAACCCATTTTTCGCGTATGAGTTAAAGTGTGATTCCCTACAGTATGCCCTTCCTGAATGATCTGCTGAAAAACTTCCGGGTAAGCTTCGATATGTTTACCAATGCAGAAAAAGGTCGCTTCAATATGATTCTTTTTCAGCAGGGCCAGGATTTCCAAGGTATATTCTGAAGGTGCATCATCAAAACTTAATGCGATATTTTCCTTTTCAGAAGCCTTATTATGATAGCCTTTTACAAAAAAATTAAAGCGGATAGTTGTGGATAATACTAAAACTAATACGAGATACAACAAAAATATTCCAACCAGCCACCACAAACTCCAGCCAAATTCTCTTGCAGAGAAGAAAAAAAGCACACATGCGATGCTAAAAATAATATTGATGGTCCAGAGTTTCACCGTTGCAAAAGAATTATTCCGTGGTTCTTTCCAAGATACTGATTGTAAATGAGGATGTTATTAATTTCTGAATCTCCAGCTGTATTTCTTTTTAAAAATTCCGGAATCTTTTGAAACTTCAAAACCTGAGAACAAAGCCAGACCGCATATGAGCTGATCGCATTATTATCACCAACGAGGTGCTTAAAGTGCAATTGAAACGTTTGCTGGAATAAGGTATTCAACACGGTTTCATAATAATGATCGAACCGAGAATCACCATTTCTACCAACCATCACCGCATCAATTTGCGAGGATTCCAGGCCATTTTTCTCTAAAAACTGAAGAATTTCTTCGGAAATTTGATCTTCAGATACTTCATTTAATATTTTAAGGTCATGCACTTCAGCGTAAGTGCTATCAGTTTTAACATCTTGCAATACAAAGAACGCGGCAGATTCTGAAGTGATTGTTCCTGGCGAACTGCTTTCGAAAAGTTCCAGGTTAGAAATCTCTTTAGCTTTCAGCTGATGATCATAATACTGAAACCCGGTCGAAATCTTCGCATTTTCTTCCACGCCCCCAACTAATGCCGAATTGATTTCGTTATTCTGAAATTGATCATAAGCATCCTTCAACGCACTTTCAAAAGAAACCGCATCTTGCGTGTAGGTCATATTATAACCTGTACATTTTAAGTCCAATGCCATTTGTCCGCCCACCGTATTATGAGTCGACTGGATGAAAGATGTCGGACTCAGTAATTGCTCTTTCTGAGATTCAATTTGCTCTAGGAATTTCTCAGTATCCTGCATACATCCCTGCCCCGTTCCAACGAAAATAGCCTCAGGTATATCGATTCCAGCTTCTTTTAAAGATCGCTTCGAGCAAAGCAGACCCATTTTCACAGCTTTAGACATGCGGCGCAGGAGCATGGGCTTGATATATTCCTTATAATTTTGATCGATCGCGGGAATAATATTGTGATGATATTCCAGGATTTTTTCAGAAGTAAAAATGTCTTCCTGCTGTGGAGAAATGGAAGCGATCGCGTTTATATACACTCTACTCATTTGATGAAAAAATTAAAGAGGTACAGTTACCACCAAAACCAAAAGAATTGGATAAAACAGTTTGAATTTTTGCAGCTTGCGATTCGATAACCGGAATCAGACACGTATCCAGGATTGGCTGGTGGAAATTTAAATTCGGAAAAATAACCTGATTTTGGATACTTAGTAAGCTGAAAACTGCTTCTACTGCTCCGGCAGCACCTAAAGTATGACCGGTGAAGCCTTTGGTACTACTAAAAAATGGAACCTGATTCCCAAAATTCCTGATGAGCGCATGGCTTTCAGACAGATCATTATTGATCGTTCCCGTGCCGTGTGCATTGATATAGTCTATTTCATCGCTTTTTAATTTTGCCTTTTTCAAAGCTTTTCCAATTGCGAGAAAGGCGCCTTCCCCATTTTCTGAAGAAGCTGTCTGGTGAAAAGCGTCATTTGCATTTCCGTAGCCACTAATTCTTCCTAAAATTTTGTTTTTGTCACACACCTGGTCTGCTTCCAAAAGCAGAAATGCAGAAGCCTCACCAAGATTGAGTCCGTTTCTATTTTCATCAAAGGCTCTATTTTTTTCTTCAGATAAGATCTTCAGGGAATTGAAACCATTTAAAGTAAACCTGGTCAAACAATCAGTTCCGCCCACAATGACTCGTTGCAACTGACCACTTTCGATCAGCCTGGCACCACGCATAATGGCATTTGCAGCGGAAGAACAGGCAGTACTAATGGTTGTTACTTCCTTTTTTAATCCAAAATAATCAGCAATTTTTTCCGTAGTAAAGCCGGGATGCTGGGCCCTAATAAATCGGCGATTGGCTGAATCTGCAGAATACTCATTGAAAAAACTTTCCGTCGCATCGATTCCTCCTACGCTGGTCCCAGAAATTAATCCTGTGTCTTCCGGAAATTTTTCAAAACCAGATTTTTCTAAAATTTCTTTTACTGCATGAATGCCTAACAAAGCAGCACGGGTACAACTATGACCGGTTTGCAGGCTCAGTTTTTGGGCAAGAGTTTCGTTGCTCCATTTAATTTCAGCAACAGGAAGTTTTAATGAGGTATGAAGAATTTCAGGAATAGAAATCCCGTCATTGTTCTTTTGGAGCGCATCCAGGTTTTCTTCCGTAGTCGTTCCCAGTGAAGAAATGATTCCCATTCCGGTTACGGCTACACCCTTCATAAATTATTTTGTACGGTTTTTCTGAATAAATTGGGCCATGGTATTCACCGAAGCAAAGATTTCTTTTCCTTGTTCCGGATCAGATAATTTAATTCCATAATCCTTTTCCAGTAAAACGATCAATTCCAAAGCATCGATACTATCCAATCCCAATCCGTCACCAAAAAGTGGCTCATCATTGTCAATATCGCTGATTTCCATGTCTTCGAGATTGAGTTGCTCGATAATATTTTTCTTTAATTCTGTATAAAGGTCACTCATTTAGAACAATATAAATTCTGAAGATTTTCGGCATTGAACGGCAGTTCTCCCTCTGCCGATATGAGAGACAAAAATACATCATATTCATCACTGTGCAAGTCTACCCAGCCACAAACCGCTTTTGCGCCATCTTCAGCGGCTATATTGGCTAAAATCTGATTTTCAAAAAGCTCAGCATCAAATGTTTCCATAATTAAAAAGCAATTTTCAGAAATTAATTGGTGCCTGATACTAATCTCACCCAGCATGATATTGGGAAGTGTGTAAACAAATAGCCCCGGTGAAGGGAAGCTGCTCATCGATTCAAAATAATTCTCATCGGTTTGCAGGCTGGAATTACTATTTGCGAAAATAAGGGCTGTAGAGGCTGGAATAGAATCATTCCGGAAAAGAAGTTCACTCGCGATAAAGCCAAGTTTGGAAAATAAATCCATTTTGAAAAACTTCGGATAATTCAATTTCAAATCTTTATAAACAGATTTGAGAAAATCTGCTGAAGTTTCCCGCTCTTTACTGCTGAATAAAACTTTTGCATTCTCAAGAATTTTTCCTTTTCGCATGCAGATGCTTTTTGAAATATATAAGTTCTGATTCATTTCAGCAATTTTTCAAGATCATTGCGAGGTTGCACCCGCCAAAACCAGATGCTGTTTTCAAAGCCAGATTGATAGCTGATTTTTTATTTTTAGAAATTATATTTAAAGCTTTAGAGGTTCCCTGACCAGAAAAATTTAAAGAGGTGAAAAGTTCGTTATTCAGCAATGAATATTTGGTGATGATTGTTTCCAGTAAAGCGGAATTCCCAAGGCTATGGCCATAATATCCTTTAAGGCTGTTTAACGGGATTTCCTGTAGCCGGGATCGGCTAAATGCTATAGACTCCATTTCGTCATTGTATAAAGTGGCTGTTCCGTGAGCAGATATCAAATCGAGTTCGAAGCGGTCAATTTTGGCTTTCTGAATTACTTTTTCAATGGCACTGAACAAACCTTCAGCAGTTCGGCTAGGGCCGGAAATATGGTTTGCATCATTGGCAGTTGCTGCTCCCAAGAATTTAATCGAATTTTCGGTTTCTTCAGAAGAAAGTAAAATGGCCGAGGCTCCTTCTCCAAGACTGACGCCCTGGCGATCATTCGAAAATGGTTTACATGGCTCCGGGCTAATTGCCTGAAATGACTGAAAACCGGAAAGCACAAAATCTGAAACCAGATCACCTGCTGCCACAATTGCATTTTTGAATTTACCAGATTTAATGAGATCATCAGCAACTTTGATGGCTAGGCCTCCAGAAATACAGGCATTTGATACAATTATGGGGTTATGGGGAAATTCAAAAAAATCAGAAATAATCTGTGCCATTTTCCCAAGTTCTATGCGGTCTTTCGAAAACTCATTTCTGCCAAGCTGATCGATATTGCCTTTGGTTGTAGAAATTACCAAGGCCGTTTGCTGCAAAGATTCTAATCTCGAGGTTTGCAATACCTCACCAATAGCTAGCATGATCAATTTTTCCAGTTTGGTGAATTTTGCTGGATCATCAAAATCTGAAAAATGCTCATCGATCTTTGCGGTATTTATCAAGCCAGCATAAAAACCTTCTGGGAAAAATCGTTTATTATAGTGTTTCTGAAGTCCTGATGTGCCAGACCTTAAAGCCACAATATTCTCTTCAGTCCCAAAACCTAAGGGAGATATGATCGAATCGTTCTGTAAAAAATTAATCATTGAGCAGGCCCATTTTCTTCTTCCATTCTTTAAAAAACGGCGGATTCACCAAAATTAAATTCGAATCAAAATCGGTGAAAACCTGTACGGTTTGTCCAGTGCAGATCAACTGCTCTTCTCTAAAAATTTCGTAGTTGAAGATCATTTTAGCCGCAGCAACATTCTGAAATGTAGCTTTGACCATAAACTCATCGCCATACTTTAAAGGCAACTTATGCTCGCAGGAAGATTTTACCACAGGTGTGGCAAAACCATAGTCTTTTACGTGATTATAGGAAATTTGATGTTCGATCCCAAAAGCTTCCCTGGCTTCTTCAAAATATTTCAAGTAATTCCCATGCCAGACGATCTGCAAAGGATCGCATTCGTGAAAACGCACACGAATTTTCTTTTCTATACTTAATTCGGAAATCATTCAACCGTAACCGTTTTCATTTCAGAAGTTGCAATGATCTTTCCCATTTCGTTTTCTACCCGTGCAGAAACCGAAGTGACATTCATGATCTCATGGAGAATTTCAACATAGGTTTTCAACTTTTCACCAATTGCTGGTTTTGCATGAATTTCCACAGTTTTGATCAGACCAATAAATCCTGTTTTCGGTTTAGTTTGTCCGCTTAAAGATCCCTGATAGCCACGGTGCAAGGACATACTTTGTGCCATGTGTTCAATCAGTCCACTTTCTGAAAGCTCTTTTTCATCCAGTAACACATTTTCTTCTGGAACTGTAAAGCCAGTCACGCCGGTTAATGCGGTATATTCAAAAAGAGTGTCTACAAAAACAAAAGGTTTTTTCTGCGGAATAAGACCCAGGATGGTTTCAGGATCGGTAATCGGATGGTGTAAAAGATTTTCTGCCATATTAACTGAAATCGTTCCAGAAATCATAGTAATTATACCATTGTTCAGGGTATTTCTTTACCATTTTTTCAAGATCTTCAAGATAAGACATTAAAATTTCCCGTGCGGTAAAATTTTCAGGTTTATAAGGTCTCGCATAAAAGTGATAATGGAAATTTTTCTCTCGCATAAGGTGAACGAACAATACCGGAATTTTGTTTCTTGCCGCGAGTTTAAACGGTCCCTGCGGAAAATTCACTTTTTCACCAAGAAATGTCGCTTCAAAAGTTTTGGCTCGGTCCAGGAATCTATCGGCGGCAAATACCAGCAATTCATTGTTTGCCAGGGCTTCTTTCATCTTAAAAACATGGCTCAGGTCTTCTTTCAACACAATGATCTTGACTTCAGAGCCTCCTGTAACCGATTCCAGATAGCTTTTGATTTGTTTATGTTCAAAGTCGGTGATGACCAAATTCACTATCGCTTCAGAATGTCGTTCTTCAAAAAAATGTTTGGCGAGATTAAAATTCCCGATATGCGCTGTGAGTAAAATTCCACCTTTGCCCTGTTTCAGCAAAGCTTCGATATGCTCTACTCCATCAAACTCAAAAGTATATTTATCACGTAGGCCCGAAGTGATCGCAATGCGGTCCAGCTGAATTCTTCCGAAGGTGAAATAACTATGATAGACCTTTAAAGCCGAATGAAAACGGCCATATTTCAGCCTTTTTCTGAAAAGATAATACGTGCTTTTTGTAGAATGAAAGGAAAATATGATAAAATATGCGGCAACGAAAAGCAGTACAAAATAGGCTGAATACAACCCAAATCTTTTAATGATCCAGACGTAAATCTTGAATCCCAATAGTGTTCCCCTGGATTTTCCTTTCCAATTCGCCATTAAGAATAAAGACCTCCGTTAATATTGATCACTTCCCCGGTGATATAAGATGATTTATCTGAAGCCAGGAAACTCACAAGATTAGCTACTTCTTCAGCCTCTCCAAACCGGTCTAGCGGAATGAGTTTTTTAAACGCCGCTTCATCAAAATTGGCGGTCATATCAGAATTAATAAATCCGGGTGCAACGGCATTTACCGTCACTTTTCTTTTTCCTATTTCCTGCGCTAATGCCTTTGTAGCTGCCACCATGGCTCCTTTAGCTGCTGAATAATTCACCTGTCCTGCGTTTCCTTTTAATCCGGAAAGTGAGACAATATTGATCACACGGCCATATCGTTTTCTAAGCATATCCTTCAACACGCTTTGGGTCACATTGTAAAAACCATTCAGACTGGTATTAATAACCGATTTCCAGTCTTCTGGTTTTGTCCAGATGAAAAGTCCGTCTTTGGTGATCCCGGCATTATTTATCAGCACCTCGATAATGGCATCAGGGTGAGCAGCCTTCCAGTTTTCTATCGCTTCATTAACGGATGCGGCTTCAGAAACATCGAATTTCAAAAGATCACATTGCAATCCTTCCGCCTCAATTTCTTTTTTCACCTCCTCAGCAGCAGCATCGTTCGAGTGATAATTCAGCAGAATGTGATACTGAAGTTCTTTTGCCAGTTTCAGGGCGATAGCTTTACCTATACCCCTGGAACCTCCTGTAATTAATGCGTATTTCATTGATAGGCTTCGTTAGTTTTCAGATAATCTTTAAGCTTGGCTAATTCTTTATAAAGGGGCTGATCTTCCTTTAATGCCGGGATGATCTTTTTAAAGACCTCGAACTGTTTTTTAGTTTCCGAAGATAACCTGTCATCGATTTTGAGGAAATATAGTGCCTGAACGATCGTGGCCACTTCAACTGAAATCACTTCAAAAGCATTATCGATTACTTTTTGAGTTAATAAAGCCGAATTTGTGCCCATACTCACAATATCCTGATTATCATTATTATTCGGAATACTGTGCACGTACATTGAATTGGAAAGCGTCTGATTTTCTGCGGTTGTTGATACAGCTGCAAATTGCGCACCCTGCATCCCAAAATTTAGTCCGAGCCTGGAAAGATTAACAAATGGTGGCAGAATATTGTTCAATTTAGGATTCAGCAAATAATTCAGTTGTCGTTCGGCCAGCATACTGGTTTTGGTCATTACCAGCCTTAATTTGTCCATTTCTAAGGAAATATAATCCCCGTGAAAATTTCCGCCGTGAAAAACCTGTTCATTTTTCGCATCGATAATAGGATTATCATTAGCCGAATTCACTTCCTCCATATGAATTTTTATTGCCTGATCGATCGTATCGAATACCGGCCCTAGAACCTGCGGGACACATCTCAAGCTATAATATTCCTGGACTTTCTCCTGAAATTCATCGTTTTCTTTCGCTTTTTCAGCATATAAATGTTCGGCCCTTTTTCGATTTAATTTGGAATCTGACAGATGGGCTCGCATCATTTTGGCGATTTGCTGTTGCCCCTTGTGAAGTTTCGCGCCGTTCAATTCTTCTGAAAGATGGTCGTCATAAGCCTCCACCAGCTCATTGATCACCGAAGAACAGAATATAGACCAGTTGAGCAAACGTTTGGCGTAGATCAGGTTTACGATACCAATACCGGTCATTGCGGAAGTGCCGTTCAAGAGTGCCAGGCCTTCGCGAATTTCAATTTTTATAGGATCAACTTTCTCTTTTTTAAAAACAGTTTTTGTAGAAACTCTCTCATTATGGTAAATTACTTCTCCCTCACCGATGAGCACCAACGCCAGGTGCGCCAATTGTACCAGATCTCCTGATGCTCCTACTCCACCGTGTTCCAAAATAAGCGGAATAACATTTTTATTCAGCATATCCTGCATGGTATCTATAACCGAGCGGTGTACACCAGATTTGCCTAAAGCCAGCGTATTCATTCTTGCCAACATCAAGGCGCGAACATTTTCATTGCTCATAGCTTTTCCAGAACCGGCTGCATGACTGCGAATAAGATTGAATTGCAATGCCTCGCAATCTTCATCTGGAATGCGATATTGCGCCATGGGCCCAAAACCGGTGTTGACCCCATAGATGATCTTATCTTTTGAAAAATTCTTTAAAAACTGGAAACTTTGATCGACCCGATCGTAAATTTCAGGATCAATTTCGATTGACTGATTCTCAAAAAGAACCTGGTAAAAATCCTGAAATGTTAGCTCATTTTTTATCTTCAGCATAAATCCTGACAATACGGCCTATATAGAATAGGCTGTTAAATCTTTTAACAAATGTACTATATTTAGCCAGAATTAAAATTGAATGGAAAAGGAAATTACCGATATTCTGATAATTGGCGCGGGGCCTTCCGGTACCGTGGCAGCTGGTTATTTACAAAAACAGGATGCTTCAATTCTAGTAGTTGAAAAGCAGAATTTCCCCAGATATACGATAGGTGAAAGTCTCATTCCCAGATGTATGGAAAATTTTGATGAAGCTGGCTTTCTGGATGTTTTAAACGAGCAAAATTATCAGAAAAAGTATGGCGCTCGATTTCTCCGGAAAGACGATGAATCGATTTTTGATTTCAGTAAAAAGTTTGGCGAAGGTTGGGATTGGACCTGGCAGGTGCCTCGTGATCATTTTGACCAGGTTTTAGCCGAGGATATTCAGAAAAGAGGTGTTCCTGTTTGGTTTGAGGCAGAAGTGAAATTGGTTGAAAAAGATGACATTTACTGGAAAGTTACTATTCAACATCAAAACCAGATCAAATATATACAGGCAAAATTTATAATTGACTCTAGCGGTAACGGTCGGGTTCTGGCAAACCAGCTTGGGCTTCAGGCTCCTCCAAAAATTTATGACCACTCCTCTATTTTCACCCAGATCAAGGAAACTAACCGACCGGCTGGACTTGCAGGAGAACAGATCAGTTTTGAAATTTTAAACCAGGAAACCTGGTTCTGGTATATCCCCTTCAGCAATGGCAATTCCAGTCTTGGCTTTGTAGGACCTAATAAATGGTTCGAGCAATTCTATGAGGATACAACACAAGCGTTTTACCAGATGTTTAAAGAATCGGAACTTTACAAAGGTAGATTTGATAATTACGAGTTTATTTTTGAGCCTATAAAAATGAAAAACGTCTCTAAAAATGTCAGAGCCATTTGTGGAGATGGTTTTGCTCTTACGGGAAACAGCGCAGAGTTTTTAGATCCTGTATTTTCCTCTGGTGTTGCATTTGCAACCGAATCTGGGCTTTTGGCAGCTAAACTGGCCTTTAGAGAGATCAATCATGAAAAAGTTGATTGGCAGAAAGATTATGCTTCATATATGCAAAGAGGTATCGATGTTTTTGCTACTTACGTGGAAGCCTGGTATAACGGAAAACTACAAAAGGTGTTTTTTGCAAAAAATCAAAATGAGCAGATCAAAGCACAGATATGTGCTGTACTAGCAGGATATGTTTGGGATCGCAAAAACCCCTTTGTACGGAATCATACAAGAATGCTAGATCATGTATCAAAACTGGCTAACTAAAATTTTTTAAAAAAAAATTTCGGACTTAAATTTCTGCGGTTAAGTGGTTTAATGAAAAACTCTCTGAAAAAGCCCGAAAAGGTTTGGAAGGTTTGGAAGTAAAAGCTACATTTGCATCCGCAAAATTATTGCAACGTTCTTAAATATTGGAGAGGTGGCAGAGTGGTAATGCAGCAGCCTGCTAAGCTGTCATCCTTTTTGGATGCCCGGGTTCGAATCCCGGTCTCTCCGCTGAGTTTTTAGTCTGTGGATTTTTATTCTCTTTTTCATCAGAAAAATCGGGATAGATCTCCTCCGCTTCCCGGCTGCTTGAACGAGTATTTTGGAACGGATATCAGGCTAAAATCAACCATGAACATTCGGGGTGTAGCGTAGCCCGGTTATCGCGCCTGCTTTGGGAGCAGGAGGCCGCAGGTTCGAATCCTGCCACCCCGACGAACCACCTAATAAGTGGATACAAAACACTGTTAATCTATTGATTTTCAGTGTTTTTTGTTTTTAGTGATATCAGATAATATCATTTAATAACAGAACTTTGGTGAATCATTCGGTGAATCATTTATTACAGATAAATCCGTAACTTCATAAGGCATTTTAGTTGATTTTGACTTTCGTCTTTGCAAACTGATTGTTTCATTAAAGACGCTTTAAATGCCTAATTATACAACCTTTTCCATATTATTCTTTGTTCGTAAACATCATAACGAGACAAAGAAATTATTTATTTATGCACGGGTTACCGTGAATGGAAAACGCTCGGAAATCAGTCTAAAGAGATCAATTCCGGTGAATCAATGGGACGCCACAAAAGGGCGTGCCAGGGGAACCACTCCAAAATCACGAATTCTAAACCAGTATTTAGACCAGGTTTACAATAAATTTCTGGATTGTCATAAGCAGTTATCCTCAGAGAATAAAGTAATCTCTGCGCAAAGCATCAAGGCTCGTTTCTATGGGAATGATGAACACCAGAAAACCTTGTTGGAATTAATGAGCTATCACAGTTCCCACATGAAAAACGTGTTAAAACCCGGAACGCTCAAAAATTATTATACGACCGAAACTTATTTAGAAGAGTTTTTAAAGAAGAAAATGAGCTGCAATGATATTGGCCTCAAACAGATCAATTACCGGTTTGTAACCGACTTTGAACAGTTTCTACGTAATTATTCCGCTAAGGTTTCCAGAAAGACTTGTGGCAATAATGGCACGATGAAACATTTGGAGCGATTTAAAAAGATGTTGAACCTAGCAATTAAACTGGAATGGTTAGTTAAAAACCCTTTTGATAATTTCAAATTTCGGTTTGAGAAGAATGAACGTCAATATTTAAGTAAACGAGAGCTCCACATATTAGAGACTACTAACTTTACCAGAAGCAGCTTACAAAAAGTAAAAGATATTTTTATTTTCTCTTGCTATACCGGGCTTTCTTATGTTGATATTAAAGAATTAACCATTCATCAGATTGTTAAAGGAATTGATGGGAGTAATTGGATCTACACTAAACGTGAAAAAACAGATGAAACCGTGAAAGTGCCACTTCTTCCCCAGGCGCAAATTTTATTAGATAAATATAAAGACCAAATAACTTCGGATGATTACCTATTTCCTGTTTGCTCTAACCAAAAGATCAATAAATACCTAAAGGAGGTGATGTTGCAATTGAAAATAAAAAAGACCATAACTTTTCATTCGGCCAGGCATACCTTCGCCACAACCATAACTTTATCTAACGGGGTGCCTATTGAAACGGTTTCCAAGCTATTAGGACATACCAAACTATCCACTACCCAAATTTATGCACGGGTTTTAGAAAATAAATTAAGTGAGGACATGCTGGCTTTGAAAGAGAAACTTGGTTCATAAGTTTAGGAATGCAAGATGTGTGCCTGTGGGCACAATCTTGATTACTCCCGATGGTCGCAATAAAAAAAGTGATGTTTAAGGGTGAAAATTAGATCCTTAATTTATCTATAATTGTAAATAAAAAAGGGATTCTATTTTCTAATGAATCGAACCCCTTTTTATAATTAGCTTATAACCTATCGCCTCACAATGATTTTATAAGTTTCCTCTTCCTCTCGTACTTGAATTTTTAGCAAATACATGCCTTCCTTTAAATTAGAGACATCCAATTTGGTAGTACCATATGGATCAAGTTCTATATCCTTGACAAAGGCTCCATTAAAATCATACAATTTCGCAAGTTGAGTTGATGGTGCTAATATTAAACTTTGCGTTTCATAAGTATTTTTTGATTTTTCATTATTGGATTTAATTGTAATTTCGTTCGAAGCAGGATTAGGAGAAATACTAAATCCTCCCGGATCTCCTGGGCCACCGCACCTTTCAGATGTAACATACATAGCTGCCCGGCTTGTTCCGCAATCATTCGTAGTAAAGAGTTCTACCAAATAGGTGCCTGCGCTGGTTGATAAAAAATCAATTAGTGCAGGAGCATTTTGATAAGTAACTTCACTCATTCCACCTATGGTTAGATTGGGAGAGGACGACACTAACCTATATGATTCAGCCCCTTCAGATGCAGGTAACTCATAATGATTCATAGGAAACTGATTGGTGCAAATATTTTCTGCTTGCGGAAGATTAGCATACGGTTTTCCTACATAGACTTCTTTAGTAGCTTCAGCTCCATTATTATAGGTTGCCGTAATAAAACCATTGCCTTGACTTGTTGAATATTTAGCTTTCACAGTAATAGAAGAACTTGTAAGAGAAACTATATCCATATTATTGCTAATTGACCAATTATAAGTAGAAGGTGGATTCTGTAATGTATATGTGTAGTTGGATCCAATACAGATGAAATCACTACCTACAATTTCTGGGATTGTACAAATAGAGCTAACAGTTTGTTGTAATACTGATTCTGTTTGTATCATTACATTCATGAAATCACCTTGCTCTTGGGTAAAACTATCCCGACAGTAGCGTCTGGAGTAGGACATAAAGTTGCTTGTGTCAGGATCATACGGCAAACCATTTCTGGTTTCAGCAGCTGTATAATTACAGCTAGTATCCACTTTATATACTGGAGGATCGACAATTTGATTTAATAAATTGGGATCTGCAGGTGTAGAACAAAAGCCATCTCCCGCTTGGTTACAGTTAGCATTAGGGCCAGAACGCTCTATATTCTCTGCGCCAGAAGCAGTAGAATGCGTGTGAAGTAAACCAAAATTATGGCCAATCTCATGAGCATTAGTTGTTGATAGAACTGAACTCGAAGCGATTACAGTAGAATTCCCTGGACGCTGGGCTCTTCCTCCAAAGCTTTCGGCATCATTAACGATATATAGGTTAATTGCATTGGGATCATTATCATTCAGACTTATCAATCCATTAAATTCTGTTACACCCTCATCATCCCCATTATCATCAATATTGTAATATGTATCGTTTTGAATATGATTTATCCCGACGTTGTTAAAAAAGATTTGATGTTGATTAAAAGCCAAGTTTAAATCATTTAAGATTAAATTAATGTGCGAATCTGGAACTGCACTATCTCCTGAAGAATTCTGTAAAATATGAAACCGTATATTTACACAAAGTTCTACTTGCATCATTTTTGACTGATTTATTAAATCCTTTGTTTTTTGAGTTAAAGGATTGTCAGGAGTTCCACATATATCATTTTGAGCGATAGAAATTATTGGAAATAGAAAAAATATCGTTAAAAGTACGAGTAATTTTTTAGACATAATAGTTAGGTTATTGTTTTCTATATTTAATTTTTACTGCCTCATCACCAGCTGATCTAATTAAAATCATTAAATCATTTGTAATTTCTGCAACAGAGGAAACGCTTGTTTCTGAACTGCAACCACTCTCAAAATATAAAATAAGCTTCCTATCTTCTTGATTTACCTCATAGAATCCGTTGCATTGTGAGTTAGAGGTATTTAAAAAAGAAAGGTCACTTTTAAATGTGTAAGTATATTGATTATCTTTCTCTATAGACTGGTAAGGTTGAAAGTCACTGCCTGAATGATCACTATATTCGACTGCCAACCAAGTTCCCTTAATATTTTCTACCGTGACATCCAATTCTTCTTGCAATTCATTTTTATTCTTATTATCATCACTAGAACAGGCGATAAGCGAAAAAACAAGAAGACAAAGTATTAAAAGTTTATTTTTCATGATTAAGTAAATTATAGATTAAGAATAAGTAGTTTATATTGAGTAGATGTAAAACATTATAAATGGATGCGTTAAAATAATGACTTTTTAAGATATCTTTAAATATACGGTATTTTATTCAATGCTGTAATTCCGTATTCTTTGCAACCTCCGGGCGCAAAGCAAGATTGTCATGACAATGACACATCTTGCTTTGTTGATTTTTTGAAGTAAATAATTTACTGGAAAGGCCGATGGTAAGTCCCTAAGTTAAACACCATTTCTGTTTAGTTCAATTACGGTTCTTACGGTTCCTATTAAAATTTACTTTTTTTATCCTGAGCACTTTCTTTTTTTAGATCAGTTACAATTTTCGAAAACAGAAGAACCTTTCAATTATTAAATTTAATTTACTTCTTTCAGAGCCTTCGCTACTAACTTTTTTAATGATTCCGTATTTAAGATTTAGAATTAGAAAAGGACTTATAAAAGGGCAAAGTATGAAGCCCGGCTTATGCAGTCCGGCTAACTTCTAAATCTTATCCATTTGCATTTACTAAAAAAGGGAGATGGCGTTAAGAAAGATTAATACATGGAAGAGTGTATTTTGTAGAAAATCATATCTTTACATCACAAAGACGATCAAATAGTATGACCTCTCTTTGTTTTATGAAGTTTGGTGTATCATTCGGTGAAACATCAAAATAATTAACAGTGAAAGTATTGTGGTTAGGACGTTTAATGGAAAATAAATTATCCTGCCACCCCGACCAAGACCATAATTAAATGGTATCAAAACCTTGTTAATCATATGATTTTCAAGGTTTTGCTGTTTTAGGGCATTCATAGAATTTGATGTTAAATCATCTAAAATAAGTCCGATTCGGTGACCTATTCGGTGACCTCAAATTGTAGGGTAATCTGCCCGAAGTATTGATTTGACTTTCGTTTTCACGCATTTTGTTTAACCTTGAAAACGAATCTTATGAGAAATTCGGTGACCTTTGGGATAGTCTTTCTTCCCAAAACCAGTAAATCCCAAAATGGACAGGCTCCTCTTTATGCCAGAATTACCCTTAACGGAGAGCGAGTAGAACTAAGTTTGCAACGCAGGATCTCCCTGAATCTCTGGGATGAGCGCAAAAGCAGATTGAAAGGTAGTAGTATGGAAAGCCAACAGGTAAACCGATCTTTAGATCGTACCTATAATAAGCTTTATGAATGCTTCCGCCAATTACACGATTCGAACCTATTAATATCTGCCCAAGGAATTAAAGCCAGATATTTAGGTAAAGATGACTCTTTTAAAAAGCTATCGGAATTATTAAACTATCATACCGAGCATATGAAAGATGTTCTGAAGTATGGAACGATGAAGAATTATTATACGACAGAGCGGTATCTATATAAGTTTCTAAAAACACATTTTAAGACCGATGATATTTTTTTGAAACAAATCAATTACCAGTTCATTACAGATTTCGAGCATTTCCTTCGTAACTATAAGCCCAAAAGGGACCGAAAATCTTTAACGAATAACGGTACTATGAAACACCTGGAGCGGTTGAAGAAACTGCTTAACCTGGCTCAAAAACTGGAATGGGTAGATAAAGATCCCTTTGCTAAATTTCAATTGAAGTTTAAAAAGTCAGAACGAGACTTTTTAAGCGAAGAAGAACTGCAAAAGTTAATAGAACATCGATTCGATAGAATTTCTCATCAGCAAACAAGAGATGTTTTTGTCTTCTCTTGTTATACTGGTTTATCCTGGATAGATGTAAAAAATCTAAAGCCAGAAAATATTGTAATTGGGATAGATGGACGGAAATGGATTTTTACTGCAAGGGAAAAAACAGAGCAACCGGTGAAGATTCCAATTCTTCCTAAAGCGATGGAGATCATTGAGAAATACCAACAACAATCGGATTGCTCAGGATTTGTTTTGCCAGTATATTCAAATCAGAAAACCAATAAATATTTAAAAGAGATAGCTATTAATCTTAAAATAAATAAGAAGCTAACTTTTCATGTTGCCAGGCATACCTTCGCAACCACAAATACTCTTTCTAAAGGAATACCAATAGAGTCAGTTTCAAAACTATTAGGACATTCAAAACTTTCAACTACTCAAATTTATGCTCGGGTTTTGGAGAGTAAATTAAGTACCGATATGGAAAAACTGATGAATTAAATCTTATTTCGAAATTAGAGCTATTTTGAAAGTAAATAGTTTCCTCTTAAAAAATTTCCTGATTTGAATTGCATTTCTCTTACAGAAAATAAAGAAGTAAAATTAGGATAATCAGCGCTAGAACTAGAATTATTAGATAGGATCTATTTAAATTTTTTTTATACTCTTTGTAGATTTTATCAAACTCCTCATCCTTTTTCGCTAAATTTTTCACTTTCAATAATTTTAATCTTGAGGTATTATCCTCGCTGTTAATATTTTAAAGGGGATGAAAGATAAAATAATAAAATTAATTCCCCAGGGTATCAGGCATATACTCATTGAAATCGTTTGATTTACAAACCATATATAATGGTGACAAGCTAGCTGCAAATTCTTGATCAGAAGCCATTTACTTTTTTTATCTGGTGCAGCTATCTTTTGTATTTGTGTTTGATTTGATAAGTTCCGAAGCTGGTGATCCATTTACTTCTTTTAGAGCTGTATGCATTACCTTTTGATGTGTTTTCATAATCAGAATTTGAAATTAGATACGGTATTATAAAAAGCAAGGCGGCTTTATGCAGACCGCTAATTTCAAATTTTGTAATTGTAAATCAAAAGGTGAGGCTCGGAAAATAAATCTTCGCGAAATCAAATCGCTTTTCACAGTAGAGAATTAGTAATGAAAACGAATCAAGCGGACGCTAGTCAAAAATCAATTTTTGGCTTGGGTTCAAGATAATTTGAGCGCACCTCTTTAATCGTTTGAAGTATAGCGGAAAATGGTTAAAGTGGTAAGCAACTAAGGCTTAATTTTCATTTTTTAGTAAAAAACATATCATTTTTACTGGGCTGAGAGCATTTTTTACTAAAACTTCTTCTCAAAATTTTCAGTAATTCTATAATTTAAAATCAAATGGTGTCAATTCAAGTCAAATTAAGGAGGGAATAATCCATAACATCGCGCAGCGTGTTATCCTCTTGCTATTCCTTTTTGTCCGCCAGGCGGACAAAAATTTCATACAATCAGGCTAAAAGCCATTTGCTTTTTGAGAACAAGATTTTTATTAAAATAAATTGACAAGTATGGTGAGCAGCGAAAGTCAAAATTAGAAGGCTCCCCTATACGTAAATATGAATACTGAAAATCAGCATTTTAAATATAATGAATTTTTATGAATTTAAAATTTACAGGCATAAAAAACACCTCTGAATTTTCAAAGATGTTCTTTAACTAAATTTATTTTTATAGAAAAGCATTTAAAGAATGCCTTCATCCGAAAAACTATAGTATTCACCATCGGGAGTTAGTATTATATGATCAAGGACTTTAATATCGAGAAGTTCCGCGGCTTTTTTAATCTTTTCTGTCAGGCGCTTATCTGCTTCACTTGGTTTTAGAGTTCCGCTGGGATGATTATGCGCAAGGATCACAGCACAGGAAAGGCTTTTAAGAATTACGGCAAATAAGATGCGCAGATCTATTAATGTTCCGGTAATTCCACCTTTGGAAACTTCAAATACACCTTTGACTCTATTGGCATTGTTTAAAAGCAAAACTTTAAAGCACTCCTGTAGACCAATATGATTTTTATTCCATGTTTCAAATAAAAGTTCCGCTGCACTGACGGAGGAAGTTATTTTTGGTGCCTGTGAGATCTTAAAATTACCCTGATATTTTACCGATATTTCATTAACTTGTACTTTCATTTTAATTTAGTTTAAAGGGTTGAAATGAAAAAAGAGGGCGATACCGTGAACAAGTTCCCGCCCTCTTTTGTTTTTCTGCTATTGTGAATCGTTATAAGCATTCCTACCTCCCAGCAAAAGAATTTCACTCGCTACCACTTCTGTAACATATCGTTTCGCTCCTTCTTTGCTTTCATAGGATCGATTTGTCAATTTACCTTCAATGGCAATTTCTTTACCGGTTCCTAAATACCTCTCTACTATTTCAGCAGTTTTTCCCCATGCCACGATATTGTGCCATTGAGTATCCTGTACTTTTTCGCCTTTTGAATTTTTATAAAATTCATTGGTAGCAATAGAGAAACTGGCTACTTTTTTACCACTTTCAAGATTCTTGATCTCAGGTTCCTGCCCCACATTTCCAATTAATTGAACATTGTTTCTAAGCGTTTTCATAACTAAAAGATTTAAAGATTAATAATTGATTTACTTATTATATCCGGAGCTTTTCTTTTTTGAATTTTTTTTGTTCTACTTCCGGATAATTTTGTTTCTATTGATTTCATCACGTTCTTATTTAGATTTACTTCCTATAGAGCCGTATGCTGTTTCCTTTTTGATGCTGATACATTTTCAGCATATAGAATTAGT
>CAXPUM010000032.1:0-4504 GCA_964220295.1 Flavobacteriaceae bacterium | reverse complement strand
TAATCCCGATCAGCCTGAGAAAAATCAGGAAAAGAACCTTGCAGAAGATGCTAAAAGAATCAGTTCGGACGCACGAAGTTTTTTAAGCAAACTGCTCGATATACGCCCGGATACCGACAGGGAATCTCCCCTTGAAGCGGTCAAAAAAGATATCTCCTTTAAATGTCACAATGCCTGGATCCTTATTTTCTCCATTTTTGTAGATTCCATTGGGCTCCATGTGGGAAGTACGGCGGTGATCATCGGGGCCATGCTTATCTCTCCATTAATGGGGCCAATCGTTGGCGTTGGAATGGCTGTAGGTATCAATGATGTAGAAACCCTGCGCAGATCTTTTGTCAACCTGGGAATTATGGTTGTGCTGAGTGTGTTAACAGCAACGATCTACTTCTTTATCTCCCCGTTCAAAGGGGAAAATGCTGAGTTGATGGGCAGAACTTATCCAACGATTCTGGATGTGCTTGTAGCCCTTTTTGGTGGCCTGGCATTGATCGTTGGTAAAACCAAGAAGGGGACTATTGCAAGCGTGATACTGGGTGTAGCGATTGCCACAGCTCTGATGCCGCCACTTTGTACAGTAGGCTACGGAATAGCAAATGGGAAATGGGATTTTGCTGCGGGTGCTTTATATCTTTTTTCTATCAACGCAGTCTTTATAGCTCTTTCCACATTTGTAGTGGTAAAGCTATTAGGCTTTCCGCTGGTGCGTTATGCAAATAGTAAACGAAGAAAAAGAACAGCCCAGATAGCAACAGTGATCGCGGTTTTAATTATGATTCCAAGTATCATACTTTTTATCAATCTCCTGAGAAAAACGGTTTTTGAAGCTCAGGCCGATCAATTTGTGGAAAAATACATGCATTTTGACGGAGCTGAAGTAATTAAAACCACCAGAGATTATGATGCTAAAGAAGTGGATGTATACTTTATAGGTCATATTATTCCGAATAAAACCATTGAGACCTGGAAAAAGCAAATGCAGGACGTTGAGGCTTTGAAATCGACAGATCTAATTGTTCATCAGGGTGTAGAACAAACGGGAAATATAGATGAATTAAGTAGCCAGCTACGAAGCGGTATTCTGGAAGACCTGTACATGAAGAATCAGGAAGCGCTCGAAGATAAAGACAAACGAATTGATCTTTTGGAAAACGAACTTTCAAAATATCAGGCTAGCGGATTTTCATTTGCTGACGTTTCTAAGGAAGCAAAAATCAATTACGAAAATATCGAGCAGATTGGTTATTCTAATGAAATTTCAACCAACTTTAGTAAAATTGATACCCTGCCAACTTTTACGGTAAAATGGAATGATGAGGTTAACGGAAAAACCCTGCAGGAGCAACAGGCCAAATTTCAGAATTGGCTAAAAGTCAGATTGAAACTGGATACACTGGCGGTTAAAAACGTACGATAGCTTATTCTTTTAACTGGGCTTCGCGGACTTTCTGAAATAGGTTAGAAGAATAAACAAAATCGGTAACCGTTTCGTCATCTGTCTTGAAAATTTCCTCCTTGGTTCCTTTCCAGGCTAATAATCCGTCTTTTAAAAACGCGATCCTTTCCCCGATCTCCAGAACGGAGTTCATATCATGGGTGATCAGGACGGTGGTAATATCATTCTCGTGTGTGATCTTCTGAATTAAATTATCGATTACCGTAGCAGTTTTTGGATCCAGTCCCGAGTTTGGCTCATCACAAAATAAATATTTCGGTTTGTTGACGATCGCCCGGGCAATTGCAACCCTTTTCTGCATCCCACCACTAATTTCTGAAGGCATTTTTTTATCGGCACCTTCAAGATTGACTCTTTCTAAAACTTCGTGAACGCGATCACGCAATTCTTTTTTCCTCTGCTTGGTGAACATTTGCAGGGGAAACATCACATTTTCTTCCACGGTCATAGAATCAAATAAAGCACCGCCCTGGAATAACATTCCTATTTCGGTTCGTAATTCCCTTTGTTCTTCATCTGAAAAGGAGGAGTAAGGTTTGCCATCGTAAGATATTGTGCCCTGGTCTGGTTTAAATAGTCCCAGCATACATTTCAGAAAAACACTCTTTCCAGAACCGGACTGGCCAATGATGAGGTTGGTCTTACCCCGCTCGAACGTATAATCGAGGCCTTTCAGGACCTGTTGTCCATCAAAAGATTTATGTAAATTCTTTACTTCGATCATATCAGCTTAATAATAATTGTGTTACGGTATAGTTTGTAATAATAAGAATGACACTGGTCCACACGAAAGAAGTCGTGGCAGCTTCCCCAACTTCGAGCGCTCCACCTTTCATATAATACCCGTGATAAGAAGGAACAGTGGCCAGAATGAATGAAAACAAAAGGGTTTTTATAAATGCGTAAACCAGGTGAAACGGAATGAAATCATCCTGTAAGCCACTTATAAAATCATCAGAAGTAACAAATCCTCCCCAAACTGCCGCGCAATAAGCACCCAGGATACCCAGAAACATAGATATAGCAATTACAAAAGGATACGTTAACATGGCTACGATCTTCGGAAAAATCAAATAGTTTTTACTGTTGATACCCATGACCTCTAAAGCATCGATCTGTTCTGTCACTCGCATGGAACCAATACTCGATGTAATAAACGAACCAACCTTACCTGCCATAATAATAGAGATAAATGTCGGTGAAAATTCCAGTATTACCGATTGTCTCGCAGCATAAGCCACCAGTGAAGAGGGGATAAGCGGGTTATTCAGGTTTAAGGCCGTCTGGATCGCAACAACAGCACCAATAAAAAATGATAAAAACGACACGATTCCCATGGAACCGATGATCAAATCGTTGATCTCCTTAAAAATCAGACTACGGAGAACCGAAGATTTGGTCATTCTACCAAATACTCCCTTAAGCATTAAAAAATATTCCCCAATCGAGTGCAGGTACGTCATTAAATCAAATTTGAAAAGCTAAAATACTAAAATTTACTCCGAAAGTATTTAACGCTTAATTAAAGTTTAGCGCTTTGAGTTTTGTAAATTTGGGCTTCTGAAAAAAATATCTGATGAAACGCTTCTTTTTATTCTCTCTATTTTCAATTTTTTTATTTCAGGCCGAAGCTCAGGTATCTGAAGCAAAACCTAAACTAGTTGTTGGTATTGTTGTAGACCAGATGCGCTACGATTACCTGGAAAAGTTTTGGGACAGGTTTGAAGATGGAGGTTTCAAACGGTTAATCAATGAAGGGTATAATTTTAAAAATAATCATTACAATTATGCACCAACTTTTACTGGTCCTGGTCACACTTCAATATGGACTGGCACCAGCCCTATGAATCATGGTATTATTGGTAATGACTGGTATAATAAATTTGAAGATAAAATGGTCTACTGCGCAGGAGATGATCATGTAAACCCGGTCGGAACCGAATCTGCTGCAGGGAAAATGTCTCCTCACCGAATGGTTTCAACCACTTTGGCAGATCAGAACAGGTTGCATACGGAATTCCGCGGAAAAACGATTGGCGTTTCAATTAAAGATCGCGGAGCAATCTTACCTGCTGGTCACACTGCAAACGCAGCCTATTGGTTTGTTGGAGGAGATGAAGGGAAATTTGTAACCAGCTCTTATTATATCAATGAATTACCAAAATGGGCGCAGGATTTCAACACCTCTGGAAAAACAGATAGCTACCTGAAAACCTGGAATACACTTTATGATATAGAAAGTTATAAAGAAAGTGGTCCTGATAAAAGTGGTTTCGAAGGTGGGTTTAAAGGGAATGAAACAGCCGAATTCCCATATGATCTGGCAAAGATCAATAAGGATAATGGTCATTACAGTATAATCCCGCAGACCCCTTACGGAGATGATATAACGTTAGATTTTGCCGAGGCGGCAATTATAGGCGAGAATTTAGGGAAGGATGATGATACCGATATTTTGGCATTAAGCTTTTCAAGCACCGATAAAGTGGGTCATAATTTTGGTGTGAACTCGAAAGAAATTCAGGATACGTATTTAAGACTGGACAAAAATATTGCAGATCTACTCAGTTTTTTAGATGAAAACATCGGCAAGGGAGAATATACGGTATTCCTGACTTCAGATCATGCGGGGAATCATGTTTCAGGTTATCTGGAATCAGTGAAAATCCCGACAAACAATCTGGAATATGGTGACTTCATGGATACCATGGAAAAGCACCTGGAAGAAGAGTATGGAGCTGAAGGCCTGGTAAGTAATATTTCCAATCAGCAGGTATTTTTCAATTATAAAAAATTAAAAGATGAAAAGATTGACGCCCGACAGTTTGAAGCGGAACTTTCAGAATATCTGTTAGCACAACCCGGAATTTATAAAGTTTACACTCGCTCCCAATTGCTTTCCGGAACCTTTGACAGCGGAATTGGCTATCTGGTTCAAAATGGATTTAATCAAAAAAGAAGTGGTGACCTGGCATTTGTAAAATATCCTGGCAGCGGCTTTCAGAAGGGCAGTATGCACGGTAGCGTATGGAACTACGATACACATGC
>CAXPUM010000031.1:0-96878 GCA_964220295.1 Flavobacteriaceae bacterium | reverse complement strand
GTAAAACTTTTAGCAATTTTTCTTCTTCGCCCCCGGGTTCAGGATGATGATCGTATTTCCATTGAACATGCGGTGGTAAGCTCATCAAAATGCTTTCAATACGTCCGTTGGTTTTTAACCCGAACAGTGTTCCTTTGTCATGAACCAGGTTAAATTCCACATAACGGCCGCGGCGTATTTCCTGCCATTCCCTGTTTTTTTCGGAATATTTTAGATCCCTTCTTTTCTCAACAATTGGAACATATGCTTCCAGGAAAGAATTTCCCACTTCAGTTACGAAAGCATACCAGTCATTAGCCGATTTCAGCGTATTCGGTTTTAAATAATCAAAAAACAATCCGCCAATTCCACGTGCTTCCTCCCGGTGGCTGTTCCAGAAATATTCATCACACTTTTTCTTGTATTCCGGGTAAAGCGTGATACCGTGTTTGTCACAAGCCGCTTTGGAAACCTGGTGGAAATGTTTTGCATCTTCTTCAAAAAGATAATAGGGGGTCAAGTCCTGGCCACCACCAAACCATTGGTCCACAACTTCACCGTTCTTATCATACATTTCAAAATACCGCCAGTTGGCATGTACAGTGGGAACCATCGGATTTTTAGGATGGATCACCAGGCTGAGACCACAGGCAAAAAAATCGACATCTCCAACCTTAAAATATTGCTGCATGGCAGGCGCTAGAGGACCATGAACTGCCGAAATATTCACTCCGCCTTTTTCAAAAATAGCTCCATCTTCGATCACCCGGGTTCTCCCGCCGCCTCCTTCTTCGCGCTCCCAAAGGTCTTCCCGAAATTTGGCTTTTCCATCGATATCTTCAAGTTTGGAAGTTATCTCATCCTGAAGTTTTTCAATATAATTCTGAAACTGCTCCCTCATTCTAACTATCGGTTTTCGTCTGATTGATCTTTTCAGCGAGGCTAAACGAATAAGTATTGCTTTCTACTTGCGAATATTCATATAGTTGCACGGAATTCTTTGCCAAAACCTGGTGATGTTCCGGTTCGACCTTCGCAATATTGAATAACAGATCGCCCAGTTGTTCATACTGATAGGCGGTAAACTCTTTTTCTTTCAGTTTCAGTAAAAGAACATCTGGAGAAATATCATATAATTCGGAAATAGTAATTCCGGAAAGTTCCTCCAGGATTTTGCTCACTTTTTCGCGCTGCTGTTTCCTCCAAAGGTCCGGTTCAAAATTCTCATCCAGCAAACCGGTTAAAACCTGTCCTGCTTTTTCATTTTCTTCATCTCTAAAACCTTTGCTAAGCATATTCTTGAATTTTTAAGATCGATATTCCTTTACGGCATCAACAAAAGCCTTAGCATTATCTACCGGAATATCAGGAAGAATTCCATGACCAAGGTTTGCGATATAGCGATCTTTGCCAAATGCATCGATCATTTGATGAACCATTCTTTTGATTTCTACCGGTTTCGAATACAACCTGGCTGGATCAAAATTTCCCTGAAGCGTGATCTGTCCGCCACTCAAATAACGGGCATTTCTGGCTTCGCAAGTCCAGTCAACACCAAGTGCCGCAGCACCAGATTGTGACATTTCCTTAAGGGCAAACCAGCAACCTTTTCCGTAGGCGATCACTGGCACCTCATCTTTTAAGGCATCAATGATCTGCTGCATATATTTCCAGGAAAATTCCTGGTAATCTTTTGGCTCGAGTAAACCACCCCAGGAATCGAAAAGCTGTACGGCGTCTACACCGGCTTTTACTTTTTCCTTTAGGTATGCAATGGTCGTATCGGTGATCTTCTGCAGCAAAACATGGGCAGCCATTGGCTCCATAAAGCAAAATCGCTTAGCCTTATCAAAGGTTTTGGAACCCTGTCCCTGAACCAAATAACATAATATAGTCCATGGAGAACCTGCAAAACCGATCAAAGGCACTTCGCCATTTAATTCCTGCTTGGTTAATTTGATCGCTTCAAAAACATAATTCAATTCCTCTTTCACATCAGGCACGATCACGTCGTTCACTTTTCTGGCCGTATTTACCGGTTCAGGAACAACGGGGCCTTTCCCCGGCTGCATTTCTATATGAACACCCATGGCTTGTGGAACTACCAGAATATCACTGAATAAAATTGCCGCGTCAGGACCAACCTGGCGTATCGGCATTACCGTAATTTCTGTGGCCAGTTCAGGAGTACGACAACGGGTGAAAAAATCATATTTTTCTTTCAGTTTCATGAAATCTGGCAAATACCTTCCTGCCTGTCTCATCATCCATACCGGTGGTCGTTCCACGGTTTCGCCTTTTAAGGCGCGTAGTAAAAGATCGTTTTCTATCATTGCTGATGTGTTTCTTTTCTATAATAATTCACTGTTTTTGCGATCACATTTTCAATTCCCGGCTTCGTCGCAACGATCACATTCTTAAAATGTTTTCTGGCTTCAGAAGCAGTCGTTTCGCCAATGCAAAAAGCAGTGCTGTTCGATTCATTATTTTCTGTAAAACTTTTTATCGCACTCGGACTAAAAAACAGGATTCCGTTAAAAGATCCTGAAATTGGTATGGTATTCAGGGAAGTTTTGTAAACCTGAATTTCTTCAAATTTGATATTTTGCCGAGATAAAATTTCCGGAAGTTCGTCTCTTCGTTTATTTCCGCAGAAAAAAATAAAAGTTTCTTCGGAAAATTTTTCGGTGATGATCTGTGCCAGATCTTTCGCGTTCTGGGCCTTTTCCTGAACGATTACGTGATTTTCAAGCAATAAAGCAGAAGTTTTATCTCCCACGCAGAAGGCTTTTTCAATTTTTACCGATTTCTCCAGAAGCGCTTTCACTGAATTTTTACTGGTGAAAATGGCATTTTTGATGGCTGTCCTGGGCAACTGAAAATCGATACCCTCAGTTTTAATGGCCTCGTATTGCACTACGTTCAAACCGGCGTTCAGAAGTAATTCCTCCTGATTTCTAGCCAGCTTTTTTGTAGATAAAATACGAATCATCCTAGCTGTTTAAAACTTTGCGCAGTTCCTGCATTAAATTATCGGCACCAGAATCCAGCAATTCCATTGCGGCTTTCTTTCCAAGATTTTTATGTTCCCCAACTGGAACGATTTTCTCTGTTTCGAATTTCTGCTTTCCGTCAAGACTGAATAAAGCTCCTTTAAAATGGATATTTCCATCCATAAATTTTGCCAGTGCTCCAATCGGGGCAGTACAGCCACCTTCCAGTGTTTTCAGGAATTCTCTTTCAATATGAACGCAGATCTGAGATTCTTCGTGGTTTAAAGCCGATAGTGCCTTTCGGCAAAAATCGTCATTCTCCATTGCTACGATGAGCATGGCACCCTGAGCGGGAGCAGGAAGCATCCAGTTAAGATTGATATAATTTTCAGGTAAAACCTCTATTCGTTCGAGTCCGGCGGCGGCAAAAATCGCCCCGTTCCAGTCATTATCTTCTAATTTTTGAAGCCTGGTATTTACATTTCCACGAAGATCGGTAACCTCATGTTTGGGATAGCGGTTCAGCCATTGTGCCTTTCTACGAAGGCTCCCGGTCGCGATCTTGCCAGCACCTTCCAAAAAATCGGTTCCTTTATGAACGAGAATGTCCAGCGTATTGGCTCGTTTCATCACCGCGCCTTCCACAATTCCTTTTGGTAATGCGGTAGGCACATCTTTCATGGAATGCACCGCAATATCCACCTCGCCTTTGATCATGGCAACATCCAGCGTTTTAGTAAAAATTCCGGTAATTCCCATTTCATATAAAGGCTGATCCAGGTTGAGATCGCCCGTAGATTTAACGGGAACCAGTTCGGTTTGATGGCCGGTTTGTTCTAAGGCTTTCTGAACGGTTTTTGCCTGCCATAGTGCGAGTTCACTATCGCGCGTTCCAATGCGTATCACTTTGCTCATTTCTGAACTTCTTCAAGCTGAAACACTTTCTGGATAAGCTCCAGGCTTTCATCGGTAGAATCGGAATCACCTTTTAAGTGATTGGCAAAGTGTTTCATGATTTTCTGGATCATCCTGTTGGTGACGATCTCAGCATGTTCGTTATTGAAATCGGCTATTTTCTTACGCTGAAAATCCATTTCAGCATCTTTCATAGACCGAAGTTTTTTCTTCAGTGCTTTGATGGTTGGCGCAAACTTCCTTGTTTCCAGCCACTGGTTAAATTCTCCTTCAATATCCACGATGATCTTTTCGGCCTGCGGAATGAATTGTTTTCTTCTTTCCAGCGTCTCATCGGTCATTTGCGATAAATGATCGAGGTGAACTAATCGCACATTTTCCAGTTCGTTGACATCATCAGAAACATTCTTCGGGATGGAAAGATCGAGAATTAATAATTCTTTATTTGAATAGATCAGTTCTTTTGAAATCGTAGGATTCTGAGCGCCGGTAGCGACGATCAAAATATCGGTATTCCGAATTTCAGCCTGAAGATCAGCATAATCTTTAACGATCAGGTTGAATTTCCCGGCAATCTTTTCCGCTTTATCCTTGGTGCGGTTTATAAGCGTAATATGATTATTACGGGTATGTTTAACGAGGTTTTCGCAAGTGTTCCTGCCAATTTTCCCGGTTCCGAAAAGCAAAATGTTCTTGTCTGAAACATTTTCTATGCTATTCAGGATATATTGAACTGATGCAAAGGAAACCGAAGTCGCACCACTGGAAATCTCGGTTTCGTTCTTAATTCTTTTGCTTGCCTGAATCACGGCGTTGATCAGCCGCTCCATATAAGCGTTCACCAAACCTAAGTTTTTGGAACGTGCGAAAGCAATTTTAAGCTGACTGATAATTTCAAAATCTCCTAAAATCTGGCTGTCAAGTCCGGTTCCTACACGAAACATATGAGAAATGGCTTGTTTGTTTTTGTAAACGTAAGCCACCTTTTCAAATTCTTCTACCGTGCCGTGGGTGTGTTCACAAAGCAATTTGATAAGCTGAAATGGGTGCTGGGCGAAACCGTAAATTTCAGTACGGTTACAGGTTGAGGTTACGAGAATAGCTTCGATACCTTCTTTTTTAGCCTGCTCGAGCAAACGTTCCTTTGCTGCTTCATCCAGACTAAAATGACCTCTTATATGAGCATCGGCCTTTTTGTAACTAAGGCCAATGGTGTAAAAATGCTTTCCGCTTGAAATATGAGTTCCTTCCATAAAAGTTTAAGGAGATTCGCTGGCAAAATTAAAGGAATGTTAAATTAAAAAGTAACGCTGGAGGTACTAAATGTATCGATAGATGATAATTATCATAATTTAAAGCACTAAAATAGTGAAATACTGTACTTTTGTAGTAAACAGGGCTGATTCCAACGACTCTGTTTAGACTGATTCTAAATAAAACTGAATTTTGAAGTATGGATGCGATGGAGAAAAATAACGCTGTAAGTATTTCTGAAGAAATTAAAATAGATGAAGGCTTCTTCATCCTCAAATTTCAAAACGATACGGGGGATACTAAATTGATGTCCAGGGACATAGATAATAGTTTCATTCAATTTCACTTCAACGTGAAGGGGCATAGCAAATTTCTTTTCAATAATAATTCTTATGAGTTGCCATTGGCAGAAGAAAACTCCCTGTTGCTTTACAATCCGCAAAGAGACCTGCCACTGAATGTCACATTGGGCGCTGAGTCCTGGCTGATCTCTTTAGTGATTTCCATTAAGAAATTTCATGCTTTGTTCTCCCAGGAAGCCGATTATATTACTTTTTTAAGTGCGGAGAATAAGGATAAAAAATACTATCGTGATGCCGGGATCACCCCGTCTATGGCCGTGGTACTGAACCAGATCATGAATTTTAACCTGACGCCGAGTATCAAAAACCTGTATTTTCGGGCAAAAGCTTTTGAACTTTTGAGTCTCTATTTCAACAGGTCTGAAAATCCGGATGTGGAACAATGTCCGTTTTTAAGCGATGAGGAAAATATTAAAAAGATCAGGAGAGCGAAAGATATTGTAATTTCCAGAATGGCAGAACCGCCATCCCTTCAGGAACTTTCAGATGAAATTGGACTGAGTCTTAAAAAACTGAAGGAGGGTTTCAAGCAGATTTACGGTGATTCGGTTTATAGCTTCTTATTCGATTATAAAATGGAATATGCGCGAAAATTGCTCGAATCTGGCGAATACAATGTGAACGAGGTTGGACTGAAAGTGGGTTACAGTACAGCAAGCCATTTTATTGCCGGCTTTAAAAAGAAATTTGGTACCACTCCCAAAAAATATATTCTTTCAATTACTTAATATGAAAAAATTCATTCTTGCACTTTCGGTCTTAATATCCTTTTCAGCGTTCGCGCAGAAAAAAGTGCTTATTTTTTCTGAAACTGAAGGTTTTCACCATAAGTCTATTCCAACCGGGGTTGCAGCGATGACAGAACTGGCTCAGGATCATGGGTTTTCTGTAGATACTACCAGTGTTTCTGATGTTTTTCAGCAGAAATTGAATTATGACCTGATCATTTTTCTGAATACAACTGGAGATGTTTTAAACGATTCCGAACAGGAAAATTTCAGAAATTATATCGAGAATGGCGGAAATTACCTGGGCGTTCATGCAGCAGCCGATACCGAATATGACTGGCCTTTTTACGGAAAACTGGTCGGGGCGTATTTTAAAAGTCATCCACATATCCAGGAAGCTAAGATTGAGGTGGTATCAGATAGTCCGCTGGTTTCGTACCTTCCTTATGATTGGAAAAGAACCGATGAATGGTACAATTATAAAAATTACCAGGATGGGTTAACGATTTTGTTAAAGCTGGACGAAGATTCTTATGAAGGCGGAACGAATGGAAAATTTCATCCCACGGCTTGGTACCACGAAACCGGTTTTGGAGGTATCGCATTTTATACAGGTGGCGGCCACACAGATGAGGCTTATTCGGAACCACTTTTCCGGAAACACTTGGAAAATGCGATGTTGTTTACAATGGGTGGAAAACCGACTATTAAACAATAGAAAAGGCTGATTTATTTTGGCATTTTCGGGAAATTGAGAATTGTATTTTTGTAGCGAAAAAGAGAAATTATGAGCAAAGGTGTTTTGCTGGTGAATCTGGGTTCGCCAGATAGTACCGATCCTAAAGACGTAAAAAAATATCTTGGAGAATTCCTGATGGACGAACGGGTGATCGATGTTCCACTTTGGGCGCGTACCTTATTGGTCAAAGGAATTATTTTGAATACCCGCCCGAAGAAATCGGCTGAAGCATACAGTAAGATCTGGTGGGAAGAAGGTTCGCCGCTTATCGTGCTTTCTGAAAGACTCCAGGCTAAAATTGATGAGATCACCTCTGTGCCAATTGCACTGGCAATGCGTTACGGGACTCCATCGATTTACGAAGGATTAAAGGAACTGGAAGCAAAAGGAGTGGATGAGGTTTTAATATTTCCGCTTTATCCGCAATTTGCCATGGCAACGACCGAAACGATCCTGGTTTTAGCTGAAGAATTACGCCAGAAGCATTTTCCGCAGATGAATTTCACCAGCGTTCCGGCTTTTTACAATCATCCAGATTATATCAGGACGTTGGCAAATAGTATTTCACAAAGACTGGAAGGCGTAGATTTCGAGCATTTATTGTTCTCTTATCATGGCGTTCCGGAACGACATATACGCAAAAGTGATATCACCAATTCTCATTGTAAGATCGATGGCAGCTGTTGCCAGACAGCTTCTACGGCTCACCAGTTTTGTTATCGTCACCAGTGTTTTGAAACTACACGTCTCGTTGCAGAATATCTGGGTCTTAAACCGAATTCTTATAGCGTAAGTTTCCAGTCCAGGTTAGGTTTTGACCCATGGTTGAAACCCTATACCGATCGTACCATCGAGCGCTTCGGAAATCAGGGTATGAAGAAACTGGCCATTGTCACACCAGCTTTCGTATCAGATTGCCTGGAAACCCTGGAAGAAATCGCAATGGAAGGGGAAGAAATTTTTCATGAAGTTGGCGGAAAAGAATTTACCGTGGTTCCCTGCCTGAATGACCGGGAAGAATGGGTGAAAGTTCTTGCCAGGTGGATCGATGAATGGGCACACCAAAAGCCCGTTGAAGCCTGATGCAAAGAAAAGAATCAGCAGAACTTGGAGAGAAGCCGATCAGCAAATTATTGATCGAGCAGGCTGTACCGGCATCTATCGGGATCCTGGTGATGTCACTGAATATTCTTATCGATACTATTTTCGTAGGAAACTGGATTGGCCCGATCGCCATTGCAGCGATCAATGTAGTCTTGCCAGTTTCTTTTTTTATTGCTGCTTTAGGGATGGCTATCGGGATTGGAGGTTCCTCGATCATTTCCCGTGCTTTGGGTGGAAATGATAAGCCAAAAGCCTTAAAAACCTTCGGAAACCAGATTACGCTTACGCTCATTCTCACAATAGGGATGGTCGTTCCCGGCCTGATCTTTATGGATTCCATTATTCCAGCTTTTGGAGGAAAAGGAGATATCTTTGATCCCGCCAAAATTTATTATACCGTTGTACTTTATGGTGTGCCTTTTCTGGCGCTTTGTATGATGGGAAACACCGTCATTCGTGCAGAGGGTAAACCAAGATTTGCGATGATCGCGATGATCATTCCTTCTGTAGGAAATCTGATTTTAGATTATGTATTGATCAATCAGCTGGATTGGGGAATGGCCGGTGCAGCCTGGGCCACCACCATTTCGTATTTGTGCTGTTTCACATATGTCGCCTGGTTTTTTCTTTCTGGGAAATCAGAACTCAAGATAGGCAGAGCACATTTTCGTCTGGATTGGCCAATTTTGAAAGAGATTGGTTCTTTGGGAGCGGTAACACTGGCAAGACAGGCAGTGGTTAGTATCGTTTATTTACTGATGAATAATATTCTTTTCAATTTAGGCGGAGAAACTTCGGTAGCAATGTATGCTATTATTGGCCGCATGCTCATGTTCGCTTTATTTCCTGTTTTAGGAGTAACTCAGGGATTTTTGCCAATTGCGGGCTTTAATTATGGAGCTGAAAAATATCCCCGCGTACGTAAAAGTATCAATTTAGCCATTTTATATTCCTGCGGACTCGGTCTTGCAATTTTTGCGGGTATCATGATCTTTGCAGAAGATATTGTACGCATCTTTACTCAAAATGAAACAATTATTGCTGAAACCCCTTCGGCGATGCGGTGGGTTTTCGCGGCAACGCCGATCGTGGCGTTACAATTGATTGGAGCAGCATACTTCCAGGCAATAGGGAAAGCGATTCCGGCATTTTTACTCACACTATCCCGCCAGGGATTTATCTTCATTCCGCTGGTTTTGATCCTGCCGCATTTCTACGGAGAAATTGGAGTTTGGGTTAGTTTTCCATTATCAGATGTGCTATCAACAATCATTACCGGGTATTTTCTGAATCGTGAAATCGTTCACACCTTAAAATAGACTTTTCGCTTCATCCGAATAATGTCTATATTTAAATTCAAATTGATCTCTTTTCCTTATGACTAAACTACTACGCTGCGCAGTTTTACTGCTTTTATTTTTAATGGCGGGTAATTTTTCTTCCGCCCAGAATTTTGACCAAAAACTTTATGAATCGCTGGAATATCGCCTAATCGGGCCCTTTCGTGGAGGTCGTAGTGCTGCGGTGACAGGAGTTCCCGGTGAGCCAGATCTCTATTATTTTGGAGCCACCGGTGGTGGTGTCTGGAAAACCGATATTGGAGGGGAAACCTGGGAAAGTATTTCCGATGGTTTTTTTGGTGGATCGATCGGTGCGGTGACCGTAGCGCCAAGTGATCATAACGTGATCTATGTTGGCGGAGGCGAGTCAACCATTCGTGGAAACGTTTCTTCGGGTAATGGTGTCTGGAAATCGGAAGATGCCGGGAAGAGCTGGAAATATATGGGCTTACCACAAAGCAGGCATATCCCTAGAATTGTCGTAGACCCGAATGATTATAATACAGTTTATGCCGCTGTTTTGGGAAATATTTATAAACCTACCGAAGAACGTGGGGTTTACAAATCTACAGATGGTGGAAAAACCTGGAAGAAAACACTTTTCGCCAACCAGGACGCTGGCGCAGTTGATCTGGTAATGGATCCAACAAATCCAAGAATTTTATATGCTTCTACGTGGAATTTGAGAAGGACTCCTTATAGTCTTTCCAGTGGTGGTCCAGGATCTGCTCTTTGGAAGAGTACCGATAGTGGAGAAACCTGGAAAGAACTATCCAAAAATGAAGGTTTTCCAACCGATACCTTAGGAATTATCGGCGTGACTGTTTCTCCCGTGAATAGCGATCGCGTCTGGGCTATAGTAGAAAACAAAGATAAAGGTGGCGTTTATCGAAGTGATGACGGGGGCCAGAAATGGGATTATGTTAATGATGATCGTTCGTTGCGCCAGCGTGCCTGGTATTATACCAAGATTTACGCGGATACGCAGGATGAAAATACCGTTTACGTGATGAACGTAAGCTACCATAAAAGTACTGATGGTGGAAAGACTTTCAGTAGTTATAATGCGCCGCATGGTGATCACCATGATCTCTGGATCGCTCCGGAAGATAACTCCCGGATGATCATTGCCGACGATGGTGGAGCACAGGTTACCTACGATGGAGGTAGCAATTGGAGCACCTATTACAATCAGCCTACTGCGCAGTTTTACAGGTTAACGACCGATAATGCTTTTCCATATCGAATTTATGCCGCGCAGCAGGATAATTCCACAATTCGGATTCCGTATAGAACAGAGGGTGGAAGCATTGGTGAAAACGACTGGGAAGAAACCGCCGGGGGAGAAAGCGCTCATATCGCGGTAGATCCCGAAAATCCCGATATTGTGTATGGGGGAAGTTATGATGGGTTTTTAACGCGTTATAATCACGAAAAAAATACCGTTCGTAGCGTAAGCGTCTGGCCTGATAACCCAATGGGGCATGGGGCAGAAGATATGAAATACCGTTTTCAGTGGAATTTCCCGATTTTCTTTTCGCCGAATAACCCAGATAAGATTTATACAGCTTCGAATCACCTTCATATGAGCACCAATGAAGGTCAAACCTGGGAAGTGATCAGTCCGGATTTAACCCGCAACGATCCCGAAAAACTGAAATCTTCAGGTGGACCGATCACCCAGGACAATACTTCCGTAGAATATTACTGTACTATTTTTGCCGCCGCAGAATCTTCTGTAGAACCGGGTGTTTTGTGGACAGGAAGTGACGACGGGCTTATTCATGTTTCCCAAAATGGAGGGGAAAGTTGGGAAAATGTCACACCTAAGAATCTGCCAAAATGGGCCATGATCAATAGCGTGGAACCTTCAGCTTTTGATGCCGGAACTTGTTATGTCGCGGCCACTACCTACAAATTGGGTGATTTTTCGCCTTATCTTTTCAAAACTACCGACTACGGAAAATCCTGGAAAAAGATCACCAACGGTATTGCTGAAGAAGATTTTACACGTGTCGTTCGGGAAGATCCAAAACAAAAAGGACTGCTGTATGCCGGAACCGAAAATGGCATGTACATCTCGTTTGATGACGGAGCTAACTGGCGATCTTTTCAGCTGAATTTGCCAATTGTACCTATTACAGATTTGCTGATCAAGGACAACGACCTAATCGTTGCCACACAGGGTAGGAGTATCTGGATCATCGATGATCTTTCGCTATTGCATCAACTTTATAAAACCAACAATTCTGGAAATAAACTTTTTCAGCCGGCTGAAAGTTACCGAATGGGTGGTTATTCCAGAAAAGATTCTAAAACTGCAGGAACAAATCATTTACCAGGCGTGGTGACTTATTTTTACCTTGAAAATGATCCTCAGAATGACACGATCAAATTGAGCTACCTCAGTAAAAATAATGACACCATTAAAAGTTTCAGCAATAAGTCTGATAAAAATAAGCTGGATGTCAAGCAAGGAGCCAATATGAATGATTGGGATTTACGAGGAGAAGGTGCAGAACGGCTGGAAGGAATGATCCTATGGTGGGCGAGCACCGAGGCACCACAGGCGGTTCCGGGAGAGTACCAGGTAGTTTTAGAAGTGAATGATGAGGTCATAAAAAAAGATTTTAAAATTGTTCCTGATCCGAATGCCGAAACGGATGTCGCCGGAATGCAGCAGCAGTTTGAATTTATTAGTGACGTAAATGCCACAGTTGATAAAGCGCATAAATCAATAAAGAAAATGCGAGATTTGGAAAGTCAGCTGAAAGCTTTTCAGAAGCAGTATAAAGGCAACGAAAAAACCAAAGACCTGATCGAAAAAGCTGGAAAATTGAGCGATTCCCTTTCAGCAATAGAAAATGAGCTTTATCAGACTAAGAACAGAAGCAACCAGGACCCGTTAAACTTCCCGATCAAATTGACCAATAAACTTGCACACTTGAACAGCCTGGTGGGGATGGACGATTTCCCTCCGACAGATGCTGATATTGAGGTGAAAAATGAACTGACGGCGAAGATCAACGAGGAATTAGATAAATTTGACGCGTTGTTAAAGAACGAAGTTGCTGATTTTAATAAGAAATTCAACGAATTAAACCTGAATTACCTGTTTACTGAACCTGCCGATTAATGGAATATTACAATTATATCAAATCCCTGCACCTCATTTTTGTGATCACCTGGTTTGCAGGATTGTTTTATATACCGCGATTATTCATTTACCAGATCGAAGCTTCGGAAAAACCCGAACCAGATAAGTCAATTTTGACCACCCAGCTAAAACTGATGGCAAAAAGGTTATGGTATATCATTACCTGGCCTTCGGCAATTCTGGCAACACTTTTTGCGGTTATTTTATTAATCATGATGCCAGCATGGCTTCAACAGGGGTGGATGCATGTAAAGCTCTTTTTCGTGTTATTGCTTTTTGCCTATCATATCAAAACGCACCTGATCTTTAAGCAGCTTCAGAATGACGTGGTAAAATGGACTTCTTCCAGAATGCGAATCTGGAATGAAGGTTCTACGCTGATCCTGTTTTCAGTAATTTTCCTGGTGATCGTGCGAAGCGCCATTAACTGGATATTTGGCGTGCTCGGGATATTTATATTAGCAATTATGCTGATGCTGGGTATTAGATTGTATAAAAGAATTCGCTCAAAAAATCCTAATGCCTGATGTGGTGCGATAATTGTTGAAAAACAGACAAGCTTGTTTGTATGAAACTCCTGAAACTCTCTTTACGAACCCGGATCTTTATCTCGATGATATTGCTGGTGCTTGGCGCCTCAATCCTGATTCTGGTCGTAACTGTTTTTCAGTATAAGGAGGAGGCAGAAAGCTACCATAAAGAGCGTCTCGAGCGTAAGGAAGAGGCGATTATGGAGAACATCAAGTTCGTGCTGGAGTACACCACTTACCTCGTGAACACCGAAAATATTTCGATGATCTTTAAGAAAGATGACAAGATCGATGAGATGGCACAGGTACACGAGATGAAGATCTATATTTATGACCTGGAAGGGAATTTACTGGTTAAAAGCGATGAATCTTTTTTCCGGAATTCTGCGGAAGAAAAGATCGATCCAGCCATTATCAAAAACCTGGATGCATCGGTAAACAAAAGGATCATTGTTAAAAATGAGCGTGACGGGCAGAAATTTCAGTCTTCGTACACTTATATTTTAGATAGTCGGTTCAAACCATTGGCGATTCTTTATTTGCCGTATGTGCAGGACGATAGTATGCTGAATCGGGATCTGCATGATTTCCTGGTAAAAATGGCTGAGGTCTATCTATTCATGCTGCTAATTGCCATTATCTTATCATTTTTCCTTTCAAAATATATTACCAAATCGCTGAAAATTATTTCTGAAAAGATCAACCAGACACGACTGGATAAGCGTAACCAGAAAATTGAACTTAGCAATGCCACCGAGGAGATCTACGCGCTGGTTTCTGCCTATAATAGTATGATTGATGAACTGGAAGAAAGCGCGGTAAAACTTGCCACAGGAGAAAGAGAACAGGCCTGGAGAGAAATGGCCAAACAGGTGGCACATGAAATTAAGAATCCGCTGACGCCAATGAGATTGAGCGTGCAAAGTTTTCAGCGAAATTTTGATCCCAATGATCCCGATATTGAGCATAAAGTTGATGAATACAGTAATACATTGATCAACCAGATCGATACCATGACGTCTATCGCTTCTGCGTTTTCTAATTTTGCCAAGATGCCGGCGCAGCAAAGTGAAACTTTGAACGTACCGAAAATAGTCAAACTGGCACTAGATATTTTTAATGAAAATTATATCGAATTTAAGTGTGATAGAGAGGAGATACTAGCCAAGTTTGATCGTACCCAGTTGATCAGAGTGATTACAAACCTGGTGAAAAATGCCATCCAAGCGCTGGGTGATGCTGAGAACCCGAAGATTATTGTTTCAGTAGAAGAAGAGGAAGAAGCGGTGCTGGTTTCCGTTTGTGATAATGGTTCTGGAATTTCAGAAGAAAACAAAGAGAAGATCTTTGAGCCCAAATTCACCACTAAATCCAGCGGAATGGGACTTGGCCTGGCCATGGTGAAGAATATCGTGGAGACCTATAACGGGAGCATCAGTTTTGTGTCAAAACAAAATAAAGGCACTATCTTTAATGTTAGATTTCCAAAATAAAATTTATGAGTTACCAGAATATTTCAGAAGAACTTGAAGATGATATTTTAATAATCAGGATCAACCGTCCTAAAAAACTGAATGCCCTGAACAAAGAAACGATTCAGGAATTGCATGAGGCTTTCAAAGATGCGAAAGATGATGAGGATGTGAAGCTGATCATTTTGACCGGGGCTGGTGAAAAAGCCTTTGTTGCCGGTGCAGATATCAGCGAGTTTGCCAATTTTTCCCCTAAAGAAGGAAAGCGGCTTGCTGCTGAAGGACAGGAAAAACTGTTTGATTATGTGGCCAATTTCCCGAAGCCGGTAATAGCTGCAATTAACGGTTTTGCACTTGGCGGCGGACTGGAATTGGCGATGGCCGCTCACTTCAGGATTGCCAGTGAGAATGCGAAAATGGGTCTCCCGGAAACTTCTTTGGGTGTTGTTCCGGGTTATGGAGGAACACAAAGGTTGCCACAGTTAGTCGGAAAAGGTCGTGCGATGGAAATGATCATGACGGCCGGAATGATCGATGCAAACCAGGCTTTACAATATAACCTGGTGAACCACGTGACCGAAGTTGAAGAGCTGTTAGATTTCACAATGGAAATTGCTAGAAAGATCTTAAAGAACTCCACAGTAGCGATCTGTAATGCAATTACCGCAATTAACGCGAATTACGAAGCAGGAAAAGATGGTTTTGGGGTCGAGATCGATATGTTCGGAAAATCCTTCGGAACAGAAGATTTTAAGGAAGGAACTTCGGCATTTTTGAATAAACGTAAAGCAGAATTTCCCGGAAAATAATTAACGAAATAACATTTAAGTAGGAAAAACCCTGGATTAATATCTCAGGGTTTTTTTATGAAAATAATTTTCGTTCCTGAATTTCATATGAGTTTTTGAAATACATTTAACCTGCTGAAAGCCAAAGATCAAAAGCTTTCATTTCCAATTGTGAAAAAGAGTATTAGTTTTCTGTTTTTGCTGTTTTTCTTCGGAATAATTTACGCTCAAAAAACTGCTCCAGGTTATTATATCGATAAAAATAATGACACAATCAAAGTCCAAATTAAGCAGAACGCGGGAATATTGGGCAGCGCAACGAATGATTATTTTATCACGCTTATTGAAGTAAAAGATGATTCCGGCAATTTCAAAAAGCTGAAACCTGAAGATATTAAAGCCTATGGTTTTGAAAAAGATGGAATAAGCTACAGGATGTTTTCAAAACCCAGCAGGCATGGCAAACAAAAATTTCTTGCCCCGTTAGTTATTGGCCCTCGCACCAGCCTTTACAAATATGGAATTATGACTTATGGTGGAGCAATCAATTATAATCAGACCTTTTACACATTCGAAAATTCGGATGGTGAAATTTTGATTTTGAATAATACGATGAATAAAAAACTTGGTGCTGAATTAAAAGATTTTTATAAGGATTATCCTGAAGTCCATAGGCTAATTGACGAACGTTTTAAATACTGGCTGGAGCTAGAGGATGATCTCATTTATGTATTGGAGAGGATCAACAGTTCAAATAATATTCAGGAATAAATCCAAATAATAGGAAATATTCCATATTTTTGATCTATGGAAGAATTTCAGAAAGGAAGAGGAGCGCAGATCAATGTGGCCAACAGATTTTTAGAAAATTCACATGAGGACCGCGATGATTTTCTGAATTACTGCGCGCTGGAAGGAGAAGAAGCGCATGATTCGAAGACTAGCATCATCGAAACCTTTCCGAAGACGATCGTAAATAAAGTCACCAGTCCAGATGTTGGGATGAATTACTCGCTGAATCCCTACCAGGGTTGCGAGCATGGATGTATTTATTGTTATGCCCGAAATTCCCACGAATATTGGGGATTGAGCGCCGGCAAAGATTTTGAACAGAAAATTCTGGTAAAGCGTAATGCGGTTGAATTGTTGGAAAAGAAATTACGAAGCAAGTCTTGGGAAGCTGAACCAATTGTCCTTTCCGGAAATACCGATTGTTACCAGCCTATTGAAAAAAAGCTGGAAATAACACGAAACCTGCTCAAGACATTTTTAAAATATCGTCATCCCGTTGGAATGATTACTAAAAACTCCCTGGTACTTCGCGATATTGATATTCTGAAAGAACTGGCAGCAGATAACCTGGTGCACATTAATGTTTCCATCACTTCCTTAAAAGAAGAAACTCGACGCATCCTTGAGCCACGAACAGCAAGTATTCCGAAGCGGTTAAAAACGGTCGAAACATTAGCGAATCATAATATCCCTGTAAGTGTGATGATGGCTCCTATTATACCTTCGCTGAATAGCCATGAAATTATGCCGCTGGTCAAAGAAGTAGCAGAAAGAGGAGCCCTGAGTGTTGGCTATACGATCGTAAGACTGAATGGGGCAATTGGCCAGATATTTTCAGACTGGATTAGGAAAGCGATGCCAGACAGGGCGGAACGTGTGCTTCACCAAATTGAGCATATCCACGGCGGTAGCTTGAATGATAGTCGGTTTGGAACCCGGATGAAAGGAGAAGGTGAATTCGCAGACCAGGTCAGGCAGCAGTTTAAGATAGCACGGAATTTATACCTGAAAGACCGTGGATCGAAAACTTTAAATTGCGATTTACACGCCGAGTTCAAAACTGCGCAAATGCGGCTTTTTTAACCTTTTCCTTCCCATTCCGCATAAAACTGTTCAAGAAATTTCTCCATAAAGCGATGTCTTTCTGTGGCGATTCTTCGGCCGGTTTTGGTATTCATACGATCTTTCAGCAAAAGTAACTTTTCGTAAAAATGATTGATTGTTGGAGCATTCGAAGCCTTATACTCCTCCTTGGTCATGTTTAGATTAGGTTCTACAGAGGGGTCGTAAAGCGGTCTGCCCTTGAAACCGCCATAATTGAAAGTTCTGGCAATCCCAATTGCGCCTATGGCATCGAGGCGATCAGCGTCCTGGATAATATCTAATTCAATTGAATGAAATTCCTGATCGATATTGCCTCCTTTAAATGAAACATTTTCTATGATCTTGACAACGTGATCGACAACACCGGGGCTAACGTTTTTCGATCTCAAAAAATCTGAGGCCACACGAGGACCTACAGTTTCATCTCCATTGTGAAATTTAGAATCGGCTATATCGTGTAAAAGCGCTCCCAACTGTACAATTTGTAGATCGGCCTCTTCTTCTTTGGCGATCATTTCAGCATTTTTCCAAACGCGATAAACATGAAACCAGTCATGGCCTCCTTCAGCATTTTGCAAAGTTGTTTTCACGAAATCTATCGTTTCGAGGATCAGGTCTTTTTCAGTCATAAATTTTTAGATAATATCGGCGGTAATAGTCCTTTCCACAAGAGAAACCAGGCTTTCCGCATCATTGGAACTTACAGGAATTGGTCGGTGTGCTTTCAGTTTCACGTGTACGCCAAGATCGATTGGGTAGCTTCCGTGCTTAAAAAGTTTCCAGGAATTGTTTATGGTTATTGGAACGATCACGGCATCTGGTAATTTTTTGAAAAGCATCATGAGTCCGTTAACCTGGAATTTTTTCGGTTCTCCGGTCCTGCTTCGAGTACCTTCCGGAAAAATAACCGCCGATCGTTTTGTTTCAGCTAAATAATCACCGAACTGGCTCATTTTCATGAGCGATTCTCTCCGATTTTTCCTATCGATCAAAACTGAACCTCCATGCCTTAAATTAAAACTGATACTCGGAATACCTTTTCCCAACTCTTTTTTTGAAACAAATTTTGGGTGATGCTTCCTGAAATACCAGATTATAGGGGGGATGTCATACATTCCTTGGTGATTAGCCACAAAAATCACTGTTTTATTCAACGGAATTTCAGCTTCTTTTTCAACTGTAAATCTGGTTCCAAGAATGTTCAAACAGCGAAGGAGAAATAAGTTAAAAATATCCACACTTCTTTTGTGCGCTTCGTAACCGCCAAGTTTTAGACAGAGCCATTGGATGGGATGAAAAATCAGCAGATTGATCCCGAAGAAAATATAGAAGATTACCGATAAAGGATAGGATAGTATTTTTCTCATTTCCGATTAAAAGTACAAAAATAGCTTTTTTGACTTTGGAGCATAAAAAAACCGGCAAAATTGCCGGCTTTCAAATATTATTGCTTCTGCTTAACAGAATTCATTGTAAGCGTCTATCAGGTTTTCTGCAATCATTTCAGCAGGTCTCCCTTCTATGTGATGACGCTCTAGCATATGAACCAATTCCCCATCTTTAAAAAGCGCCATTGATGGCGAAGAAGGAGGGAATGGAACCATATAATCACGTGCCTGTGTTGTAGCATCTTTATCTACACCAGCAAAAACGGTGAACAAATTATCTGGTTTTTTGGAATTTTGTAAAGATAGTCTCACACCTGGACGAGCATTTGCAGCAGCACATCCACATACCGAATTCACTACCATTAGAGTAGTTCCTTCTTTTTTCATTGCTTCATGTACAGCTTCTACTGTGTGCAATTCTTCAAAACCAATGCTGGTAAGATCTTCTCTCATTGGTTTTACTAAATCTGCTGGGTACATATATTATATTTTAGAATATTAGACATTAATTGAGACGCAAAGATACGAATTAACTTTCGGCTTGATGATTTCAAATTCCTATGTTTTAATAGGTTGAATTTATACGAACCATCAGAACTTCCTCGCGTAATTTGTCGCTTTTAAATGTTATATAGTATCTTTGAAAATAAAGAGAATTGCTGAATGATTAAATGGCTTGCCGCAATTTTAGGGTATATGTACGCCCGCTTTCCCGGTGCTATTCTTGGATTTATAGTTGGTACACTGCTGGATAATTATGTTCGGTCCAGTGGCGGAATTTTTAAATCGATGTTTGGCGAGCAGAAAACCGAGGTTTCTCCAGGTGATTTTGAACTGAATTTACTGTCTCTTTGCTCCATTGTGATCAAGGCTGATGGGCATGTTTCCCAGACGGAGCTGGATTACGTTAGAACTTATTTTATCAATGCCTACGGAAAAGAGCGTGCGAACGCCACCTTTCGTACTTTTAATGAGGTAGTTAAAAACAGACAGGTTTCGGCTTCCAGGATCGCCAGGTATTTGGCTGCCAGGACCAAGTATCCTACCAGGCTGCAAATTATTCATTTCTTGTTCGGAATTGCCCAGGCTGATGGTCGCGTAAGTGAATCTGAAGCCAGTATTATCCGAGAAATTGCAGGTTATCTGCAGCTTACCAGGAGTGACTTTGAGAGTATCAAGGCCATGTTCTTCAAAAATACTGATAGTGCCTATACGATTCTTGAAATTGACAAGAATGCCAGTGATGCTGAAGTGAAAAAAGCCTACAGAAAAATGGCGAAAAAATATCATCCAGATAAGTTGGGTCATATGGATGAAGCTTATCGAAAAGGAGCGGAGGAAAAGTTCCGAAAAGTTCAGGAAGCTTACGAGCAGATCCAGAAAGAGCGAGGTTTATAATAAAATTTTTTTATCCAAAATTAATTTTTAGATTTGTCTAAAATAATATTCTGAATATATAAAAAATGGTATTCCGTTTATCTAAATAAATTGATTTTGAAGAAACTGCACATTTTTATGCTTTGTTTTTTTGGTTCATTTGGTATGTATTCCCAGGAAGAACTCGAAGACGAAACGATTCCAGGCATGGTGACCGATCGTCCTGCTCAAACCGAATCTCCCATTACCGTTCCTAAAAACCTGTTGCAAATAGAAAGCGGTTCGCAATTGGAAGGTTATGAAAATGCGGAGGTAATTACTTATAATACCACTTTACTGCGATACGGACTTTTCAAAAAAATTGAACTGCGCTTAGGAGCGAATTACCTGAAAGAAACCTATCAGACATTTGAAGGAGAGATTGGGAGAACCGGATTTAGTCCAATTTTGATCGGTGGGAAATACGAAATTATCGATGAAAAAGGCTGGATACCGGCAATTGGATTATTAGCTCATGCTTATCTGCCATTTTCGGTGAGTGATGAGTACTTCCGGCCTGAAAAAGTTGATTTTGATTTCCGTTTTTCCATGGCGCATACGCTTAGCGAAAAAAGTTCCTTGGCTTACAATGCAGGGATGCAGTGGGTTGGTGATCATTCCAATCCGTTTTTTATTTACACGCTGGTTTATTCGTATGCATTTACTGAAAAGTTTGCAGGTTTTGCCGAATTATACGGTGATTTTACCAGTGTAAGTTCCGCAGTTCACAATTGGGATATTGGGGCGACCTATTTACTTACCGATAATTTTCAGTTGGATGCTTACGGCGGAAAAGGTTTTGGCAATGGGCAGGAACTTTATCTCGGAGCCGGATTTAGTATCAGAATTCCTAATTAAAATCTTCAGTTAATGTTCAGTTTATCAGAAGAAAATTATTTAAAAGCGATCTTTCACCTGGAACTTTCTCATAAGAACGGGGTGACCACAAATGCACTTTCCGAAGAAATGGAAACCAAAGCCTCTTCGGTGACCGACATGATCAAAAAGCTATCGGAAAAGGAACTGGTCCGCTATAAGAAATACCAGGGAGTTCGGCTTAGTGAAAAAGGACGAAAGGCCGCTGTGAATATTATCAGGAAGCATCGGTTATGGGAGTGTTTCCTTGTTGAGAAACTAAATTTTAACTGGGATGAAGTGCATGATGTGGCGGAACAGCTGGAACATGTAAAATCTGATAAACTCACGAAAGAGCTTGATAGGTTTTTGGGCTTTCCGAAAACCGATCCTCATGGCGATCCCATTCCTGATGTCGAGGGCAAGTTCTATAAAACGCCAAGAACGCTTTTAACCGAATGTGATGAAGGGGAAGTGGCTGTGATCGTTGGAGTAAAAGATTCTTCCGCTACCTTTTTAAGATTCCTGGACAAGAATGGGATCGGACTGGGAAGTAGATTGAAGTTGCTGCATATTGAAGATTTTGATCATTCGGTTGAAGTTGAAGTAGGAAGTAATAAACTGCATCTTTCCAAAAAGATAGCTTCCAATTTATTTATCAGGGTATTGAATGAAAACGAGTAATTCCAATAGATCGCTGGAAGAGGTTCACGGTTCGGTGAATACCGATGAACAGAAAAGCCTTTGGAAAAAGATCCTGGCTTTTTTAGGACCTGCTTATCTGGTGAGCGTGGGATACATGGATCCAGGCAACTGGGCTACCGATATTGCTGGTGGGAGCCAGTTCGGTTACTCACTACTTTGGGTTCTTTTAATGTCGAATATCATGGCCTTAGTGCTCCAAAGCTTATGTACCCGTCTTGGAATCGTTAGCGGAATGGACCTGGCACAGGCTTCCAGGAAAGAATATCCTAAAGCTGTCAATTATGTTCTGTATGGCTTGGCGGAAATTGCCATTGCCGCCTGCGACCTGGCTGAAGTGGTTGGGATGGCGATAGGTCTGGAATTGTTATTCGGCCTTCCGATATTATGGGGCGTAAGCATCACCGTGCTAGACAGTTTTTTGCTATTGTTTCTGATCAATAAGGGCATCAGGAAAATGGAAGCTTTTATTATTTCACTGGTGGCCTTAATAGGTTTCTGTTTCTTTTTAGAACTATTTTTTGCATCACCAGATTTCACGGAAATTGCCTCAGGACTTGTTCCTGAAATTCGGAATAACCGAGCTTTATACATCGGCATTGGTATAATCGGCGCGACCGTCATGCCTCATAACCTATACCTGCATTCATCGCTGGTGCAGACAAGAAAAATAACTCCCACTAAAAAAGGAATCAAGCAGGCTCTACGATTCAATTTTTTCGATTCTGCCATCGCCCTCAATTTCGCTTTTTTCGTAAACGCCGCGATCCTGATCCTGGCCGCGACAGTTTTTTATAAAAATGGTATTTATGAAGTGGCTGAAATAAAAGATGCTCACGCGCTGTTAGCACCCTTACTGGGAAGCTCCCTCGCTCCAATTCTTTTCGCTCTTGCGCTGATCGCTGCAGGACAAAGTTCAACTTTAACCGGGACACTTGCAGGACAGATCGTAATGGAAGGTTACCTGAATTTGAGAATTCAGCCATGGGTTCGCCGATTGCTAACCAGGCTAATCGCCATACTTCCGGCATTCTTCACCATTTATTTCTTTGGGGAAGGAGCAACGGGAGAATTGCTGGTACTCAGCCAGGTGGTTTTAAGTCTTCAATTGGGGTTTGCCATTATTCCGCTGATCCATTTTGTAAGCGATAAAAAGCTGATGAAAGGTTATCATATCAAATGGCCGCTGGCCTTGATTTCGTGGCTTATCACTGTAACCATTGTTGGTCTGAACGCCAAATTATTACTAGATGAAATTTCTGGCTGGCTGGAAACTTCAAAACATCCCGTTTATATCTGGATTTTCATCGTTCCACTAGCGATTGGCGCTGTCTTGCTCATTTTATTCATCACTGCGTGGCCTTTCCTGAAAGATTATTTCAGAAAACGGGAAGAAAATATGGTGCCTCATATATCTTCTGCGGAAATCGGGAAGCTGGCAATTCCTGAAGCTTATAACAACATTGCGATCGCAGTCGATTTTTCAGTATCAGACAGAAAAAGTATCACCTCCGCATTACAAATTGGTGGGAAAACTGCCTCCTATACACTGATTCATATTGTGGAAACACCCGGTGCGATCATTTATGGTAGCCAGATAAAGGATCTTGAAACCTTTAGTGATAAAAAATACCTGGAAGGATATCGTAAAGAACTGGAAGATCACGGTTACCAGGTAGCAATAGAACTAGGATTCGGAGTGCCTAAGAAATCCATTCCGAAAATTATTAAAAAAGGAAATTATGAATTGCTGGTTATGGGAGGTCATGGCCATGCGTTGTTCAAAGATCTGTTGTTCGGAACGACGGTCGATGCGGTAAGGCACCGTATAAAAATTCCGGTTTTTATATCTTAAAAATTAAATTATGGAAACGATTATTGAATATTTCAGCGAGATTGACCCGGTACTGGCTGCTTTTTATGCCACCTTGTTTACCTGGGGACTGACAGCTTTAGGGGCTTCGCTGGTATTTCTTTTCAGGGGAATGAATCGTGCTTTTTTTGACGGGATGCTTGGATTTACCGGTGGCGTTATGGTAGCTGCAAGTTTCTGGAGTTTATTGGCTCCGGGAATCGAAATGAGCCCGGGTGATGGATTTGAAAAAGTAGTGCCGGCTGTGGTCGGTTTTGCTCTGGGAGCACTATTTATCTTTTCTTTAGATAAAATATTGCCTCACCTGCACGTCAACTTTCAAATGAGCGAAAAGGAAGGAATCAAAACTCCCTGGCATAAATCAGTTTTATTAACATTGGCTATCACCTTGCATAATATCCCTGAAGGTCTGGCCGTGGGAGTACTTTTTGGAGGCGTAGCTGCAGGTTTTGAGGGAGCTTCTATCGGTGGTGCCGTTGCCCTGGCCATCGGTATCGGACTTCAGAATTTTCCTGAAGGTTTTGCTGTAGCCATGCCATTGAGAAGACAAGGCTTAAGCCGATGGAAGAGTTTTAATTATGGGCAGCTTTCTGCTATCGTAGAACCAGTTGCGGCAGTCCTGGGAGCCTGGGCCGTGATGACTTTTCAGCCAATTCTGCCTTATGCTTTATGTTTTGCGGCGGGCGCGATGATCTTTGTGGTAGTCGAAGAAGTGGTCCCTGAATCTCAGCAAGGTAAATTTACCGATATTTCCACCCTCGGGTTTATTGGAGGTTTTATGGTAATGATGACCTTAGATGTTGGTTTAGGATAAGATTTGTAACGCAGGCTGAATTTGATCGTCTTTAAATAAAAGACTGAAAATGATGCATGTAATTAGCCTGATCACAGCCCTATATTGTTCTTGCTTTCCCGTTTCTGAAATACCCCAGAAACAGGAAGAACGACAATTTAATTATTATTCTTCACAGCTTTGTGAAGGAGATTTTTTAAGCTTCGGAAATAAAGCGATACAATTCAAGGAAGTGGTGGCAGATTCACGCTGTCCTGACGGAGCCACCTGTATTTGGGCAGGAAACGTGAAACTACTGATAGAATTTTTTGAAAATGGTCAATCTCTAGGCGAGGGGATCGTGATCAGTCATGCGCCGGTATTACCCGAGAACATTGGTTTTAATGTAAGTATTTCAGGAATTACGGTGAGTCCGTATCCTACAATCAACTACAAAATTCAACAGGAAGAATATTCGGTAAATATGACCGTAAAAGAAGAAATAAAATCGAATTAATTAATCACCGCATTTGCAATCGCCGGCAACGCCACAGGCTCCGGTTGCTTTTTTCTTTCCTCCTCCAAGAAAAGCAGGTTTCCCAAAAAATCTCGTAAGCAAATAGCCCAATGCTATTAGGAAAGTAAGCAGCACTAATATTTGTTGTAAGATTTCCATAATATTTCAGTCGAATTTTATCTTGATTCTTACTAATTTATTTCAAAAATTGAAAAGCTGCCAGGGCTACCAGGTACGCAAATGCGCTCATCGTAACCAATTGTAGCAGTGGCCATTTCCACGTGTTCGTTTCCCGTTTTACAATGGCCAGCGTACTCATGCACTGCATGGCAAATGCATAGAAAAGCAGCAGACTTACTCCACTTGCAAAAGTGAACAATGGTCCACCAAGCACGGGATTGGTTTCCGCAGCCATCCTGTTTTTAATAGTTTCTTCCTGGTCGCTTCCCACGCTGTAAATCGTAGCCAGGGTTCCAACAAACACTTCTCTGGCGGCAAATGAACTAATGATCGCGATACCGATCTTCCAGTCATAGCCTAGCGGTGCAACCGCCGGTTCGATAAACCTTCCCATATGGCCAATGTAGGAGTGCTTGAGCTTATAGGATGATATTTCTTCTTCGAGATCGCGCTGTTGTGGTAAGTTTTCCGTATTGTTATATTTAGACATAACGATCTCATCAGCTTTATTAAAATCATCCCCGGGGCCATAGCTGGCTAAAACCCAGAGAATGACTGAAATGGCTAAAATGATCTTACCGGCCCCAAACACGAATGACTTCGTTTTCTCGACAACGTTGATCGTCACGTTTTTCAGCATCGGAACTTTATAGTTCGGCATTTCAATTACGAAATAGCTCTTTGATTTCGTTTTCATAATCTTGTCCAGCATCCAGGCCGAAAAAATAGCCATTCCGAAGCCTAGGAGGTACAAGATCATTAAGGTTAAACCTTGCAAATTGAAACCGATGAAACTGCGATCTGGAATTACCAATGCGATAATGATCAAATAAACAGGCAGCCTTGCCGAACAAGTGGTAAATGGTACCACCAGGATGGTGATGAGTCTTTCCTTCCAGTGTTCAATATTTCTCGTTGCCATTACGGCCGGGATCGCACAGGCTGTTCCAGATACCAGCGGTACGACACTTTTACCACTTAATCCAAAACGCCGCATGATGCGGTCCATTAAAAAGACCACCCGACTCATATAACCCGATTCTTCCAAAATGGAAATGAACAGGAATAAAAACGCGATCTGCGGAATGAAAATTACGATTCCTCCCAGTCCTGGTATTATTCCTTCTGCGATCAGGTCTGTAAAATCACCCGGTGGCAGGTTAGTTTTTGCCATTTCACTCAGGTTGGCAAAGGCCGCATCGATCAGGTCCATAGGATAACTGGACCAGCTGTAGATCGCCTGGAAGATCAAAAGCAGTATTCCGAAGAAGATAAAGTATCCCCAGACTTTATGCGTAAGAACCCTGTCCAGTCTGGATCTCAGATCGGTTGCAGCATCTTTATCTATCGTCATAGTTTCCTTCAACACGCCATTAATAAACTGGTAGCGTAAGATTGTTTCTTTTTGCTGAAGCCTTTTCAGGTCGCTGATCGACTTGGTATGAAAATCGGAATTATTAGAAATGTCATTCCGGTTAATGTTTCCGAAGTTAACATCCTGTGTTATGACCAGCCAAAGTTTATAAAGTGACTGGTTCGGAAAGGCATTACGCAGTCTTCCGAAGTAATCTGGGTCTATAACCGAAGCATTCACACAGGGCTCTACCGGAATATGGCGGTAATTGATGATCATTTCCTTTAACTCATCGATACCGGTATTCTTGCGGGCGCTTACGAGTGCGATCTTGGTCTTCAGGCGCTCTTCCATCAATTCCACATCCAGGCTGATTCCCTTGCGCTCCATACGATCGGCCATATTGATCACCAAAATTGTTGGAATTCCAAGATCCTTGATCTGGGTGAAAAGCAGCAGGTTCCGTTTCAGGTTTTCTACATCGCTTACCACCACGGCAACATCAGGATAGTCCTTGTCATTTTTATTGAGAAGCAGTTCAATAACCACATTCTCATCTATGGAAGATGCGTTTAAACTGTAAGTTCCGGGAAGATCGAGTATGTGTGCTTTGAGTCCTCGAGGCAGTTTGCAGATCCCCTCTTTTTTCTCCACGGTAATCCCAGGATAGTTACCAACCTTTTGATTCAGATTGGTAAGCTGGTTGAAAACGGAGGTTTTACCGGTATTTGGGTTTCCGATTAAGGCAACGTTGATCTGCTTCGCCATACTAGCCTATTATCTCAATTTCTATTAGTAGAGCGGTTTCTTTTCTAATTGCCAGATGGCTCCCATTTATATTAAGATACATCGGGTCGTGAAAAGGCGCGGTTTGTACCAGCTCCACTTCGTTTCCGGGAAGGCAACCCATTTCCAGCAATTTCAAAGGAATCATATCAACCGAAAAGTCTTTTATAATCGCCCGCTGTCCTCTTTTTAAATTCGCAACAGTCACCTTCACTTTATTTAGATTGAATTTAAACAAGGCAAAAGTAAGGGAATTTAAAGCAATACAAAAGTTTGACGCTTAAAAAGTATCAGTAGTTATATTCTTTTTCCAGTACGGTGATATCGTGGAGTAAATCATCGATAGCTTCGGGGTCGGTACCGTCATAAAAACCGCGGATGCGTTTATCGGGATCTACCAAAACAAAGTTTTCGGTATGAATCATATCATACTTGCCTCCATCCCCCGTAGATTTTGTGGCCAGGTAAGATTTTCTGGCAAGTTCGTAGATCTGTTTCTTATCGCCGGTAACCAGGTCCCATTTGGAATCGATCACTCCTTTTTCCTTGGCATATTGTTTCAGAACAGGTACGCTATCAGCCACCGGGAAAACCGTGTGAGAAAGCAACTTCACCTTTGGATCATTCTTTGTTTTTTCCTGGATTTTCACCATATGATCGGTCATCACAGGGCAGATCGTGAGGCAGGTGGTAAAGAAGAAGTCGGCTACGTAGATCTTATCTTTAAATTTATCCTGAGTAATCGTGTCCCCATTTTGATTTACCAGTTTGAAGTCGGCGATGGTATGATACTTTCTAACGTATTGAATTGTTGAATCCACCAGTTCTTTAGAAACCATATCTGGCTGGTAAACCTGCAGCCGTTCGTCCGGAACTTTTAATTCGTAGATTATATAGACAATGATGGCTGAAAGGATAAAAAATACTATTGCAAAGGTCTTGTAGCGGGCAAAAAACTTCAGCATCGGTCAAGAATTTTATGCAAAGTTAGGGCCTGTATCGCAATTAGCCGAAGAACTTACTGAAAATTTAAAATCAGCATTTTAGCCTTTCAGATTTTTAATTTTTTCTAGGAGGATAGAAAAACTTACTTTTGTGCGATTTTAATATTGAAGTTGATAGATGGATCCATTTATAGTTAAAGCAATACAGTTAATTCTGAGTTTATCCCTGCTCATTATTTTGCACGAGTTAGGGCACTTTATACCGGCGAAACTTTTTAAAACTAGGGTTGAAAAATTCTTCCTGTTCTTTGATTTAAAGTTCGCGCTATTCAAAAAGAAAATTGGGGAGACCGTCTATGGAATTGGTTGGCTGCCGTTAGGAGGATACGTGAAGATCTCCGGAATGATCGATGAGAGCATGGACAAGGAACAGATGGCTCAGCCGCCTAAAGAATGGGAATTCCGCAGCAAACCGGCATGGCAGCGTTTGATCATCATGCTTGGTGGGGTTACGGTAAATCTGGTTCTTGGATTTCTTATTTATATGATGATCGTTTTTGTTTGGGGAACAGCTTATGTGGGTCCTGAACAAATGCCAGATGGTTTCGCAGTGACCGATAATTTTAAGAATTATGGTTTTGAAGATGGCGATAAGATACTTCAGGTAAACGGAGAGGACTTCCAGAACAGTCTCGATATCAACAAATATTTGTTCATGCGCGATGTAAATAGCATCACCGTGGAACACCAGAATGGTTCTGAACAAACGATCGATATTCCTGAAGATATAGGCACCACAATGTGGGAAGCCGGGATCATGCAACCTTTTGTTCCTATTCAAAATGCTGTATTAGATACAGTGGTAGCCGATAAAGCTGCGGCAAAAGCAGGATTGAAAAAAGGAGATAGTATCATTTCTTTTAATGATGAGGAAATTGGGTACTGGCATCAAATCGCTCCTATCGCGACAGAGAATAAGGAAAAGGAGATCGAAATCGTTTTTAAACGCGATGGAAAAATCCTTAGCAAAAAGGTCACGCCAGATGCCGATGGAAAATTAGGCGTTGCCCCATTCAGCGATATCAAAGTGGAGCGCAAGACTTTCGGATTTGCCAAAAGTATCAGCAAAGGATTTGATTATGGTTACTGGACCCTGAGAGATTATGTTTATCAATTCAAATACGTTTTTACTAAAAAAGGAGCAACGCAGTTAGGTGGTTTTGGAGCTATTGGCGGACTTTTTCCTGATACCTGGAACTGGTATGGCTTCTGGAATACCACGGCTCTGATATCTATTATCCTTGCTTTTATGAATATTTTGCCGATTCCTGCACTGGATGGTGGCCACGTTATGTTTCTAATGTATGAAATGGTAACCGGAAGAAAGCCGAATGATAAATTTATGGAGATTGCCCAAATGGTAGGTTTCTTTCTGCTAATTGCCTTAGTATTATATGCTAACGGAAATGATATTTACCGGGCGATATTCGAGTAAACTTTACTTCAGAAATTTTTCTGAAAAAAGTTGATATTTTGTTTTGACAGCATTTAAAAATTGATTTATATTTGCAACCGCTTTTTAAAGCAAACCTTCCTCCTTAGCTCAGTTGGTTAGAGCATCTGACTGTTAATCAGAGGGTCCTTGGTTCGAGCCCAAGAGGAGGAGCAAAAAGCCACTTCGAAAGAGGTGGCTTTTCTGCTTTCTGACAGAAGGTGTTTCGCGATCCAGCATACGAATTACAACTTATCTTCTTCATCGGTATTTCATCGAGCATTTCTATTTCTGCCTGTTAAAAATTGTTATAAAGTACGGTGAATTTTGGTGAGCTTTTTCAGTTGAAATATTTTCGGGCCGCCCCCTATTTTACTATCGATCTTACCTACGATCGAAAAGACCCTTTATGAAATTATTTAATAGCGCCATCGATTCTGGTGCTGCTACCCCAACCAAATCTGAATCATCATTCCAATTTCCAATTTTCGTTCTTTTTCTCGCGATGCTTCCGCTTTTTCAAAGCTGTAATCCAGCTGCGATTATAGATGCGGATAAACGCCAAAAATGGGATAATGCTTATCTCTGGTTCGAACCTGGGAATATGGATACGATCTATGTTTCTGAAGATGCCAATATCAAACACGCCGAAGCCATACCCAATGACAGCGAGTATCTCATTGAATGGGAAAAATCTTCAGAGACCTATTCGCTCAAAGTGACCTCGTATGGCCAGGAGATCGATTTTGCCTGGTTTACCGGTTATGACGCAGCCAGTACTTCCGAAGAAATTCCGTGGATTAAAACCGGGAATACAATCGAACTGGTCAGTACCAAGTTAAAACCCGCCAAAAACGGAAGGTATCAGGTTTCTATTTCAGATGATCTTCAGGATTAAATTCTATTGACTCAAACTTAACAATGCCCTGTTTTTCATAATCCTTTTTTAATACAGCGGTAATGTTTGTTTTAGAAGTGACCCATTAATTTGCAGTATCATTGATACACACTTTGAAGTCACTTAGTTTTTGTCAATAGATCTAAAAGTGTGTGGGCTGTTCTAAAATAGGATGGCCCTTTTTTATTCTTTTGCTTTTTAAATTATATTCGCGAAATTTTAAAATCTGTTGGCTTCACTAATTATCTAAAGCCAAAAGAATAACTTAGCTTCATGGAAGGAATCTATCTCCTAATTATTATCGCACTTGTCGTCCTGGCTGTTGTAGACCTGGTTGTTGGTGTAAGTAATGATGCTGTTAATTTTCTGAATTCGGCCATCGGCTCAAAAGCAATCTCTTTTAAGACGATTATGATCGTTGCCAGTATTGGGATCTTTCTCGGCGCGGTTTCATCTAACGGAATGATGGAGGTCGCTCGAAAAGGAATTTTTGTACCCGGCGAGTTTTATTTTGAAGAGATCATGATCATTTTCATGGCGGTAATGATCACAGACGTTCTGCTGCTGGATTTTTTCAACACCCTTGGAATGCCTACCTCTACTACGGTTTCTATAGTTTTTGAATTATTAGGAGCGGCAGTGGTAATGGCCCTGATCAAGATCAGCGCGTCAGATACCGAAAATATCACTCATCTTTTAAATTATATCAATACTGATAAGGCTACTGAAATCATCTCCGGAATATTTCTTTCCGTCTTGATTGCCTTTACAGTAGGATCTATCGTTCAATTGCTTTCCAGGCTCGTTTTTACATTTGAATTCGAGAAGAAAATGAAAAATATCGGGGCCGTTTTTGGAGCTTTATGCTTAACGGCTATCGGATATTTTATTTTTTTCAAAGGATTAAAAGGAACACCTTTTTATGATGATTTCAAGGATGTACTATCTGGCCAGGTCTACCTGGTGCTTGGAATCAGCTTTATTTTCTGGCTCATATTTTCACTGCTCTTTACCAGGATCTTTAAAAAGAATATTCTGATAATTGTTATTTCAGTCGGGACTTTTGGTCTTGCGCTGGCCTTTTCAGGGAACGATCTGGTGAATTTCATAGGTGTTCCAATGGCAGCTTATCATTCATATGAAGCCTGGGCGGTTTCTGGAATCCCTGCAGCCAGTTTCTCAATGGATGTACTGGAAGAAAAAGTTCCGGCAGAACCATTTTTACTGTTCATTGCGGGCGGAATTATGGTGCTGACCTTATGGTTTTCCAAAAAAGCGCGAAGTGTGGCGGAAACCGAAATTGGCTTGTCCAGACAGGGACATGGGTCAGAAAAATTTAATCCGAATATTATTTCAAGGGCTTTAGTTAGTGGAACTACCAGTATTTTTGAATTTACGAAAACCATTCTTCCAGGTTCTGCCCGCAGGAGAATGAGCAAAAGTTTCGAAAAGCCGGAAATGGAATATGCTTCCGAAGAAGATAAGCCGGCATTCGACATGATTCGTGCCTCCATCAACCTAACTGTTGCGGGAGTGCTTATCTCCATCGCGACCTCTTACAAATTACCGCTTTCCACAACCTACGTAACTTTTATGGTTGCGATGGGAACCTCGCTGGCCGATAGAGCCTGGGGCCGAGAAAGCGCCGTGTACCGTGTGGCAGGAGTGTTGAATGTGATAGGAGGTTGGTTTTTTACTGCTTTCAGTGCATTTACCGCAGCCGGTATTCTTACCTATTTGATTTTCCTCGGAAAAGGGGCCGCAATTGCTCTATTATTGATCATCGCTTTGGGGCTGTTGGTTAGAAATTATCTTTCCTATAAAAACAAATATACTCCTGAAGCGAGTTCGATGAAACTGAAAAAATCAGAGAGTAAAACCGTTCAGGGAATTATTTCTGAAAGCGCCGATAATATTACAAGTGTCATTCACAGGGCGAATAAGATTTATTCTGATGTTTTCGAGGGACTTTCAAAGCAGGATAAAAGCAAATTGAAGAAAAGCAAAAAGGGAGTTGCGAAACTCGATGCTGAAATTGAGGACCTGCGGGATAGTATTTTCTTTTTCATTAAGAGCCTGGACGAAACCAGCGTGCGGGGAAGTAGTTTTTACATTACCGTCCTGGCCTACCTAACCGATATCGCCCAGTCTTTAGAGTTCATTTCTAAAAAGAGTCATAAACACGTTAGCAATAATCATAAGCCGTTACGCTATAACCAGATAACTGATTTAAAAGAGATCGATGATCTTCTGGAAAATTTCTTCCACGAAATTGAACGGATTTTTTCTGAAAAACGATTTGACCAGATTCAGAAAATCGTGGTGCACAAAGAAGAATTAATGGTGAAGCTGGCTGAAAAGATCGAAAAACAGGTAAAAAGAACCCGGACTGAAGAATCCAGCCCGAAGAACACTACCTTATATTTCAACTTGTTGCTAGAAACGAAAGATTTGGTCAAAGCGGTAATGAATCTTATTGAAGAATATCATTCCAGTTATAAAAAAGTATAACTACATATTAAATTAGAATTTGAAACGTCACCTAAGGGTGGCGTTTTTTATTTGATATCGGTTAGAATTCTGACTAACTTATAGCTATAACCAGAAATATGAAGATCAAATTAGATTCCGTAGAAATTGAAGCTATAAAAGGAGATATTACCCATCAGCCAGATCTGGAAGCCGTGGTCAATGCCGCAAACGCCGAACTGGCTCCAGGAGGTGGCGTTGCCGGGGCAATTCATAAAGTTGCTGGCCCCGACCTTCATCAAGCCTGTCGAGTTTTGGCGCCGATCAAACCCGGAGAGGCGGTGATCACGAAAGCCTTCAAACTTCCGAATAAATTCGTAATTCACTGCCTGGGCCCTGTGTATGGGAAAGATAAACCCGAAGAACAATTATTGGCGAATTGTTATAAAGAAAGCCTGAAACTTTGCGAAGAATATGGTTTAAGTTCTATTGGATTTCCTGCGATTTCAACGGGAATTTTCGGCTACCCTCCAGAGAAAGCTGTGAAAGTGGTTTTAAAATCCGTAAAAGAAACTTTAGCTGAAAAAGAAAAGATTAAAAAAATTAAATTTGTGTTATTCAGTGACAAAGATCTTCGTCTTTATGAAGAAGCGCTGGAGAATTTTGCCTAAACCATCCAAATTTAGTTGAATGAACAATTTTTCTGCTACCTATACTGACCAGTATCAACTGGCCATGGCGCAAGTTTATTTTAATGAAGGCCGTCATGATGAAAAAGCGATCTTTGATTATTATTTTCGAGGTATACCTTATAACGGCGGATATGCTGTATTTGCCGGACTGGAAGAAATCCTAAAGATCATCAATGAATTAAAATTTTCAGAAGCTGATCTGGCTTACTTGGAAAATCAGGGTTTTACCAAAAGTTTTCTTGAGTATCTTAAAGATTTTCGCTTCCGCGGAACAATTTATTCCTGTAAAGAAGGAGATATTGTTTTTCCAACCAGGCCTATTTTGCAGGTGGAAGCAACAATTATTGAGGCACAGCTTATTGAAACCATTCTGCTGAATATTCTCAATTTTCAAACCCTTATTGCAACCAAGGCAAGTAGGATCAGGCTGGTTGCTGGCGATGGGGTTTTACTCGATTTTGGTTTGAGGCGTGCCCAGGCAACCGGTGGTTATTACGCTACTCGCGCTGCAATGATCGGCGGATTTAACGGTACTAGTAACGTCATGGCCGGCAGGGATTATGATATTTCCGTTTCGGGAACCATGGCACATTCTTTTATTCAGAGTTATGATGATGAGTTAACCGCATTCAGGGATTTTGCCAAAGGCAGACCAGAAAAATGTGTGCTCTTGGTTGATACCTACAATACATTAAAAAGTGGAATTCCGAATGCGATACAAGTCGCTAAGGAAATGGAAGAAAAAGGTCAAAAGCTTCTTGCTATTCGCCTGGACAGCGGTGACCTGGCTTATCTCGCAAAGAAAAGTAGGCAAATGCTGGATGATGCGAACCTGGAATATGTGAAGATAGCAGCGTCCAATCAGTTGGATGAATATGTGATAAAAAGTTTGCTGGAGCAGCAGGCGCCTATTGATATTTTTGGAGTTGGTACTAACCTGGTAACTGGTGATCCAGATGGAGCATTAGATGGGGTTTATAAACTGGCATGGTTCAACGGAAAACCACGAATTAAAATTTCAGAAAGTATCGTGAAAGTAACGCTTCCACATAAAAAGCAGGTGTTCAGAATTAAGGATGAAAATGGAAAATGTGTTGGTGCCGATGCAATAGGGTTATATCATGAAGACCAGGTAGAGGAAATGTATCATCCTTATGAACCTTACAAGTCAATGAAGATCGCGAATTACAAGCAGGAACCCCTTCTGGAGCGTGTAATGGCAAATGGCGAAATATTACAGGAATCAAGAAGCCTGGAGGAGATCGCGGAATATAGCATTAAGCGTTTGTCTGAATTACCTATAGAATACAAGCGTTTTAATAATCCGCATATTTACAAAATTGGTATCAGTAAAACACTCCAGGAAGAACGGGATAAGCTTATCAAAAATTTTAAAAAATCCATTTCATGAAAACTTTATTGCTGATAGATGTCCAGAATGATTTTATGCCCGGCGGAGCTCTGGCCGTAAATGAAGGTGATGCAATTGTTCCGGTAATTAACGATATCATAGATCAATTTGACCTGGTTGTTGCTACTCAGGACTGGCATCCTGCAGGCCATGCAAGTTTCGCCTCCAGCCACGAAGATCACGAAGTGTTTGATGTAATTAAATTGGATGGTCTGGACCAGGTGCTTTGGCCAGATCACTGCGTTCAAAATACGGATGGCGCTGAATTTCATTCGGACCTTACAATGGCTAAAGTTGAAGCGATCTTCAGAAAAGGGACGGATATCAAAATTGACAGCTATAGCGGCTTCTATGATAATGCGCATTTGAAGTCTACGGGACTTTCAGGATATTTAAAGGAAAAAGGTGCTAAAGAAATTTATGTGGCGGGGCTGGCTGCCGATTATTGTGTGTATTTCAGTATAAAAGATGCATTAGATGAAGGTTTTGAAGTTTGTTTGCTCGAGGATGCAACTCGCGCTATAGATGAAGACGGATTTCAAAAAGCTAAAACTGATATTTTAAGAAGAGGAGGAAAGATTCTAAATTCTGCCGATTTAAATTTTTAGAAATTCAGGTAATAGACATACCCCAAATTGACCCACATCACAAAATCATTGAACTTATTCTGTGGTCCCTGTACATCAAGGCCATCAATATAGTCGCTGTTATAATACTGCAGCTTTCCTTCAACCATTAAATCGCTGTTTCTTCCAATTCGGTAACGAACACCAGCATTTCCAACGATGGCAAAAGTAGTTCCCCTAGTAAGATCAAGTCCACCTTCAAAAGTCCGGAATAAGACTTTTGGACTATCAAAATCACCAAGATCTGAATAGGCGGTCGGGTTAAAATGTACGGCATGAACGCCTACACCTATAAACGGAGCGAATAAAGTGGCGAAATCACGAAACTCCCTAATTCCTAAAGGATGATATTCCAATGCAGCACCAAATTGAATGAGCTGTGTTTTTCCGTGCATGGCCCTGAGCTGGCGACCACCTTCACTATCAGAGTCGGCTACGGGGCCAAAATGTTCCAATCTCGATTGAAAATAATCGATCTCACTTCGAATCTTAAAGTACTTACTGAAAAAACTTTTATTAGAGCGGCAGCTGCACTTAGGGCGGTAAGCAAAATTCAGGTAATAGATCAAACCAACTCCAAAACCACCATTTTCAAGGTTATTTTTTACGTTCCACCGTTCTCCGTAATCAGTAAAAAAACCTGCAGGACCGGCAACAATACCAACCTCATGGCCAATATTGAGCTGGGCAAATGTTTTCTTCGGGCAGAAGAAAAGTGCAAAAAGTATCGCAAAAACTACCCTGGTTTGTATCATTTTTCCGGCTTGGAGTAAGGCAAATATAACAATTCTGTAATAACGTATTTCCCACCAATCATAGTATTCAAGCGGTTTGGTAGATAAAAGTTAATTTTATATGAAAAACCAATATGAAACTTTTAATCGTTAAAGAATCTATATATTTGCAGGGAAAATAAGGCCTAATTTTTATAAAAATTTAATTCTACTGGTCGATATGGATAAAAGTGTCAAAAATTTCCTTGATAAGGTTTCGCAACGAAACTCAAACGAGCCTGAATTTATGCAGGCAGTTCATGAAGTAGCCGAAACTATCATCCCATTTATTGAAAAAAACAAAAAGTATCAGAATAAAATGCTCCTGGAGCGCATGGTTGAGCCGGAAAGAGTGGTCATGTTCCGCGTGTCCTGGCTTGATGATGAAGGTAATGTTCAGGTGAACCGTGGTTTCAGAATCCAGATGAACTCTGCGATTGGACCATATAAAGGTGGTCTTCGTTTTCATCCATCGGTTAACCTTAGTATTTTAAAATTCCTTGCTTTCGAGCAGGTTTTCAAGAACAGTTTAACCACGCTTCCTATGGGAGGTGGTAAAGGTGGATCAGACTTCGATCCTAAAGGAAAGTCAGATAACGAAGTGATGAAATTCTGCCAGAGCTTTATGACAGAATTATATCGTCATATTGGTGCTGATACCGATGTGCCTGCAGGTGATATTGGTGTTGGAGGTAGAGAAGTTGGATACCTTTTTGGTCAATACAAAAGAATTCAGAATGAATTTACCGGAATCCTTACAGGTAAAGGTCTTTCTTATGGTGGTTCTTTAATGCGTCCGGAAGCAACTGGATATGGTAACGTATATTTTACTCAGAATATGCTGAAAACCAAAGGTGAATCACTGGAAGGTAAAACAGTAGTGATCTCTGGTTCAGGAAACGTTGCGCAGTTCGCTGCAGAAAAAGCGATCCAGCTTGGAGCGAAGGTAGTAACCATGTCAGATTCCAGCGGATACATTTATGACGCTGATGGTATTACTGAAGAAAAGCTTCAGTTTATCATGGAATTGAAGAATGAAAAACGTGGTAGAATCAAGGAATATTTAGATGAATATTCTTCAGCAAAATACCACGAAGGTAAAACACCTTGGAATGAAGAATGTGATATTGCGCTTCCATGTGCTACTCAGAATGAGTTAGAAGAAGAGGACGCAAAAACACTTGTGAAGAACGGTTGTATGTGTGTTGGTGAAGGCGCGAACATGCCTTGTACGCCAGAAGCGGTTCAGGTTTTCCATGAGAATAAAATATTGTTTTCTCCAGGAAAAGCTTCAAATGCTGGTGGTGTTGCAACTTCAGGTCTTGAAATGTCTCAAAACTCTTTGAGATACAGCTGGACTTCTGAAGAAGTAGACAAAAAGCTTCACGAGATCATGAACGATATTCATGAGAAATGCGTGCAGTACGGAAAAGATGAAAATGGTTATGTAGACTACGTGAAAGGTGCGAATATTGCCGGTTTCGTGAAAGTGGCCGATGCGATGTTAGCTCAGGGTCTGGTATAATATCAATTTTATAATATAATTCCAAGCCGCTCTGAAGAGCGGCTTTTTTTATAAATTCACGGCAAATCCCACAATGCTCGTTACCACCAAAGCCATAGTGATAAGTGCCCTAAAATACGGGGAAGCAGATCTTATTTCCAAGATCTATACACGCTCTAATGGTTTGAGAACATTCATGCTGAAAGGAGTTTTAAAATCCAGGAAAGGCAAACTTCGTTCTTCCATGTTCCAGCCACTTACAAGGCTGGAAATCGTTTTCAACCATCGCGACACCGGAAAAATGGAATATCTGAAGGACGCGAAGGTGATCGAGATGTACCAGGAATTGCATATCAATCCGCTGAAGTCAGCAATGGTGATGTTTCTGGCAGAAATGCTGAAGAACACCATTCAGGAAGAAGAAGAGGATGCCATGCTATTTGAGTTCCTGGAAAATAGTTTCAGTTACCTGGATGGAGCCTCAAAATTCGCCAATTTTCACCTGTTCTTTTTGGTAGGTTTAACGCGTTATTTAGGGTTTTTACCAGAAAAGGTTGATGGAGATTATCCAATTTTTAATATGCTGGAAGGCGTCTTTCAGGATATTCCAACAAACGATTACTGCATCGAGGGTAAAAATGTTGATCTTTTACATCAGTTTCTGGAGGCAGATTTCTTTACTTTGCAGGCTTTAAAACTCAACCAGTCCGCCCGAAACGATTTTCTGAACATGGTGTTGCTGTATTACGAGCTGCATATTGAAAGTTTCAGAAAACCGAAATCGCTGGGCGTACTAAATGAAATTTTTAGTTGATGCGGAATTGTTTCTTTCTTCTATTCATTTTTGCAATTTTCGGTTTAAAGGCGCAGGAGATCAAGGTGCTGGATAATGATTCGCGGGAGCCCCTTGCCGATGTGGCCATTTTTAACCGGGATCACTCTACTTCCGCTATAACCGACTCGCTCGGAATCGCCGATCTTTCTTCATTTTCTTCGGAAGAATTATTGACTTTTTCCATTATCAGTCATGAAGACTTATACCTTAGAAAGAAGGAGATTCTGAACAATACGGTTCTGCTCGATGCCGATAATAATCTTTTAGACCAGGTAGTGCTTTCGGTTTCCAGGTTTAAACTGGATCGTGATGAGGTGCCTCAGAAAATCGTAAGTATCACTCCTTCCGAAGCACAGTTGGCGAGTCCGCAAACTTCAGCCGATCTTTTAGAAAGTACCGGCCAGGTTTACGTGCAGAAAAGTCAGCTTGGAGGTGGTAGCCCAATGATTCGCGGTTTTGCTACCAACAGGCTGCTTATTACTGTCGACGGTGTACGTATGAATACGGCTATCTTCCGCAGTGGGAACCTTCAGAATGTTATTTCCATAGATCCTATGTTTATTGATAAAGCCGAGGTGATCCTGGGACCCGGATCGGTGGTTTATGGTAGTGATGCGGTAGGCGGCGTGATGAACTTTTATACGCTGAAGCCAAATTTCAGTTTTGATGGGAATACCAGTTTTTCTGGAAATATCTACACTCGTTTCGCCACGGCAAATAATGAAAATACCGTTCATGCCGATCTAAATATTGGCCGTGAAAATTGGGCGTTTACATCTGCAGTAACCTATTCCGATTTTGGAGATCTGAAAATGGGAAGTCATGGCCCGGATGATTATCTAAGACCTGATTATGCGGTGCGTGAAAATGGAGAGGATTTGATGGTTGAAAATGATGATCCGGAAGTCCAGAAACCAACCGGTTATAATCAGCTTAATTTATTGCAGAAGGTAAAATACATGCCTGCCGATAACTGGGATCTGAATCTTGGTCTTATTTATTCTGAAACTTCCGATTTTCCCAGGTATGATCGCTTATACCGAAAGCGCGATGGGGTATTACGTGCGGCTGAATGGTATTATGGGCCTCAGAAGTGGGTTTTGGGAAATATCAATGTCAACCACCGGAGCAGGTCGGATCTTTTTGATAAAGTCCAGTTTACAGGAGCCTATCAGTTTTTTGCTGAAAGCAGAAATGATCGGGATTTTGGAAAACCCACGCTGTATTCTACGGAAGAAAATGTCGATGCTTATTCGGCCAATCTGGATTTTGAGAAAGAATGGACGAATTCAAAATTCTTCTATGGTTTGGAATTTGTTTTAAATAAGGTTTCTTCTGATGGAAGTTTCAGAGATATAGAAACAGCCGAAACAGGTGAAACCGCAAGCCGTTATCCTGATGGATCAAAGTGGCAATCCATGGCTGCATATCTTGGGCATCAGTGGCGTATTAGAGAAGATCTTTCCTTGCAATCGGGTGTTCGCTATAGTCATATCCTGATTGATGCTAGTTTTGATGATCAGTTTTATGATTTTCCGTTCGAAACAGCCAATATATCAACCGGGGCTCTAACCGGAAGCCTGGGAATTAACTGGAAGCAAAGCGATTTTTTAAGACTACGTGCCGGGGCTTCATCTGCCTTCCGCGCTCCCAATATCGATGATATCGGTAAAATATTTGATTCCGAACCAGGATCGGTAGTCGTTCCAAATCCAGATTTAAAACCGGAATATGCTTATAATGGAGAAATTGGAGCAGATTTCAATTTTAATGATTTTATAAAACTAAACGTAACCGGTTATTATACCTATCTTGATAATGCGATGGTTCGCCGCGATTTTAATTTAGATGGTAGAACGGAAATAGATTACCAGGGAGAATCCAGCCGGGTGCAAGCCATTCAGAATGCTGCTCATGCTTATGTTTATGGTCTGGAAACCGGGCTTGAAGCAAATCTTTCTGTGGCCCTTCAGCTAAATTCACAATTCAGTTATACTTATGGAAGGGAAGATGAAGGCGGCGAATATGTTCCGCTGCGTCATGCCGCGCCTCTATTCGGAAATACGCATTTGATCTGGCATAAACGAAAGCTGAAACTCGATCTTTTTGCAGAATACAACGGCCAGTTTGATTTTGAGGATCTCGCTCCCGGGGAACAGGACAAGCCTTATTTATATGCTTTAGATAGCAATGGAAATCCTTATTCTCCTTCCTGGTATACCCTGAATTTAACCGGGCAATATAAGATGACGAGCAATTGGCTGGCAACGGTGTCCCTGGAAAATATAACGGATCAGCGGTACCGTACTTATTCTTCGGGTATTGCAGCTGCCGGAAGAAACCTGATTATTGGCCTGAATTATACTTTTTAAATTTTCCTTTCGAAAATATTAAGCTTCAATTAATTATCCTTGCGAATGCAATGGATAGAACTATCATTTTACCGTTTTATAACCTGCTCTTTTGTTAAAAATCATTATTTTCGCACATCATTTGAAAAAAGGATAGAATGAGCAAAAAGTTTCCTGAATATAAAGGACTTGACTTGCCAAAAGTGGCGGAGGAAATCTTAAGCTATTGGGAAGAGAATGAAATTTTCAAAAAAAGCATCACCACTCGCGAGGGAAAAGAACCGTTTGTGTTCTTCGAAGGGCCACCATCTGCCAATGGTTTGCCTGGGATTCACCACGTGATGGCTCGTGCTATCAAAGATATATTCTGTCGCTATAAAACCCAGAAAGGTTTCCAGGTTAAAAGGAAAGCCGGATGGGATACGCATGGTCTTCCGGTAGAACTTGGAGTAGAGAAGGAGCTTGGGATTACCAAGGAAGATATTGGAAAAAAGATCAGTATCGAAAAGTATAACGAAGCCTGTAAAAATGCGGTGATGCGTTATACCGATGTCTGGAATGACCTTACTCGTAAAATGGGTTATTGGGTAGATATGGATGATCCCTATATCACCTATAAGTCCAAATACATGGAAACGGTTTGGTGGTTACTTTCTGAAATCTATAAGAAAGACCTGATCTATAAAGGTTATACCATTCAGCCTTATTCACCCAAAGCGGGAACCGGTTTAAGTTCTCATGAGCTGAATCAACCAGGAACGTACCAGGATGTGACCGATACTACGGTTACGGCCATGTTCAAAACAAAAAAGGAAACGCTTCCGGAATTTCTAAAAGCTGATGAAGATATTTTCTTTATCGCCTGGACGACCACTCCATGGACGCTTCCTTCAAATACCGCATTGACCGTAGGGCCTAAGATCGAATACGTAAAAGTTAAAACGTATAATCAATATACTTTTGAGCCGGTTACGATCGTGGTGGCGAAAGATCTTGCGACGAAACAATTCGATAAAAAATTCAGAAAAGCAGAATCTGAAGAAGATTTGCAATCTTATTCTGAAGGAGATAAAAAAATACCTTATCTAATTTCCGAAGAAAGCTTCGCAGGTAAAGACCTGGTAGGCATTGAATATGAGCAATTGCTGCCTTATGCCTTGCCGTATGATAACCCGGAGAATGCCTTCCGCGTTATTTCTGGAGATTTCGTAACCACTGAAGATGGTACGGGAATCGTTCACACGTCACCAACTTTCGGTGCAGATGATGCGATGGTTGCCAAGCAGGCAACTCCGGAAGTTCCACCGTTATTGGTAAAAGACGAAAATGGCAATTTGGTTCCTTTAGTGGATTTGCAGGGGAAATTCCGGCCGGAAATGGGTGAACACGCCGGCAAGTATGTGAAGAATGAGTATTATGATGATGGTGAGGCTCCCGAAAAATCGGTAGATGTAGAGCTGGCCATTAAACTGAAAGAAGAAAACAGGGCTTTTAAAGTTGAAAAATATGTTCACAGCTATCCAAATTGCTGGAGAACAGATAAGCCAATCTTATACTATCCGCTGGATTCCTGGTTCATCAAAGTGACTGAGTTCAAGGATAGAATGCACGAGTTAAATAAAGGCATTAACTGGAAACCAAAATCTACCGGAGAAGGTCGTTTTGGTAACTGGCTGGCAAATGCTAATGACTGGAACCTTAGCCGAAGCCGTTACTGGGGAATTCCGCTGCCGATCTGGAGAACGGAAGATGGCCAGGAAGTAAAAGTAATGGGCTCTGTTGCTCAGCTTCAGAAAGAAATGAAGAAATCGGTGGAAGCCGGTTTCATGAAGGAGAATATTTTTGCCGATTTTGATCCTGAAAGTATGACCGAAGAAAACTACGAGAAAGTAGATCTTCATAAAAATGTTGTGGATGGGATCACGCTGGTTTCCGAATCTGGAAAACCAATGAAGCGTGAGGCAGACCTGATCGATGTTTGGTTTGATTCCGGTTCCATGCCGTATTCTCAATGGCATTATCCTTTCGAAAACAAGGAAAAAGTAGAAGATAAATGGCGAAAAGCCGATTTCATCGCGGAAGGTGTTGACCAGACGCGTGGATGGTTCTATACACTTCACGCCATTGCCACGATGATCTTTGATGATGTGGCTTATAAAAATGTGGTTTCTAACGGGCTCGTTTTAGACAAAAATGGGCAAAAGATGTCCAAGCGTTTAGGGAACGCGGTAGATCCATTTGAAACGCTTTCGGTTTATGGGCCAGATGCGACTCGCTGGTACATGATCTCCAATGCAAACCCTTGGGATAACCTAAAGTTTGATATTGAAGGAATCGGAGAAGTTCAGCGTAAGTTCTTTGGAACGCTTTACAACACCTATTCTTTCTTTACGCTTTACGCGAATATTGACGAGTTTACCTATTCCGAAGAAGATATCTCATTAGAGAAAAGACCGGAAATAGATCGTTGGATTCTTTCAGAATTACATACGCTTATCGAAAAAGTGGATAAGTTTTATGCCGATTATGAACCGACCAGAGCGACAAGAGCGATTTCAGAATTTGTTCAGGAAAATCTTTCCAACTGGTATGTGCGTTTAAGCCGAAGAAGATTCTGGAAAGGCGATTACCAGCAAGATAAGATTTCAGCTTATCAAACGCTGTACACCTGTCTGGAAACTGTGGCGAAATTAGGAGCTCCGGTAGCGCCATTTTTCATGGATCAGCTTTTCAAAGACCTGAATTCAGCAACTGGAAAAGATACAGCCGAATCGGTGCATACTGCTGATTTCCCGGTTTATAAACCAGAATTTGTTGATAAATCGTTGGAGCGAAAAATGGAAAAAGCTCAGACCATTTCTTCTTTGGTGTTATCACTTAGAAAGAAGGAAATGATCAAGGTGCGCCAACCATTGCAGAGAGTAATGATTCCGGTACTTGACGAGGAACAGAAGGATGAAATTCTGGCTGTGGAAGACCTGATAAAATCAGAGGTAAATGTCAAGAATCTGGAGTTGATCGATGATGCTTCCGGAATACTGGTCAAGCAGATAAAACCGAATTTCAGAGAACTTGGCCCGAGATTTGGTAAAGATATGAAGCTGATTGTCAATAAGATAAATCAGTTCAATTCCGAAGATATTTCGAAGATCGAGCAGCAGGGTAGTTTAGAAGTTGATATTAACGGAAAATTAATTACTTTGTCGCTCGATGATGTTGAGATTACTTCTCAGGATATCGAAGGATGGTTAGTAGCCAGTAGCGGGAATCTAACGGTGGCTTTAGATGTGAGCATAAGTCCCGAGCTTAAAAAAGAAGGTGTTGCGAGAGAATTAGTGAACAGAATTCAGAACCTTCGTAAAGATTCCGGTTATGAAGTTACAGATACAATAGATGTGACCCTACAAAAAGACAGCATTGTCGAGGATGCGGTCAATGAAAATATAACCTATATTAAATCAGAAACATTAACTGCAAAGCTCGAATTTGCAGAGGTGGTTGAAGAAGGTGCAGAAATCGAATTTGATGATATCACCACCAGATTGTTTATTAAAAAGCACTAACGCCATGTCAACAGATGTAAAAGAACGTTACAGCGATGCAGATCTTGCTGAATTTAAAGAAATCATCAAGAACAAAATCGCGAAGGCTCAGGAGCAGTTAGATATTTACAAAACTGCTTACAAAAATGACGGGAATAACGGTACTGATGATACCTCTCCTACATTTAAAGCTTTCGAAGAAGGAAGTGAAACTATGAGTAAAGAGGCGAACTCTCAACTTGCTATTCGCCAGGAAAAATTCATCAGGGATTTGAAAAATGCTTTGATGAGAATTGAAAATAAAACTTACGGGGTTTGCCGTGTAACCGGTAAGCTTATCAATAAAGACCGTTTAAAGCTGGTACCTCACGCAACGCTTAGCATTGAAGCTAAGAATATGCAACGCTAGTTTCGGAACATATTTTGATCATATAAAAGCTCTTCTTTATGGAGAGCTTTTTTGATTACAGTTATATGAAATATTTACTCTCTTTTCTTTTCCTGATTTTAGGGCTTACAGTGAATGCCCAGCGAAATACGCAACAAAGCATTGATGCGACCAGCCTGAAAACTATTCAGATTAATAGCGATGAGGTATTTTTGATCACTATCCACGCGGCTAAAAGCAATGTGGTAAGCATCAAGACTCATTCTGAAGGAGAGTATTTCAATAATATAATACTTACTTCTGAAGTTGATGGTGATATCCTAAAACTGGCCAGTGAATATCCTGAAAGGCTGGCTGGCGGATTTGACAAACTTAGCGCTCACAAAGTTTTTTCTTTAGAAGTGGAATTGACTATTCCTGAAAATATGAATGTAGAAATCAGGTCAAATATCGCATCATTGACCGCAGATGGAAATTTTAAAAGATTATTTGCCGACCTAAATCAAGGTTATTGCCAGCTATCAGACTTTGACGGGCAGGCCTTAATTAATACTTATAAAGGGAATATCACAGTAGTGACCAATAGCGGAAACATTGATGCTCACAGTCGTCATGGAAAAGTTGAAACTCCCGGATTTCTGGCGGGCCGTAACCCAATAAAACTTACCTCGATAGATGGAAACATTACGGTGCGTAAAAACTAAATAATATTAGTATTTTTGAGCCGTTTTTGACCTAAACCATATAGATGTCACTTAAAAAAGCTGGATTAATCATTTTTCTGATCTTACTTATTGATCAGGTTTCCAAAATTTACATAAAAACTCATTTTGCTCTCGGTAACGAAGTAGAAATTTTTGACTGGTTCAGAATCTTATTTGTAGAAAATGAGGGGATGGCCTGGGGAACAAAAATTCCGGGGCAATATGGGAAACTGGCATTGACGCTATTCAGACTGGTTGCAATAATGGGTATTGGTTATTGGCTGTGGGACTCTGTAAGAAAAAATGGTTCCAAAACTCTTATACTTTCAGTGGCGCTGATTTTTGCCGGTGCTTTTGGTAATATTATCGATTCCGTGATCTATGGAGTGATCTTTAGCGATAGTTATGGGCATGTAGCCGAGTTTTTGCCAGAAGCCGGAGGTTATGGAACTTTATTTCATGGAAAGGTGGTAGACATGCTCTATTTCCCTCTATGGAAAGGTTACTTGCCTTCTTGGATACCAATTTGGGGCGGAGAATATTTTACCTTTTTTGAGCCGGTTTTTAATATTGCCGATTCTGCGATCAGTGTAGGTGTAGCTATTCTATTAATCTTCAATAAAAAAGCATTCCCAAAAAATGCTGATGAATAAGCCGTTTAAGCCGCGGTCTTTTCAAAAATTTTCTCGAATTTCTTAAGCTCGATAGGCTTGATAAGATAGTCTGTTACCAAATTAAAAGACTTGGCGCGTTCCAGGTCTCTAGGGTCAATAGAAGAGCTTACCACATATAATGTGATCTTCTTGTTCAGCTTATTTTTGATCTTGATGAATTCATTTAAAAATTCCCAGCCATCCATAACCGGCATATTGAGATCAAGAAAGATAATGTCCGGGAGTTTTTCCTCATCGGTTATTCCTTCCATAGAATTTTTAAAGTAATCTAAAGCCTCTTTCCCATTTTTGTAAATGAGAAGATCCTGCGATAACTTCTTTATCTCAATAATCTTTTTAACAAGATTCACGTATATTTTATCGTCGTCGATAATACACGCCAGTTCTACTTTCTGCCCCATAAGAAATAGATCTAGAATTTTATTTTAAATGTAGTCCCAATATTAATGGTGCTACTTACAGATATTGTACCTCCCAAGGCCTCTACCTGATTTTTTGTAATAAATAAACCAATGCCTTTTGCTTCCGGATTGTTGTGATGGAACGTTTTATACATTCCAAACATTTTGTCTCCATACTCATCCAGATCGATACCCATCCCGTTGTCGCTAACCTCTAAATATTCTTTATCATTCTCTATATAAGTCTGAATAAATATCACAGGTTTACGTCCTGGCTGTCGATATCTAATGGCATTCGTGATTAAATTTAGTAAAATACTTTCAAGATATTCAGGTATGTAGCGAATTTCTTTCAGCTCTTGAAATTCAGCGACGATTTTTGCATTTTCTCGATTAATTAGGGATGAAATCGATGCCAAAACGATTTCCAGTGCCTCTTCAAATTTAATCCAGACTCTTTCTTTTCGTAAAGAAGTCTGAATACTTACGATATCATTTAACCTGGAAATAGCCGAATCAAGATTTCCGGAAATATCTTCCACATTGGCCAGCAGGTCCAGTTTATCCTTATCCGTTTTTGCCTCCCTAAGCAATTCAACGATCAGGCTCAAATTGCTGCTGTGTGATCGCAAATGATGCGAAACGATATGAGCGAAATTGAACAGTCTGGAATTCTGACTGGCGATTATATCCAAAGAATTCTGAAGATTCAGTTCGTTATTCTTGTTATCATCAATATTCTGAAGAACCCCGCGAATTCCAATAACCGTCTGCTCATCGTTATAAACCGGTTTCCCGGTCAACCTTACCCAAAACTCCCGATGCTGAAACGAAACCATCTTCAGTTCAAGTTTGAAAGGAATCCCGAAATTCTCACATTTATCAAAGGCATTTTGCATGCGCAAATGATGTTCTTCCGCATAAAACTTGTTGCGGTCATCATATTTTGGTTGAAAATCGCGCGGACAGTCCAATATTTTCTTGGACACATCATCCCAATAAATATTCCTGTGAACGGTGTCTACATACCAGCCACCGGTCGAGGTCATTTCAGCTGTTTCGCGGTAATAAAAGAAATTCTCTTCAATGGTATACTGGTCGCGCTTCGTCTGATGAATATTGACGAATAGTAAAACTGCAGTTTCTTTGAAATTCTGACCTTTAGATTTTAAATTCCGGCATTCAAACCAACGATATTTGCCATTGGTCAGCCTGAGCTTGATCTCAAAGCTGAAAGGTTCATTTTTCTTAAGAAGTTCCTCGAAATGAATACGGAAATCGTAGCGATAATCAGCGTGCAGAATCTGATTGATAAAGAATTCAAAGCGATCCTCTCTGATCTCGGGATTGCCAACAAGGGAATTGAAATGTTCAGACCAGGTAATTTCCTTTGAGAACAGGTTCACTTTCCAGTAGGCAATATCAAAATCTTCAAGAATGCTATTTAACTGCAGGTCACTGAGCATCGAAGTGATTTGTGTGGGTTAAAAATAACGGAATAACCGCATCATTACAAAAATTATTTATTGGTCGAAATTATAGATCTTACTTGGTGTAATACAATAAGTTAGGGGTATGTCACTACTAAATATTTCTTTGATTTCTGAAACGGGTTCAAAAAACGAAACGCCTATCTTCACCACATCCTGCCTGCATTTTGACAAAAACCGATCGTAAAAACCTTTTCCATAACCCACTCTATGTCCATTTTCATCAAATGCCAATAGCGGAAGGAACACCACATCAAGCTTCTTTTCGTCAATTTCAATTCCGTCTTCTGGCTCCGGAATATTCCACCTGCTTTTCCTGATTACAGTCTGATCTGTGAGTAGAAAATTGAGCATATTCCCGGTTTTTGGTTCCGCCTTTGGGATCACCACATGCTTATCCTTTCCCTGGATAATATGTAATAAAAATTCTGTATCCACTTCTTTCTGCTCGGCTATACTGAGAAAAATATGGTAGAATTGATGATTCCAAACCGGCAGTTCAAGTGATTTGTTGGCGATTTTCAGACTAAGGTCTTCAATTTCTTCTTTGCTCAGATTTATTCGAAGCTCTTTGTATTTTTTCCTGATCTCACTCTTCTCCATTAGAATCTTCTGATTTTGAATGAAGAGAAATATGAAATATGGCATCACCCTGGTAAACGATAGGAGATTCATTTACATTAATAATGTAGCCCTCGTTTCCGGCTTTGATCTTATGGCGAAATTTCCCATATGGATCGGTAATGGTAGCTATATATTCCCCTTTTTCAACGTGTTTTCCGCAAGGAATTTTAACGTGGAGGAGTCCGCTGTATTTAGCGCGCATCCAGCTGGTATTTTCAATCACCACGGTTTCCTGGCGAACATCAGGATATTCGAACTTGTTGCTTAACATGTCCAAATGGCTTAAAATTCTCATAGCCCCTTCAACACCCATTTTTGCCACTTCTTTATTACTGTCCTGTGATTTTCCACCTTCAAAAAGTAATACGGGAATTCCTAGTTTGGAACAGGTTTCCCGGTATGATTTTGTAATGGTTTTAGAGTGAATTGTAAAAGGAGCGTTGAAAATACGGGCGTATTTTATGCTTTGCTCGTCTCCTTTCTTTACGCGGATTTGTGGAGCATTAAATCGTGCCGCACCACCAGTGTGAAAATCCAGGCAGAAATCAGCTATTGGCAATATCTTTTTGACAAATTGAAACGCAAACCGGCTGGCAAGTGAACCATTTTTGGTTCCTGGAAAAACCCTATTTAGGTCTCTTCCGTCAGGAAATTCACGAGTCATATTTAGAAAACCAAAAATATTCACGATCGGGATACAAATGATGGTCCCAATTTTTGGCTTATTTATTCCTTTGGAAATAATTTGGCGGATAATCTCTACCCCATTGAGCTCATCACCGTGAATTCCTGCAGTTAGTAACACTACAGGTCCTGGTTTTTTGGAGCGCTCAATAATTACCGGTACCTCGACAGATGTAGTGGTATATAATTTCGCCATGTTGAAGTTAATGGTTGCTCCCTTGCCAGGAAGAACCTTTTCACCTAATATTTCAAGAACATTGTTCTTGTCGATTTTGGGCATAGGCTAAACGTTTCGTTCTATATATCGAATAATCGATTTTGCTATATCTTTCCCGGTCGCCTGCTCGATTCCTTCTAAGCCTGGAGAACTGTTAACTTCTAGAATTAGCGGGCCTCGGCTACTTTGCAGCATATCCACACCGGCAACACCCAACGCCATTGCTTTAGCTGCTTTTATGGCCGCATTTTCTTCTTCATCTGTAAGCTGAATGACCTGCGCTGTTCCTCCGCGATGAAGATTGGAGCGGAATTCTCCTTCTTTCCCCTGTCTTTTCATCGCTCCTACAACCTGACCATCTACTACAAAGGCGCGAATATCGGCACCACCTGCTTCCTTGATAAATTCCTGGACGATCACGCGTGCCTGTAGCCCATTAAACGCTTCGATAACCGATTCTGCTGCACTCTGGGTTTCAGCTAGAACGACACCCAACCCCTGAGTTCCTTCTAGTAACTTGATGATTACCGGAGCACCGCCTACATGATCAATGATTTTAGTAACATCTTTTGAATAGTTGGTAAATATGGTCTTCGGAAGACCTAACCTGGCGCGAGATAATATTTGAAGACTGCGTAATTTGTCGCGACTTCTAACTAAAGCCTGAGATTCAGTAGTCGTAAAGGTTCCCATCATTTCAAATTGCCTTACCACCGCGGTGCCATAAAAAGTAACCGATGCCCCAATTCTTGGGATCACGGCATCAGTATCATCCAGGAAATGATTTTTGTAATAAATAGAAGGTTTTCTTTTTTCAATTACAAGGTCACATTTGGTAGGGTCAATAACCTCTATATCATGGTTTCTTTTTTTCGCGGCTTCGACTAATCTCTTAGTGGAGTATAGTCGGCTATTTCGTGATAGAATTCGAATCTTCATTTAATTTCTTCTTAAACGACACATCGATCAGCTCGGTGTCTACTATAAACTTTTTGGTTAAAAACTTTCTTCCAATTAATACAGGATATCGCATTTCCTGCCTGTCAGACAGGGTCAGGGAAATCTTGAACTTTTTTCCGAAGAGCCTGATGTTGGACCTTATTTGATACCTTTTTTGGATGATCCCGTTGCTGCTTCGAACAAAGGCTACATCAAAATCGGGAAAAATAAACTGCTTTCCGTTATAATGCGGATGCTCCTCATCAAAAAAAGTACAGTGGAGTCCATCTTCCTTTTCAATAATATTTTCGCAATGAATAGAGGAGGTGTATGCCCCGGTATCGATCTTAATAGCGATATCGTAAAGATTAAGCGCAGGGAAGTCAGCTTTGTCAAACCTGCCAATAACGATCTTCTCCATAATGCAATATACTAAAAAGCCACCAAATTTAAGGTTTGCTGGCATATGCAAAGATTTGGTAAAATTTTAAATCTTCAGAAAAACTTTTGAAATATTTATGGTTTAGAAGCTGAAAAATTTGAAGAGGCGGTTATTAATGTTTTAAATTTGAGGTAATGGAAATACCTGCTCTGGAAGTACAATTAAAAACGCTGCCCAATAGTCCGGGAGTCTACCAGTATTTTGATAAAAATGGCAAGATCCTTTATGTGGGAAAGGCCAAGAACCTGAAAAAGCGTGTTACTTCTTATTTTACAAAAAAGCATGGCAGCCATCGCATAGGCGTGATGGTGAAAAAGATCAAGGAAATCAGGCATATCGTGGTGGCTTCAGAAACAGATGCGCTGCTACTGGAAAATAACCTGATCAAAAAACACCAGCCTCGCTTTAATGTGATGCTGAAAGATGATAAGACCTATCCGTGGATTTGTATCAAAAATGAACGTTTCCCAAGGGTTTTTCCTACCAGACGTTTGATAAGGGATGGTAGCGAATATTACGGACCTTTCACCAGTTTTAAAACGGTTAATACTTTATTAGACCTGATCAAAGGTTTATACAAATTACGAACCTGTAATTATGACCTGGCTGAAGACAAGATCAGGGATGGAAAATATAAGGTTTGCCTGGAATACCACCTCGGAAATTGCGAGGGCCCATGCGAGGGTTTCCAGCCGGAAGAAGAATACAACCGCAATATCGAAGCAATCAGGCAGATCGTAAAAGGAAATTTTAAAGATTCCCTGCAGCGTTTCAGAACGCAGATGAAAGAGCATGCTGAAAATATGGAGTTTGAAGATGCGCAGCGAATTAAAGACAAGATCGACGTTCTGGAGAATTATCAGTCCAAATCGACTGTTGTAAACCCGAAGATCAATAATGTAGATGTATTTTCGGTAGTTTCAGATGAAGGTTACGGTTATGTGAATTTTCTTCAATTATCACATGGCTCCATTATTCGTTCGCATACTATTGAAATGAAAAAGAAGCTGGATGAAACTGATGAGGAATTGCTGGAATTGGCAATTACCGAGATCAGACAGCGTTTCAATTCCAATTCCAAAGAAATTTATGTGCCATTTAAAGTTGACGCAGGGGAAGAAATAAAGGTCACTGTTCCAAAACTAGGTGATAAGCGGAAGATCATTGAACTGTCCCAGCGAAACGCAAAATATTACAGGCAGGAGCGATTCAAGCAAATGAAGATCGTTGACCCAGACAGGCATGTGAACCGGGTCATGGCGCAAATGAAAGAAGACCTGAGGTTGAGCAAAGAACCACGCCATATTGAGTGTTTTGACAATTCAAATATACAGGGAACCAATCCGGTTGCGGCCTGCGTTGTTTTCAAAGATGGGAAACCAAGTAAAAAGGATTATCGTAAATTTAATATCAAGACGGTGGAAGGACCGAACGATTTCGCTTCGATGGAAGAAGTGGTTTTTCGTCGGTACCGGCGCTTGTTGAATGAAGGAGAAGATCTGCCAGAGCTGATTATAGTAGATGGTGGGAAAGGCCAGCTTTCCAGCGGGGTCAAAGCATTGGAAACTTTAGGTTTACGCGGAAAAATTGCCATTATCGGGATTGCGAAAAGACTGGAAGAGATCTTTTATCCGGAAGACCCTATTCCATTGTACCTTGATAAAAAGTCGGAAACGCTGAAGATCATTCAGCAGCTTCGGAATGAGGCGCACCGGTTCGGGATTACCTTCCACAGAAGTAAACGAAGCAAAACCGCTTTAAACACGGAACTGGAATCGATTCCCGGAATCGGAGAAAAAACCGTTGTGGAACTGCTGAAGCATTTTCGTTCACTAAAAAGAGTGAAGGAAGCCAGTGAGAAAGAACTGGGTGAAATAGTTGGTGCTTCCAGGGCTGGAATAGTTTATAATCATTATCACACCGAATAAATGCGCAAAATACTCACGCTTATCTTATGTTCTTTCATGATGCAGGCTATGGCCCAGCAACAGGACAGGCCAAAGGTTGGATTGGTGCTGAGTGGAGGCGGTGCAAAAGGGCTGGCACATATTGGGGTTTTAGAAATTCTAGAAGAAGAAGGCATCAAGGTAGATTATATTGGTGGTACCAGTATGGGTGCGATCATTGGCGGTTTATACGCCGCGGGATATTCGGCCAGGGAGCTGGATTCAATTTTCAACGAGACCAATTTTGATATCCTCATCCAGGATAACCTGCCAAGAAACGCTAAAACTTTTTACGAAAAGGAAGATGCGGAAAAATATGCGATCACTCTGCCGTTTGATAATTTCAGTATTGCTTTTCCCAGCGGACTTTCAAAAGGACAGAACATCTACAATTTAATGTCGCGGCTTACACTGCATGTAAGTGACGTCAATGATTTCAGTAAATTATCGATTCCGTTTTTCTGCGTGGCGACGAATGTGGAAACCGGCGAAGAGGTGATTTTGGATAAAGGTTCGCTCGCAAAAGCAATTTCGGCCTCTGGTGCGATACCGAGCTTGCTGAGCCCGATAAAAATGGATGACAAATTATTGACGGATGGCGGTGTTTCTAATAATTATCCTGTCGAGGAAATGAAAAAGAGGGGTGCTGATATTATTATCGGGGTAGACGTTCAGGACAGTTTAGTAGGCCAGAAAAAGTTGAAATCGGTAATCGAGATCATGAACCAGATCAGCAATTTCCGCAGGATTCAGGATATGCGGGAGAAAAAACAGCTTACCGATATTTATATTAAACCCGATATTACCAATTTTTCGGTTTTGTCTTTCGACCAGGGAAACGCGATAATCGATTCTGGACGAGTGGCTTCCATGAAACAAATAGATAGGATTAAGGAATTACCGAAAAAATCCGCTTCAGATTCGGTTAACAATCACCTTTTAAAAGTGGAAGATTTCAATATTACAGGCTTGACACTGGAAGGAAATAATAATTATCCACGTTCGTATGTGCAGGGAAAACTGAAACTAAATTATGAAAAGCCTTATAATTTTCAGGATCTGAGCATTGGCCTGAATAACCTTTCGGCGACGGGGAATTTTGATCGCATCAATTATCGGTTAATTCCACAGAAAAAGGAAGGAGATTATTTGCTTGCCATGCAGATGCAGGAAAGTGAGAACAAGATGTTGCTGCGCTTAGCATTGCATTATGACGAGTTATACCGCAGTGCGGCTCTGATCAATCTCACAAGAAAAAGTTTGCTTTTCACTAACGATGTGGCCTCGCTTGATTTGATTGTTGGTGACAACCTGCGATATAATTTCAATTATTATCTCGATAAAGGTTATTACTGGAGTGTGGGAATCACATCGCGTTATAATACGTTTGATACCGAGGTGGACCTGAGCCGGTTTTTTTCGGAGACCTCTGATCAATTTGGGGTAAGAGAGCTGAATTTAAATTTCAGGGATTTCACGAACCAGTTATACCTGGAAACGCTTTTCAAGCAGGTTTTTTCTATCGGTGCTGGTATCGAACATAAATATGTGAAACTTCGAAGCACCACGATTGCAGATCCAGAAAATAATAGGCCTGAACTTGTGCTGGAGAATAGTCACTACGGAAGTGTTTTTGGGTACACGAAATTTGATTCTTATGATAATAAGTATTTTCCCAAGCGAGGTTTGAATTTCCAGGGCGATTTTCATTTATACCTTCTTTCGTCTGATTTTAATAATTCTTTTGCTGAATTTTCTATTGCCAAAGGTTCGCTGGGATATGCTGTGAGCCCTTTCCGTAATTTCACTACGAGGATATCAACTGAAACCGGTTTCAAAATTGGGAATGACGGTACAGAAATTTTCGATTTTATCCTGGGTGGATATGGTAATGACTTCATCAATAATATGAAGCCTTTTTATGGTTACGATTTCGCCAGTCTTTCAGCTGATTCTTATATCAAAGCCATGCTGGAACTAGACTTTCAACCGGTGCGTAAAAACCATATCATCGCCGGAGTCAATATTGCAAATATTGAAGATCGTTTATACACCACCGGGAATTGGTTTTCGCTGCCAGATTATACGGGTTTCGCGTTAGGTTACGGCCTGGAAACCTTTCTTGGTCCCATGGAAGTGAAATACACCTATTCACCAGAGATTAAGGAAAGCTACTGGTTTTTCAGTCTTGGATTCTGGTTTTAGCGCCCATTTTCTTTCCGGTTTTTAGTCTTGTTTTAAGAATGTTTCCTTAAAAATTCATGATATTTGTGTAAATCGAAATTTATAACTGAAATTTTTTAAATATTTCAGAATATCATAAAATTCGAATCACAAAAAAATTAGTTAGTATGCCTTTCTATCATAAGCTTGGTAAAATTCCACATAAGAGACATACCATTTTTAGAAAACCAAATGGCGATCTTTATTACGAGCAATTGTTCGGAACCATTGGTTTTGATGGAATGTCTTCCAATTTATATCATGAACATCGGCCCACACAGGTAAAAGAGATTAAGGGCAGTTACGATGTAACGCCAAAGATCGCGGTAGAAACTAACCTGAAATCATATCGTTTCAGGGGCTTTCAAACCACGCCGCATCCCGATTATTTAAAGAGCCGGAAAGCCGTTCTGACCAATTCAGATGTTGATATCATTCTGGCGGCGCCACAAGGTTCCACAGATGATTATTTCTATAAAAATTCAGATTCTGACGAGCTTTTGTTTATTCATAAAGGTTCTGGAAAATTGCGTACACACCTTGGTAATCTCGATTTTAAATATGGGGATTACCTCTTGATTCCCCGAGGAACGATCTATAAAATAGATTTTGATGATGAAGACAACCGCCTGTTCATCGTGGAATCCCGCCGCCCAATTTATACTCCGAAGAGATATAGAAACTGGTTCGGGCAACTGTTGGAACATTCTCCATTTTGTGAGCGTGATTTGAGACAGCCACATGAGCTGGAAACAAATGATGAAAAGGGAGATTTTTTGATCAAGATTAAAAAGCAGGGTAAAATTTTTGATATGGTTTACGCTACGCATCCTTTTGATGTGGTGGGCTACGATGGTTACAACTATCCGTATGCGTTCTCCATTCATGATTTTGAGCCAATAACCGGTAGAATTCACCAACCGCCACCAGTGCACCAAACTTTCGAGACCGATGCATTTGTGGTTTGCAGCTTCTGCCCAAGAAAATATGATTATCATCCTGAAAGTATCCCGGCGCCTTATAGCCACAGTAACATAGATAGTGATGAGGTGTTATATTATGTTGACGGTGATTTTATGAGCCGAAATGACATTGAAGCCGGTCATATTTCATTGCACCCGGCAGGAATTCCGCATGGACCTCACCCGGGGGCTGTGGAGCGAAGCATCGGGCAGACTGATACGGAAGAACTGGCGGTAATGGTAGATACTTTTAAACCTTTAAAGCTTACGGAAGACGCGATGGAAATAGCCGATGAGACTTATCACAGGTCTTGGCTGGACGAAGAGCACAGAGATTAATATGAAAGAAGATTTGTCAGCACAGGATCGTGCTATGTGGTAATATTCTCAATTATTGAAAATGAACCACTTTGTACAATCCTTTTTAAATTAAAAATTTATGACTACCGATAGCACATCATTAAAATTGAAAAAAGTTGTTCCACAGGCAGAAGATTTTCTTCCAATCCTGGGAACCGATTTTGTTGAATTATATGTAGGCAATGCCAAGCAGGCTGCCTATTATTATCAGCATGCCTGGGGTTTTCAGCCAGTGGCTTATTCTGGGATGGAAACCGGAAACAAGAATAGTGTTTCTTATGTTCTGCAACAGGGGAAGATCAGAATTGTGCTGACTTCTCCCCTACAGCCGGGAGGAGATATTAATAGACATGTAGATCAGCATGGTGACGGAGTGAAATTCGTGGCACTTTGGGTAGACGATGCCCGCAAAAGTTACGAGGAAACTACCAAAAGAGGTGCAGAGTCTTATGTGGAACCCTATGTGATGGAAGATGAGAATGGAAAAGCTGTGATCTCAGGAATTCATACGTACGGAGAAACTATCCATCTTTTTGTAGAAAGAAACGATTATAAAGGTCCGTTTTTACCAGGCTACCGTGTTTGGAATACAAAAGCAGAAGTTTCAGATAACGGCTTGCAGTTTATTGACCATATGGTTGGTAACGTAGGGTGGAATGAAATGAATAAATGGGTAGAGTTCTACGGAAAAGTGATGGGGTTTGCCCAGCTCGTGTCTTTTGATGATAAAGATATTTCTACGGAATACACTGCACTGATGAGTAAGGTGATGAGTAATGGTAATGGTCGTATCAAATTCCCAATTAATGAACCGGCTGAAGGAAAGAAAAAATCTCAAATTGAGGAATATATTGATTTCTATAACGGGGCCGGAGTGCAGCATATCGCACTTGCAACCAATAATATTATTGAAACAGTAACTGCCCTAAGAGATCGCGGAGTAGAATTCCTGTATGTTCCGGAAACCTATTATGATGATCTTTTAGACAGAGTAGGTGATATTGATGAAGATCTGGAACCTTTAAAAGAACTGGGAATTTTGGTAGATCGTGACGATGAAGGTTACTTATTGCAGATATTTACTAAGCCGGTTTTAGACAGACCTACCATGTTCTTTGAGATCATTCAGCGTAAAGGAGCTCAATCTTTTGGTAAAGGGAACTTCAAGGCGCTTTTCGAGGCGATCGAGAGAGAGCAGGATTTGCGAGGTACGTTAAATTAAAGATAAAAAACTGCTAAAATTTAGGTTTTTAGAATTTTAGACTGATGATTTGATAATCATTTAGTTAAAGAAAAAATTATGGTTGCGGTAAAGGAAGAAATATCAGACTTTTGCATCCGCATTTTTGGAGTGGTTACCAAGGATGTCTAAATTTTTTTCATAATTTAAGTTTTAGTTGGTTAATAAGACAAAATACCCCGTCATTAATTTGATGGGGTATTTTGTTTTAATACTTTTGGAATAGTAATTGTAAAATATCCAACAACTTATAAGCACTATTACTACGGAAACTTAGGAATATGAAGAAATTTTTTACGATTACTATAATATTACTGGTCTGTTCCTCCTTCAGTTTGAAGTCGCAGGAAGAAGCATTTGGGGATGGGGAATGGTTTAAATTCCGAATTCACTACGGGATGTTCAATGCCAGTTATGCGACGCTGGAGGTCGATGAAACCAGTCTCAATAATCGTCCAGTCTATCATATAAAAGGTCGTGGTAAATCTACCGGATTACTTAGCATATTTTTCAAAGTTGATGATGATTACCAAACTTACATAGATAGGAATACCAGCCTTCCGTATAAATTCATCCGAAGAATTAACGAAGGTGGCTATACAAAAGACCTGGAAATAGACTTCAATCAAAAGTCTAATACCGCACGAGTACATAATAAGGAGACTGATGAGGTAAAAACCTATGCAACTCCTAATGATATTCATGATATGTTGTCGGCGTTTTATTATATTCGCAACCAAATTGACACCGACGATCTTCGTCCCGGATATGAGAAGCGTTTAAAGATGTTCATCGATGATGAAAACATCGATTTTAAGCTGAAATACCTTGGGCGAGAGGTGATTAAAACTAAATTCGGAAAAGTCGCCACCTTGAAGTTCAGGCCTTATGTGCTGGCTGGAAGGGTTTTCAAAGAAAAAGAAAGTCTTACTTTTTGGATAAGCGACGATAAAAATAAGATACCTGTAAAGATTGAAGCCGATCTTGCAGTTGGTTCGCTGGAAGCCGATCTGGAAGCTTATAAAGGTCTCAAACATCAATTCAGGTTAATAATGGATTAGCATGGAAATAAAGCCCGAGATCGCCGAACGGATTTTGAAACTGGAAGAAAAATTCCGCAATTCGGGACAGGATATGGGCTCTTATTTGGATGGCCTGTTATACGATCGGTATCTTTCTTACTGGGATTATGTTAGCCTGGATACGCTTTTAAGTCTTCAGAAAACAAACACCCATTTTCCTGACGAAAAGATTTTCATCACCTATCACCAGATTACCGAATTATACTTTAAGCTCATCATCCACGAGCAAAAGCAAATCATTGAAAATCCGAATCTTTCCGCCTCTTTTTTCATTGAGAAACTTCGAAGAATCAACCGCTATATGCGAATTTTAATAAATTCGTTCGATGTGATGATCAAGGGAATGGAGCGGGAACAGTTTTTAAAATTTCGGATGGCGTTATTGCCCGCCAGCGGATTTCAGTCTGCCCAATTCCGAATGATCGAATTCTATTCTACGCCAATGCACAACCTTGTTTCAGCCAGCATTCGCAAGAATTTTTCCGAAGAAAATACATTAGAAGAGCTTTACGAGGAAATCTACTGGAAAAAAGGAGGAATCGATTTGGAAACAGGGGAAAAAACGCTTACCCTAAAGCAATTTGAATACCGATATACCCCAAGATTTTTGAGAATTGCCAACGAGGTACAAAATAAAACCATTTGGCATCGTTATTTAAGTATGAATGATGAAGATCGAAACAATAAAGATCTGATTGCTGCGTTGCGAAAACTGGATGTAAATGTAAATATCAATTGGTTGCTCATGCACATGGGTGCTGCTTACCGGTATTTAAGTAAAGACAAGGAGACTATTAAAGCTACAGGTGGAACGAATTGGAAAGAATTTTTACCTCCGGGCTTTCAGAAAATATCTTTTTTCCCTGGTTTGTGGACAGATGAAGAACACTCGGAATGGGGAAAACAATGGGTTAATCATACGTTTAACACAGAAAATCAAACAAAAGAAAATTGAAAAAAATAAGCTTACTGTTAGTGCTGATGCTAGCTTTAATTAGCTGCAAAAATGAAGAAGAAAAACAGGCGGTTACCAAGGTAAAGAAGGAACCGGCTCCAAAAGTTGAAAAAAGATACGGATTTGTATTTAATGACTACAATGTAGTGAGAGATACGATCAAACGTGGGGATTTTTTCGGCTCCATCATGGATCAGAACGGGGTTGGACCGGGAAAGGTTTACGAGATCACAGAAAAGGTAAAAGACTCTTTTAATCCTGCACGTATCACAGCTGGTAAAAAATATTTTGTTTTAAGAGCCAAAGATTCTGCTAAAACTCCGGAGTATTTTATTTACGAAAATGACAAGATTAACTATACGGTGTTAGCGCTTGGAGACAGCGTGTATGTCAAGAAGAAACAGCGGCCTGTCACCGTTAAAAAGCGTGAAGTTTCAGGCGTGGTGACTTCTTCACTTTCTGAGGCCATGCAAGCTCAGGGTCTTAGCAATATGCTGGTTTATGAGCTTTCTAATATTTACCAGTGGAGTATCGATTTCTTTAAACTTCAAAAAGGGGATCAGTTTAAGATGGTGTATCATGAAAAATATATAGATGACACGATCTTCGCCGGAATAGAAAAAGTTGATGCGGCTGTTTTTAAACACCAGGACAAACCTTTTTATGCTTTCAGATATAATACCGATACGGTTTCAGGTAAACCAAGTTTTTATGATTCTGATGCCAAGGCATTGCAAAGTTTTTTCCTAAAGGCACCGCTGAATTATACGCGTATTTCTTCAAGATATACGAAAAGAAGGTTTCACCCGGTACAGAAAAGGTGGAAAGCACATTTAGGCACCGATTACGCTGCACCTTATAACACCCCGATAGTTAGCACTGCTAACGGAACGGTCATCGCTTCCAGTTACACTTCTGGAAACGGAAATTATGTAAAAATCAGGCATAACAGCAAATACACCACCCAGTATTTACATATGACTAAACGCGCGGTGAGAAATGGCGAATACGTGAGGCAGGGGCAAGTGATTGGTTATGTGGGGAGTACTGGTCTGGCTACGGGCCCGCATGTATGCTATCGCTTCTGGGTAAACGGAAAACAGGTCGATCCTTTTAGGCAAAATTTACCTTCGGCTGAAAAGATCAAGGACAATCTGAAAGATGATTATTTTGCTTATATCGATCCGCTGAAAAAAGAATTAGATAAAATTCCCTATAAAAATATTTAGATGAAGAATGTCAATCCAACCCGAACAGAGGCCTGGAAGGAATTAGAAAAGCATTTTAAAGAAGTTGAACATTCGCACATGCGCGAAATGTTCGCAAAAGATCCTGCAAGAGCAGATAATTTCAGTATCGAGTGGGACGATTTCTATATAGATTACAGTAAGAACCGCTTTACGGAAAAAACTCAGGAATTGCTGTTGAGGCTTGCTGAGGAATGCGGACTGGAAGAAGCGATCAATTCGTATTTTGGTGGAGAGGCGATCAATCAAACTGAAAAGCGATCAGTTTTACATACCGCTTTGAGATCTAAGCCAGATGCCCAGGTGATGGTTAACGATGAAAATGTGATTCCTGAAGTGGAATCGGTAAAAAATAAGATCAGGAAATTTTCTGAAAAAGTCATTTCCGGAGAATTGAAAGGTTATACCGGCAAAGCATTTACCGATGTGGTGAATATCGGGATTGGAGGTTCAGACCTAGGGCCTACGATGGTGACCAATTGTCTTACTTTTTACCAGAATCATCTGGACCTGCACTTTATTTCGAATGTGGATGGAGACCATGTACATGAGAAGATCAAGAATTTAAATCCGGAAACCACTTTATTTATTATTGTTTCGAAGACTTTCACCACGATGGAAACTTTGAGCAATGCCGTTACCGTAAGAAACTGGTTTTTGACTTCAGTTCCTGAAGAGGAAGTTTCCAAACATTTTGTGGCAGTTTCCACCAATTTGGAAAAAGTTCAGGAATTCGGAATAGACCCCGATAATATTTTCCCAATGTGGGACTGGGTTGGAGGAAGATTCTCGTTGTGGAGTGCGGTAGGCCTTTCAGTAAGTTTGGCTGTGGGTTACGATAACTATGCTGCTTTACTTGAAGGTGGTAGGAAAATGGATGAACATTTCCGAAGTACTCCTTTTAAAGAAAATATTCCGGTACAGTTAGCAATGCTAAGCATTTGGTATAATAACTTTTTCAAAGCTGAAACTGAAGCGGTAATTCCTTACAGCCAGTACCTGGAACTTTTCCCAACATATCTTCAGCAGGCAATCATGGAGAGTAACGGAAAAAGCACCGATAGAAATGGGGGGGAAGTAACTTATGAAACCGGAACGATTATCTGGGGCGAGCCAGGTACGAACTCTCAACATGCATTTTTCCAGCTGATCCATCAGGGGACCAAATTGATCCCGGCAGATTTTATTGGTTTTAAAAAGAGCCTTTTCGAGGATCAGTCTCACCAGGATAAATTGATGGCAAATTATTTTGCTCAGACCGAAGCTTTGATGAATGGTAAGACGGGTGAAGAGGTCGAAAACGAGTTGAAAGCAAAAAAGTTTAGTCAGGCAGAGATTGACCGCATCAAGAATTTTAAGATTTTTGAAGGTAATAAGCCTACCAATACTATTCTGGTTGAAAAGCTAACTCCGGAAAGTCTTGGGAAGTTGCTTGCTATGTATGAACATAAGATTTTTGTTCAGGGAGTGATCTGGAATATTTTCAGTTATGATCAATGGGGAGTAGAATTAGGTAAGCAATTGGCCAATACGATTCTGGCAGATTTTGAGTCAAAAAACTTCGAAAAACACGATTCTTCTACTAAAAAATTGCTGAGCCTCTACAAGAATTAGAATTACTTGAAACTTACTATAAAAAGCGCCTGAATTTTCAGGCGCTTTTTTATTTGCAAAACTATCCATCAGGGTTTAAATATTAACCTTCTGGTAAAGTTGGTAATTGAAAAATAGGTGTACTTTTGCGGCGAATTTTAAAACAAACTCAAACTATTTAACATGAGGAAATTATTACTGTTAGCCATGCTATTTGCTTCGGCTACAATTTTTGCTCAAGGAACTGTTACCGGTACGGTAATAGATTCGGAAACAGATTCACCTCTTCCTGGAGCCAACGTAATGGTTGTTGGAACTCAAAAAGGAGTGATGACAGATTTTGACGGAAATTTCACTATAGATGTAGACAATGCATCTGGTAAAATTAGAATTAGTTTTGTTGGTTATTCTCCAAAAACTATCGATTTTCAAGTTGACGGAGAGGCGAACTTAGGAAATATCGTTCTCGAAGCTGATGAGAATGCTTTAGCTGAAGTTATTGTAACTGGTGTTGTTGACCTTGCAAAAGATAGAGAAACTCCTGTGGCTGTTTCAACTATCAGGTCTACTGAAATTCAGCAGAAATTAGGAAACCAGGAATTCCCTGAAATTTTGAACACGACTCCTTCTATCTACGCAACAAAGCAAGGTGGTGGTTTTGGAGATTCCAGAATTACAATCCGTGGTTTTGATACTCAGAACTCTGCTGTAATGATCAACGGTATCCCTGTAAACGATATGGAGAACGGTGCTGTTTATTGGAGTAACTGGGCTGGTTTAAGCGACGTAGCTTCTGCAGTACAGGTTCAAAGAGGTTTAGGTTCTTCTAAATTAGCTGTTTCTTCAGTTGGAGGTACTATTAACGTCGTAACCCGTTCAGCACAAATGTCTGAAGGTGGTTTCGTGAAGGCTAGTGTTGGTAACGATAACTATTTGAAAACCGTTGCTTCTTATAACACAGGATTAAGTGATAACGGATGGTCTGGATCATTCTTATTGAGTAGAACTTCAGGTGATGGATACGTTAACGGAACAGAATTCGAAGGTTACAACTACTTTATTGGAGTTGGTTACCAGGCGAATGATGATCACGAATTCAACTTTATGCTTACTGGTGCTCCTCAGCAACACAATCAAAGAGGTGCTTTTACGCCACTTTCTAGTTACTTAGCTTACGGAGAAAATGGTGAACCTAACGAAAAATATAACTTAGATTACGGTTATAGAAATGGCGAGGAATTTACTTTCTCCGGAAACTTTTACCACAAACCTGTTGCTTCTTTAAGCTGGGATTGGGATATAAGCGGATTATCTAAATTGTCTACTACAGCATACGCTTCATTTGGTCGTGGTGGGTCTATTGGATCTATTGGTAGAATTAACGGAAGACAATCTTTCGCTTTACCTTTAACTGATGAAGGTTTATTGCCAATTGATGATATTTTTGCCTGGAACTCAGGTCAGGATGTTCCTTCTTTAGGAGATCCAAGACAGCCATACTCTGGTGATGGTCAGTACCAAGGTCAGTTTGTGAATATGGGGAACGGAAACCGTACTGGTGAGAATGGTATTTCTCAGCGTTCTTCTGTGAACTCTCATAACTGGTTTGGTGTGATCTCTAATTTCGAGACAGAATTATCAGAAAAAATCACTCTTGATGTAGGAGCAGATTTGAGATCTTATAGAGGTTTCCATTATCGTAGATTAGTAGATTTAATGGGTGCAGACACCTATCTTTCTACTGCTGATAGCAATAACCCAACAAGATTCTTAAATGAAACATACGAGCCTACTATTGGAAATACTTTAAATGTATTTCAAAGCATTGATGATGAACAAAAAATCGATTATCACAATGATGGTCTTGTAAGATGGGCTGGTGTATTTGGACAATTGGAATATGCAGATGATCAAATTTCGGCATTTATTCAAGGGTCGCTTTCAAACCAGGGATTCAAAAGAATAGAATATTTCAATGAACCACCTGCAACACAGGAGTCTGATTGGGAAAACATTCTAGGAGGAAATATTAAAGGAGGTTTAAACTTTAATATTAATGAACATCATAACGTTTTTGGAAACGTAGGTTACTATTCTAAGCAACCATTATTTGATGCAGTTTATATCAATTTTGGAAATAACCTGAATCCTAACCTAACCAATGAGCAAGTATTTGGTCTGGAATTAGGATATGGTTTCCGTTCTCAGTATTTCAATGCAAACGTAAACATCTACAGAACTTCATGGGCTGATAGATTTGAATCTGACAACGCTACTTTCTTCGCAGATACACCTCAGGAAGTTAGAGGTACGGCTAACCTGCTTGGAATTACTCAGGTACACAAAGGTTTCGAATTCGATTTCTACGGTAGAGTTGGAGATAAGTTCAGATGGAATGGTATGCTATCTATCGGGGACTGGGAATACAAAGATGATGTGGTAGCTTCTTATTTCGATGAGAACCAAAACCCAATTCCTGGTGTTCCCGATGCAGTTCTTAGCCTGGATGGAGTGAAGGTTGGTAATGCCGCACAGCTTACCGCTAGTTTAGGAGCGAATTACCAGATCATTGATAATCTAAGTGTAGATGCAACTTATAGATATGCAGATCACCTTTATGCCGATTTTGACGCTACAGACGCTTTAAACGATGAAAATTTCGAAGTTTTTGAACTTCCGTCTTTTGGTCTTCTTGATCTAGGAGCATCTTACGGTCTTGATCTTGGAAGCAATAGACTAAGCTTTAGAGTGAACGTGAATAACGTGACTGATAATATTTATATGTCAGAATCTAATACGAATATTCTTGCTGGTCCTGGCGATGATACTTATGACGGAGTAAACGTTAGAAATAATGTTTTCTTCGGATGGGGTAGAACTTGGAATGCAAGCGTGTCTTACAATTTCTAATTGTAGAAACTATAATATTTTGCCAAAGCCTCGGAATTTTCCGGGGCTTTTTCATTTTGATAATTTCTAAGGCTCAATTTCATAAATGCATATTCTGAATTAGAAATACTGAAAATTTTACAACTTAATTAAGAAATCAACAAATTGTTTAAAAATAATTCAATCTTTAAACTGCCTGCAATCAGGCAGTTTCTTTTTTTTGTTAGTTTTGTGGCGGCATGTTAAAGTTAAAAATCTTAACATTTGGATAAACTTTAATTAGAAGTAAATAGCTTTTTTTGCCGCGAATTAAAAATCAAACTCAAACTATTTTAACATGAGGAAATTATTACTGTTAGCGATGTTACTGGCATCAGCTACCATTTTTGCTCAAGGAACTATTACCGGTACGGTAATCGATTCTGAAATGGATGGTCCTCTTCCGGGAGCTAATGTAAAGATCGCTGGTACAAATACCGGTGCAATTACCGATTTCGATGGGAAGTTCTCTCTTTCTGCCGATAAAAGTTCAGGAAAACTTGAAATCAGCTTTGTAGGTTACGAAACCAAGACAGTTGATTTTACTATTTCTGGAGGTACTCAAGATTTAGGGAGAATTGTTCTTAGCCCTGATTCTGATGCCCTAAACGAAATTGTAGTAACAAGCTATTCTCTGGCTATCGATCGTAAAACACCTGTTGCGGTATCCACGATTAGCGCTGCTGAGATCGAAACTAAAATTGGTAACCAGGAATTCCCAGAAGTGCTGAAATCTACACCTGGGGTTTACGCGAATAAATCTGGTGGTGGTTTTGGTGATGCAGAACTTCGTATGAGAGGTTTTGAAGGTGAAAATATTGCGGTAATGATCAACGGTGTTCCGGTTAACGATATGGAAAATGGCCGTGTTTACTTGAGTAACTGGGCAGGTCTGTCAGACGTAACAAGAACTATGCAAACACAAAGAGGTCTTGGTGCCGCAAAAGTTGCAGTTCCTTCTATTGGAGGTACGGTAAACATTGTGACTAAGACTACAGATGCTGAACGAGGTGGTAACGTTTATGCGGCTACAGGTAATGATGGTTATACAAAATTTGGGGCTACTGTTTCTACCGGAATGATGGAAAACGGTCTTGCTGCAACAGTTTCGGCTTCTAAAACAACTGGAGACGGTTATGTAGATGGAACTGAATTCATTGGTTACAATTATTTCGTGAATGTTGCCAAAAGATTCAATGATGAGCACGAACTTTCTTTTACTGCTTTTGGAGCGCCACAAAGACACGGTCAGCGTCAGAACAGATATTTAATTGAAACTTACCGTGAAAGCGAAAGAGGTACAAAATTCAATGGCGACTGGGGTTATTACAATGGTCAGGTTACTCATATCGAAGATAACTTCTACCACAAACCACAAATGTCTTTGAACCACTTCTGGAATATCAATGAGAAAACGCTTCTTTCAACCACTCTATATGCTTCTCTTGCTACAGGAGGTGGAGGCGGATGGGCCGGCGATAACAAATTCGGATTAGATTCTGAATATCGTATGGGATACCTTCAGCCGGTAAATATTGATATGATTGCCGAAGAGAACGTTGCAAACGGGGCCGATGGTTCAGAAACTATTTTAAGAGCTTCTAGAAACGACCACAACTGGTACGGAGCACTTTCTACATTGTCTACAGATATTACTGAAGACATCGAGCTTTTAGCTGGTGTGGATTTCAGATATTATAAAGGAAAGCACTTCCAGGAAGTTACCGATCTTTTAGGAGGACAGTACTGGTATGATGACTCAAACGTTAACAATCCGGTGAACCTTGCTCAGGTAGGAGATAAGATTAGCTATTGGAATGATGGTATCGTTCTTTGGGAAGGTGGATTCCTTCAGGCAGAATATTCAAAGTCAGACTTTGATGCTTTTATTTCCCTGGCAGCTTCAAACACATCTTATAAGCGTGTGGACTATTTTAATAATCTTGATTCAGATCCAAACCAGGAAACTGATTTCTATAATTTCTTCGGATATCAGATTAAAGGAGGGGCTAACTACAACTTTACAAGAAGCAGTGGTGTTTTTGCAAACATTGGGTACTTTGAAAAAGCACCTTTCTTCGATGCTGTATTCCTGAACTTTGTGAACGATGTAAACCCAGAAGCTGAAAATCAGAAGATTTTTAGTGCAGAGCTAGGATATACTTTCAGAAATGACAAGTTCAGAGCTAATGTGAACGTTTATAGAACAAACTGGAATGACCGTTCTCTAACTTATTCTTATAACAATCCTGATGGATCTTTAGGAGTGGCAAACATTCTTGGAGTAAATGCACTTCACCAGGGTCTTGAAGTAGATTTTGAATACAGACCTTCAGACAAGTTAAGCATTACAGGTTTTGGATCATTTGGTGACTGGACCTGGGCTGATGATGTAACTAACGTTCAGATTTTTGACGAGGAGCAAAACCTTATTGATGAAATAAATCTTTATATTGGTGGAGATAAAGTTGGTGGACAGCCACAAACTACTGCTGGTCTAGGGTTCGATTACGAATTCCTTGAGAATATGAGATTGAGAGCAAACGGAAACTATTTTGCTGATTTCTATTCAGATTTTGATCCTGTTAGCCGTAACGATGAGAATGCACCTGAGGTATGGAAATTACCAGAATTTGCAACTCTTGATGTTGGTTTAACTTATGACTTTGATTTTGGAGGATTCAATACAACTCTGAACGCGAACGTATACAATATTACAGATACTGAGTATATCGCAAACGCTCAAAACGGTCTTGATAACAACGCACGTACTGCACTTGTATGGTACGGATTTGGACGAACTTGGACTGTAGGAGCTAAACTTAATTTCTAAAAAACTTATAATGAAAAAGACATTTTACTATCTAACGATGTTTTTTGGAATTACAGCCTTCGTAGGTTGTAACCCAATGGATGACATCCACGATGAGATCGATGCCGAGCTGGAAGGTCAGCTTGCCGTTGCAGATGCCGATTACACTCTTACAGAGGATGATTATGAGGAACTAGGGCAGGGTTTTCCTAACTTCGGTTCTGTTGATGATGCAAAAGAATTGATCCCGACTCTTTTATCTGACCTATACCCAACATACGGTGCAGGTTCTCAATTAAACGTTTCATTTGATCTTTATGATCCTTTAAGAGTGGATGATTATACACTTGCTGGAAGCGATTATGCTTTGGCAGGACTGGACGTAGAATACTTCAGCAGCATGGCTGAGATCAAAGATTTTCTTGATGCAAAATTCCCTCAGGCAGAGGAAGGTACTTATAAAGAACTTACTTATAGTATCACTGCAGACGAAATCGTGTTTGAGTTAAACGCTGATGATTATGATTTTGTTGGTGAGGCTTTAGGAGAAACTTATGCTACTCCTGCGGCAAATGCTGCACAGTATAATACTTTCGAAATTAGAGAAGATCGTGATAGTTACTGGAGCATGGATATGATCATTGAAGCTCTTGGTGCAGTGATCGATGAGAATTACGGTGCTGTTGCAGGTCAGCTTTATAACGTGACCTATGCTACCTATAGTGGAAGCAAATCTATTGAAAGCATTAAGTTGAAATATGATGGTAACTCTTTTACTGAAGTTGATACAGGTGTTTCATATCAGTTGAATTCAGATGATTACCAGTATATCGCAACAGAACTTTCAGAAGAATATCCAGAGGCTACTTCAAGTATGGCTGAATATGAGAATTTTGAAAAGAGAGATGCCGTATACTGGAGTGATGATATGATTGAGGAAGCATTAGACATCCTTCTTTCTCAAAAATATCCAGATGCTGAAGATGGTGATAAATTCCAGGTAACTTATGAAGTTTACGATGGAAATACCAAAGATGAAGTAATGGCGATAATCAAATCTGGCGATTCATTTGTAATTGATGAAGGTTCATCGGTTTCTACGATCGAGCAAACTGGTATCTACGCATTGACCAATGGTAGCTGGGATGAACCATATATGATTCCAGATTCAGCTTATACTGAAGAATTTGGTCAGGCTTATTCCAACTTTGATGACGAAGAGGAAGCTTTTGCTAAAATTGCAACATTCCTTGGTTTGAATTTCCCATACGCTGTGGAAGGAGAGATGAAAGCTGTTGGTTACAAATTCTATGATGGTGGTACTACTACAGAATATGCTAATTTCGTTTATGAAAATGGAAAATGGTCTGTGATCCCATCAGTGGTAACAGAAACTTTGAAGTTCGGATATCAGGACGGAATGTGGGTTCCAGATAACACAATTAAGTATACTCTTGGAAGTGCCGATTTTTCAATCATTGCAGATGCTCTTGCAGGAAATGCTGATTATGCTACTGCTGTAGCCAGTATGGAGCGTTATGGCAACTTTGACCGCAGACCTGGGGCTAGTGCTTACTGGAGTGATGAAATGATTCTTGAAGCAATGACAGCGCTATTAAATGAAATAGCTCCTGGAGCTGAAGAAGGACAGAAATACCTGTTAACATTCGATATCTACAATGGTTCAAATACTACTGAAGATCTTTACTTGATCAAAGAAGGTGGAGAATGGGTAGTTTTCGAACAGTAAGATTTTTATAAAAATGCTAAAAAACCTCTTGATTGCACTAATCAGGAGGTTTTTTTATTGGCTTAATTAGCCGATATTTGTAACCCTTAAATTTGATTTCATGAAGAAGTTCTTTAGCCTTATTGCTTTAGTTATTTTATTGGGATGTAGCAAGGACGATAGTCCAGCTCCCAAACCCACCCCAGAACCAGACAAAAATCCGGTAGCGAATGCCGATGCCCTTTCAGCAGTACAAAACCAGCCATTAATATTTGAAGATGATGACCTTTTAGCCAACGATGAGGTCGTTAATAACGCCAGAATTTTTGATTTTGATTCCAGCACTTCTGAAGGTGGTTCTATTGTAGATAACAGAGATGGAACTTATACGTATACACCTGTTGATGATTTCAAAGGTGATGATACTTTTAATTATACCATTTGTATTCCGGGTGATTCTGATAGATGCTCTACTGCAAAAGTAACTATTACAGTAGGTGATGCTGGTGATCCGGTTGCTCAGGACGATTCCTATCAGGTGGAAGAAGATAAATCCTTAGTGATCCAAAATCATCTTGAAAATGATATGGCTGTGGATAATGCCGTGGTAACTGAAGTGAATTCTGATAGTGATAATGCTACGGTAACGCTTCAGGAAAATGGTACTATTTTATACCAGCCAAATGCTGGGTTTTCAGGAGAAGATACTTTCACATATACGCTGTGTGATGATGATGAGACACCAAATTGTTCTACTGCAACTATCACAATGACGGTTGTAGATACCGGTTCTCCATCGGCTAAAGATGATACTGAGGTAGTTGAGTTTGGAGGTACATCAGTTACTTTTGATGATCTTTTAGAAAACGATGATCTTAAGGATGATGCGGTTATTACTTCCGTAGATGATTCAGGAAGCAATGCAACCATTAAACTGAATGATGATGGTACTATAACCTATCAGCCTTCCGCAGGATTTCAAGGAGAAGATACTTTTACCTATACCATTTGCGACGATGATGCGGAGCCTACTTGTTCCACAGCTACGGTTACCGTAAGCATTGTTGAAGCGGTATCGTTCAACATTCCGGCTGCTTTAGAAGACTATTATGATTCCATGGTTTTTGTAAGTGATCCAGATCTCTTGTACAGTAGCTTGGCAGATTTTACTACGACAATGCATGTAAACCGACTGGAGTATACAGATCGTCACGATTATTTATACGAAGCTGATGCCGATCCGGATGATGCCAGTATGGTAATTTTGATGTATTCAGGTGAAAAGCGTCCAGATGACGAATTTCAGTTGGGAGATCTTTCTGAAGGCGAAACTTTTAATACGGAACATATTTATCCGCAGTCTAAGTTAAACAATGAAGAGGCGAAAAACGATCTACACCATATGAGAGTGGCAGATGCAAACATCAATTCCGAAAGATCGAATTATCCTTATACCGATGGAAGCGGTGAATATGGTCTTATTAATGGAAACAGCTGGTATCCTGGAGATGATTGGAGAGGAGATGTTGCCAGAATGGTGATGTATGTGAACTTGCGATATGGTGATGATTTTGATGAAGTAGGATCCTTGCAGCTTTTCTTGGAATGGAATCGTGAAGACCCGGTATCTTTATTCGAAGTTCAAAGAAATAATGTAATAGAAGGAGCACAGGGTAATCGCAATCCTTTTATTGATAATCCGTATCTTGCGACCATGATCTGGGGCGGTGCTGCTGCAGAAAATCGTTGGGAATAAATTTTAAATTATGTACGAAGTAGTTCAGTTTATACATTCTTATTGGGCCTACCTGGTTCTTTTTATGCTTCTTATCGCCAGTTTTAATGCGATCATTGGCTATGCAACGAAGAAAGAATATGGTTCAACGAATTTCCAGATAGCGCTCTTTACGCTTATCGTTTCTCATATCCAATTATTGATCGGGATCGTACTGTATTTTACCGCTCCATATTTTAAAATGTGGGCCGAAGAAGGTATGGGCGGCGTGATGAGCGATGCGACTTTGCGTTTATATAATTTGGAACACCCGCTTATGATGATCATTGCGATTACTTTGATCACCATCGGTTACTCCAAACATAAAAAGAAACTAACGTCAAAACCAAAATTCAAGACCCTGGCAATTTTTTATACGCTGGCCTTGATTGTTATTCTCTCTCGAATTCCTTGGAGTGCATGGTTCTAAAATAAAAGCCCGGTTTTATCCGGGCTTTTTTATTCCTTTTTTCTGATGAGATAGAGGTAGACAGGAAAATGATCGCTGTACCCACCCTCATAACCGGAATACCCATACGTACGGAAGGGATAACCTCGAAACTGTCCGTTTTGAGTAATTAGATAAGGCGCTGTAAAAATAGAGGCTTTATAAAACTGAAATCCCTCCTCATTTTTTCTTATCAGGTTAGCAGTCATGAAAAACTGATCAAAAACATTCCAGCTGTCGCGGTATGCCAGGCTGCCTTTGCCGTTTTTCAGCATTTTTTTCATGGGATTGTAAAGAGCATCCTCTGATAGATTTTCTGCGGATGACTTGGTCTGAAGGATCTTTTTAAAACTTTTATTAGTAGGATCATCATTAAAATCCCCCATGGAAATAATTTTTGCGTCGGGATTTTCTTGCTTTATAGAGTCGATAATCCTTTTATTCAAAACTGCTGCTTTCTCTCTTTTATAGGAACTTTTTAATTCTCCACCGCCTCGCGATGGCCAGTGATTTACAATAAAACTGATTTCCTCTCCATCTAATAGTCCGGTTACCACAAGTTGGTCGCGAGTATAATCCCGTTTTCCAGGTTGGTCAGCTTCATAGATCAGCAGTTTGTGCGCTCTGGAATTGAGGGGGCGAAAGACCGCTTTCCTGTATAATAGTGCCACGTCAACGCCACGTTCATCTGGGGAATCGTAATGTATGATCCCAAAATGTTGATTGCTGAGCATTGAGCTGTTTATAATGCTATCTAATACCAGCCTGTTCTCAACTTCACAGACTCCAATTACTGCGGGGAGATTGGAGTTACTTTCCGATCCAATCTCAGATAGTACTTTGGTGATATGTTCAAGCTTCGAATGAAATTTTTCCTGATCCCAGTGATCTTTTCCATTCGGAGTTCGGTCATCATCAAAAGTGTTTGGGTCATCAATCGTGTCGAAAAAGTTTTCGAGGTTATAAAAGGCAATAGTTTCCAGCTGATACGCACCTTTTTCCTGAGCAAAAATGTAGGATTGCAGGCAGTAAAATATTCCGATTATGGCATAAATACTGAGCTTGTAAATTTTAACTCTCACGCCTAAAAATTTTATTGTAAGAATTTAAATTACTCAATTTTAGTTTGTTATATATTTGATTTGATGAAAAAAATTGAAAAATTTTTCATGGTGCATTTAGATGAATATCAAACATTTTTGGTTGGCTGTGATCCTGTCATGGATCTCGCCTTTTTATGCTCAACAAATTCTTATTGAAGGGCAGATTACCGACTCTTTTACCGAAGTGCCCTTACCACAGGTAAAAGTTTCTCTGGAAGGTTTTACAAATGAAGTTTTTTCAGATGAAAATGGGAAATTTCTTCTGGAGCAGGAAGCTGTTTCCGGAGATTATATCTTGAAGATCGAAAGATCTGGATATGTAACTAAGCGCATCTCTGTTAGGTCTAGTATAGATAAGAGATATTTAGGCATTATCTTATTAGAGCCGGATCTGGCTTTTGAACAGAGCCAGGTTTCCACCATTTTTCTTTCGGAAGCCGAACTGAATTCCGAAGAGAATAACTCAGATAACATTTCAGGTATCCTGCAATCTTCCCGAGATGTTTTTCAGAATGCTGCTGCTTTCGATTTTGGACAAACTTTTTTCCGTCCTAGAGGATTGGGTTCAGAATATGGTAAAGTTCTAATAAATGGCCTTGAAATGAATCAGGAATATGATGGCAGGCCGGTTTGGAGTTCCTGGGGCGGATTGAATGATGTGCAACGCAATCAGGTCTTTTCACCGAGTATCACGGCCAATGATTTTGGTTTTGGCGGGCTTGGAGGCATGACCAACATCATCATGCGTGCATCAAAATATCCCAGTGGCGGCCGGATCACTGCCTCTGCCTCCAACCGCAGCTATTCTGGCCGACTTATGGCTACCTATGCCAGCGGCCAACGGAAAAATGATTGGTATTATGCCGTTTCTGCAAGTCGAAGAATAGCAGGAGAGGGGTTGATTGACGGAACTGTGTATGAAGGAAATTCAGTTTTTCTCTCCGTAGAAAAAAGGATCACGGAGCAACACGCCTTGAATTTTTCTGCAATTTATACGCCCCTAATAAGAGGAAAAAGCGCTCCTCTGACCACTGAAGTTTTTAATCTAAAAGGGCGTTACTATAATCCCTATTGGGGAATGCAGAACGGAGAGATTAGAAACTCTAGGATGAAAGAGATCGATCAGCCTATTTTTCAGCTGAACCATTTCTGGCAGATCGGCTCAAAAGCAGAGCTGAATACCAACTTGATGTTTGAAACTGGAACTACCGCAAATTCCAGGATAGATTATAGTGGAAGCAATTTTTCTGAAATTAATGGTCAGTTTACTTATTTTGGCAGCGGTCAAAATCCTGATCCGGCATATTATCAAAAATTACCGTCTTACTTTCTGCGATTTAATGACAATCAAAACTTTGAAGCTGCCTGGCGCGCTGAAAAGCAATTTCTGGTAAATGGTCAACTCGATTGGGATCGTTTATACCAGGCAAATTTGCAGGCGGCCGATACCGGTCAAAATACTGTCTATGCCCTCGTCAATGATGTGAATACACAAAGGCGATTTACAGCAAACACCATTCTGAACTTTACTATTTCAGATCATCTAAAACTGACTTCTAATTTAACTTACAAAAAATTTAGGTCAGAAAACTATGCGAAAATAGATGATCTTTTGGGTGGTAATCAGTTTCTGGATATAGATGTTTATGCGGAAGATGTTCCGGGAAATGGATTCGGAAAGCAAGGCGATTTGCAAAATTTCAATCGGTTGGTATCAAAAAATGATCGTTATAAATACGATTATGATATCATTGGAAGTTCTTCAGAAGCGTTCTCTCAACTCCAGTTCAGGCAGCCGAAATATGAGGCATACATGGCTGCAACTGTTTCCGCAGATTTTTACCAAAGGATTGGTCATTATCAAAATGGTTTGTACCCGGCTAGCTCGTTAGGAAAAAGCGAGCGATTGGAATTTCTGGATTATGGGCTGAAAACTGGCGGTCTTTATAAGTTTTCAGGCAAGCAAAACCTGGAATTGAATTTAGCCTATTTTAGGAAGTCTCCGGGTTTCAGGAATACATTTATTAATCCTCGCCAGAATAACCTGGTTGTTCCAGGTATTACTTCGGAAAGAATATCCAATTTCGATCTCACTTATCGCTACCGCATCTCTAATTTCAATTTGCGATTAACCGGCTATTTTTCAGAAATTAGAAATGCAACTGAAGTATCTTATTATTTCGCGGAAGGCCTTTCAGGAATTGAGCGGGAAACTACCGCCGCATTTATCCAGGAGGTATTGACCGGTTTAGGGAAGCGGCATTACGGATTGGAATTTGGTATTGAATATCAGGTTACTCCAACGATCAAACTAAAATCGGCAGTTGGTCTCGGTGAAAATCTCTATTCAGAAAATCCAGACCTTTTAGTTTCTTCGGCTACATTTTCTAATATGCTGGACTACGGAAAATCCTATTTGACCAATTACCATTTACCCGGTGGTCCCCAAACCGCCGCTCAAATAGGTTTTGAATACCGCGATACTCAATACTGGTGGTTCGGCACCAGCCTGAATTACTTTGATCGAGCTTATATAGATGTGAATCCGTTGAGCAGAACCGCGAATTTTCAAACTGATTGTGACGGGCTGCCATTGCTGGATTATGAGCAAGAAATAGCAAAGAAATTGTTGAAACAGGAAGAGCTTGACAATTATTTTCTCTGGAACGCTACCGGTGGTAAATCCTGGCGTTTAAAAGATAAATATCTGGGACTTTTTGCCAGTTTAAACAACATTTTGAATACACTTTATAAAACTGGCGGTTTTGAACAGGCGCGGAATTCAAATTATCGAGAATTAAAAGAAGATTTCGATAGGGAATATCCACTGTTTGGACCGAAGTACTGGTTCGGTGCAGGCACCACCTTTTTTGTCAATTTAAACTTGAGATTTTGATTATGAGAACTATTGTAGTTTTTTTGCTGTTCTTGATCTGTGTTTCCTGCGTGAAAACAGATGATTTCGATTTGCCTGAGGTAACCTCAGAAACGGTCAATTTCGAAGGAAATCTTACCAGTATCGCGGCGGTAAAAGGGAATTTCAACTTCGACACCGGCGAAATAATAAATTTTCATGATACCAATACCTGGTTTGAAGGTTACGTAGTGAGCAGCGACGCAGCCGGAAATTTCTATAAGAAGTTGGTCATTCAGGACAAACCGGAAAATCCTGCCTCCGGAATTCAAATTTTATTAGATGACAATTCGCTTTCTGAAACCTACAATTTCGGCAGGAAGATTTATGTCAAACTGGACGGATTGAGCATGGGTTTTGGCAATGGCGTGCTGCAGCTTGGGTTGCAAAATAGGGGAGATATCGTTGCTTTACCGAATTCCATGATCGATGATCATATCCTGCGCAGTGAGCAAACTTTTGAAATTAAGCCTAAACCGTTCAGCATTAGCGATTTTACAGCCGATATAACCAATATTTATATAAAACTGAATGGCGTACAATTCGATAAAAACCTGGTTCGGGAGAACGATATATTCTCTTTTGCTTCCAATCAGGTAGACCAGTATGATGGATCTCGTGAATTGGAAAGTTGCGAAACCGGCGAAACAGTGGTTTTGAGTACCAGTACTTTTTCAGATTTTAAGAATTTACTGCTTCCCACCGGCTCGGGAACTGTGGAAGGGGTACTGACAAGGGATTTCTATGATGAGCAGTTTGTCATTATTCTGAATACTCCTGATAATATTCACCTTGATGGACCACGCTGCGATCCTGAATATTTTAATTGTGGATCAGCAACCGAAGAAAGTTCGCAGGTGCTTTTTGAAGAGAATTTTGATGGAGTGACTTCTAATACAACTCTTAACTCCCGTCATTGGACCAATGTAAACGTAAGTGGTGGAGAAAAGAAGTGGACACCTACCTTGTCCAATGGGAATAGAGTGTTGAGAATTTCGGCTTACAATACCAATGAAAGTCCGCTGGAGGCGTGGCTTGTCACTCCGGAAATTGAATTAAATAATTCCAATTCTGAAGTGTTGAGTTTTGACCTTTTATCAAGTTATGACAATGGAATGTTCTTAAAAGTATTTGTGACTTCCAATTTTACAGGGGATCCTGGGACAACAGAATGGATTCCATTAGATGCGAGCATTCCACTGGGGCCATCTGGCGGTAATTCAGAAAGGTTCAAAAAATCAATTATGGATATTTCCTGCCTGGAAGGATCTGCCTGGTTTGGATTTCAATATCTTGGAGCAGCGCCAGATAAAACAACTACCTATGATCTGGATAATGTTCGGATCACACGGAACTAAGCTTCTGCGGCTTCCTCTTTTTTCCTGAAATCTAATGGTTGTAATACCTTCAAAGCTTTTGCAACCGAATTGATATTGTCAAAAGTCAGCAGCAATCGCAAACCATTTCTGGTTTGCTTTTCCTTCATTTTGCAGGTGTTAGGATGTGCCTGAACGTACTGTAGAATCTTAGTAAAATTGGCTGTTTGATAGAACCTCGAATTTTGATCAGCAATAAAGTATCCCACGAATTTACCTTTTTTCATTATGATCTTTTCAAGGCCGATATGAGCAGCGATCCATTTTATCCGAACACTGTTCAGAAGATCAACTGCCTGAGTTGGTAATTCTCCAAACCGGTCAACCAGCTCAGCTTCATATTGTTCAAGCTGTTCTTCGGTTTTAAGTTCGTTGAGTTTGGTGTACAGGTTCAGTCTTTCCGTAATATTATTGATGTAATCGTCTGGGAACAGCAGTTCAAAATCAGCATCGATCTGAGTATCTTTTACAAATTCCTTGGTTTCCACATTTTCCTGTTCGCTGTATAGGTCACGGAATTCGTTCTCCTTCAGTTCTTCTATCGCTTCATTCAGGATTTTCTGGTATGTGTCAAAACCAATTTCGTTAATGAATCCGCTTTGTTCTCCACCCAGTAAATCTCCAGCACCACGAATCTCCAGATCTTTCATCGCGATATTGAATCCGCTTCCTAATTCAGAAAATTGTTCCAGAGCCGTGATACGCTTTCTCGCATCCTCAGTCATTACCGAATAAGGTGGCGTAATGAAATAACAAAATGCTTTCTTGTTGCTTCGGCCAACGCGTCCGCGCATTTGGTGTAAATCAGAAAGTCCAAAATTGTTGGCGTTATTTATAAAAATCGTGTTCGCGTTGCTAACATCCAGTCCGCTTTCTACAATGGTGGTAGAAACAAGAACATCAAATTCACCATTGATAAAACTGAGCATCAGTTTTTCCAGTTTCTTACCTTCCATCTGGCCGTGCCCCACACCAATTTTGGCATCTGGAACCAGGCGTTGGATCATTCCCGCGACTTCCTTGATATTTTCCACCCGGTTATGAATGAAAAATACCTGACCGCCACGTTGAATTTCATAACTCACAGCGTCCCGAATAATATCTTCGGAAAAACGGATAACATTACTTTCAATTGGGTACCGGTTGGGTGGAGGAGTAGTGATTGTAGAAAGATCCCTAGCTGCCATTAAACTAAACTGAAGCGTTCGAGGTATTGGAGTAGCTGTAAGTGTAAGAGTATCTACATTCTCCCGAATAGTTTTCAGCTTGTCTTTTACCGCGACACCAAATTTCTGTTCTTCATCAACAACCAGCAGTCCCAGATCCTTAAATTTCACTGATTTATTAACCAGTTGATGGGTGCCAATAATGATGTCAACTTTTCCATCCTCCAGATCCTGAAGGGTCTCTCTTCTTTCCTTTGCGGTACGAAAGCGGTTGAGGTAATCAATTCGTACTGGAAAATCTTTTAGTCTTTCAGAAAAAGTCTGGTGATGCTGAAAAGCCAGGATAGTGGTTGGAACAAGTATGGCGACCTGTTTACCATTATCAACCGCTTTGAAAGCTGCGCGAATGGCGACTTCCGTTTTTCCGAAGCCAACATCCCCGCAAACCAGTCGGTCCATTGGCTGTTCTGACTCCATATCTTTTTTGACCGCCTCGGTTGCCGAACTCTGGTCTGGAGTGTCTTCATAAATAAACGAAGCTTCCAACTCGTGCTGCAAATAGGAATCAGGACCATACTGAAAACCTTTCTCCAGCCTTCTCTTGGCATAAAGCTTAATCAGGTCATAAGCGATATGCTTCACGCGCGCTTTGGTTTTCTTCTTAAGATTTTTCCAGGCGTTGCTGCCCAATTTATAAATCTTTGGAGCTTTTCCGTCCTTGCCGTTGTATTTCGAAATTTTATGAAGCGAATGAATGCTTAGATAAAGAATGTCGCGCTCACCATATATCAGCTTGATCGCCTCCTGTTTTTTACCTTCCACATCGATCTTCTGAAGTCCGCCGAATTTTCCAATTCCGTGATCAATATGTGTGACATAGTCACCAACTTCGAGATTTGTAAGTTCTTTTAAGGTGATCGCCTGTTTCTTGGCGTATCCATTTTTCAGATTAAACTTGTGATAGCGTTCAAAAATCTGATGATCTGAGTATACCACCGTTTTTGAATCTTCGTCGATAAATCCCTGGTACATCGAAAATACCGGAGTCTGGTATTCTACCTTCTGCTTCTGGTCTTCAAAAATATCGTGAAACCTTTTCGCCTGCTGTTCGCTTACACAGCAAATATAATTGGTGTAACCTTCCTGCTGATTTTCCAGCAAATTTTCAATAAGTAGCTCGAACTGCTTATTAAAAGAAGGCTGCGGCTTGGTATGATATTCAATTATTTTCTTCGGATTTAGAAAAGCCTGGTTGCTCAATTCGGCAGTGGCAAATTCCAAAAGCTCCCTTTTAACCAGTTCGCCATCACAGAAAAGTTCCTTTGGCGCGCTGTGTTTTACCTCTTTGGAGAGTTCTTTAAAAGCTTCTTCTGCTTTCTGGAAAAGTTTATCAGCCTGTGCTGCCAGCAAATCCAGATTTTTTATGAATACAATCGTTTTGGCGGAAATATATTTTAGAAAACTTTCGCGAACTTCGTCAACCTGTTTGTTCTCAACATTCGGCATGACCGAAATCTTCTTCTTTTTATCTGTTGAAAGTTGTGTTTCCACATCAAAAGTTCGGATGCTGTCTATCTCATCACCAAAAAATTCAATTCGGTAAGGTTCATCATGGCTAAAGGAGAAAACATCAATAATTCCACCACGCACAGAAAATTCACCCGGTTCGGTCACAAAGTCAACTCGTTTGAACTGGTATTCAAAAAGGACTTCGTTAACAAAATCAATAGAGAGTTCGTCACCAAGGGCAATTTTCAGCGTGCTTTTATCCAGCTCCTTTTTCGTGACCACCTTTTCAAACAGTGCTTCAGGATAAGTTACGATGATCGCCGGTTTTTTCCGGGAATTGAGCCTGTTCAGCACTTCAGCTCTTAAAAGTACATTTGCATTATCGGTTTCCTCTATTTGATAAGGTCTGCGATAACTTCCTGGGTAGAAAAGAACATTCTTATCCCCAATCAACTGCTCGAGATCGTTCAGGTAATAAGCCGCTTCTTCTTTATCATTGAAAATTAATAAAAACGGTTTATCAGTTTCTTCAAAGGCATCTGCCACGGCAAATGAAAGAGCTGAACCAACGAGGCCTTTCAACTGCATTTTTTCAGAATTTGCAATAGCATCCCGCAATTCCTGCTGAAGCGGGGATTGTGCAAAATTCTTCGCGATAAGATCTGTACTCATTGCCGCAAAGATAATTTCATCGATAAAGTCTTACAACTAAGTCTTTCAGATTTAACTATATAATAGCATTTCAGTTTATTTTACCATAATCATAACACAGCGTAAGGCAGCTGATTAGTATCTTTTCAAAAATTGACAATATTGATCTTCGCCTTTCTGCGGAATAAAATGAAATAAATGGGAATTGAACATTTTGATGTATTTGTAATTGGAACTGGTACAGCCGGCAAGAGCGTTGCCCAGGAATGTGTGGAAAATGGGAAAAGAGTTGCTATAGCCGATAACCGTGAGTTTGGCGGAACCTGTGCCAACCGTGGTTGTGACCCTAAAAAAGTACTGGTAGGAATTACTGAAATCATTGATCGCGCGGAAAAAATGAAGGGTCACGGCATCATAGAAATGCCGAAAATTAGCTGGAAAGATTTGATGAAATTCAAAAGAACTTTCACTGATGCGGTTCCTGCTGCTACGGAAAAAAAGTTCAAAAAGCTGGGTTTCAAAATGTATCATCAGTCGCCTAAATTTTTAGACGAAAAAACTTTATCTGTAGAAGGGAAGACCGTAACCGCTGATAAAATTGTGATTGCCACCGGGAACAAACCCCTCGAATTAAAAATACCGGGACGTGAATTTCCCATTAATAGTGACGATTTTTTAGAGCTGGAAGAATTGCCGGAAAGTATGGTCTTTATCGGGGCAGGATATATCGGGATGGAATTTGCCCATATCGCGGCACGTTGCGGTGTGGATGTAACAGTGATCGATGCCGAATCCAGGCCATTAAGTAATTTTGATGCCGATATGGTGCATTACCTGCAGCAGGCTTCAGAAGATATCGGGATCAAATTTGTTTTTGATGCGAAAGTGGAGTCTATAGAGAAGCTTCGGAAAAATTTCCGTGTAAACGCAAAAGGAAAAAATGGAGAAAGGATCGAACTAGATGCCAGGCTTATCGTCAATGCGGCTGGAAGGGTTCCTTCTATAGATGAACTAGACCTCGAAAAAGGGAACGTAGAATTTTCTAAGCGAGGAATTGAAGTCAATGAAAACCTGCAAAGTGTTTCCAATCCTAATGTTTATGCCTGTGGCGATGTTTCGGCAAGTGAGGCGCTTCCGTTAACGCCTCTTTCTTCTCAGGAAGCACGTATCGTTGTCGCAAATTTGTTAAACCTGGAAAGAAATAAGATCGCGCACTATCCACCACAACCCTCGGTCGTTTTCACTCTTCCTAATCTTGCCTCTGTGGGGATGAACGAAAAGGAAGCAAAAGAAAAGGGTTACGAGGTCACCGTTGAAACGAAGAATGTTCCTAAATGGTTTAATTCGAAACGCATTAATTCCAAATATTACGCCTATAAAACAGTGGTTGATAAAGAAACCGGCTTTGTCTTGGGAGCGCACCTGGTTGGTGATGAAGCTTCTGAAATGGTCAATATGTTCGTAATGGCCATGTGCGGTAAACTTGATTGTGCCACTTTAAAAGGAATGATCTTTTCCTATCCAAGCTGGGCGAGCGATATTAAAGCGATGGTCTAGACTTTTTGTCCATGCATTAATTTGTACATCGGATTGCTTTTACGATTGATAAAACCGTGGTAACCGGCGTTAAGGCCAATTAGAATCGCACCCCCAAGAGCGCAATAAGCGATGAGGTCAAAATTTCCCACATGTTTTGAATAAATACCGAATAAGGCCCAGATACCAACTGCCGCGAATTCTCGCATATTCCGGGTATAGATTATCAGAATATTAATCACTACGGTAACGCTGATCATGATAATAGTCCATTCGGCATGAGAAAATATTCCACCATCCCATCCAACTTCCGCTAAAAAGGAAGCAAGGTTGGCAATACAGGCTACGGTAACCCAGCCAGAATACAAACAGATAGGCCACCAGTAAAATGCAATGACCTTGAATGGAGCGTCATATCGTTCCATATTGTTATTCAGGATAATCTTGATGAGTTTCAGCAGAATGAGAAAAAGTAAAACGACAGCCAGGCCGGTAAACTCGTAGAGCCACGCGATAACCCAAAGGCAGTTTCCAATATTAGTAATTATGAACCAAAAAGACGATTTCCTGATAAAAGCCACGTATTTTTTCTTATTAGAAAACGCCTGAACCAACATAAATCCTGTAAATGCAAAAAGTGCGATATAAATTACGATCCAGATGCTGAAAGTGAAATCTGCCGGAGTAAAAAGGCTTGGGTACTTACTGCTTACTTCACCAATCGTCTGATTATTGATCGCGCCGGTCTGCGCCAGGAAATTCACGAAAACTGCTAAAAGTAAGGACAGGAAGTTAAGAACGGCTAGTCTTTTAATCATTTCGGGTAGATTTTTTAGGCAATTAAAATTACTTCTTTTCCTGTAATGACAAAAACCTTTTCACCTTCGTCTGGTTTCATGAAATAATTCCCTGTAAATTCTCCGAATGCCGGCAGGATCATCTGGTCTTCCCGTTTGAAAAAGCAGCGGAGCTTAAGCGACTGTTTTCCCATTCCGTAAAACCGGTAACCGGGATGTATGTGTCCGCAAAAATTGAAATATTCCGGATTTTCCTGGGGGTGATGCGTAAAATGAAAATTGTCAATTACGATTTCTGAATGAATTCTGATTCCCAGCGATTCGTACTTCAACGGTGAAATGATATCGTGATTCCCAGCCACCAGGTGGATTTTCTGATCGGTATCCCAAACCCACTTTTCAAATAATTTCCATTCGTTATTTAAGGAACTATGAAACAGATCCCCAAGAAATATGATATGTTCCGGGTCGAATGTTTTTAGAAGCTGATCCAGTTTCGCAAAATTGGAATTGATGGCGGAAAGAGGAACGGCACTTCCAAATTTCCTGAAGTGGCTCACCTTTCCCAGGTGCACATCAGCAATGAGAAGAATTTCCTGTTCCGGCCAATAAATTGCACCGGTTGCATGCAAAATAAAGTTTTGGTTGTTAATCTGAATGTTCAGATGCATGCTACAATTTACACAGAATTTCTGCAGCTTTTTCAAGAGTTTCATCTGTTTTAGCAAAACAGAATCTTAGCTGGTGGTGATCTTTCTGGTCTTTATTGAAAACCGATACGGGGATAGAAGCCAAATTGTGTTCGGTGATCAGTCTTTTCGCAAATTCTGTATCTGGTTCGTCAGTGATTTCAGTAAAATCGAGCAGTTGAAAATAGGTTCCTTCGCTTGGATTATAAGAAAATCTGGAAGGTTTGATGAGGTTTAAAAAAAGATCCCTTTTTTGCTGGTAGAAATTTGGAAGACTCAAATAGGTGTTTTCATCTTTCAGATACTGGCTGTAGGCCTGCTGCATTGGGTGATTAACTGAAAATGTGGTCAGTTCATGAATTTTCCTGATCTCCTTCATCAAATCTGAAGGAGCTGCACAGTACCCCGTTTTCCATCCGGTATTGTGAAAAGTCTTTCCGAAAGAGGCGCAAACAATGGCCCTTTCTGCTAAACCAGGAAATTTTGAAGCACTTTGATGAATTCGATCATCAAAAATAAGATGTTCATACACTTCGTCACTTAAAAGAATAATGTTGGTATCCTTAAGCAATGACTCCAGTTTTTTCATATCCTTCTCTGAAAAAACCCTACCTGTAGGATTATGTGGAGAATTGATAATGATCATCCTGGTATGCTGGTTAACAGCATTTTTAATTTTTTCCCAATTGATCCCATAATCCGATCCTTCCAGTTGGATCGGAACCACTTTCCCGCCGCTCAATTTCACGGTTGGCTCATAGGTATCGTAGGCTGGTTTAAGAACGATCACTTCATCGCCTTTCCCAACAAACGCGCTGATGGCACAATATAGCGCTTCCGTTGCCCCGGAAGTTACGGTTATTTCAGTTTCCGGATCATAATAGGTTTGATGAAGATTTTCTATCTTTTGACTAATCGCTTCCCGCAAGGCTACTACTCCGTTTGCAGGAGGATATTGATTATACCCGTTTTTCATGGCTTTATTTACCAGTTTCTTCAGTTTTTTATCGGTTTCAAAATTCGGAAAGCCCTGGGATAAATTAATCGCATTATAATCTACTGCCATTTGGGACATCACAGAAAAAATACTGACTTCTGATTTTGGTAATTTAGACTGAAAACTGATTTCTGCCATAGCGGTGAGTTTTAGATAATATGCATAAAAAATCCCAAACTCCATAGGAATTTGGGATTGATTTATAATCTAAAGAAAGTCCTAGCTCTTAGTGCTGGCTTTCATGAATTCGCGGTTCATTCGTGCGATATTTTCAAGCGAAATGCCTTTAGGACATTCTACTTCGCAGGCTCCTGTATTACTACAGTTTCCGAAACCTTCTTCATCCATCTGGCGAACCATTGCCATAACACGCTCGGTAGCCTCTACACGACCTTGTGGTAGTAAAGCGTATTGAGAAACTTTTGCTGAAGTAAACAGCATGGCACTGGCATTTTTACAAGCGGCAACACAGGCGCCACAACCAATACAGGTAGCAGCGTTAAAAGATTCATCTGCGTGCTCTTTTTCAACTGGAATGCTGTTCGCATCCTGCGTATTACCAGATGTATTCACAGAAACGTAACCCCAAGCCTGCTGAATTCTATCAAAAGAGGAACGGTCTACCACCAAATCCTTGATCACAGGGAAAGCTTTAGCTCTGAAAGGCTCGATCACGATGGTATCACCATCATTAAAAGAACGCATGTGAAGCTGGCAGGTAGCAGTAAGACGATTAGGGCCGTGAGGCTCACCATTAATCTGTAAAGAGCAGGAACCACAAATACCTTCACGGCAATCATGATCGAACTCCACAGTTTCTTCTCCTTTGGCAACCAGTTGCTCATTCAATACATCCATCATTTCAAGGAAGGACATATCGCCATCTACTCCATCGATATCATAATCAACGAAATTTCCTTTGGCCTGGGCGTTCTTCTGGCGCCATATTTTTAGTTTAAGCTTCATAGTATTCTTGAAGATTTAAAACTGAAATTCTCAGCTTTCAGATTATTTATAACTTCTGGTTTTTAATTCGATATTATTGAAGACAAGTTCTTCTTTATGCAGTATCGCATCCTTAGGATTTCCAACATATTCCCAGGCAGCCACATATTTAAAGTTTTCATCATCACGTAAGGCTTCCCCGTCTTCAGTTTGATATTCTTCTCTAAAATGTCCACCACACGATTCTTCACGGTGCAGCGCATCTTTAGCAAAAAGTTCTCCTAATTCAAGGAAATCGGCTACTCGTCCAGCTTTCTCTAATTCCGCATTCTTAGTATCTGTGCTTCCTGGAACTTTTACGTTTGCCCAGAAATCTGCTCTTAATTCGGCAATTTCAGAAATAGCTTCTTTCAGACCTTCCGCATTACGGGACATTCCACATTTGTTCCACATGATTTTACCAAGCTTCTTATGGTAATAATCTACGGAATGCTTTCCGCCGGCATTCATCAGTTTATCGATCTTTTCACGAACCGCCTTTTCTGCTTCGTCAAATTCTGAAGTATCTGTTGGAATTTCTCCAGTACGAATATCTTTAGAAAGGTAGTCACCAATGGTGTAAGGCAGTACAAAATAACCATCTGCCAGTCCCTGCATTAACGCAGAAGCTCCAAGTCGGTTAGCTCCATGATCAGAGAAATTAGCTTCTCCGGCAGCATAGCAACCAGGAATAGTAGTTTGCAAGTTGTAATCAACCCAAAGACCACCCATAGTGTAGTGAACCGCAGGATAGATCATCATTGGTGTTTCGTAAGGATTCTGAGCGGTGATCTTCTCATACATTTCGAAAAGGTTTCCGTATTTAGATTCCACGACCTCTTTACCAAGCTTCAGAATTTCTTCTTCTGAAGGGTTTTTATGTCCTGAAGAATAAGCTTTCTCTTTTCCGTAGCGCTCAAAAGCACTTCCGAAATCAAGGAAAACAGCTTCTCCTGTTTTATTCACTCCAAATCCCGCATCACAACGTTCTTTCGCAGCTCTGGAAGCCACATCACGTGGAACCAGGTTCCCGAAAGCTGGGTATCTTCTTTCTAAGTAATAATCTCTTTCCTCTTCAGAAAGTTCGGTAGGTTTCTTTTTTCCTTCGCGAATTGCTTCTGCATCTTCTTTCTTCTTCGGAACCCAGATTCTACCATCGTTCCTCAAAGATTCAGACATCAACGTCAATTTTGACTGGTGATCTCCGGAAACCGGAATACAGGTAGGGTGAATCTGTGTGTAACATGGGTTCGCAAAGTAGGCACCTCTTCGGTGGGCTCTCCATGCAGCCATCACGTTACTTCCCATCGCGTTGGTAGAAAGGTAAAATACGTTACCATAACCACCTGAGGCAAGAATCACCGCGTGAGCCGAGTGACGTTCGATCTCACCCGTGATCATATCTCTAGCGATGATTCCACGAGCTTTCCCGTCGACCAGCACCAAATCCATCATTTCATGACGGTTGTAAGGCTTGATCTTTCCGCGGTTGATCTGGCGGTTCATTGCTGAATAAGCTCCAAGCAATAACTGCTGCCCGGTTTGTCCTTTTGCATAGAATGTTCTGGAAACCAAAACTCCACCAAAAGAACGGTTATCTAGTAGACCACCGTATTCCCGAGCGAAAGGAACACCTTGCGCCACACACTGGTCAATAATATTTCCTGAAACTTCTGCAAGGCGATAAACGTTCGCTTCTCTGGAACGGTAATCTCCACCTTTTACAGTATCATAGAAAAGACGGTAATCTGAATCACCATCTCCCTGATAGTTTTTTGCCGCATTGATACCTCCCTGAGCCGCGATCGAGTGAGCACGTCGAGGAGAATCCTGGTAACAAAAAGTTTTTACGTTGTATCCTAATTCTGCAAGAGTTGCTGCAGCACTACCTCCCGCAAGCCCGGTTCCAATAACGATAACATCAATATTACGTTTATTAGCAGGGTTTACGAGATTGATATTGTTCTTATGATTGGTCCATTTTTCTGCTAAAGGACCCTCTGGTATTTTAGACTCTAAAACTGACATAAATCTCTCCTAATTAAACGTTAGTAATGTAATGAAAAACGGCTATAAAAATGAATCCAAGCGGGATGATTATAGAAAACGCAACGGTAGCTTTTCTAATTCCCGATTTGTATTTACTATGCCAGCCGGCACTCTGGAAAGAAGCCGAAAATCCATGAAGCAAGTGCAACATTAGGAAAATAAAAGAAACCACATATAGCAGTACTCTAATCGGGTCTTCGAACTTAGCGACCAGTTCGCCATAATATCTTCCGGCATCTTCAGGATGACCCTCTACATATTTATGAACGAGTTCGGGAATCCAGAAATCATAAAAGTGAAGTCCTAAAAAAGCAAGGACAACAAGACCGGTGAAGATCATGTTTCTGGACATCCAGGAGGAATTGCTTCCACCATTGAATTTTTTGTATTTAATTGGTCTGGCCTTGTTATTTCTTATTTCCAAAAAGATTCCCATTACGAAATGGAAAATAATTCCCAAAATTAGGACCGGCTGTAGCAGGAACTGAACAAAGAAATTGGTTCCCATGAAATGAGAAGCTTCATTGAACAGTTTTGGACTGATTACCGACATGAAATTGATCGAGAAATGCTGCAATAAGAAAAGGACCAGAAATAGCCCTGATAAGGCCATAGCAAACTTTTTTGCTACTGAAGATTTTAGAAATCCACCCATTAGCTTGAATGTTTTATGAAATTTTAACAGCAAAAGTACAGTATGAATTAATTACTAGCAAAAATTTACCTTCTTTTCGCCTGCTATTTAGAACAAATTCAAAGTACTTTATAATTTGTTGAACCTTTTGAAATTAAAGGCGCTGTAAATTTTTACGGAAGGCACGATTAAAACGTTTTTGGCAAAAGCTTAACGGGCTCCGGAAACCGAATTTTGTAATTTTCTGTTCAATTAAAACATCATGAAGGAAAAAATTCAAGGTTATATTACCTCTTTATCTGAAGTTTTTGAAGGAGATCCCTGGTATGGAACTTCAGTAATGAGAAAACTGGAAAATGTTCCTCATGTTATCGGCTTCAAAACCTGCGTTCCGAAGTCGCATACCACGGCAGAAATCGTTATGCACCTCATTCAGTGGAAGAAATTCGCTTTAGAAAAACTGAAAGGAAATAAAGCCTGGAATATAGAGGTGGATTCTAGAGAAGACTGGCCTGCGATCAGGGTAGACTCCAAAGAGGAATGGGAATCTCTCAAACGGGAACTGGTGCTGGCCCAGCAAAGAATTTACGAGTTTTTACAAGATAAAGAAGACGATTTTTTAACTGAAAATGTACCCGGAAAGGATTATGATTTTGCTTACCTCATTAGAGGCATCAGGCAGCACGATATCTATCATTTAGGCCAAATTGGGCTTATTGGAAGTCAGCTTGAGCTGAATGAAGCTGAAAATCACACCGGGGTGTTTAACATGAAAGAATAAATTATGGAGTTTATAGATTATTATAAACTACTGGAACTGGATAAATCGGCTTCTCAGGCCGATATTAAAAAGGCTTACCGCAAGCTTGCCAGGAAATATCATCCAGATCTTAATCCAAATGATAAAGATGCGCAGGCCAGATTTCAGCAATTAAATGAAGCGAATGAAGTTTTGAGCGATCCTGAAAAGCGCAAGAAATATGACCAGTATGGCAAGGATTGGCAACATGCCGATCAATTTGAGCAGGCTAGGAAGCAACAGGCAGCTTCTGGTGGCGGAGCTGGTTTTGGCGGATTTGGTGGCGGGCAGCAAAGCTATTCTGGTAATTTCGATGAGGACACTTTTTCCGACTTTTTTGAGCAGATGTTTGGCGGAAGAGCCAGGGCAGAAGGAGCCAGAAGAGGCGGGCATTTTAAAGGCCAGGATTTTAATGCGGAATTACAGCTTCGCCTGAGCGATATATATGAAAGCCAGAAGCAAACGCTTACCGTAAATGGTAAGAATATCAGGCTGACCATTCCTGCCGGAGTGGAAGACGGGCAAACGATCAAGATCAAAGGTCACGGCGGTCCGGGCATCCAGGGTGGTCCAAAAGGAGACTTATTTATCACCTTTAAAATTCTGAATGATTCTAGTTTTAAGAGGGAAAAGGAAAATTTATATTCGGAAAAAGAGGTGAATCTTACAACTGCCGTTTTAGGAGGAGAGATTGAAGTAGATACTTTTACTGGCAAAGTTCGGTTAAAAGTAAAACCTGGAACTCAAAACGGAACAAAGGTTAAATTAAAAGGCAAAGGTTTTCCGAAATATAAAAAGGATGGTTTTGGAGACCTCTTTGTAACGTATAAAGTAAGCCTGCCCGAAAAACTGACGGCTGAACAAAAAGAATTATTTGAAAAACTTCAAAAATCAGGATTATGAAAAGAGAAGATCTAATCCCGGCAGAAGAAATTTGCATTCGCTATAAAGTGGAGCGACAGTTTGTTCATTCCCTTTCAGAAAGTGGTATTATAAAAGTGGTGATTATTGAAAAAACAGAATATATCCCTCACGATAGCTTAACAAATTTTGAAAAAATGATCAGGCTGTCACGGGATCTCGAAATCAACCTAGAAGGCCTGGAAGCCATTCATCATTTATTAAGACAGATAGAAAAGCTTCAAAAAGACAACAGGCGATTAAAAAATCGCCTGAGCCTTTATGAATAATGATTTTCTGATAAATTAATAGGTTTCACCAGGTTCTCCGTAAGCTTCTGCTTCGGGTTCTGATCTGTTTCCACCGCGACCTCCGGTAACCTCAAATTTCGTCTCGGCAGTTTTCCCATTAATATTGATTTCGATCGTGTATTTTCCAGCAGGGATATAGAACTTTTCATTCTCAGCTTTCGAGATCTCCAGTTTATCATCTGCCTTGATTAACTTTTCTTTGGCCTCTTCAGTAATGGTCAGGTCATATTCTGCTGTATTAAAACCTTTATCGGCTTCTACCTCGAAACTTTGTAGTTCATTGCCTTTTTCATCTTTGATTTTGATCGTTGCCTTTCCGGCTTTAGCCGAATAAAAGGTCATGGGTAGTTCCGGTACGTAAGGATCCATCCATTTGCTATAACTGTTACCCCATCTGGAAGAGAAGCGTACTTCTTTCGAAGAAGAAATGGTTAAAGCATCATCCATTTTATCCAAATCCATATCAGAAATCGAAGAAATGTCTGCAATGTAAAGTGAGCGGCCGTGAGTTCCTACCACCAAATCCTTCTCTTTTTCCTGAATTCTCAGGTCGTGAACCGGAACATTTGGGAAATTGGCGTTAAATGCCTGCCAGCTTCCACCACGATCAAGAGAAACATACAGCCCATTATCAGTACCCAAATAAAGAATTTTTTCGTTCTGCGGATCTTCGCGAATCACGTTCACTGGTGATAATGGCAAATTGGAGCTGATGTCTTTCCAGGTCGTTCCAAAATCTTCGGAAACATATACATAAGGTTTAAAGTCATCCCAGCGATAACCATTCAAAGTAGCATAAACACGTTCTTTGGAATGTTCTGAAGCAATCAGCCTGGAAACCCAAAGATCCTGCGGAAGATTGTCACTGATCTTAGTCCAGTTTCCGCCACCGTCTTTAGTTCGATAAATAAAGCCATCATCACTACCGGTGTAAATTAACCCGAACTGAAATGGCGATTCTGTTACTGTGGCAAGTGTCCCAAATGGAACATCACCCTCTTTTCCTCCATGCGTCAGATCTTCAGAAATTGGCTGCCAGTTTTCACCCTGGTCCATGCTGCGAAGCAGTTTATTAGTTCCGAAATAAACGATATCCTGATTATGCGGAGACAGTAAAATCGGGCTTTGCCAGTTGAAGCGGTAAGGAGTTTCGCCTAGTTGATGTTTCGGCTGAATATACGAACGTTCTCCTGTTTTACGATTTATTCTGAAATAACTTCCAAACTGGAAACCGGTATATACAATATCTGAGTTCCTGGAGTCAATCTCCACCTGCATACCGTCACCGCCCATGATCGATTTGTAGCCGTATTCTCCTGAAGCCTGCCAACCCGGACCTTCTTCGTTTGTATGTGGACCTACCCAGACACCATTATCCTGGAGGCCACCATAGACATTATAATTCTTTTCATTATCCACATTTACACTATAAAACTGGCCAACTGCCGGAGAGTTGTTTTTGATCCAGGTCTCGCCGTCATCATAACTAATATTTACTCCGCCGTCGTTTCCATCGATAAGGTGTCCGCTTTTGTTCGGATCGATCCAAAGCGCGTGATGGTCAGCATGAACGTTACTGGCGTCTATAGATTTAAATGTTTTTCCGCCATCTTTAGATTTAATGATCGGCACACCATAAATGTAAATTCCGTCTTTATCCTGGGGATCCACGTGAACCATCCCGAAATAATAACCATAGCTATAATAAAGGTCATCCAGGTAGTCATCATGTGTTTTACTCCAGGTTTTTCCACCGTCGTCAGATCGGTAAACCTGCGCACCTATAACTGGTGTGTTGAGCATGCTGTCCATCGCATCTTCTCCCAGGTACAGCGATAGATCTTTTGGCTCAATGCTGCCCTTTCGCACCATTTCTTTCACACTTTCGGCAGTGTATTTATCCTGGAATCCGTTAGATCGAAGAAATTTTTCCAGTTCTTCATCCCCTAATTTTAGGAATTTCGACTGACTCATTTTATCGAAATCTTTCTTTTGAAGTCCTTCCGGTTTTTCCTCTTTTTTATCTTCATCCGGGCGATGATTCTGATTGTCTACTATTGCGTATACAGTATTTCCGTCAAAAACAGAAAGTCCAATTCGGCCAACACCATCTCCCGTAGGAAAACCAGAGGATTCTGTAGAAATTAATTCCCAGGTGTCGCCGGCATCAGTACTTTTATAAATTCCGCTGGATTCACCACTTTCTTTGAAATCCCAGGCTTTTCGGTCTTTATCCCAGGCTGCGGCATACATTTCAGAAAAATTATCGGGATTCACTGCAATATCAATAATTCCCGTATGCTCGTTGATAAACAATTTTTTTGTCCAGGTTTTTCCGCCATCAGTAGTTTTAAAAATTCCTCTTTCGGCATTATCAGAATATAAATGACCGGTCACGCCGACTACGATTTCATCTGGATTTTCAGGATTGATCATAATTCTGCTAATATGATGTGAATCAGGCAAGCCCATCACTTCCCATGTTTCGCCGTCATCTTCAGTTTTCATGATCCCAATCCCTGCATAAGAAGAACGGGAGGCGTTTACCTCGCCAGTACCGACCCAAAGTGTGCCGTTTTTCCAGTCTTTAGCGATATCACCAACTTTGAGGGTTGGTGCATTTTCAGTTAGCGGTTTGAAGCTGGTGCCATTATTATTGGTGTACCAAACACCTCCTGTAGCGTAAGCCACGTAGAATTCGGTTGGGTCATTGGGATTAATGGCAAAATCGGTTACCCTTCCGCTCATGACCGTTGGTCCTACATTCTGAAAAGGAAGATTCTTAACAATGGAATTTTTGTTGAGTTCCTGCTTTTTTTCGATTGCCATTTTGTAATCCTGGCCTGAAGTCGCAGGTTGCTGCGCAAAAATTGGAGTTCCGGTAATTAAAAGGGATATACCCAGTGTGGTGTAAAGTTTTTTCATGTTTTAGCCTTGAATGCCTAAAAATAGTAAAAGATGGCTTTAGTTGAAATTTTAAATCAATATTCTGGCAATTGCGGTCAAATCCGTTTAATTTTGAGGAAATTGAAATAAATTGATATGAAATACGATAAAATCGATTCAAAACTGTTCGTTAAGAACCGCAAGAACTTCATGGAGAAAATGAAGCCGAACAGTCTGGCGGTTTTCAATTCGAACGATATTTACCCAATTGGTGCAGATAGCACTATGCCTTTTCAACAAAACAGAGATATTTTTTACCTGAGCGGTGTAGACCAGGATAAATCTGTGCTTGTTTTATTTCCAGATGCGCCGGATCCAAAGCATAGAGAGATTCTTTTTCTAACAGAGACCAATGATCATATTGCTGTTTGGGAAGGTGCAAAACTGACGAAAGATGACGCTTTTGAGACCAGCGGAATCAAAACTGTTTACTGGTTGAAAGATTTTGACAAGGTCTTCTTTGAAGTGATGACCCAGTGCGATACCGTTTATCTGAATACAAATGAGCATTATCGTGCAGCTCACGAAACAGAAACCAGGGATGATCGCTTTATTAAGTGGTGTAAGGAGAAATATCCAGCTCACCAGGTTGCAAAGGCGAACCCTATTTTGCAAAGGCTCCGTTCGGTTAAAGATCCAATCGAGCTGGACCTGATGCAAAAAGCTTGTGATATTACTGAAAAAGCTTTCCGCAGAACGCTTGGATTTGTAAAGCCAGGAGTTTGGGAATATGAGATCGAAGCAGAATATTATCATGAAATGATTAGGAACCGTTCTCGAGGTTTTGCCTATACGCCAATCATTGCAAGTGGTAAGAACGCCTGTGTGTTACATTATATAGAGAATAATGCGCAGTGTAAGGAAGGAGAGTTAATACTGCTTGATACCGGCGCTGAATATGCCAATTATTCCAGTGATTTGAGTAGAACTATTCCGGTTTCCGGGAAATTTACTAAACGACAGAAGGAAGTTTACAATGCAGTAAATAAAGTGAAAAAGGAAGCTACTAAGTTATTGGTCCCAGGAACTTTGTGGAAGGAATACCATGTGGAAGTTGGGAAAATGATGACTTCGGAATTATTAGATCTTGGTCTGTTAGATAAAGCTGATGTTCAAAATGAGGACCCAGACTGGCCGGCTTACAAGAAGTATTTCATGCACGGAACCTCTCATCATATTGGTCTCGATACGCATGACTACGGAATTTTAACCGAGCCTATGGAAGCCAACCAGGTTTTTACCGTTGAACCTGGAATCTATATCCCAGATGAAGGCTTCGGAATAAGACTGGAGGATGATGTGGTGATCCAGGAAAAAGGAGAGCCATTCAATTTGATGAGAAACATTCCGATCGAAGCAGATGAGATTGAAGACATCATGAATTCTTAATAAAGGATTAAGCACATTTAAATATAACGGGTTCAAATTGAACCCGTTTTTTGATTATGGAAATTACATTTCAAAATAAAAAGATTCATTTCACCAGTAACGGAGAGGGAAATCCGCTGGTGTTATTACACGGATTCTTGGAAGACAGCCGGATCTGGATAGATATTGTTAAGGATTTGCAAAAATCACGGCAGGTTATTTGCATTGATTTACCCGGTCATGGGAAGTCTGATGGAATTGCAAAAGTGCATGATATGCCACTAATGTCTGAGATAGTTCACGAAGTGGTGCAGGCTCTGGGACTCCAGCAATTCAGTATTGCGGGACACAGTATGGGAGGTTATGTTAGTTTGGAATTTTTAAATAATTTTCCTATGATGTTAGAGTCAATAACGTTGATTAATTCAACACCGGTTGAGGACAGTGTGGAAAAACGAGCAATTCGTGAAAAATCTGTTAAACTGGTGGAAAAAAATAAAGATGCCTATGTGAGTATGGCTATTTCGAATCTTTATTTTGATGAAAGTCGGGATCTATTTGGCGATGAAATCGAGAAATTGAAGCAAAATGCGCTCAAAATTTCTTCGGAAAACGTTCAGGCGGCACTAAAAGGTATGAAAATTCGTACAAATAATATAGCAGAGCTGAAAGCCTTTCAAAAGCAGAAGTTTATCATAGCGGCCAAGGACGATCCGATACTTGATTTTACTGAGCTTAAGAAGGTTTCAAAAGAATGTGGAACTCGATTTTTTGAATTGCAAAGAGGTCATAATTCCTATATGGAAGATTCGGCTGAATTACAAAAAATTATGCATTTTATCGATTAATTAACGCTTTTTGTCGGACTATTAACTTTTTTTTATAATTTAGGAATCTAGAAATCAGAAAATTAACCTATATGATTCACAAACGTTCTTCCTCGTTTTCCATATCTCAGGTTTTTTGCCGGGTTTTCGGGCACCAGTTAAAAGTGTCAAAAAACATAACCAACCATGTGCATGAATATAAATGTGCAAAATGTGGCATGGAAATGACCGATACGGCAGATGGTCTTCTCGCGAGACTTACTCCAAAATTCAAGGAGACAAATGAATATTTAGCTAAAATCCATAAAAGACGTAAAAGAGTTTTTTACGCAAAAGCTTCTTAGTCTTCTTTCTTATCCATAGAATTCCAGCCTCTAGCGATCAGCGGTAATTTTTGATTAGCTCGGGTAACCAGATGCATTCCTTCATTTTCCTCGGTCATATGACCAATCACGGTAAGGTTTGGATTTCCTTTTATTTTATCAAAATCATTCTGGGAAATTGTGAATAGTAATTCATAATCTTCCCCTCCGCTCAAAGCAACCATCGTACTGTCTATTTCAAATTCCTCGCACACCGATATCAATGCAGGATCCAGGGGAATTTTCTCTTCGAATAAATTAGCTCCGGTTTTGGAGTTTTTACAAAGATGAATAACTTCTGAAGATAGTCCGTCGCTGATATCGATCATAGACGTTGGTTGAACTTCCAAAGCTTTTAAAAGGCCAGGAATATCTTTTCTTGCTTCTGGTTTTAATTGTCTTTCGATGAGGTAAGTATATTGATCCAGATCTGGTTGTGAATTTGGATTGGCTTTAAAAAC
>CAXPUM010000030.1:0-5794 GCA_964220295.1 Flavobacteriaceae bacterium | reverse complement strand
CAATTGGTTGATCATTATCATAGGTGGAAACCAGTGGTGCATTATAAACTGCGATATCGTGCTCAAGACATTCTTCAACTAGCTTAAATTTTTCTTCCGCAGTAAAAGAGTGCTCAGAGAATATGATGGCTTCCGCATCTAAAGAGGCTACTTCTTTATGAATCTTATCCTGGTGCTTAAGAACAGGCTTACCTAAAATTTGCAGACTTCGATGCGTGTTATTCGTTAAGAAGCCCATGATTTTAAATCTACGAGGATGCTCTATATCCAGAGCACCGGCAATAGAAATAGCATTCTCATCGACACCCAAGATAACAGCTTTGATCAGCTTTTCATCCTTTTGAGCCATCTTGAAATATTCATAAACCTGCTTAACTCCGAGTCTGAATAAGAATAATAGAGAAAAAGATATCCATAAATTGATGAGCAAGCCACCAACCAAAAAGATTTTTTCGTCTATTGAAAAGTAAACGGCATAATTAATAACCACTAGCGTAACGAACGTACTTATAGTAGCCAATAACAGTTTAAGAGCGTCAATATTGGAGGAATACCGAATGATCCCTGCATAGGTCTTAAAAAGGTAGAAATAGAAAATATTGACGGCCACGACCATGATCGCTTTGTCAAAATAACTAATTAAAGTGTATTGAAAAGGAGATAAATCAAGAAGTATGAGTATGGTGAAAACAATAGAAATTGAAACCAGACCGATATCGATCAATAATACCGCCCAACGTGGCAGATATTTTATATTTCTGATATCTAAAGATCGGTCAGGATCAGTAAAAATTCTATTTAGGGCTTTATTTAGTCTACCCATAGTTTTTTGTATGCTTTAGCAAACAATCATGAATTGCCGTACTTATTCTTTCTCTATCCTCATCGGTCAGATTGGAACCACTTGGCAAACATAATCCATTTTCGAACAACTTTTCGGCAATCCCCGTGCCATAAAAAGGATATGATTCAAAAACTGGCTGCATATGCATTGGTTTCCAAAGCGGTCGGCTTTCAATATTTAAATCTTCCAAAAACATTCTGAGGGTTTCTCTGCTCAATCCTGCTCGCTCCTCATCTACTGTGATGACGCTTAGCCAGTGATTACTATAGAAGTCTTCTGAAGGTGCTTTTTGCACTTCGATACCTTCCACCTCAGCGAATAAATTTACGTAAAATTGGAACATTTTTCGACGTTGCTCTACTCGATCTTTCAAAACTTCCATCTGCCCTCTACCTATTCCCGCGGAAATATTACTCAACCGGTAATTGTAACCAATCTTACTATGCTGATAATGCGGTGCGTTATCTCTAGCCTGGGTAGCTCTAAAAACTGCTTGTTTTTTAATTTCTTCGGAAGAACTTACTAAAGCACCACCGCCAGAAGTAGTAATGATCTTATTTCCATTAAATGATAATATAGAATAATCTGAAAAAGTTCCGCAGTTTTTACCTTTATAATGACTTCCCAGCGCCTCAGCGCTATCTTCAATTACGGGAATTTCGTATTTCTGGGCAACTTCATTTATAGCATCAACCTGGTAGGGCATCCCATATAAATGAACAGCAATAATTGCTTTTGGCTTTTTTCCTTTTTGAATACGATCCTGGATGGCATTCTCCAACTCTAACGGACAAATATTCATCGTTTGTTCCTCACTATCAACGAAAATCGGTGTGGCTCCCTGGTAACGAATAGGGTTTGCTGAGGCAGCAAATGTCATACTCTGGCATATTACTTCATCTTCGGGGCCTACCCCTAAAAGGATAAGCGCCAAATGAAGAGCGGCTGTTCCCGAACTTAATGCAGCAACCTCACAACTGGATTTTCCATCTTTTTCTAGAAACGACTTGATATCACTTTCAAAACCAGTTACATTTGGACCCAAAGGTGCTATCCAGTTTTCTTCAAACGCAGAATTTATATAATTGAGCTCGTTTCCTCCCATGTGCGGAGAAGACAACCAAATCTTATCTTGATTCATTTTCAGTTTTGTTAAATTTAATGATTTTACCCGGATTCCCGACCACCACTGCGTAATCTGGTACATCATTAATAATTACTGCTCCGGCTCCAATAGTTGCCCATTTACCAATATTTATTCCAGGTATAATGGTGGCGCCAGCGCCGATGTGACTTCCTTCTCCAATATGCACGTTTCCGGTCACTGTTGCACCTGGAGAAATATGCGCAAAATCACCAATTTCCACATCGTGTTCAACTATTGAACCTGTATTAATAATAGTTTGCTTACCAATTTTTACTGAAGGATGTACAACAGCTCTAGCCATTATCACGGTTCCTTCAGAAATTTCCACATTATTCGAAACGTGAGCTGTTTGGTGAATAAGCGCTTTAGAAAATCTCCCTGAAAGTTTTTCAGATACAGTCTTGCGGATTTTATTGTTACCGATAGCTATTACGATTTCATCAAAATCTGAATTCACTTCCTGATCCACTTGAAACCCTAAAAAATTATCAATTTCAGAATTATCATCAACAACCTGATCCACCTTTATGTCGATACTTTCTAAAATATCGAAGATAACTTTTCCGTGTCCGCTTGCCCCGTAGATTACCATCAGTTCTTTCCATTAAATGGCTCGGTTGTAGCCATATTTTCAGTATTAATTCCTTCAGAAACCAATACCTTTTTTATTGTTTTAAATAAAATCTCTAAATCCAGAAAAAATGATATATGATTGACGTACCAGACATCCAACTCAAATTTTCTAGACCAGCTAATTGCATTTCTTCCGTTGACCTGTGCCCATCCGGTGATTCCGGGTTTAACTTCGTGGCGCCTGTTTTGTTCTTCCGTATAAATATCTAAATACTGTGGAAGTAAGGGTCGCGGCCCTACCAGGCTCATGTCTCCCTTAATGACATTTAACAATTGTGGAATCTCATCCATCGAAGTCTTTCTCACCAGCTTGCCAACCAAGGTTAGCCTTTCCGCATCGGGTTTTAAATTACCATTACTATCCTTCTCATCTGTCATGGTTTTAAACTTGACGATCCTAAAAATTCTTCCATGAAGACCAGGTCTGCTTTGGTAAAAAAACGGTGTGCCTTTATTTACTATAGCTAAAAGGCTTGCGAAAAGAAGAAATAACGGACTCAAAATCAGAAAGCCAATTAAAGCTGCCAGAAAATCAAATAGTGGTTTTATAAGCTTTTGGTACATCAATTAACAATCGTTCGTAAGCCGAATTTCATGGCGCGAATTTAAAAATGTTTCTTTGCCGCTTCTAATTCTTTGTATTCTTTTAACAGTAATTGCCAGAAAACTTTTCTTTCGTAATTCTGTTCCATCAAGTTTCGAGACTGTGCAGATAACTCTTTTCGTAATTCGGGTGCCGAATATAGTCGATGCATTTGTTCCTGCAAGGCAGTGGCATCTTTAACGGGAATAATTATTCCGTTTCTGTCATTTTGAACGATCTCATTACATCCATTTATGTCAGAAACAATAGCAGGGAGATTCATGGCATTGGCCTGCATGACCACATTGGGAAAACCTTCTCTGTAACTGGGAAATGTCAAAATATCAGAAATTGCAAAATAAGGACGAACATCTTCCTGATATCCAGTGGTGTAAATCTTAGAATGCTGCTGGATTAACTCTAAAGTCTGATCATCAATCGGATCAAGATCCTGCTCAAAAGGTCCGACTAGCAGCAGACTGATATTTTCACATTTTACTTGTAAAGCGGTAAATGCTTCCACTAACTCATTGATCCCTTTTTCTTTTACCAGTCGTCCTACGAAAATATAAACCACATCATTTTGAGGAATACCCAATTCAGATTTCAAATTGATTTTCTGATCTTCAGAAAATTTTTCTGGATTAAAATAATCTGTATCTATTCCATTAGAACTTCCTTCTCCCAGAACTTTGAGCTTTTCTTCTTTTGCGTAACCAAGTTCAAGAATGATCTTTTTCAGTCCATAAGAATTCGGATAAACCGCAGTCGCAAAATCATAGGTTTGCTTTTCTACAGCATCTAAAATTTTTCTTTTGGCTCCAGACGTCTCTAGTAGCGGAAGTCCTGCCACTGTATGTAATCTTATTGGAATACCCGCCATTTTTGCGGCCGTCATACCTATAATCCCAGCCTTCGGAGTATGAGTGTGAACTATTAACGGTTTCTCTTTCTTTAGAAAATTATATAATTTAAATAAAGCTTTTAAATCCTTCAAAGGAGTAATTGCTCTTGTCATTTCCACCCAAAATGTTCGAACGTGATTATTTCTTCCATATTTTTGAAGTCTTTCCTCCTCGGCTGCTACGGCAATTACCTCATAATGATCGTTCATGAAAGTGAGTTGACCTTCCAATAATTTCTCCAGCGATAATGGAATCGTAGTGATTCTAACTAGCTTCTTTTTGCGTTCTTCTGTCTTCAATATTCTTTAAAATTTTTTCAGAATAAGCCTTCCAGGTAAACTTAGACCTTATTCTTTCTAGTAGTTCAGAGTTACTCTGAAGACGCCGGCGCAAATCTGTATTCTCGATTAGCTCCTTAATTTCCAATTCCAAATTTTCAATTCCTTTTGAAATAATTACGTCTTCTCTGTCTTCAAAAATATCATTCACCGCGGGAATATTTGGTGCAATAATAGCCAAACCAACTGCGGAATATTCCATTATTTTCAACGGACTCATGTAAATATTGGCAGAATGATGTATGGCGATATCAAAACAATTTAAATAGTCATTTATTTCATTATGGTCCTTCCACCCTAAAAAATGAATATGAGATTTGATATTCAATTGCACGGCTAGGTTTTTAAGTCTTTCCAAATCAGGTCCATCTCCTATGATTACCAAATTAGTGTTTGGATATATTCCATTAACTTTTCTAAATACTTTTAATAGATCATCAATCTTTTTATGAGGATCTAAGGTTCCAACATAACCCAAGATTAAACTTGCGCTAGATAGATTATATTTTTTTCGCAAATATATATTCTGTTGAATAGGAAAAAATTTGCTAAGATCCACTCCATTATATACAATCACATCCCTTTGTAAATTCAGCTTTTCAGCCATGATGGATTTTCTACTTGGTTCCGAAACAAAAATGTTGAGATCTGCCAAATTATAAGCTTCGGATTGCTTTTTAAGCAAAAAATTTCTAAAAATTATGTTTTTATATATTTCATCGAAATGTGATCCATTAATTTGAGTGCATATAAAAAGATTTGGAAATTCTTTCTTGATCTTTTTTATCTGTAAAAAATTTGAATCCATTTGCATCACCAAAACATCAGGCTGGAAATCGCGAAGGGAATGAATAATCCCTTTTAAATATTGCTCATTCCGTCTATAAAATGACACTAGTTGAAAAAACGAGTTTTTTTTCAGTCTTGTTTTCCAGGAAGAATTTTTCAAGGATTGAACTCTTTGTTTTTTTTCTGGAAATAATCGAACGCTGAGATTTTGGTTTTTTTTCAATTGCTCATAAAATTCAATCGCCTGAATTTTTCCTCCATGATCTGAATAATATGCCGTACTGTAGTATAATAATTTCATTATCTGGAGAGCAATTTCGTTAGGAAGGAATCCAACACTATTTTGTTTGAGGGTGAAATTTTTAAAAAAATTTTGAAATTTTGAAATTCCAGATCTGGATCATGCAGATCCTGTTTGTTTATATGCTTGAAATTAGTTTCTCGATCTTTTAATTCATCCCTATAATTATCAGCGTACTCTGTTTGAAAAAAACTAAAACCAGAAATATATAATTCCTTCGTTTCTGACATTAAAGAAGATGCTAGGGCATAAAA
>CAXPUM010000029.1:0-6423 GCA_964220295.1 Flavobacteriaceae bacterium | reverse complement strand
AGATCTTCTTTCAGTTTTTCCTTCAATTCTTCCATAGTTTCAAACATCACAAACTGGCCATCCTTAATATATGAAGTCTGTCCCGTTTCTTCGGAAACCACCAGGGCAATCGCATCAGTTTTTTCAGTAATACCAACTGCGGCACGGTGTCTCAAGCCAAATCGAAGCGGAATGGAACGATCGTTAGAAACAGGTAAAATCACTCTGGTTGCAGTAATCTTATTTTCCTGGACGATCATCGCGCCATCGTGCAGTGTACTGTTTTTGTAGAAGATCGATTCAATTATTGGTTGATTCAGCTCGATTTTCATTTTATCCCCTGTGGTTTTTACAAAATCCAGTTTACTGTTTCTTTGAATGACCATTAGTGCGCCAGTAAGTGATTCTCCCATCGATTTACAGGCAGAAATTATCGCATCGATATTCGTTTTAGACTCGGTGTCGTCGCGGTTAAAGCGCAAAGTCTTGAAAAATCGACCATTTTGAGTGAAATTGGTAGAACCGATCATTAAAAGGAATTTCCTGATCTCCTGCTGGAAAACCACGATCAGCGCAAATACTCCCACTCCTATAAATTCACCAAGCACGGAGCTCAGCAATTCCATTTGTAGTAACTGAGTAAGCAGCCATACCAGGTAAATCACCACGATCCCGATGAAGATGTTGACCGCAGCGGTACCTCTTACGAGTTTGTATACGTAATAGAGGAGAAGCGCGACAAAAACTATATCGAGGATATCGAGAATTCGAATATCTATGATGTCCAAATTGCTGGGGTTTTATGTAAAAATAGAAAAACTATATTTAGTAAATAATTTCAGAAGTTAATTTGATGCATTCTTGTGCTTCTTTCACATCGTGAACGCGTAAAATAGTAGCTCCTTTCTGAATTGCGATGCTGTTTAGAACGGTCGTTCCGTTAAGCGCCTCCTCCGGTTGGATCTTCAGTTTTTTCCAGATCAGGCTTTTTCTGGAAAGTCCGATTAAAATGGGCAAATCCAGAATTTGTAATAATTCTGCTTTAGAAAGCAGTTCGAAATTTTGCTGAATGTTTTTGGCAAATCCGAAACCCGGATCAATGATGAGATCGTTAATTCCTAATTTTCTTGCCGAATCGATTCTTTCCGAAAAATAAAATAATATATCCTTCAGTAGATCATCATAATGATTCTGGTCTGTCATATTCTGCGGATTTCCCTGCATGTGCATTAAAATATACGGAACCTGTAATTCGGCTACAGTTTTCAGCATATTTTCATCCAGTTTTCCACCTGAAATGTCGTTGATGATCGCACCACCAGTTTCGATCCCCATTTTGGCTACTTTTGAGCGAAATGTATCCAGGGAAAGCAAAGCTTCAGGAAATTCTTTCAGAATGATCTCAATAGCGGGAAGGAGTCGGTTTAATTCTTCTTCTTCGGAAATATCTTTTGCGCCTGGCCTGCTGCTGTATGCTCCAAGATCGAGGAAGGTAGCGCCTTCTTTCAGCATCTGTTCTGCTTTTTTCAGGATATCTGCATCTGTCCGGGCCCTGCTTCCGCTGAAAAAAGAATCGGGAGTGATATTGATAATTCCCATCACCTTTGGAGTGGAAAGATTGATGAGCTCACCTTTGCAATTGATATACATGAAAATGCTGGCTTTTAAATAACTTTGACTATCTGAAATATTTGCCCGAAATTTACGGAAATTAGTGCTCATTCATGCAGGATACCTCCAAACAATACGATTCGGTAATTGAAGTTTGCCGATCCCTTTTTTCAAATAAAATGCAGGATTACGGGTGTGCATGGCGAATTTTACGATTGCCATCGCTTACCGATCAGATTTTTATCAAGGCCCAAAGAATTCGAAGACTTCAGGAAAATGCGGTGAGAAAAGTAGATGAAGACGAAAAATCAGAATTTATTGGGATCATTAATTACTCAATTATGGCGCTGATACAATTGGAAAAAGGAATTGCAGAGCAACCCGATCTTTCCGCCGAAGAAGCGACACGCTTATATGACGAAAAAATTGCGGAGACCAAGCAGTTAATGATGGATAAAAATCATGATTATGGTGAGGCCTGGAGAGATATGCGCGTTAGTTCCCTAACCGATTTGATCATTCAGAAATTATTACGCGTAAAGCAAATTGAAGATAATAAGGGAAAAACGCTGGTGAGTGAAGGTATCGATGCGAATTACCAGGATATGATCAATTATTCGGTTTTTGCCATGATCCATATTCAGGAAGCCGAAGAAGCCAAAACTATTTAAAATTTTAAGATGAAGGCAATTACAGGAATCGCCAGGGTACTGGTTGGAGTACTTTTTATTTTTTCAGGATTTATTAAACTGAACGACCCGGTTGGTTTTTCGTATAAACTTCAGGAATATTTTAGCGAACCGGTATTGGATATTCCGGCCCTCATTCCATTTGCGCTGATTATTGCGATCGTGGTCGTGATCTACGAATTAGTGCTGGGAATCATGCTGCTCATAGGTTATGCTCCAAAATTTACAGTTTGGAGTTTATTACTCATGATCATCTTTTTCACGTTCCTGACCTTTTATTCGGCTTATTTCAATAAGGTGACCGATTGTGGCTGCTTTGGGGATGCCATTCCGCTAACACCATGGGAGTCATTTTATAAAGATGTGATCTTATCGATATTGATCCTGATTCTTTTCTTTAACCGAAAATATATCACCCCGGTTTTTGCTCCGGCATCGCACCGCTGGATCGTTTTTGCTTCGTTTTTTGCCTGTTTTGCCTTTTGTTATTACGTGTTGATGCATTTACCGGTATTCGATTTCAGGGCATATGCCGTTGGAAAAAATATTCCGGAGCAAATGCAATTGCCTGAAGGTTCAGAACCGACTTATCGCTGGAAGTTTAAAGTGAATGGTGAGGAGAAAATCATTGAAAATAAAGGAGCTTATCCGCAGATTGACGGCGAATTTATTGGCGTGGAAACTTCGGAAAGTGATAAAGAAATGATTGCGCCGGTTCATGATTTTGTAATTGAAGGTCCCGATGGTGATATCACTGATGATGTGCTGAATGCCGAAAAAGTTTTGATGATTGTGGCCTATAATATCAGGTCAACAGAATTAGAAGGCTACCAGGGAATAAAAAATCTGATAAGCGAAGCGAAAACCAAAGATTACATGATCATTGGTTTGACCGCTTCTACCGAAGATCTACAGCAGGCGCTAAAAGAAAAAACGAATGCTGACCTAGATTTTTATCAGGTAGACGAAACAGCGCTCAAAACGATCGTTAGGGCTAACCCCGGAATCCTAGTTTTAAACAATGGTACGATCATGCAGAAAAAGCATTGGTCAGATTCTGAAGAGATCAAATTATAAGTTGAAACGATTCCTTTGGCTTCAGTTTAATAAAATCCTCCTGACCATTTTTTATATTTGTAGAAATCAGGAATTATAATCAACCACTCAATTCAAAAAAAGAAATTATGAGAGAAAATATTGTAGCCGGTAACTGGAAAATGAATATGGATCTTGCTGAAACCGAAGAGTTAATTAGCAAGTTGAAAATGCAAATGGTGAAAGAGCCGGAAGCGACCGTCATGGTAGCGCCACCTTTTACTAATCTATATCCTGTTTTTAAAGCTTTAAAAGATACTCCAGTCGTGGTGGCAGCTCAGAATATGAGCGAGCACGAAAGTGGGGCCTATACAGGAGAGATTTCAGCTAAAATGCTCAAAAGCGTTGGAGTGGAAACTGTGATTCTTGGTCATAGTGAAAGAAGAGCGTACTATAATGAAACAAATGAAGTGCTTGAGGTAAAGGTCAAATCGGCTATTGAACAGGGTATGACAGTTATTTTCTGTTTTGGTGAAGAGCTGGATGATCGAAAAAGCGATAAGCATTTTGATGTGGTTGAAACACAATTGAAGGAAAGTATCTTCAAACTTCCGAAGAGTGCCTGGGATAAGATCATTCTGGCTTATGAACCAGTATGGGCTATTGGGACAGGTGAAACTGCCAGCCCGGAACAGGCTCAGGAAATGCATAAGCATATCAGGACTTTGATCGAAAAGAATGTAGGCAATGAAACTGCGCAAAAAACTTCTATTCTTTACGGCGGAAGTGTAAAACCAGCTAACGCAAAAGAGATTTTTGCCAAGGAAGATGTAGACGGGGGGCTTATTGGAGGAGCGAGTCTGAAAGCTGTTGATTTTATTGAAATCGTAAATTCATTTTAATGTCGGGGAATTACCTGGAATTTGATTTTCAGATCGAACCTTTGCAACCAGCTTCGGAAATTCTGATCGCGGAGCTGGGTTATCTCGGTTTTGAAAGTTTTACTGAAAATGATGATGGTGTCACAGCCTATATTCCGGTTGAGGAATACGAAGAGGACCTGTTAGCGAATGTTCATATTCTACAATCTGGCGAATTCAAGATCACATACGAGCAAAAGGAAATTGAACGCATAAACTGGAACGAGGAATGGGAGAAGAATTTTACTCCGATATTAGTAGATGATATTTGCAGTGTGCGAGCTCCTTTTCATGCAAAACCTGAAGTGGAATTTGACATCGTGATCGAGCCGAAAATGTCTTTTGGAACTGGCCACCACGCCACCACGCATATGATGATCCAGCATATATTAAAAAATGACTGGGAAGGTAAATCAGTTTTAGATATGGGTTGCGGAACAGGTGTTTTAGCCATTCTGGCGGCCATGAAAGGAGCTGAAAAGATCGATGCGATAGATATTGATAACTGGTGCTACCTGAACACTCTGGAGAATACGCAAAACAATGATTGCGATCATATCCAGGTGGAAGAAGGTGGTGCAGAATTACTGGGCGAAAATCGCAGTTATGACAGTATTTTAGCAAATATCAATCGGAATATTCTGCTACGTGATCTTCCTGAATATACTGGTTGTTTAAAAGAAAAAGGACAGCTTTTCCTCAGCGGATTTTATTCCGAAGACCTGCCGATTATTACAGAAGCCTGTGAAAAGCTTGGCTTAAAATATGAAGAGCATATCGAACGAACCAACTGGGTGGCTGCAAAGTTTTCACGCTGAGGTTTTTATGAATATTTGTATCTTTGTGCAAATTGCATGAGAAATTACTTGAAGATGAGTACGAAAGAAGAATTACTGGAAGAAGTAGATCTCAAAACCCAAACCGAAAGGGAGAATGAGATCGTTTTATATAATGATGATCACAATACATTCGATCATGTTATTGAAACACTTATTTATGCTTGCGACCACACTCCGGAGCAGGCTGAGCAATGCTCTATACTGGTGCACTATAAAGGAAAGTGTACCGTCAAGACTGGACCTTACGACGATTTAAAGCCTCGCTGCAGCAAACTTTTAGATGCTGGATTAAGTGCGGAAATAATTTAGTTCAAAAAATCTCTATAAACTTTTCAGTTTTTAAAATAAACAATATATTTGCACCCGCTTTGTAAAACATGAAGCACTTTAAATAATGGCCTTGTGGCGCAACTGAATAGCGCACCTGATTACGGCTCAGGAGGTTCCAGGTTTGAATCCTGGCAAGGTCACTTTTAAGGATTTTAAGTCCATTTAAAACCACGCAAATTTTATTAATTGCGTGGTTTTCAGGTTTTTAAGGGTTCATACTATTTGATATGATTTGAAATACTGAAGGTAGCTATTCGGTTACCTATTTCACCAAAGGCACCTAAGGTGCCTTGAGCCTAAAAAACTGATAGATAATACTTTAGTTGATTTGACTTCATCTTAATTAATTGTTCAATTAAAATGATGACAACTATGAGTACATCAAACACTTTCTCGTTATTATTTATTTTAGATCCTAAAAAAGCAAAAAATGACGAAGCAATTATCTACGTCCGTATTACCGTCAATAAGCGTCGAGCTGTAATTAGCACAAAAAGAAAAATCCCAGTGGATCATTGGGATAATGTGCGAAAAAAAGTTAGAGGAAATTCGGCTGCTGCAAAAAGTATTAATGAATACCTTGATTTGGTAACCTCTCAAATATATCAGTGTTATCAAAAGTTAGCCTTTAACGGAAACTTTGTAACAGCTCAACGCGTAAAAGCAAAATACTTAGGACAAGATAAAGATTCTAAAACTTTAATCGAAATAATTGACTATCATGCCAAGAAAATCGGCAATTCATTAGCACCTGGGACTGTGCGAAATTTTAGTATCTCTTCCGAATACGTGAAGAAATTTTTGGTTCAAGAGAGAAAGACTTCTAATGTTTTTTTAAGCGAATTGGATTATAAGTTTTTATGCGATTTTGAAAAGTTTTTGGTTGAATATTATCCCAAGGGACATCCGCGCGCTATGAGTCATAATACGGTGATGAAGCATATTCAGCGACTGCGAAAAATAGTGACATTAGCTTATAACATGGAATGGACTGATCGAGATCCGTTCCGGCGTTGGAAA
>CAXPUM010000028.1:0-12936 GCA_964220295.1 Flavobacteriaceae bacterium | reverse complement strand
CGTAGATAGATAAAGCATCACGCATCGCACCATCGGCTTTTTGAGCGATGATATGCAGAGCATCATCTTCCGCATTAACACCTTCCTGTTCCGCAATATAAGCCAGATAGTCTTTCGCATCTTTCACCGTGATTCTTTTAAAGTCAAAAATCTGGCAGCGTGAAAGAATGGTAGGAATGATCTTATGTTTTTCCGTGGTCGCCAAGATGAAAATAGCATGTTTAGGCGGCTCCTCCAGTGTTTTTAAAAAAGCATTGAAAGCCGATGCAGACAACATGTGCACCTCGTCAATAATATAAACCTTGTATTTTCCAACCTGCGGCGGAATTCGAACCTGGTCGATCAGGTTCCTGATATCATCTACCGAGTTATTGGAAGCAGCATCCAGCTCGAAAATATTGAAAGCAAAATCTTCATCTGGATCCTGGGTTTCTTTTTGGTTGATCATTTTGGCCAAAATCCGTGCGCAGGTAGTTTTGCCCACTCCACGAGGTCCTGTAAACAGCAGTGCCTGGGCAAGGTGATTATTCCTAATCGCGTTTGCCAGGGTATTGGTAATCGCCTGCTGACCTACCACGTCTTTGAAGGTCTGAGGGCGATATTTCCTTGCTGATACTACAAAATGCTCCATCAAAAAGTATTGAAATACAAATATAAAAATCACAAACCTAAACACCAGTATGGCGTTGCATTTTTATGAACAAAACCGATAAGAAATCAACAATAATTCGCTTACATTTGCCGCAGCAGGTCGCCTTATCGCTCTGACTTTAATCAGAGAGGAAAGTCCGGACACCACAGAGCAGCTTAATGGGTAACACCCATCGGTCGAGAGATCAGGACCAGTGCAACAGAAAGAATGTACAGATCATGCTGTAGTGAAACCAGGTAAACTCTAGGCGGTGCAATGCCATGTATACCGGTCTTGTCGGGTTGCTCGCCCGCATGCCGGAGGGTAGGCAGCTAAAGATAAACGGTAACGTTTATTTCAGATAAATGATAAGGGTTTTCTGAGTCTTTCAGGAAAAACAGAATCCGGCTTACAGACCTGCTTTTTTATTTTTCTTCTGATAAATTTTCACGTAATCAATCACAAATTCCTGAGGGAAGATATCCGGGTCGACATCACCGGCCCATTTTCCGCCTAAGGCAAGATTCAGAATAAGGTAGTATTGCTGCCTAAAAAGACTGGCTTCCTTCCCCGCTTCAAAAAGATGAAATGTATGATAAACCTGGTTGTCAAGTAAAAATTCTATTTTTTCTTCATCCCATTTCAAGCCATAAATATGAAACTCAACCGAGGGATCGATCTTTACGATCTCATTTTTTGAAAGATATCCTAATTCGTTATCTGCCGGGAAATGCAAGGTTCCATGAATTTCATCAGGTATTTTGCCTACGTGTTCCATGATATCAATTTCACCATTTTCCGGCCAAATTTTCGAAGAATAATCAGCACCAAGCATCCAGATGGCCGGCCAGATACCTTTTCCTTTAGGAAGTTTTGCCCGAACTTCTACATAACCATATTGAAAATTAAACTTTCCCCTCGTGTTAATGCTTGCTGAAGTATAATCTGCAAACCGAGTATATCTTTTCCAGTTTTCTGCTTCTTCCTTAAACCGTTTGTTTTTGAACCGTTCCTTTCGAGCGGTGATAAATAGTTTTCCCTCCTTAACCCGGCAATTTTTTCTCCTGGAAGTGTAGTATTGCTTTTCTAAATTCCTGATAAAACCAGTTTCAAAATTCCATTTTTCGGGATCTGGTCTTCCGTTATAATCAAACGTATCAGACCATACCAATTGATAATCTGCATCAGGTTTTTGGGCAATCGAGCTCATGCTACAAAGCAAAATTAGGAATAAATAAAAGCGCATCAGGAAGCGGTCATCAGGCGTTCGGCCCATGCTTTGGCTTCATCATTATTCTGAAAGATTTCAAAAGGGAAAGAAGCAAACTGCTTTTCAAAATTAGCGGTTTTTAGTCGCTGAATGTCTTCACTGATGATTCCCACTCCTTTGAGCAAATTGAGCTCTATCAAATTCACGTATATAAGCGGATTAACACTATAACTGTTAATGCGATTCGCCAGGTAGATAAAAGGTTGTTTTTTATAATGATCTACAATAATTTCCTTTAGAGTTTGTATGTGCTCTTCATCGATTTGTATATCTTCTTTCACCGTAGAAATCACAAATTTCGGATAGAATTTGAGAGTAGTAAAAGAGAGTTCTTCTGTTCGTACTTCTTGAGTCATACTTGAATATAGTTAATATTCAAAAAAACTAAAAACACTTCCGCCATATCTGCGCTGATCTCTGAAATTTTCTATATGAGAAAGATCGCTATGTTTCGAGTGCTCAACGATTAAGAGACCGTCATCGTTCAACAATTTATTTTCAAAAACCAGTTGAACAATTTTCTCAAATTCTGAAAGATCTATGTTGTATGGAGGATCGGCAAAAATAATATCATTTTTACCCGCCGCTTTTTCCAGGTATTTAAATACGTCGCTTTTTATGGTGGTAATAGGAAAATCAAGTTCAGCTGATGTCTTTTTAATGAATTTGACACAGTCATAATTCGCGTCAACCGCGGTGATCGGCTTGCTTCCACGAGCGGCAAATTCATAAGCAATATTTCCGGTACCGCTAAAGAGGTCCAGAACAGCTAAATTCTGAAAGTGATACTGGTTATATAAAATATTGAATAGAGCTTCTTTGGCCATATCGGTAGTTGGCCGAACAGGTAATTTAGATGGCGCTGTGATTCTTTTACCTTTATAATTTCCTGAGATGATCCTCATTAAAATGAATTTAGAAGCAGGTATTCTGAATGATCCATACCCGGCTTTTCAGTTTCAAAAGTATAGCTTTGGAATGGTCCCACAAAAGTAATATTCTTGATGTAATTCCAAGTTATTTGATATTCCTCAGAATTTTTATCGATGGCTCCAAGAAGGATTAGTTCAAATTCTTCAGTGTTCAGTTCCAGTTGTTCAGCTGTGAAAAGAAGGTAATACAAAAAGTCTTCTTTAGTGTCATATTCGAAGGAATTAGCAAATAATAATTTGCCCTTTTCAATAATAATCAATTCATATTGACCAATTCGATTATTCAGAAAAACTTTTGTTTGAGATGAAGTTTTTTGTTTTATCAATTTACCTATCAGTATGCTCATGGCGTGCTGATATTCAAATTCGCCATACTTATCAAAAAAATAATTGGTGATGTTGGCGTAGGGGATATAAATGTTTACCAGTTCGTTCTCTAAACGATCAAATGCCACAAAATCGGTTTTCAGGATTTTAGCATTGAACTTGAGATAATTAGACGCATTGTCTTCATCAAAGAGTTCTTCCGGTACCAATGTAAAAAGTGAATTGGAAAAAATAAGTTTCACTTCATCGATGGGCTGATTTAATGCTTTTTCCTCTTCATAGGCCAGTTCGATTTTTGACAAAATCTTAATGGGATCCAGCTGTTTTTCAAATTCGATCTTTTTGAAAAAGCTGATGGTATTAGATTCTTCGTTTAGAATACAAAAAGAAAGTCCATTCAAGCTAACCTGAATGGACAATTTCTTTAAGTTCGTTTTGTCTTTAATTTTCCTTCTTATCTCCTCCATAGTTATCAAACCCATTACCACTAGTAGTCACCTCGGTCATGGAACCTACGGCAATGTAACGACCGTTGATGTCATCTACTGCCTGAACTTCATTTTCTTGAAGAACTAATTGTTTATCCTGGTCGAAAAGAACTTTGCTTTTAGGAATTCTAGCTTCGAAAACAGGAATTTTATTATCACCCTTTTTGATTGTACCAGCGCGCAATTCAAATTCGGCATTTGCACCTTCGATAGGCACATTTTTCATATTTCTATATCGATCAGAATTTCCTTTGTAAAGAGAATCCTTAACAGGAACGAATCCTAATGTATCGATAATTGTCTTTTCAATATTCTTATCTACACCGTAAGTTTTTTGATATTCTTCATCAAGTACGACGGTGTCACGACGCTGAGTAATTGCAAATTCAGCAGTGTCAATAAATTTAACAAGACTGTCAAAACTTCCAGTAAATCTTCCGGTGATCTCCTTGTGCGCAAGTTCTGCGTCACGGATGTCTTTAAGATTTTTTACAACTTTAGTATACCTCTTTTCTTTTACCTTATTGAATTGAAGAGGCTCATAAACGGCATTAAATGTAAGATATGCCAGAAAGATAATTACAGCCCAAAGAAGTATCTGAATTACAAATCTCATGCTTTTTTTAGTTTAGTTTTAATGAAGGTTAAAGGTTTCAGGACAAATCTACAACTTTTTTTCATTCGTAAAAGTTTTGGTTCTAAAAATCCGTAAGTATCTTTGAGGTTTTACGCCGTTTCATGCAAAAGCATACTCCCGCTAGCTTTCTTAAATTACTCTACGAGGACCTTGGTTTTACTGCGACCAGCAAACAGGATATTGCCTTGCAGATGCTGAGCGATTTCGTGGTGACGCCTTCAAAAGACAAACTTTTTTTACTGAAAGGATTTGCTGGTACCGGTAAAACAACCATTATCAGTACCCTTGTTAAGAATTTGTGGAAGGTAAAAAAATCGGGAGTTTTACTGGCACCAACAGGACGCGCGGCAAAAGTGATTTCCAATTATTCCAATAAGGAAGCATTTACCATTCATAAGAAAATCTATTTTCCGAAGAAATCTGGAGGTGGCGTGCAATTCACCTTACAGCCCAATAAGAACAGGGATACGATTTTCATTGTTGACGAGGCTTCCATGATCTCTGACGATCGCGGGAATGCAAAATTATTCGAGAACGGTTCCCTACTAGACGATCTTATTCAATATGTATATTCCGGTAGAAATTGCCAGCTGGTACTAATTGGAGATACCGCTCAGTTGCCTCCTGTAAAAATGGATATTAGTCCGGCATTAGAAAGGGATAAACTGGAAATGAATTATAATAAAGAAGTTCTTTCTATCGAGCTTGATGAAGTGGTGCGGCAAAGTGAAGAAAGCGATATTCTGCATAACGCCACTTTAATAAGGGAAAGTTTGCAGGAAGAGTTTTATGAAAGTTTTCAGTTCGAATTGTCTACCAATGCAGACGTTATTCGGCTGGTGGACGGCTATGAAATTATGGACGCCATACAGGATAGTTACAGCAGTCTGGGCCATGAAGACACAAGTATCATTGTTCGTTCTAACAAACGGGCCAATATGTATAACGAGCAGATAAGGAACAGGATCCTGTTTCAGGAAGAGGAAATATCAGCCGGAGATTATTTAATGGTTGTGAAGAACAATTATTTTTGGGTCAAACCGAATTCTGAAGCTGGTTTCATTGCGAACGGAGATATCATTAAAGTACTCGAGATATTCGGTTTTAAAGAGCTCTATGGTTTTCGTTTTGCGGAAGTTAAAATAGAGATGGTAGATTATCCAAAAATGAGACCGCTGGAAACGGTGATCATGCTTGATACCTTGACGAGCAATACCCCTTCACTGAGTTATGAAGAAAGCAATCAGTTATACGAGGAAGTGAAAAAGGATTATGCTGATGAACGCTCCAAATACAAACAATTTATGAAGGTGAAGAATAATTCTTTCTTCAATGCGCTTCAGGTGAAATTCTCTTATGCTATCACCTGTCATAAAAGTCAGGGTGGACAGTGGAATACGGTTTTTATAGAGCAACCCTATTTGCCGAACGGAGTGGGGAAGGAGTACCTCAGGTGGTTATATACAGCCGTGACGAGGGCGAAAGAAAAATTATATTTAATTGGCTTTTCTGATGACTTCTTCGCTAAGAAGTAATTATTATTTTTACAGAAATTTCAGCTATGGAACCAACCGAAAAACCACGAATTATAGCCATGATTCCTGCTCGTTTGCAGGCAACTCGTTTTCCGCGAAAATTGCTCCAGGATTTAAAGGGTAAGACGGTTATTCAGCGGACTTTTGAAGCTGCTGAAAAAACCGGTCTTTTTGACGAAGTTTATGTAGTTACCGATAGCGGTGAAATCTTTGACGAAGTAGTCAATTTTGGAGGTAATGCTATTCGAAGTGAAAACGATCATGAATGCGGTAGCGATCGTATTGCCGAAGCTGTTGAAGAGATGGATGTTGATATAGTCGTGAACGTCCAGGGAGATGAACCTTTTATAGATAAATCAAGCCTTCAGAAATTACTACAGGTTTTTGAAAATGACAGTAAGAAAGAAATCGATCTTGCATCTTTAAAAACCCCGCTGACGGAAAGCGATGATATAACCAATCCTAACAATGTAAAGGTAATTACTGCGGAAGACGATACCGCTTTGTATTTTTCAAGATTTCCAATTCCTTATCCCAGAGATACCAACGCAAATGTGATCTACTATAAACATATTGGGATTTATGCTTTCAGAAAATCGGCTTTGATGGATTTTTATAAATTACCCATGTTACAGCTGGAAGCTGCTGAAAAAATCGAGTGTATTCGTTATCTCGAATATGGAAAAAAGATCAAAATGGTGGAAACCAGTGTGAAAAATATCGGTATCGATACTCCCGAAGATCTGGAATATGCCAGGAAAATGCTGGAATAATTATCCAACCGCATTTTTATAGGTATCAAGCGCCCTTTCACGCGCTTCCTTATGATCTACCATCCTTTCCGGGTAATCATCAGTTCCATATTCTTCCACCCATTCTTTGATATAATTCTCATCCTTATCGTACTTTTCAACCTGAGATTCAGGATTGAAAATTCTGAAATACGGAGCCGCATCTACACCGCTACCGGCAACCCATTGCCAGTTTCCTACATTTGATGACATCTCATAATCTAATAGCTTTTCAGCAAAATAAGCTTCACCCCATCTCCAGTCTATCAGCAAATGCTTGCACAAAAAACTTCCAACAACCATTCGTACCCTATTATGCATGTAACCGGTTTCATTTAGTTGACGCATTCCGGCATCTACCATTGGGTAACCGGTCTTACCTTCTTTCCACTTTTCAAATTCTTCTTTATTGTTTCGCCAGTTGATCTTATCATACTTCTTTCGGAAAGAGTCGGTTACCGTTTCAGGATAATGATAAAGGATCTGCATGAAAAACTCTCGCCAAACCAATTCTTCCAGAAACGTCTTATTTCTTTGTTTATCAGCTTCGCGAACCATTTGGCGAACGCTAACCGTTCCAAATCGCAAATGCGGACCGAGTCTTGAGGTTCCCTCCTGAGCTGGAATATTTCGGGTGTCCTCGTAATCTTTGATCAATCCGGGAGTTACCTGATAATCTGGAACTTTCAATGAAGATTTTTTAAACCCAATATCGGAAAGCGAAAGATTTGGAAGTCGGGTATTCTCAATATAATTATCTGAATACCGGCTGGTATAATGAAAATCCAGATCGGTATTCTTAAACTGATCCATCCAGGTATTTTTATAAGGAGTGTAGACAACATAAGGATCGCCATCTTTCTTAGTAACTTCATCCTTTTCGAATATTACCTGATCCTTAAAATCACAAAATTCGATTTCTTCTTTTTCCAGTAACTTCTGAATTTTTTCGTCACGTTCCTTCGCATATGGTTCATAATCTCGATTGGTAAATACTTTCTTAATCGAGTAATCTTTAATTAAATTTTTAAAAACCTTTTCTGGCTGATCATGAAACATTGCTAGAGAGCTATCATTGCTTTTCTGCAATTCATTTCTCATGCTCTGAAGTGTATCAAAAATAAAGGTGACACGTGCATCATCCTTTGGTAAAGAATCCAGGATTTCAGGATCAAAAATGAAAATTGGCAATACCGGTAAATCGTCCCTTAGCGCAGCTTTCAACCCTGCATTGTCATCCAATCTCAAGTCTCGTCTAAACCAAAATATATTTACTTCTTGACTCATTAATTTACATTTAAAGTTGAAAGACCACCATCTACTCCTAAAATCTGTCCTGTCATCCAGCTACTGTCTTCACTTAACAGATAAGAAGCTAAATTGGCGATATCATCAGGTGTTCCAGTTCTTTTCAATGGGTGGCGATCTCCCATTTTTTTTCTTTTATCCTCGCTTGACAATAGTTTTTCAGCTAAAGGAGTATCAGTTAAAGAAGGTGCAATGACATTTACTCTAAAGCTTGGAGCATATTCTGCAGCGAGACTTTTTGCAAAACCTTCCACCGCGCCTTTGGCAGCTGCCACGCTAGTATGAAATGGCATTCCGGTTTTCACAGCTACAGTACTAAAAAATATCAAGCTGGCCCTTTCAGCATTTTTCAATTTGTCAAGAACACCTTTTAGTGATTTTACAAGACCAAAGAAATTCAGATTCATTTCTTTTTCAAAGACTTCGGGTTTGATCATTTTAAAAGGTTTAAGATCAATACTTCCCGGGCAGTAAACGAAGCCGTGTAATTGTTCGGGTAACTCTAATTCTGAAATATCATCTTCTAAAACATCAAATTTCAAATGAGTGATCGCATCATCTTCAATTGCATTTCTCGAAGCAATAAAAACCTTGTGGTCTTTCTTGAGTTTATCTGCCAGGCTCTTTCCTATACCGGTGGATCCGCCTACTAATAATATATTCTTTTTCATAAGATTTAATTTAAAACATCCTGCTTTAGCGTAGGCTCTTCAGCTTTCGAATCGTCAAAATCACCAAACAGTTCTATTAATTTTTTCCTCCTGTATTCAAAAATTTCATCCAGTTTCGGTTTTACTAAAAATGGATGCACCATCTGACCAACAAAACCAAAAGGAAGTTTGTAATCTACAATATCTTCCATTTCTACCCCTCCTGGAATAGATTTGATAAAATGCTTATGATGCCAGAGTGAGTAGGGGCCGAATCGCTGTTCATCTACAAAATAATTTCCATCATCTACATGAGTGATCTCGGTTACCCATTTGGTCTTGATATTCGCCACGGGACTAACTAAATATTGAATGATCTGTCCTGGAAACATCGGCCTTTCTCCGCCAGAAAGAATTTCGAATCCCATATAATCTGGTGTGATAACTTTAAGATTAGCGGGATCAGATAAAAAATTCCACGCTTGTTGCTGAGAAATAGGCAACTTTTGAATACTATGAAGTGTATAAATTTTCATGGAATTAAAATTAAACGGATTATTGTTTAATTAAAAATTATTGAAGTTAAACAAAATATAAAGATCGGTTTTTTATTTCATAATCCCGAAACTCGCTATATTTAGAAAAACTAAACTATTTCAATATGAAAAAATTACTACTATTCATTTGCGTTTCTATTCTGACTGGCGGAATGAATGCACAGGTTATGGCGCCACAGCCTAGTCCAACAGGAAAGATCGAACAAAAAGTTGGTCTTACTGATGTAACCATCGAATATTCCAGGCCGGGGATGAGAGGTCGAACGATATTTGGAGACCTTGTTCCCTATGGAGAGGTTTGGCGAACCGGTGCAAATGCAAATACGACAATAAGTTTTAGTGACGATGTAAAGATTGGCGGAAAGGATTTAAAAAAGGGAACCTACGCTATATACACTATTCCGTCACAGGATTCCTGGGAAGTTATTTTTTATAATAAAACAGATAATTGGGGAGTGCCTCAGGAATGGGATGAAAATGCAGTCGCTTTGAAAGCAAAAGCGGAGCTTGAAACCCTTCCTTTCGAGGTTGAGACTTTCACTATTTTTATAAATAATCTTCAAAGTGATTCCGGAGTTCTTGAATTTATATGGGCAGATAAAGTTGCCGACCTGAAATTCCAGGTTCCAACCGAGCAAAAAACAATGGTGAGCATTGAAAGAACTATGAACGGACCTACTGCCAACGATTATTTTGCAGCGGCTAGCTATTATCACGATTCCGGAAAAGATATGGATAAAGCTTATGAATGGATTTCAAAAGCTGTTGATATGGGCGGGGAAGACGCCTATTGGGTTTTAAGGAGAAAATCTTTAATCGAAGCGGAAATGGGTAAAAAACAGGAAGCCATCGCAACCGCCAAAAAATCATTAGCGGCTGCAAAGAAAGCGGGTAATCCAGATTATGTCAAAATGAATGAAGACTCCCTGAAGGAATGGGAATCTAAATAAATAAAAGGCCTCCCAGGAGGCCTTTTTTAATACTTTAAATTTATTTTTTCCCGAATACTATCTAAAAGAGAAATAAGATTTATACTATCCTGAAAGGTCATTACATTGCTTTCTGTATTTCCCTCCTGCAACATTTTGGTCACATGTGCCGCTTCAAAACTGTATCCTCGGCCGGTCGCTCCAAAATCTCTAATTTCCACTCGTCCATTTGATTCGTATTTGACAGAAGTGGGTTCATGAAACCTGGACATCAGGGTTATTTTGCCATTTTCCATTTCGATAATACCAGTTGTATCGGTTTTTTCTTTGAGCGTGCTAAAAAGTTCAGCTTTAACACCATCTGTGTAGCTGAATTTAATATCACAGCTATCATCTACACCCGTTTCACTAAAGGTGGCTTTTGCCTCAATACTTTCCGGCATTCCAAGAAGTTCGTAAGAAAGAAATACCGGATAGATACCAATATCCAATAGACTGCCACCTCCAAGTTCTTTATTGAAAAGCCTTTTGGATGTGTCATACTCGGCTTCAAAGCCAAAATCAGCTTTTACGGATTTTATTTTACCATAATCACCATTTTTAATTTTCTCCCTGACATCTTTGAAATGAGGCAAAAATTTGGTCCATAAGGCTTCCATCAAAAAAACCTTTTTCTCCTTTGCCAATGAGATCATTTCCTCGACCTCTGTTTTATTCATAGCGAAAGGTTTTTCACATAAAACCGCTTTTCCATGATTGATACAGGATTTGGCAATTTCGGCATGATAAACATGCGGAGTAGCAATATATATTACATCAACATCCGGATCTTCCATAAGCTCCTCATAACTTCCATAAGCTTTTTCAGCATCGAATTCTTTCTTAAAGTCTTCAGCTTTTTCAATCTTTCGGCTTGCGACTCCGTAAAGAACAGCATCTTCAACCTCTTCCAGATCCCCGGCAAATTTACCTGCGATCTTTCCCAAACCTATTATTCCCCAATTGATCTTTTTCATGCTGTTTGTCCTGTTTTACTGTTGGTTGAAATTTGAATGATCCAGGCAATGCTAATCACAAGCGCACAGCCCAGAACATTGAGCCATAAGTATGGCATTAAATTGAAGTTGAAAACGATGATTACCAAAACCTGGGTAATGATCGCAGCAATAAAAACGGCATTGCTTTTTATGGTTTTCATAAAGAATGCGAGTAAAAATATTCCCAATACGTTTCCGTAGAAAATGCTTCCAATAATATTTACCAATTGGATCAGGTTATCGAAAAGGTCGGCTAAACTGGCAAAAGCAATGGCGATTACTCCCCACATCAGTGTAAACCATTTGGAAGCTTCGAGATAGTGTTCTTCGCTTTTTCCTTGCCTGATATTCCTTTTGTAAATATCGATCGTCGTAGTCGAAGCTAGCGCGTTCAGTTCAGATGCTGTGGAAGACATTGCTGCGGAAAGGATTACGGCAATTAATAAGCCTACGATTCCTTTGGGGAGATTATTCAGGATAAAATGGATAAAAACATAATCTTTATCATTGCTTTCTGCTCCACCTTCAGCGGCATCAATAAAAGTACGAGCGTCTTCCTTCAGTTGATCTTCCTTTTGAACGAGACGCGAAAATTCTTTTTTAAAACTGGCAACTTCCCGATCACTCATGGATTCCTGGTTTTCAGCATAATTCAGGCTCAGCTGCTGCCGTTCTTCCTGCGTGTTGCGATGCTCAAGCATGAGATCTTCATACTGGTTCGCATACTGCGAATTCAGAACGGTTTCAGTTGCCGCCGGATTAAAATTCAGAGGCGGAGTGTTGAACTGGTAAAAAACAAAAACCATCACGCCTACCAGTAATATGAAAAATTGAAGTGGTACTTTCAGCAGACCATTAAAGATCATCCCCAGCTGACTTTCTCGAACGGAACCTCCAGATAAATAACGTTGTACCTGGCTTTGGTCGGTGCCAAAATAGGAGAGGGCTAAGAAACTGCCCCCAATAAGTCCGCTCCAAATCGTATATCGGTTTTCAAAATCAAAAGAAAAATCGAGGATATTCATTTTACCACCCGTTCCGGCGATATCAAGCGCTTTCGAAAAACTTACACTATCCGGTAGAAAATTCAGGATCATGACAAATGCCAGAATCATTCCCGTAAGAATAACGGCCATTTGCTGTTTCTGGGTGACACTTACTGCTTTAGTCCCTCCTGAAACCGTATAGATGATCACCAATACGCCAATAATGACAGTTAGAGTAGTGAGATGCCATCCCAATACTGCGGAAAGGATAATTGCGGGTGCGAAGATGGTGATTCCTGCGGCTAGTCCGCGCTGGATTAAAAATAGAAGGGAAGTAAGTGTTCTTGTTTTCCTATCAAATCGTGTTTCTAGATATTCGTATGCCGTATAGACTTTTAAGCGATGATAAATAGGAATAAAAACCATGCAAATAATTACCATGGCGATGGGGAGGCCAAAATAGAATTGAACGAAGCCCATCCCGTCATGGAATGCCTGTCCAGGTGTTGAAAGAAAAGTGATGGCGCTGGCCTGTGTTGCCATAACCGAAAGCCCGATCGTCCACCACCTGGCATTTTTTCCTCCACCTATAAAATCATGAACGTTCTTACTTCCCCTGGTTTTGTAAACTCCATACCAGACGATGAAAGTGATAGTTCCTATAAGTATGATCCAGTCAATTAACTGCATATCAGGTAACAGAATTCATGATTAAAAAAAACAGTATTATATAAATAAGGTTAGCGACCAGAACGACCGTATAGCTTTTCTTCCATATATATTTTTCAGGTTTCTCTTCCATTATTTCCCTATTGAGATCATATTGGCGAATAAGCGATAAGCTCCAGGCACTCCAGC
>CAXPUM010000027.1:0-72095 GCA_964220295.1 Flavobacteriaceae bacterium | reverse complement strand
GGAATGGCTTCGAAATTCGCGGAATGTACCCTTGGGGTGAAATACCGTGATGTAGGTCCTGATGGAACTGTATATGGCGGACCAATGTATTACCTTAAAAAAGGTCTTGCGGAAAAGAACATGGGTGGCCTAGGAAAATTTTTGGCCGTTGTTTTCTCAATTTTTGTTATTGGTGGTTCTTTTGGTGGCGGGAACATGTTCCAGGCGAACCAGGCAGCAGCGCAGTTTACGCAGTTGCTAGAGCTTGAAGGAGGCAATGCTGGATTCTATTTTGGGATTGTAATGGCAATTCTTGTAGCAGTAGTAATTATTGGTGGAATTAAAAGAATTGCATCGGTAACCGAGAAAATTGTTCCTTTCATGGCTGGTATCTATGTACTAGCAGCCTTGGTTATTCTTGGAGCAAACTGGATGTATATCGATGACGCATTCGGATTAATCTTCGAAGGAGCGTTTTCAGGTCTTGGAATTGCTGGTGGTCTTGTAGGAGTTATGATCCAGGGTATTCGAAGAGGTGCTTTCTCTAATGAAGCTGGTGTAGGTTCTGCAGCGATTGCTCACTCCGCGGTACGTACTAAGTATCCGGCAAGTGAAGGAATTGTAGCTTTATTGGAGCCTTTCGTTGATACCGTTGTGATCTGTACAATGACCGCTTTGGTTATTGTAATTACGAACTTCCACGAAGGATTCCTGGAATACGGAAATGAAATTACTGAAGGGGTGGAACTTACGGCAACAGCTTTTGATACGGTTATTCCTCACTTCTCCATTGTATTAACAATCGCGGTGATCCTTTTTGCCTTTTCAACTATGATTTCCTGGTCTTACTACGGAATGCAAGGTTGGAAGTATTTATTCGGAAAAGGAAAAGTAACCGATCTTGTTTATAAAATCTTATTTCTGATCTTCGTTGTTATTGGAGCGTCGATCGGTCTTGGTTCGGTAATTAATTTCTCTGATGCGATGATCTTCGCGATGGTTGTTCCGAACATCATTGGGGTGATCTTATTAACACCGGTGATCAAAAAGGAACTGAAGAAATATATGAAAGCGATCAATAAAAAAGAAGAAGCTCTGGAAGAAGGAGCGACCGATTATAATAACTTATAAAATCACTCAAATATGAGTTGGAGATCCCATTTTGCTCTCAGTAAAAGTCAGCAGAATGGGATCTTTGTTTTAGTGCTACTCATCATCATTTTCCAGGTGATCCTTTTTACGACCAATTATTTTTCGTGGGATGACGAAAATGATATTTCTGAAAATCCCGAAATTGAAAAATATCAAAGACAGCTCGATTCTGTAAAAGCAGCTGAACAAACCTTTCGAAAGGACACGATCTTTCCTTTCAATCCTAATTTCCTTACAGATTTCAAAGGCTATCAACTCGGGATGAGCCCTGAAGAGATTGACCGTATTCTGAATTACCGGAAAGAAGGAAAATGGATCAATTCTGAAGGGGACTTTCAGAAAATCTCTAAAATCCCTGATTCGTTATTTCTGAAGATTCGTCCGCTTTTACGTTTCCCGAAGTGGACCGAAGGAGTGGTATCCAAACAGGTTAAAACACAATATAATGCTCCCAGGAATATTTTGATCGTGGATCTGAATGCCGCAACGGCTGAAGACCTGAAACAGATCAGCGGGATAGGGGAAGTGCTTTCTGAAAGGATCGTGAAATACCGGTATAAGATTGGAGGGTTTCGCTCCGCCATACAGTTGCAGGATGTTTATGGGTTGAAGCCAGAAGTGATTGCCCAAATCAACACGCGCTTCGAGGTACTATCCAGGCCAGATCCGGCTGTTCGGAGTATTAATACCATTCAGTTAGAAGAGCTGGCTCAAATTCCTTATTTTGACTACGAGATGGCGAGGGAAATTATAAACTACAGAAAACTGCACGAGAGAATTGAATCTTTTGCAGAATTATCAAAAATCAAAGGATTTCCTTCCGATAAAATCGATAGAATTAAATTATATTTGGCCATAGACTAATTTTCAGCTTGAAAACTGGTCAAAATTCAGAATTTTTCAGAACGGATTCTGTTGAACAATAAACAAAACATTTGATGAGCAGATATTTTACAGAAGAGCATGAGCTTTTCCGGAAGAGTTTTAGAGATTTTTTGCAAAAGGAAGTTGTTCCGCATATAGATAAATGGGAAGAAACGGGTACGATCGAGCGATTCATCTGGAAGAAATTCGGTGAGATGGGTTATTTCGGTTTAAACCAGTCTGAAGATTACGGCGGAATGGGACTCGATCTTTTCTACACTGTAATTTTTTTGGAAGAACTGCAAAAGATCAATTCCGGAGGATTTGCGGCCGCGATGTGGGCTCACGCTTATTTAGCGATGAGTCACCTGAAATTGGAAGCCAGTCACGAATTGAAAGAGGCTTATCTAACCCCTGCAATAGATGGAGATAAAATTGGCTGTCTTTGTATTTCAGAACCTTTTGGAGGCTCTGATGTTGCCGGGATGAAAACCACTGCAAAGAAAGACGGTGATCATTATATCATCAATGGTTCGAAAACTTTTATAACCAATGGAGTGTATGCCGATTTCTACGTAGTAGCAGCGAAGACCGATCCAGATAAGGGGAATAAAGGAATGAGCATTTTGCTTGTTGACAAGAAGCATGAAGGTATTTCTGCCAACAAATTGAATAAACTTGGTTGGAGAGCTTCAGATACTGCTGAACTGGCATTTGATAATGTGAAAATTCCTGCTGAAAACTTATTAGGAGAAGAAGGTAAAGGGTTTAATTACATTATGCAGCATTTCGCATTAGAACGATTGATCATGGGTATCAATGCCCACGCAAGATCTGAATATGCTCTTGATTACACCATGGGTTATATGAAAGAGCGTGAAGCTTTTGGGAAATCTCTGGATAAATTCCAGGCATTAAGACACAATGTTGCGGAAATGGCCAGTGAAATCGAGATGGTAAAGGAATTTAATTATTCGGTTTCTGAAAGATTGGATAAAGGAGAATACGTGGTAAAAGAAGCCAGTATGTCCAAGCTGCTTTCCACTAAGATCGCAGATGAAGTCATGTATAAATGCCTGCAGTTATTAGGAGGATACGGTTATATGGAAGATTATCCTCTGGCGCGTATGTTCCGTGACAGCAGGCTGGGGCCAATTGGAGGTGGTACATCTGAAATTCTAAAAGAAATTATCGCCAAAATGGTAATCGATAAAAAGGAATATAAGCCGGCTGCCAATTAATCTGAATGATTCAGCAGAATATGGTAAGCAGTTCAAAGAAAAATAATTTAAAAATTATTCCTTTTGCTTGCGGTTGAAAAGATTTGAATTATCTTTGCAGCCGATTCCAAAAGAAGGGAGGTGATGACACTATGTTAATTATACCAGTTAAAGACGGAGAAAATATAGATAGAGCTCTTAAGCGTTTTAAGCGAAAGTTCGATAAGACCGGAACTATGCGCCAGCTAAGAAGTCGCCAACATTTTACAAAACCATCTGTAGAAAGACGCGCTCAAATTCAAAAAGCTCAATATATCCAGCATCTTAGAGATCAGGAAGATATCTAGTAAGCTGTTTAGCTATCAAATTAGAAAGCCATCGTTATCGATGGCTTTTTTTATTGTAAGAAAGTTGGATCCTTAGAATTACTGAAACTTTAGTAAATTTGGGTAATAGCCCTTTCATATGCCTTTTCCAGATTTTGCCGATTATTTAAAAATAGAGAAGAATTACTCTTCTCATACTGTACTGGCATATTCTAAAGACCTGGAAGAATTTCAGCAGTTCTTAATTTCAGAATATGAGCAGGAGGATCTGCTTATAATCAATTATCCTCAGATTAGGAGCTGGATCGTTCAACTTTCTGAAAGCGGCATATCCAACCGAAGCATTAACAGGAAACTGTCTTCCTTAAAAGCTTACTATAAATTCCAGCTGAAAAACGGCAGCATTGAGAATTCGCCAATGGCGAGGCATAAGGCCTTAAAAACTTCCCGAAAGGTTCAGGTGCCATTTTCCGAAGCAGAGGTAGTAGAAGTTTTAAATATGATCAATCAGGATGATTTTGAGGGTATCAGGGATCGGTTCATCATAGAATTGTTCTATTCTACAGGAATGCGGCGAACCGAATTGATCAATTTAAAACTTCGTGATCTTGATCTGGAATCGGGAACGATTAAAGTCTTTGGTAAGCGAAATAAAGAGCGGTATATACCGCTATTATCTTCGGTTATAAATTCTGCTAAAGCTTATATAGAGGCGAGGAGGGAAGTGGAACAGGGGCAAGGCAAGGGTTTTTTACTTTTAACGGAAAAGGGATTTAAATTATACGAAAGCCTTGTTTATAGAATTATAAATGGTTATTTTAGTAAGGTGTCTGGCAAATTAAAGAAGAGTCCGCACATCCTGCGACACTCCTTTGCCACTCATTTATTGAACCAGGGAGCCAATCTTAACGCGGTGAAAGAATTGCTAGGACATTCCAGCCTGGCAGCCACACAAATCTACACTCACAACAGTATCGCCGAGTTGAGTAAAATTCACAAAGCAGCGCATCCCCGGAACAATAAGAACTAACAAACCTATTGTTTAATTAAATTTTTACTGGATATGAAAGTGAACGTCCAATCTGTAAACTTCAATGCTGACCAAAAATTGATAGACTTTACACAACGAAAACTTGATAAACTAGAGCACTATTTTGACAAGATCATTTATGCAGATGTTTATCTGAAAGTTCAAAACACCAGTGATAAGGAAAATAAGATAACTGAAATTTTGCTCAGTGTTCCCGGCGGAGATGTTATGGTTAAGAAAACCTGCAAAAAGTTTGAGGAATGTGTGGATGAATGTGTTTCATCTTTGCAGAGACAACTCATTAAAAGAAAAGAAAAAATGAGTGCTCACGCATAGTTAAAATTTTTAGGAATTATTTTTCGATAAAGAAATAATTTATATACATTTGCAGTCCGTTAGAAATAGCGGACTTTTTTATGCTGAAAAAACAGCGTAAAATGCCGATGTAGCTCAGCTGGCTAGAGCAGCTGATTTGTAATCAGCAGGTCGTGGGTTCGAGTCCCTCCATCGGCTCTTGAAATACTGAAATGAAAGAGGTTTTGAAAAATTAATAACTCTTAAAAGATTGATCTTTAAAAGATTAGAAATTAATTAAATTAAATCTCTTTAAATGCTTTGGATGAAAGCCGAAAATTGCCTTATATTTGCAGCCGTTTTCAAATCATCTGGAGCTTAGCTTTTAAAGCTACGGTTCTATGAAATAGTGGTAATTCTGGGGAGATACTCAAGCGGCCAACGAGGACAGACTGTAAATCTGTTGTCTTTCGACTTCGCAGGTTCGAATCCTGCTCTCCCCACAAAGATTTTTCAAAAGGAATTTTGAAATCAAAGGCGGGAGTAGCTCAGTTGGTAGAGCGTCAGCCTTCCAAGCTGAATGTCGCCGGTTCGAACCCGGTCTCCCGCTCTAAATTTTAAAACTGAATCAGGATTTCTTGCCGTCGCCGGAGGGCGAATTTGAAGGTGTTAACCTTTCGTGTTTTTCCTCTTTAATTAAAAATGACCCTGAAATTTGGGTTGTATTGGCGCGGATACCTCAATCTTGATCATTTCCGTAAACCGTTTTGGTTTATGGTTATTGTTGTTTAAAACAATCGGTTTGTCAGGCCGACGTAGCTCAGGGGTAGAGCGTTTCCTTGGTAAGGAAGAGGTCATGGGTTCAAATCCCATCGTTGGCTCTAAGTATTGTATAGAAATTGAACACTAATATATAACTAAGATTAAATAAGTATTAATTATGGCAAAGGAAACTTATGATCGTTCCAAACCGCACTTAAATATCGGTACTATTGGACACGTAGATCACGGAAAAACTACTTTAACTGCAGCGATTACTAAGGTAATGGCTGATGCTGGTTATTCAGAAGCTCGCGCTTTCGATCAGATCGACAACGCTCCTGAAGAAAAGTCGAGAGGTATTACTATTAACTCTTCTCACGTTGAGTATCAAACTGCAAATCGTCACTATGCTCACGTTGACTGTCCAGGTCACGCCGATTACGTTAAGAACATGGTAACTGGTGCTGCTCAGATGGACGGTGCTATCCTTGTTGTTGCTGCGACTGATGGTCCTATGCCACAAACTCGTGAGCACATCCTTCTTGGACGTCAGGTTGGTATTCCAAGAATCGTTGTTTTCTTGAACAAAGTTGACCTTGTTGATGATGAGGAGCTTCTTGAGCTAGTTGAAATGGAAGTAAGAGATCTTCTTTCTTTCTACGAGTATGATGGTGATAATGGTCCTGTAATTTCAGGTTCTGCACTTGGAGCTCTTGAAGGTGATGAGAAATGGGCTAAAACAGTTCTAGATCTTATGGAAGCAGTAGATAGCTGGATTGAACTTCCTGAGCGTGATGTTGATAAACCATTCTTGATGCCAATCGAAGATGTATTCTCTATTACTGGTCGTGGTACTGTTGCTACTGGTCGTATCGAAACTGGTGTTGCTAACACTGGAGATCCTGTAGAGATCATTGGTATGAACGCTGGTAAATTGACTTCTACTATTACTGGAGTTGAGATGTTCCGTAAGATTCTTGATAGAGGTGAAGCTGGTGATAACGTAGGTATCCTTCTTAGAGGTATTGAGAAAACTCAGATCTCTCGTGGTATGGTAATTACTAAGCCAGGATCTGTAACTCCTCACGCTAAATTTAAGGCAGAGGTTTATATCCTTAAAAAAGAAGAAGGTGGACGTCACACTCCATTCCATAACAACTACCGTCCACAGTTCTACGTACGTACAACTGATGTGACTGGAACAATTAGTCTTCCTGATGGAGTTGAAATGGTAATGCCAGGTGATAACCTTACAATTACTGTTGAACTTATCCAGCCAATTGCAATGAATGTTGGTCTACGTTTCGCTGTCCGTGAAGGTGGTAGAACTGTAGGTGCTGGTCAGGTAACTGAAATTCTAGACTAAGAATTATTTCAATATAAAAAGGTATCCCGGTCAAACGGGGTACCTTCACTTATATTTACGGGTTTAGCTCAGTTGGTAGAGCACTGGTCTCCAAAACCAGGTGTCGGGAGTTCGAGCCTCTCAACCCGTGCAAATAAATTATACAATGGCAGGATTTGTTAATTACATATCAGAATCATATAACGAGTTAAAAAATCATGTTACCTGGCCAACCTGGGCAGAAACTCAAAAGCTTACTGTGTTGGTAGTGGTTTTTTCAGTTATTTTTTCATTGGCCATTTGGGGTGTCGATACGGTTTTCAGTAAAGCGATCGAGGCATACTTCGAATGGGTTAAATCATAATTTGTAGACAAATGGCAGAGGCTAAGGATAAAAAATGGTATGTAGTTCGTGCCGTTAGTGGACAAGAAAACAAGGTAAAAGATTATATAGAAAAAGAAATCGCTCACCAGGGACTGGAAGATTATGTTGATCAGGTTCTTGTTCCTACTGAAAAGGTTATCCAGATCAGAAATGGGAAAAAAGTAAATAAAGAGCGTGTATATTTTCCTGGATATGTAATGGTTCAGGCAAATTTAGGAGGAGAAATACCACATATTATTAAAGGGATCAACGGTGTAATTGGATTTCTTGGTGAAACTAAAGGAGGAGATCCAGTTCCATTAAGAAAATCTGAAGTGAATAGAATGCTCGGTAAAGTAGATGAGCTTTCTGTGAAGACAGATAATGTCGCGATTCCGTTTACTATCGGTGAGACGATTAAGGTAATAGATGGGCCTTTCAACGGTTTCAACGGTACTGTTGAAAAGATTAATGAAGAAAAGCGTAAGCTGGAAGTAATGGTTAAGATTTTCGGAAGAAAAACACCATTGGAATTGAGCTATATGCAAGTAGAAAAAGTATAAGATAACTGTTACATATTTTTTGATAGTTTTTTAAGCTTCCACTCGATAAACTATCACTTAAAAATTTGAAAAATGGCAAAAGAAGTAAGTAAAGTTGTAAAACTACAAGTTCGCGGAGGTGCTGCTAACCCATCACCACCAGTTGGACCTGCTTTGGGTGCTGCCGGGGTAAATATCATGGAATTCTGTAAGCAATTCAATGGTAGAACTCAGGATAAGGCCGGAAAAGTACTGCCAGTTGTGATTACTGTATATTCAGATAAGTCTTTTGATTTTGTGATCAAGACTCCACCTGCAGCAGTACAATTGATGGAAGCAGCCAAAACTAAAAAAGGTTCAGGAGAGCCAAACAGAAAAAAAGTAGCAAGCGTTTCTTGGGATCAGATTAAAACCATCGCAGAAGACAAAATGCAGGATTTAAATGCATTTACAATTGAATCTGCAATGAAAATGGTTGCCGGAACAGCTCGTTCAATGGGAATTACTGTAAAAGGTGAAGCACCGTTTTAATCCAAAAAGAAATTAGAAAATGGCAAAATTGACTAAAAAGCAAAAGGAAGCTCAATCTAAGATCGAAAAAGGTAAAACTTATACGGTTGCTGAGGCTTCTGCTTTAATAAAAGATGTTACCAGCGCAAATTTTGATGCTTCTGTGGATTTAGCGGTTCGTTTGAATGTAGATCCAAGAAAAGCTAATCAAATGGTGAGAGGTGTAGTAACACTTCCACATGGTACCGGTAAGGACGTAAAAGTTCTTGCTTTAGTAACTCCAGATAAGGAGCAGGAAGCTAAAGATGCTGGTGCAGATTTCGTTGGTTTAGATGACTATCTTGAGAAGATCAAAGGAGGCTGGACAGATGTTGATGTTATCATCACGATGCCTAGCGTTATGGGTAAATTAGGTCCTCTAGGACGTGTTCTAGGACCAAGAGGTTTAATGCCTAACCCTAAAACCGGTACAGTAACTATGGATATCGCTAAAGCGGTTTCTGATGTGAAAGCTGGTAAGATCGACTTCAAGGTTGACAAACACGGAATAGTTCACGCTGCAATCGGAAAAGTATCTTTTGATGCTGAAAAGATCGCAGGTAACGCGAGAGAATTATTAACTACGCTAGTAAAATTGAAGCCTCAGGCTGCTAAAGGTGTATATATGAAGAGTATTCATATTTCCAGCACCATGAGCCCGAGTGTAGAAATAGATACTAAAAGGTTTACTGAGCAATAATTAGGTATTATGACAAGAGAAGAAAAATCAAAAGTAATTGAAGATTTAACTGCCCAGTTAGCCGGATTCCAAACTATCTATTTGGCTGACATTTCTGGTCTTGATGCCGGAAGCACTTCAAACTTGCGTCGTGCTTGTTTTAAAGCAAACGTAAAATTGTCGGTAGTTAAAAATACATTGCTTGCTAAAGCGATGGAAGCAACTGAAAAAGATTTTGGTGAACTTCCAACTGTTTTAAAAGGCAATACCTCGATCATGCTTTCAGAAACCGGTAACGCTCCGGCGAAAGTGATCAAGGAATTCAGGAAAAAATCTGAAAAACCTTTATTGAAAGGAGCTTTCGTAGAAGAAGCTGTATATGTTGGAGATGACTATCTTGATACACTTGTTAACATCAAGTCTAAAGAAGAAGTTATTGGAGATATCATTGGTCTTCTTCAGTCTCCTGCTAAGAATGTTGTTTCTGCCCTTAAATCTGGTGGTGGTAAACTTGCAGGAATTCTTAAAACCCTTTCAGAAAAAGAAGGATAATTTAGTACGCACTTTTTAACAAAAATAAATTTAAAGAACTTTTTAAAAACGATAGAAAATGGCAGATTTAAAAGATTTCGCAGAACAATTAGTTAACTTAACAGTAAAAGAAGTTAATGAGTTAGCTGATATTTTAAAAGAAGAATATGGTATCGAGCCTGCAGCTGCTGCAGTAGCTGTTGCTGGTGGTGCTGCCGCTGGTGGTGGTGAAGAAGCTGAAGAGCAAACTGAATTCGACGTAATTCTTACCGCTCCAGGTGGATCTAAATTAGCTGTAGTTAAACTTGTAAAAGAACTTACAGGTCTAGGTCTTAAAGATGCTAAAGAACTAGTTGATGGTGCTCCTAAACCAGTTAAAGAAGGAGTTGCTAAAGATGAAGCTGAAGCTCTTAAAAAGCAATTAGAAGAAGCAGGAGCTGAGGTTGAGCTTAAATAAGCTTGACGAAAGCAATATTATTTAGGTTTAGGCCTCAGGATAAGCTCCTGAAGGTCTAAACCCTTTTGCGTATATAGAGCCAAAGGTTTTTATCGCACGTATTTTTTTGATAAATTATTATAATTCCGTCCATTGATGTTAGCAAAGCAAACTGAAAGATTGAGTTTCTCATCTGTGAAGAATAAGCCTGCTTATCCAGATTTTCTGGATCTGCAGATTAAGTCGTTTCAGGACTTCTTCCAGCTGGAAACAAAATCAGAAGAACGGGGAAATGAAGGTCTTTACAACACCTTCCTAGAAAACTTCCCTATTACGGACACCCGTAATCAATTTGTACTAGAATTCTTAGATTATTTTGTGGACCCGCCAAGATACTCCATTCAAGAGTGTATTGAACGCGGACTAACTTACAGTGTGCCGCTTAAAGCTAGGCTTAAGCTATACTGTACAGACCCTGAGCACGAAGATTTTGAAACCATCGTACAGGACGTTTACCTAGGAACTATTCCATATATGACTCCAAGTGGTACCTTCTGTATCAATGGAGCAGAGCGGGTTGTTGTTTCCCAGTTACACCGTTCTCCAGGGGTATTCTTTGGACAGTCTTTCCATGCTAATGGAACAAAATTATATTCAGCCCGTGTGATTCCTTTTAAAGGATCATGGATTGAATTTGCTACCGATATTAATAGCGTAATGTACGCGTATATCGATCGTAAGAAAAAATTACCTGTTACTACGCTGTTCCGTGCCATCGGTTTCGAGCGTGATAAGGATATTTTAGAAATCTTCGACCTTGCAGAAGAAGTGAAGGTTTCTAAATCAGGACTTAAAAAAGTTCTTGGGCGCAAGTTGGCTGCCCGTGTATTGAACACCTGGTATGAAGATTTTGTTGATGAGGATACGGGAGAGGTTGTTTCAATTGAGCGTAATGAGATCGTATTAGATCGTGATACGGAGCTAGAAAAAGATCATATCGAGGAGATCCTCGAAACCGGAACAAAAACGATCCTTCTTCATAAAGAAGATAATCAAACCGGTGATTACGCTATTATTCACAATACATTACAAAAAGATCCTACCAACTCTGAAAAAGAGGCGGTAGAGCATATCTATCGTCAGCTTCGTAATGCTGAACCGCCAGATGAGGAAACTGCTCGGGGAATTATCGACAAGCTTTTCTTCTCTGATCAGCGATACAGTCTGGGTGAAGTTGGTCGTTATAGAATGAACAAAAAACTTGGTCTTGATGTGGATATGGGTCAGCAGGTACTGACGAAAGAAGACATCATTACCATTGTAAAATATTTAATTGAGCTGATTAACTCTAAGGCTGAAATTGATGATATTGATCACCTTTCTAACCGACGTGTTAGAACAGTAGGTGAGCAGTTGTCTCAGCAGTTCGGTGTAGGTCTTGCACGTATGGCAAGAACGATCCGTGAGAGAATGAACGTTCGTGACAATGAGGTATTTACCCCGATCGATCTGATTAACGCGAAGACACTTTCTTCTGTGATCAACTCTTTCTTTGGTACAAACCAGTTATCACAGTTCATGGACCAGACAAACCCATTGGCAGAGATCACGCACAAGCGTCGTTTATCTGCACTAGGGCCAGGTGGTTTATCAAGAGAAAGAGCAGGTTTCGAGGTACGTGACGTTCATTATACGCACTACGGAAGACTTTGTCCTATCGAAACTCCTGAAGGTCCGAATATTGGTTTGATCTCTTCACTTTCAGTTTATGCGAAAGTAAACGGAATGGGATTCATTGAAACTCCATACCGTACGGTTTCTGAAGGAAAGATCAATATTTCCGAAGAACCTATTTACCTTAGTGCTGAAGAGGAAGAAGGCAAGATGATCGCTCAGGCGAACATTCCGTTAAAAGATGACGGAACTATCGAGTCTGATCGTGTAATTGCGCGTATGGAAGGTGACTTCCCGGTTGTGGATCTAAAAGAAGTACATTATACTGATGTTGCTCCAAACCAGATTTCATCTATTTCGGCTTCATTAATTCCATTCTTGGAACATGATGATGCGAACCGTGCACTGATGGGATCAAACATGATGCGCCAGGCAGTACCATTATTAAGGGCAGATTCTCCAATCGTGGGAACTGGTCTTGAAAGACAGGTAGCTACAGATTCTCGAGTGTTGATCAACGCGGAAGGAGAAGGAGAAGTTGAATATGTAGATGCCAATAAAATCATAATCAAATACGACCGTACCGATGAAGAGCGTATGGTAAGCTTTGATTCTGATTCAAAAGAATACGATCTAATTAAGTTCCGTAAAACGAACCAGGGAACCTGTATTAACCTGAAGCCAATCGTTAGCGTTGGAGACAGAGTTACTAAAGGACAGGTACTTTGCCAGGGTTATGCAACCGAAAAGGGTGAATTGGCACTTGGTAGAAATATGAAAGTTGCTTTCATGCCTTGGAAAGGTTACAACTTTGAGGATGCGATCGTAATTTCAGAAAAAGTGGTGAGAGATGATATTTTCACCTCGATCCATATTGACGAATATTCGCTTGAAGTTAGAGATACAAAACTAGGTAACGAAGAATTAACGAATGATATTCCAAACGTTTCTGAAGAGGCTACTAAAGACCTTGACGAGCATGGTATGATTCGAGTGGGTGCTGAGGTAAAACCTGGTGATATTCTTATTGGTAAGATCACTCCAAAAGGAGAAAGTGATCCAACTCCAGAAGAAAAACTGCTTCGTGCGATCTTTGGTGACAAGGCCGGTGATGTGAAAGATGCTTCATTAAAAGCTTCTCCATCATTGAGCGGAGTTGTGATCAATAAGAAATTGTTCGCTAGAGCGATTAAAGATAAGCGCAAACGAGCTCAGGATAAAGAAGATGTTGCAGCATTAGAGAAGAAGTATGATGCTAAATTCGCACTATTAAAGTCAGAATTAGTTGAGAAACTTTTTGCAATCATCGGTGGTAAAACTGCTCAGGGAGTACAAAACGACCTTGGAGAAGAAGTTCTTCCAAAAGGTAAAAAATACACTTTGAAAATGTTGAACGCGGTAGATGACTATACTCACCTTACCACGGGAACATGGACTACAGATGATCATTTAAATGCTCTTGTTGCAGATCTGATCCATAATTATAAGATCAAGGAAAACGATCTTCAGGGTAACCTAAGAAGAGAGAAGTTTACCATCTCTGTTGGAGATGAGCTTCCTTCCGGAATCTTGAAACTTGCTAAAGTTTACATCGCTAAGAAACGTAAGCTGAAAGTAGGGGATAAGATGGCGGGACGTCATGGTAACAAAGGTATTGTTGCTCGTATCGTTCGCCAGGAAGATATGCCATTCCTTGAAGATGGAACTCCGGTAGATATTGTGCTGAACCCACTTGGGGTACCATCACGTATGAATATCGGTCAGATCTACGAAACAGTTCTTGGTTGGGCAGGACAGAAATTAGGTAAGAAATATGCAACTCCTATTTTCGATGGTGCTACGATCGATCAGATTAACGAATTGACAGATGAAGCTGGAATTCCAAGATTCGGTCACACATATCTTTATGATGGAGGAACAGGTGAACGTTTTGACCAGAGAGCGACAGTAGGTGTAATCTACATGTTGAAACTAGGTCACATGATCGACGATAAGATGCATGCCAGATCAATCGGTCCATACTCACTTATTACTCAGCAGCCGCTTGGTGGTAAGGCACAATTTGGTGGTCAGCGATTTGGAGAGATGGAGGTTTGGGCTCTTGAGGCATATGGTGCTTCAAGTACGCTTAGAGAAATCCTTACTGTGAAGTCTGATGACGTGATCGGTAGAGCGAAGACTTACGAGTCTATCGTTAAGGGTGAGCCAATGCCTGAACCAGGATTGCCGGAATCTTTCAACGTGTTAATGCACGAATTGAAAGGACTCGGATTGGATATTAAACTTGAAGAATAACATTCTGTTTGTCGGGGCTGCGAAAGTGGCCCCAATAAAACGGAATATTCACAATAATTAGCAGCGTTTATTATGGCTAGAAATAATGATAAAAATACAGTGCAGAGGTTTAACCAGATCTCTATCGGTTTAGCTTCTCCCGAGTCCATCCTCGCAGAATCTCGTGGTGAAGTTCTAAAGCCGGAAACCATTAACTATCGTACGCACAAGCCTGAGCGTGACGGTTTGTTTTGTGAGCGTATTTTTGGTCCTGTAAAGGATTATGAATGTGCTTGTGGTAAGTATAAGAGAATCCGGTATAAAGGAATTGTTTGTGACCGTTGTGGTGTTGAAGTTACTGAGAAAAAAGTACGTAGAGACCGCGTTGGGCACATCAACCTTGTAGTTCCTGTTGCACACATCTGGTATTTCCGTTCTCTTCCTAACAAAATTGGTTATTTGCTAGGGCTTCCTTCCAAGAAACTGGACATGATCATCTACTATGAAAGATATGTAGTGATCCAGCCAGGTAATGCGAAGGACGAAGAAGGAAAGCCGTTGAAAAAAATGGATTTCTTAACGGAAGAAGAATATCTGAATATTTTAGATGAACTTCCACAAGAAAACCAATATTTAGAAGATAGCGACCCAAATAAATTCATCGCGAAGATGGGTGCTGAATGTCTTATAGAGATCCTTAAGAGAATTGATCTTGATGAGCTTTCATATGAATTAAGACATAAAGCAAATAACGAAACTTCCAAACAACGTAAGACAGAAGCTCTTAAGAGACTTCAGGTTGTGGAAGCTTTCCGTGATGCGAATGAAAATCGCGAGAACCATCCGGAATGGATGATCATGAAGGTTGTTCCGGTAATTCCGCCGGAATTAAGACCTCTTGTTCCTCTTGATGGTGGTCGTTTCGCAACTTCAGATTTGAACGATCTTTACCGTCGTGTAATTATTCGTAACAACCGTCTGAAGCGTTTAATGGAGATCAAAGCTCCTGAAGTAATTTTACGTAACGAAAAACGTATGCTTCAGGAATCGGTAGATTCATTATTCGATAATACAAGAAAATCATCAGCAGTAAAAACTGACTCGAACCGTCCGCTTAAATCACTTTCAGATTCATTGAAAGGGAAGCAGGGACGTTTCCGTCAGAACCTGCTTGGTAAACGTGTGGATTATTCAGCACGTTCGGTAATTGTTGTAGGACCAGAACTGAAAATGTTCGAGTGTGGTCTTCCGAAAAACATGGCAGCCGAGCTTTACAAGCCTTTCATCATCAGAAAACTGATCGAAAGAGGTATCGTAAAAACAGTGAAGTCTGCTAAAAAGATTATCGATAAAAAAGAACCTGTAGTTTGGGACATTCTGGAGAACGTGTTAAAGGGTCATCCGGTATTATTGAACCGTGCTCCTACGCTTCACCGTCTGGGTATCCAGGCATTCCAGCCTAAACTTATTGAAGGTAAGGCAATTCAGCTTCACCCACTAGCGTGTACGGCATTCAACGCCGATTTCGATGGTGACCAGATGGCGGTTCACTTGCCACTTGGACCAGAAGCTATTTTGGAAGCACAGTTATTAATGCTTGCTTCTCATAATATCTTGAACCCTGCAAACGGTTCACCAATTACAGTACCATCTCAGGATATGGTTTTGGGTCTTTATTATATGACCAAGCATAAGAAATCTACTGATGAGGAGCCTGTAAAAGGTGAAGGTTTAACTTTCTATTCTGCGGAAGAGCTAGTAATTGCTTATAACCAGAAGAGAGTAGACCTAAATGCAGGTATTAAGATCAGAACCAAAGATTACAACGAAAATGGTGAATTGGTCTATATGATCAAGGATACCACTGTTGGTAGAGTATTATTTAATGAAGCGGTGCCAGAAAAGGCGGGTTATATTAATGAAGTACTTACCAAAAAATCGCTTCGTGAGATCATTGGTAAAATTCTAAAAATAACCAGTGTACCAGAAACTTCTGAATTCCTTGACGAGATCAAGCAATTAGGTTATGGATTCGCTTTCCGTGGTGGTCTTTCTTTCAGCTTAGGTGATATTATCATCCCTGAAGAAAAACAAGCCATGATTGATGAAGCCAACGAACAGGTTGAAGGTATTATTGGTAACTATAACATGGGTCTTATCACCAATAACGAACGTTACAACCAGGTAATTGATATCTGGACTTCGACTAACGCCGGTCTAACCGAGTTAGCGATGAAGCGTATTCGTGAAGATAAGCAGGGATTCAACTCAGTTTATATGATGCTTGATTCCGGAGCCCGTGGTAGTAAAGAGCAGATTCGTCAGTTAACCGGTATGCGAGGACTTATGGCTAAGCCTAAGAAATCGAACTCTGGTGGAGGTGAGATTATTGAGAACCCGATTCTTTCGAACTTTAAGGAAGGTCTTTCAATTCTTGAGTACTTTATCTCTACTCACGGTGCTCGTAAAGGTCTTGCGGATACCGCACTTAAAACAGCAGATGCTGGTTACTTAACTCGTCGTCTGGTAGATGTTTCTCAGGATGTGATCGTAAATGAAGATGATTGTGGAACATTAAGAGGTGTGGAAGTGCGCCCATTGAAGAAAAACGAAGAGATCGTAGAATCTCTTGGTGAAAGAATTCTTGGACGTATCTCATTAAACGATGTGTATGATCCTTCTACTGAAGAACTTCTTGTTTCAGCTAACGAGGAAATCACAGAAGAGATCGTTGAAAAAATAGATGCAGCGCCGATCGAAAGCGTAGAAGTACGTTCTCCATTAACTTGTGAGGCTAAGAAAGGTATCTGTATTAAATGTTACGGTCGTAACCTGGCAACAAACAAGATCGTTCAAACAGGTGAAGCGGTTGGAGTTGTAGCAGCTCAGTCTATTGGTGAGCCTGGTACACAGCTAACACTTCGTACGTTCCACGTGGGAGGTATTGCAGGTAACATTTCAGAAGAAAATAAACTGGAAGCGAAATTCGACGGTGTTGCAGACATCGAAGATCTTAAAGTAGTAAAAGGAGAAGCACCTGATGGAGGTACTGCCGATATCGTGATCTCTCGTACTGCAGAAATTAAGATCAAGGATAAGAAGACCGGTGTAGTTCTAAGTAACAATAACATTCCTTACGGTGCACAGATCAACATTGAAGATGGTGCGACTGTTAAGAAAGGTGATGTGATCTGTTCTTGGGATCCATATAACGGTGTAATTATTTCTGAATTCGCCGGTAAGATCAAGTACGAAAATGTAGAACAAGGTGTAACTTATCAGGTTGAGATCGATGAGCAAACAGGATTCCAGGAAAAAGTAATTTCTGAATCTCGTAATAAGAAATTGATCCCAACACTTCATATCTTAGGTAAAAAAGACGAAGTAATTCGTTCTTATAACCTTCCGGTTGGAGCTCACCTAATGGTCGATAATGAAGAGAAAATCGGAGTTGGTAAGATTCTGGTTAAGATTCCACGTAAATCTTCTAAAGCAGGGGATATTACTGGTGGTCTTCCAAGGGTAACTGAGCTTTTCGAAGCCCGTAACCCCTCAAATCCAGCTGTGGTTTCTGAGATTGACGGGGTTGTTTCCTTCGGTAAGATCAAGCGTGGTAACCGCGAGATCATTGTAGAATCAAAATTAGGAGAGATCAAGAAATATCTTGTAAAGCTTTCTAACCAGATTCTTGTTCAGGAAAACGATTACGTAAGAGCAGGTATGCCACTTTCTGATGGTTCGATCACTCCGGAAGATATCTTAAATATCAAAGGGCCAAACGCTGTACAACAGTATCTTGTGAACGAAGTTCAGGAAGTTTATAGACTTCAGGGTGTGAAGATTAATGACAAGCACTTCGAGGTTGTGGTTAGACAAATGATGCGTAAAGTAAGAATCGTTGATCCGGGAGATACTATTTTCCTTGAAAACCAATTGGTGCATAAAGATGATTTCATTGAAGAAAACAATAAGTTATTCGGAATGAAAGTGATCGAAGATGCCGGTGATTCTGAAAGACTAAAAGCAGGACAGATCATTACTCCAAGAGATCTTAGAGATGAGAACTCGATTTTAAAGAGAGAAGATAAGAATCTGGCCTCTGCAAGAGATGTGATCACTGCCACAGCAACTCCAGTACTTCAGGGTATTACGAGAGCATCACTTCAAACTAAGTCGTTCATTTCGGCTGCATCCTTCCAGGAAACTACGAAGGTGTTGAACGAAGCTGCTGTAAGCGGTAAGATTGATGAACTTGAAGGATTGAAGGAAAATGTAATTGTAGGACATAGAATTCCTGCAGGTACAGGTATGAGAAAGTACGATAGCATCATTGTTGGTTCTAAAGAAGAATTTGACGAAATGCTTGAGAGAAAACAAGAAGTGAATTTCAATTAATTCCTTCTGATATATTCTGAAAAAAGGCTCGCAATCGCGAGCCTTTTTTTATTTATCCCGATATTTGGAGTATGAAGCCTTTTCTTAAAAATTTGCTGGAATATTCGCATCATTACAATTTACAACTGATCGAGATTTTTGCTGATCCTGCTATGGCCGAGAAATTATCTAAAAAAGCAAAATTGCTGCTTTCTCATACCCTTAACGCCAGTAGTGTCTGGAATTCCAGAATTTTGAATATTCCGAATCGAGGGGGTATTTGGGATGTTTTCGAAGCACAAGAAATGCTGAAGCTGGAAAATCAAAATTTTGAGGAGACTTTTGAGATTTTAGAAATTTCTAATCTGGCTGAAATTATTTCTTATACGAATTCAAAAGGGGATTCCTATAAACGTAGTATAGAGGATATCATTTTTCATACAATAAACCATGCGACTTATCATCGTGGGCAGATCGCTTCAGAATTTCGAAAATGTGGGGTGGAGCCGATCGTTTCAGATTATATTTTTTACAACGATGATAATCGGCTGAAAATTTAAAATTTTAATAAGTAACTTGAATAAAACAATCATTATGAGTGACGAAAAGAAAAATAAACAGGCAAAAATAAATATCGAACTGGATGAAACGGTGGCAGAAGGAATCTATTCAAACCTGGCGATCATCAACCACTCTGTTTCAGAATTTGTAGTTGATTTTGTGAATATCATGCCAGGAAGACCTAAAAGCAAGGTGAAATCAAGAATCATTCTTACGCCACAGCATGCAAAAAGACTACTGAAAGCTTTGGGAGAAAATGTACAAAAGTTCGAGCAGTCTCATGGAGAGATCAGAGACTATGAAAAAGCTCCGATCCCTTTGAACTTTGGACCAACCGGACAGGCTTAAACCACCGTCAGCCTGAACTTGTTTCAGGATCTTTAAATTAGAAGCTGAATCAAGTTCAGCTTGACGTTATAATGAATATCATTAAAATTATGCAACTGGAACTTAAAAAGTACGTATTGCAATTAAAGCATACGTTTACCATTTCCCGCGAATCTCACGACACTCAGGATACTTTGATTGCCTGTCTTAGTCTAAAGGGAGAAACCGGTTATGGCGAAGCAACTTCCAATCCGTATTACAAGATCACTTTTAAAAGTATGGAAGCTGAAATTGAGGCAGTCCGGGAAGATATTAAGAAATTCGATTTTGAAACTCCGGAAAAGTTTCATGCTTTTTTGGTTGAAACAGGATTATCCAATTTCAGCATTTGTGCGCTTGATCTTGCTGCGCATGATCTTTTTGGAAAACTTCAGGGGAAGCCTCTTTATGAGATTTGGAATACAGATAATTCTGATTATCCCGTAACCAATTTCACTATCGGCATCGATTCTGTTGAAAAAATGGTGGAAAAGATGAAAGAGCAGCCCTGGCCGATCTACAAGATCAAACTCGGTTCAGATAACGATTTGGAAGTTGTTGCCGAACTTCGGAAGCATACGGACGCTAAATTTCGGGTTGACGCCAACTGCGGCTGGGAAAGTGATCAGGCAATTAAGTATTCAGAAGAATTGAAGAAACTCGGAGTGGAATTTCTGGAGCAACCCTTGCCAGCAGATGACCTGGAAGGCCTTAAAAAGTTGAAAGAACATTCCGCTTTGCCGATTATCGCAGATGAGAGTTGTATAGTCGAAGAAGATGTAGATAAATGCGTGGGGTATTTTGACGGAATCAATATCAAATTGACCAAATGCGGCGGACTTACTCCTGCGCTCAGAATGATCAAAAATGCAAAAAAGCACGATCTGAAAGTGATGGTAGGCTGTATGACCGAAAGTACCGTAGGAATTTCAGCAATAGCCCAATTATTACCACAACTGGATTATGTAGATATGGATGGTGCCATGTTATTGAGCCGTGACATCGCAACAGGTGTGGAAATCCTCGAGGATGGAAAAGTTCTTTTTCCAAGAAGGAATGGTAGCGGCGTGGAATTGATCTCATGAACCATTATTTAGAGAGCGGACCCGGTCGATCATTTTCTTACGAAAATCAAGAATTCCTGTATTTTGGAGGCACTTCTTACCTGGGTTTGCAGTATCATCCTGCTTTCCAGGAGAAACTGATAGAAAATATTCGCCAGCTGGGAACTAATTTTGGAGCTTCCAGGAAGGCCAATGTTAGGCTTTCAGTGTATGAGGAATTTGAAGCTGAAATTGCTAAAAAAATTGGAATGGAGGATGCCATTTGTCTTTCCTCTGGATTTTTAGCCGGGCAAATGCTTTCCTATTATTTCAGCAGAAAAGATTACGTGCAGGTTTCTGCTCCTCACACTCATCCCGCGATAATTGGCAAGGAGACGGTTGTTTGTGAGAATTACGAATCTCTTAAATCGAAAATCGAAAATTCTGAAAAGCAAATCGTGTTATTCCTGGATAGCATTGATTTCGATGGTTACAATTATCCCCATTTCAAATGGCTCAAAGATATTGCACTTCAAAATGTTATTCTCGTTGTTGATGATTCTCATGGTTTTGGGCTTATTGGAGAGAACGGCTTCGGTTTATTGCAGTCATTGCTGAATTTACAGGCTAAAGAGATCATTATATGTGGATCTTTGGGTAAGGCTTTGGCAACTCCCTGCGGTATGATCTGCGGAAACCATGATAGAATGGAGGATCTTCGGAACAGTGGATTTTATGGAGGAGGAAGCCCTCCGTCACCGGCCGCTTTAAAAACTTTTCTACAGTCGGAAAATCTAATAAAAGAATCTTTACAGAAACTTCGGAAAAACATCAGCCAATTTAATTCAGAAATTTCTGAAGGATTCAAAGCTACTCAATTATTCCAGCATCCGGTTTACACATACCACGATGAGGCGCTGACAGATCAGTTATATTCCGAAGGAATTATCACGACCAATTTTCGGTATCCATTACCTGATTCAGATTTACTGAGCAAAGTGGTGCTCTCTGCAGCTCATTCCGAAGCAGATATTCAAAAATTGACTAGTTCCATCAATAGTTTTTACGAAAGATAATTAAGACTTCAGTTTATATTTTTTGAAATAAATCCGTGCAGCTTTCATAACTCGTGGAGCCATGATTAGCGTTGAGATCATGGTTGGTATAGCCATCAATGCGAAGAAACCGTCGATCAAATTCAGAATAAAACTGAGTGTCGTGGTGGCTCCAACGATGATACTTAAAATATAAACATAGTTGTAATACTTTTTGTTCTGGGCACCTAAAAGAAATGAGAGGCATTTCGTCCCGTAATAAGAATATGAAAACAGGGAAGAAATACTGAAAGCCAGGATGCATAGCAATAACAGATAGTTTCCAACATAAGGGATCGCCTGGTCAAAGGCAGCTGCCGTTAGACTTACCCCATTCACATCGGTGCTCTGCCACACACCGGTCACGAGGATCGCCATTGCCGTAAGCGTACAAACCACTAAAGTATCAATGGCCGGTCCAAGCATCGCGATTAGACCTTCACGAACCGGTTCAGAAGTTTTACTGGCACCGTGCGCCATAGTAGCCGTACCAATTCCTGCTTCATTGCTAAAAGCACCACGCCTGATTCCTAAAAGTATCAGTCCGCCGAGCATACCGCCAAGTAGCGGGTCTCCTTTATAATTATCCGCCGCAAAAGCATCAGTAAAAATCAATCCGAAATAGTGAAGAACCACATCCGAATTCACAAATAAAATAATTAAGACGGAAACAAAATATAAGGCGACCATCGCAGGAACCAATTTGGAGACGGTTTTACTGATTCTATCCAGGCCTCCAATGATCACAATAGTGGTAATAATAGTTAGAATAATACCGATGATCAGGCTGGAAGTAAATCCAGTTTCGATATTATTCGGTTCGAGTAAGATATAATTGATCGCCTGCGTAAGCTGATTTACATTAAAAACAGGGAGTGCACCCACTAGGCCGGCAACTGCAAAAAATGCAGCCAATGGTTTCCATTTTTTGCCGAGACCTTCTACGATGAAGTACATCACACCACCCTGGATCTTTCCTTCGGTGTCTTTTCCGCGATACATCACGGCAAGCGTATTTGTGAAAAACTTGGTGGCCATCCCAACAATGGCGCTAACCCAGAGCCAGAAGATCGCCCCAGGACCACCAACGGCGATCGCAACCGCAACACCAGCGATATTTCCCATTCCAACGGTAGAGGAAAGGGCAGTTGATAAAGCCTGAAAATGGTTAATATCTCCCGGATCGTCAGGATTATTATATTTTCCTCTTAAAACTTCTACGGAATGGCCGAGATAGCGGAATGGTAAGAAGCGCGAATAGATCAGTAAAAACAATCCTCCTCCAATTAACAGAATTACTAAAGGGATGCCCCAAACAAATGAAGCGAAATCGGAAATAAACTGATCCATCTGGTCCATAAAAAAGCTTTGTCCCGAAAATAGTAAATTTTGTGGGTGCCTTTATGTTTTTATACCGACAATTAGAAATCTCGAACCATTGAATTTCTATCAGAATCTAAACAGAGGTCCTGAAAATAGCTAAAAGTTCACCTGAAATTTTAGAATTCTGAAGTAAAGTGGAATTTGATCGAAGAATATTTTTGTTGAGTCATCTGTAAACTGAATTGCGAATCGGCTAAGAATACTAATTGTCCAGATTTATCTTTTGCAAGGAATTTGGACTTCACTCTTTTAAAATCCTGAAATTCTTCGTTCTTGGGATCATCCGGTTCTATCCAGGTAGCTTTGTGAACATTTAGATTTTCATAAGTACATTTCGCTCCATATTCATGCTCCAGTCTATATTGAATTACTTCGAACTGCAGTGCACCAACAGTACCAATGATCTTTCTTCCATTCAGTTCCAGAATAAACAGCTGGGCCACACCTTCATCCATTAACTGGTCTATTCCTTTTTCCAATTGCTTGGATTTCATCGGGTCCGCGTTATTGATATAGCGGAAATGTTCCGGCGAGAAACTTGGAATTCCTTTGTATCTCAATTCTTCCCCTTCAGTAAGGGTATCACCAATCTTGAAGTTTCCGGTATCGTGTAAACCTACAATATCGCCGGGCCAGGAAACATCTACCACTTCTTTCTTTTCAGCGAAAAAGGCGTTTGGAGAGGAAAATTTCATGTTTTTTCCGTTTCGAACATGCAGGTAATTCTTGTTTCTTTCGAATTTTCCGGAAACAATTTTTACGAAAGCCAGCCGGTCGCGGTGTTTTGGATCCATATTGGCATGGATCTTAAAAACAAAACCGGTAAAGTTCTGCTCATCTGGTTTCACCAATCTGCTATCGCTTTCTTTTGGTCTTGGTGGAGGAGCAATACTGATGAAACAATCTAACAGCTCACGAACCCCGAAATTATTCAGTGCAGAGCCGAAGAAGACAGGTTGTAAACGACCTTCCAGATAAGCCTGGCGATCAAATTCCGGATAAACTCCCTGAGCGAGTTCCAGTTCATCGCGTAAGGTATCAGCAGCCTTATCACCTATAAGGTCGTTCAGTTCTTCGCTGGCTAAATCATCTATTTCGATGGTCTCTTCAATATCTTTTCGTGGATCGCCGGTAAAAAGATTGACATTTTTTTCCCAGATGTTGTATATACCCTTGAAATCATATCCCATTCCGATAGGAAAACTCAACGGAGTAACGGTCAGATTCAGTTTTTGTTCGATCTCATCCAGCAACTCAAAAGCATCTTTTCCTTCACGGTCCAGTTTGTTAATGAAAACGATCATTGGGATATTACGCATACGGCAAACTTCAACCAGTTTTTCGGTTTGCTCCTCAACCCCTTTCGCCACATCTATCACAACGATTACACTATCAACTGCAGTAAGCGTTCTAAACGTATCCTCAGCAAAATCTTTGTGACCAGGCGTATCAAGAATATTAATTTTAATGCCTTCGTATTCAAATGCCAGGACAGATGTGGCCACAGAAATTCCCCTTTGTCGCTCAATTTCCATAAAATCTGAAGTAGCACCTTTCTTGATCTTGTTGGATTTTACGGCTCCAGCTTCCTGGATCGCACCTCCAAAAAGCAGAAGTTTTTCTGTTAGCGTGGTTTTACCGGCATCCGGGTGTGATACGATCCCGAATGTTCTACGTTTGTTGATCTCTTTCTGATACTGCTTCATGGCCTTGAATTACGATCGGCAAAAATACTATTATTTTAGCGATTTTCAGAAACAGAGATTAAGACTTTTGAGATCAATTTGCGCTATAAATTATTCTGAAATAGCAGCAAAAAGTGTAATTTACAGTAATCCGAATGGATAATCCTATCAGAATGGTTTTAGCCCTAACAAACCAGAAAAAATTACTCATTGGCATCTTTTGCCTTCTTAATTATTTCTTTTCCTACAGCCAGACGCAAATGGAAGTCATAGCAAAAGGTTCCTATGCACTAAACTTAGGAATTACTCCGCAAACTAAATCGAACGCTCTAAAACCCTACGGATTTTTATACCAGTTGCTAAAAGAGAATCAGGTGGAAGTAAAATGGGTGATTAATCCTGAAAAAGCGAAAGATGGTATCGACTTCAGCATAGGTAGCCAGGATTTTAGATCAGGTTCTTTTATAATTCCAGTTTCTTATATCACTGATGACGTGAGGGAGTTGATTGCGCTATGGAATGGGAAGGGCGTTTTAGGCAAGTATCTCGAAAACGATATGGATCTCCCGGTTTATACGGAATTATCGGTTACTCCAAAATGGACATTAGACAAACAAAATGGCAGTATTGCTCTCAGTTTTTTTAAAGCTGCTTCGATCCCACCGGAAGCATATGGCGGAAATAATTCTGATAATTGGAAAAATCCGGATGAGCTTGATATTTGTGATGATATTTTTGTCATGCCGCATGCCGAACCAAAATTTGAATCGCATAAAAATCTCTATTTCTGGAATACGAAATTCAAAGGCGCGATCTGGGCTGGCTGTCATGCGGGAAGTATGATGGAAAACCTTTACGGTCCTGAAACAGATTCAAAGGAGGCAAAGCTTATTCAGCTTAATTTTCTGTCTGCTGGTGCCGCCGGTGCTAGAACTAGTGGTTTGATCCCATATTTTGAACACCGCTATGCTACGCCGCCATATGAACAACGGCTACCGGCAGATCCCGTTTCTCAATACATTGGCTTGAGCGATAAGGCTATGATCAATGGATCAGAAAGGATTTATTATCCAAAGAAAGCGAATGAATGGAGAAAAGCTGCCAAGCAGATCGTAGTAGATCCAACCGCGCCAGATGTTCCAGACCTTTCCAATGGTCCGGGATGCGTAGTAGTTTATGGGAATGGCTTTGATAACCCAAAAAATGGCCTTGTAATGTATCAGGCTTCGCATGATATTTCAGGGAATGAGCCATTTAATATTTCAGCATTACGAATGTTTTTCAATTTTAGTTTTTATGCCACCGAAATTAAAAGAAGAGAGAATATTATTCAGTTTCAGAATCTTCGAGGGGATCGAATTTTTGCCGCTAGAGTAGGAGATGACCTGGCAAAAATGCTTCATCTCGATCCTATAGTTTTCGACCTGGACCAGGCAGAGATTAAACCTAAAGCAGCCAAAGAACTCGATGAAATTGCCGCTTATATGAACGAATATCCGGAGCTTTTAATAGACATTCGTTCACATACCGACAGCCGGGCGGACGATGCTTACAATATCAAGCTTTCAGAAAGCAGGGTGAAAGCGACCAGGGATTACCTGGTGCAAAAGGGCGTTAATTCCTTGCGTATTTCAGGTAGAGGTTATGGAGAAACGGAGCCGGTAAATAATTGCCGAAATGGGATTCCCTGTTCCGAAGAACAGCACGAGAAGAATCGTAGATCAGAATTCATACTTTCTATTAACTGTGACCTCTACGAAGGCAAGCTAAAACTTTAAGAATTGGTTAAAAAGTGTTTTTGCGAAAGCCAATACCGATTTCGTACATTTGAAACTCAATTTTTTTAATGGCACAGGAAAAAGTTATACTCGTAAACGAAAAAGATGAGCAAATTGGGCTCATGGAGAAGATCGAAGCTCACGAAAAAGCATTGCTTCATCGTGCGTTTTCGGTTTTTGTTTTTAATGAGAAAAATGAATTGATGATTCAACAGCGAGCTCATTCTAAATATCACTCACCTGGTTTGTGGACCAACACCTGCTGTAGTCATCAGCGCGAAGGTGAATCGAATATTGAAGCGGGAAAGAGGAGACTAATGGAGGAGATGGGCTTTAGTACTGATCTAAAAGACACTATTTCATTTATCTATAAGGCACCTTTCGATAATGGATTAACCGAGCATGAATTTGACCACATATTAGTTGGGAATTTTGAGGAAGAGCCGAAACCGAATCCTGATGAGGTGGCTGACTGGAAATGGATGACACTCGATGATCTGAAAGTTGATATGTCTAAAAATCCGGAAATTTATACGGAATGGTTCAAGATCATTTTTGATAAATACCTATCTTCCATAGAATGAGAATTACCGTACATAGAAAAGCCCATTTCAATGCTGCTCACCGACTTTTCAGAAAGGATTGGGACGATGATAAGAATTTTGAAGTCTTCGGAAAATGCAGCAACCCGAATTATCACGGGCATAATTATGAACTAACGGTTTCTGTTACAGGAGCGCCCGATCCGGCAACTGGATTTGTCATGGATCTAAAAATTCTGAAAGATCTCATCTATTCAGAAATAGAAGAGGCTTTTGACCATAAAAACTTAAATATTGAGGTTCAGGAATTCAAGGATTTAATTCCAACGGCTGAAAATATTGCGGTAGTCATCTGGGACAAACTTCGTAAGAAAATCAATGAAGAGCATGATCTAGAGGTAACCCTATACGAGACACCCAGAAATTTTGTTAGTTATAAAGGAGAATAATGAAAGAAGGCGATAAAATACCAGCAGTTACTCTAAAAGATAAGGAAGGGAAAGAGTTTGAGCTTCAGAAACTGGTGGGTAAACCCGTTGTAATTTATTTCTACCCTAAAAATTTTACGCCGGGCTGCACCAAGGAGGCGTGTAACTTCAGGGATAGTTATCAGGATTTCCAGGATCTTGGAGCAGAGGTAGTTGGTATTAGCGCCGATTCTGAAAAGTCTCATATCAAATTTGCCAATAAGCTGAATTTACCTTTCATCCTGCTTTCCGATGAAAATAAAAAGGCCAGAAAAGCATTTGGCGTTCAATCAAATTTACTCGGAATGTTACCAGGAAGGGAAACTTTTGTATTTGATAAAGAAGGCAAACTTCTTCATAATTTCAATAGTATGAATGCGCAACGACATATGCCTGAAGCACTTGCTGTCCTGAAAAAATATACCTCTTAAAATTTCTTCCAATTTTACTTTTGATATCGAAAAATAGTTTAAATTCGCTGCCGAAAATTAAGCGTCATGGCGAGTAAAAGATTATTAAAGAAAGATGTGAATTATGTATTCGGTGATATTATCGATGCGGCATATATTCACCAGATGGCGAATCCTAAAGAGGATCCTGCAAAATCTGAAGCGGTTGTAGACGAAGCAATCAAAGATTATGACGAATTAATCACCAAGATCAATCGTCGCGATGTAGAGAATAAGCAAAAACATTTTAAAGAAGTGCAGAGCGAACTTGAAACAAAAGCTAAAGCACTTGTTGAGAAATTAAACGCGCTATAATATTTTGCCGATGTAGCTCAGCTGGCTAGAGCAGCTGATTTGTAATCAGCAGGTCGTGGGTTCGAGTCCCTCCATCGGCTCAAAAAGAAGAAACCCTCCTAATCAGGAGGGTTTTTCTATTTAATGTTTTACAGAAAGATTCAATAATTCGGAGCATTCTGCCTGAACTTGCTGAAATTCTTCTTTATGATCTTCGACTCCACGATTCCAGAAAGGGATCATTTTATTCAGTTTTTGAGTGAATTGATCAGATTTTACTTTTTCTGGAAAAGCGATCTGCATTACCTTTAGCATAATGTGAACGGCAGTTGAAGCACCAGGAGATGCACCGAGTAGGGCTGTGATCTTCCCATCCTTACTGTGTACTACGTCCGTTCCAAATTCCAAGATACCACCTTCTTCTTTATCTCTCTTAATGATCTGTACTCGCTGACCCGCAACTTTGAGTTCCCAATCATCAGAATTTGCATCCAGCACAAATTTTCTCAGGTCTTTCATGCGATCTTCATGGTCCATAGTGACCTGTTCCATTAGGTATTTGGTTAATGGTAAATTATGCCAGAATACGCCCCACATAGACGGAAGATTGTCAAATCTCAGAGATAATGGTAAATCCAATAGCGAGCCTTCCTTTAAAAATTTGCTGCTGAAACCGGCGAACGGACCAAAAAGCAATTCTTTTTTTCCCTCTATATAACGTGCATCCAAATGAGGGACGCTCATGGGTGGAGCATCCACGCCTGCTTTGCTATATACTTTCGCATGATGTTTTTCAATTACCTCGCGGTTTTTACAAAATAACCATTGTCCACTTACAGGGAAACCACCATATCCTTCTTTTTCCTCTATTTCGCATTTTTGAAGTAGCGGTAACGCACCACCTCCGGCACCAATAAAAATGTGCTTGGCATCAAAATAGAATTTCTCTTTTGTATCTTGGTTTTTAACAATGGCCGACCATTCATCTGGTCCATCAGGATCGATGTCTTCCACTTCATGATTTCTCCACACCGGAACATCGAATTGCTCTTCGAGAATTTTAAAATATTGTTCCGTTAAAGATCCAAAATTAACTCCGGTACCCAGTTCCATGCGTGTGGCAGCCATCGCTTCATGAGCTCTTCGATCTTTCATGATGAGCGGAAACCATTGATTCAATGTATCTTTATCTTCTGAAAACTTCATGCTTTCGAACATAAATTTAGAGCTCATGGCTTCATAACGTTTTTTTAGAAATTCAACGTTGTCTTCTCCCTGTACCCACGCGTGATGCGGAATACTGTGGATGAATGACTGAGGGTCCTCAATCAAATTTTGCTTCACGAGGTAAGACCAGAATTGTTTGGATCTTTCGAATTGTTGAAAAATATCAATGGCTTTGGATATATCTACAGAACCATCCTTCTGTTTTGGGGTGTAGTTCAATTCACAAAATGCGGAATGCCCGGTTCCCGCGTTATTCCAGGCTTTCGTGCTTTCCTGTGAAACTTCAGAAAGTCTCTCAAAAATGATAATCTTTAAGTCTGGATCAATAAGTTTTAGTAGTAGTGAGAGGGTTGCACTCATGATACCGCCACCGGCACAAATGAGGTCATAGTCGGTATTGACCTTTTTCATAATTCAGGTTTTACCCAAAGTTACTGAAATGTTCAGCCAACATGCGCTAAGGAAATATTAATAAAAAAAGGAGTCCGTTAAGACTCCTTTGTATTTTTTCACTGAAAAATGAAATTACGAACTTTCTTCTTCTGATTGCTCCTCGACCTTTTCGTTCAACTTTTCCTGATCCCTTCTTTCTTTTAAAAAGTCTTTTAATTGCTTGCCATATTTCGATTTTCGAACCTTTGGCTCCAGTGAATTGTAAATTGTATCAAGATACTTGATGTTCGCATCGAAAACTTCGGAAAGAGCCAGGTAAGGTGCCAATTCCAAATCTTTGTTATTTAGAGCAAAATTGACGGTGAACAAATATTTTCTTTTCAGCCATTTGTCATATTTCTGATCGATCTCCATCAGTTTCTGTTCGTCATTGTCGCGTTCAGCTTCAAAATTTGCCTTGATCAATTCCAGGTTTTGATCGTTGAAACGGCTCATCATCTTTCTGTATTCTTCCAGTTTCTCCTGATTTTTCGAAGCGACTACCTTTGCCTTGGTTTCAAATTTTTCCAGAGAGGTATTAATAGTAACCAGTCCTTCATCTGCAAAAAAGTCTATACGGTCATCGTACTGGTTATTATCTACCTTTTCAAGATATAAATACATGATCTGAGGGCTCTCGAGATATGTTTCCATTTCAAAGTTAGAATCCCCATTTATAACTGCCGAATCAACACTTACCAAAGCAGTGTCCTCGATTTTCTGAAGATATAAGGTCCCTTTCTTTAAGCCTTTGATCTCACCATTTACCATGAGATTGCTTTCCTTCTCAGAGCAGGCAACGATACCAATCAGAATAAATAAAAGAAGACCTAATTTTTTCATTTTTTCAATACAGATTTTAAGGAGCGCAAATATCTTATAATTTTCTTTTTTATACTAACCCGTTGCAACGATTTGCATCAAAATTGTACACAAAATCGCTCCGTAAGTTCCAACAACGTAACCAAAGACTGCAAGAAGTACTCCAACAGTGGCCAGGGAAGGATGAAATGCAGCTGCTACCACAGGTGCTGAGGCGGCACCCCCAACATTTGCCTGGCTCCCGACGGCTAGGAAGAAGTAAGGTGCTTTGATGAGTTTTGCCACAGTAATGAGAATGATCACATGTACTAATATCCAGATCAAACCAATCAGGATTAATTCTGGCTGATCAAATACCATGGAAAGATCCATTTTCATTCCGATGGTGGCTACTAGAATATAAATGAAGACACTGCCTATTTTACTGGCTCCGGCGCCTTCATAAGATTTGAATTTGGTAAATGACAGACCAATTCCTATTGCTGTTGCGATAGTAATCATCCAGAAAAATTGGGATGAGAACGAAGCGAGGGCGCTTTTACCATCACTGAAAACATCAAAATTTGTGAGAAGATATTCAGAAATGTTATCGGCACCGAAGTGAGCGATTCCAACTGCCCCAAACGCAAGCGCAAGCAGGATCATGAAATCTGATAATTTCGGGATTCGGGTAACACTTTCTGCATATTTACTCACCTTTACTTTCAATTCTTCAATAGCCGAATTATCAGCCTTCAGCCAACGGTCAATGCTTTCATTTTTTCCGATTCCCATTAAGATCACTGCCATCCAAATGTTAGCAACGACGATATCTACGAGAACCATTCCGCCGTATAATTCAGTATTATATTCATAGATTTCCAGCATAGCAGCCTGGTTGGCACCACCACCAATCCAACTCCCAGCAATGGTAGAAAGACCTCTCCAGATCGCATCTGGCCCTGCACCACCCAGAATATCGGGGAATAACACCGAGATGATCATTAAAGCTATGGGACCACCAATGATAATTCCTACGGTACCTGCAAAAAACATGATCAAAGCTTTCGGACCCAGATTAAAAATAGCATTCAGGTCAATACTCAGCGTCATCAGAACCAAAGCGGCCGGCAATAGAAATCTACTGGCCACGAAGTATAATTGGGAAGCTTCAGAATCTATCCATCCCAGCGAATTGAATATCGCCGGCAAAAGGTAGCACATTAATAGAGCGGGAACAACCGAATAGAATTTCTGCCAAAAACCTTCCTTTTGAGTGGAGGTGATAAAAACGAAGCCGAGGGCGATCATTAAGAGCCCGAATACAATGGCATCGTTGGTGAAAAAAGGTGTATTTTCCATAGAAACTGATAGCTTGGCCGGCAAAATACAATTTTTATACTATTCCCCTAAAAAGAAATCGTTATCTCAGCAATAGTTCGTTGATACTTTTTGCCACGCCATCTTCCTTGCCGGTTGCGGTGACCATATGCGCCACTTCCAAAACATCAGGTTTGGCATTTCCAACCGCAATTCCCATTCCCACGCCTTTGATCATTTCCACATCGTTGTAGTTATCGCCAAACGCGATAGATTGAGAAAGTGGGATCTGGTAATGATTTTTGAGGAGGTGCTCAATTGCGGTTAATTTAGAAATCTTTTTAGGAGCAATTTCCAGGTAAGGTGGTTTTGAGCGATACAAATGCAGCCTGTCACCATGGTTTTCCTGAAGAAAATCTTTGATCTGGTCTATTTTTTCTTCTTCGCCCATCGCCATAATTTTATGAGCGCCTTTAGACTCATCTTTCCATTTGGAGATTACTTCTTGATTTTTAAGTAAATCTGGTTGTACTTTGGTGTTATTGATCTCACGCTGCGTCCAGAAATCATCCGCCGGGGCGTACCATTCATCATTATGATATAAACTGAGGTGGACATCGCGATCCAGATTAAATTCATGAAGTTCTTCCAAAATTTCCATTTCAATTTCTGTGGAACTGATGGCTTTATGATCTGCGAGAATTAAGCCGCCGTTGTAGCTAATAAGCGGCAGGTCTTCAATATCCAGTTTTTGCTGAAGATGCCTCATCGCAGCGGGCATTCTGGAAGAAATTAGGATAAACGGAATTTCTTTATTCAGCTTTTTGATGGTTTCGATGGTATAATTGGAAAGTTCCCTGTCGGCATTCAACAAAGTGCCGTCAATATCTGAAAAAATGATCTTAAACATTAATTTTCTTTCTTTTTGGTTTTTGGATGCCTGTTAGCATCTTTAAGCATATTATTCAGCATCCACTCAATCTGGCCGTTGGTACTACGAAATTCATCAGCAGCCCATTTTTCAATGGCCTTCAGCATATCTTCGTCGACTCGCAGAGCAAATGCTTTCTTCTTGGACATATTATTCCAGCGTTTTGATAAATTCGGTTAAAACCGGAATCAATTCAGGATGCAATGGCTGTTCCGGTTCGTTATAAGATTTGGTATTCACCAGCATATCTTCAGAATCAACTTTCCTGAAAACGTGATTCATGTTGTCCAGAATTTCTAATTCCGCTTCAGGGTTTGCTTCCGCTAGCATCTCCGCCTGATTTTCCTCAACCTGAATATCTCCGGTGCCGTTAATGATCAAAACTGGAATTTCCAATTTGGCTATTTCTTCAGCGGGATCGTATTTCATCCAGCTGAGCATATATGGTTGAACGCTTTCGCGGAATATGGATTCCAGCATCGGGTTATACTTTGTGGTTTTTCCATTCGCTTTCATATCGTCAAAAGCTTCCCTGGCATTTTCAGCAAGAGGAGCTGCCTGTTTCCTAATCTGGTCTACCACAATATTATCTATCGGCTCCCCGGCACCTGCAAGAGAAATGAACGCATCGGCTTCATCCTGCGCGGCAAGAATCCCGATTAAAGAGCCTTCACTATGACCAGCAAGAATAATGTGTTTGAATTTTCCCTCATTTTTGAAATATTTCTCAATATCCCTTACGTCATTGACGAAATCTTCAAAACTGAGGTCCTGCTCCCGAATTTGTAATTCCCTCATTTTATAGATACGCTTATCGAATCTAAATGAAGCAATGTGGTTTTCGGCTAATTGCCTGGCAATCTTTTTGATCCCATCGTTTTTCATCATTGGCTGATTTCCATCTCGGTCTGTTGGTCCGCTACCCTGAATGAAAATAACGAGATAATCTGAATTCTGATCTGCTGGCAATGTAAGCGTGCCATCTGTAAATTTATTGATCTCCAGATCGCTTTCCGTAAAAGAAGTATCTGCCTGGGACCAACCACTAAACCTGAATCCTAGTGCTAGAATGAATAAAATAGATTTGATGTTCATTTTAATAGTCTTTTTTCTGATAATAATTAATCACTTTTTGAGCGTCCATCGGGTTTTGAGTGCCAATAAGAAATTTTCGTCCACTTTTAGTAACAATCTGGATGCCGCGATTTCCTTTTACATTATAGGCAGCCGTTTTACCAATGCCTCTTATTCCGTAGCCACCGTATTCCGTAATAGCCGAATACTTTCTTATTTTAATGACCGCAATTTCAGACCAATCGAAATGTTTGTGAAAATAGGTCAGGGGAGTAAACTTAGCGTCGATCCCATTTTGGTCTATCTTGGTTCGCAATTTCAAAGTTAAAATTAAAGGATAAATGATGGCCATGACTGCCAGACCAAAATACAGACCTTTATTCAAGGTTTCTTCAGAGCCGTTATTCACGAAAATTGGAAGAAGAACACCGGCAAGTGGAATCAATAAAATTACATAGAGCCACCATTGGTCAAATCGTTGTTCTTCTTTAAAAACTCTCATCTTAATGATTTAATGTTCCTGCATTGATAACCGGCGAGGCATCTTTGTCGCCACAAAGTACCACCATTAAATTCGAAACCATTGCAGATCTCCTTTCGGCATCCAGGTCTACGATCTCTTTTTTACTTAATTCGTCTAAAGCCATTTCTACCATACTTACAGCACCTTCAACGATTTTGTGCCGGGCAGCAACTATGGCTGTTGCCTGTTGTCTTTTCAGCATCGCGCTGGCAATTTCGTTAGCATATGCCAAATAACCAATTCGAGCTTCCAGAACTTCGATACCCGCAATTTCCAGGCGTTCTTCCAATTCTTTTTCCAGTGCATCACTCACTTCATTCATGCTGGAACGCAGGGTTATTTCTTCTTCGATTCCTTCATCAGCAAAATTATCATAGGGATAAAGACTGGCTAGTTTTCTCACAGCTGCATCGGTTTGCACCACTACAAAATTTTCAAAAATATCAACATCGAAAGAGGCACGATAGGTGTCACGAACCCTCCATACCAGAATCGTGCTGATCATGACCGGATTACCAAGTTTATCATTAACCTTAAGTCTTTCACTGTCAAAGTTCCGTGCTCTTAGAGAAATTTTCTTTTTGGTAAAAAAAGGATTGACCCAAAAAAGTCCATTAGATTTTACCGTTCCGCGGTAGTCTCCAAATAAAAGCAAAACCCTGGATTCATTCGGATTTACCAATATCAAACCTGGGAGAATAATAATACCAATGATGGTACCTATTACCCAAAGTGGATCACCCATAGTGGCGAAACCGGCAATACTTCCGAAGAATAGAAGAACAAATAAGGCTAGCATGATGTAACCGTTGGAGGGCTTAAGTAGTTTTTCCTGTGACATGATTGAAAGTTTTATGATATTAAAATGATATTACTAATATATTAATTTAAAAGTTCTCGTATTTATTTCTTAACATTTATTTTCTATCGACTTCTTTATATTTGCAAAAAATTGAAAGAAATGAGAAAGCTTTTTACGCTATTACTTTTTATAGGAGCATTGAATTTACAAGCAGCTGATGCCGATTGGGGTAAAACCGGGCATCGTGCTACTGCTGAAATTGCAGAAGAACATTTAAGTAAGAAAGCTGAAAAGGCTATCAAAAAGATTCTTGACGGGAGAAGTCTTGCTTTTGTTGCGAATTATGCCGATGATATTAAGAGTGATCCTGAATATAGAGAATATGGTCCCTGGCACTATGTGAATATTGCGCCTGATGAAGAGAAGTATGTAAAGGAAAATGCCAGTAAAGATGGAGACCTCGTTCAGGGCATACAAAAATGCATTAGTGTCTTAAAGGATAAAAATGCGCCTATGAAAGAGAAGCAGTTCTATTTGAAAATGCTGGTTCATTTCATGGGTGATTTGCATCAACCATTCCATGTAGGACATGCTTCTGATAAAGGAGGAAATGACGTACAGGTTCGCTGGTTCAATAACGGGAGTAATATTCACCGTGTTTGGGATAGTGAAATGATTGATTTTTACCAGATGAGTTATTCGGAGTTAGCCTATAACACAGATGATCTTACTAAAGAAGAAGAGAAAGCCATCGAAAAAGGAAATTTGCTGGATTGGGTTTATGAATCTCGTGATATAGCGGAAGATCTTTATGCAGGTGTTGAAAATGGTGATAAACTCGGTTATAAATATATGTATGAGCATATGCCAACGGTGCTTCAGCAGTTGCAAAAAGGAGGCTTAAGACTGGCAAAAGTTCTAAACGATATTTATTCTTAGACAATCTTTCTAAATGTAAGATTGACTCTTGCCTGAATTTTTTTAGCTGTTTTTGGAAGTTGGTGTTTGTAATGATGCTGAGTTTCTCCGGCCATAATCAGGATGCTGCCGTTATTTAAAAGGATTTTGTCTTTTAGATTTTTCACTTTTTTATGTCTAAAATGAAAGATTCTTTCAGCTCCAAAATTTACTGAAGCAATGACAGGGTTTTTGCCTAATTCCTTTTCATCATCGGCGTGCCAACCCATCGAATCCTGGCCGGTTCGGTAAAAGTTTGCTAAACAAATATTGAAGTTTTCATCTGCCAGCTTTTCACAGATAGCCTTTATTTTAAGTAATTCTATAGGGAAGGGAAGAGGTTTCATCGTAAGCCCGCTGTAGGTATAAGTTATACCTTTTTCTCCAAATAGGGCCGTGAGTCGTGGTTGTAATACTGACTTTCCAAAGAGCTTAATTTTCTCCTGTTTCCAAAAATTCTGTTGTTCGAACCATTGCAAATAGGTTGCACTTTCAGCTTGTGAAAATTGGTCGGGATAGTAAACAATTTCTGAATTTGGTAATTCTAGCTCAATTTTTTTCATGTGTAACAGTATGCCCAATAAATCAATCCAAACTGCAGCGGGATTCTTAAAATCAAGATCCATCTGGGTAAGCCGGATGCTGCTTTTTCATCTCGCAGCATATGAATATGAACCGTGAAGAAAAGTATCAGCATCAAAATGATTCCGTATGCAGCCAAACTACGCGTTTGCTCAAAAAATAGTGCGGCTCCTAAAAAGATTTCTGCGACACCACTCAGTAAAACCAAAAATTTTGGTTTTGGAAAGTATGGAGGCATTATTCTTACATACATCTTTGGTTTTATAAAATGATTGATTCCTGCAGCGATATATAAAATTGCCATAAGTATTAAATGCCAAGCCATATTCTTTAAGGGTTTGTAGTTATTTTCAAAACTAAGGTTATCATTTTAATCGATAAAATTCTAACTTTCATCGGGAATAATTTTGTGTAATTGCTTTAAATAGAGTAATTTCCCCTCGCCAAAATCTAACCTAATATAACCTGTTCTTGAAAAAATTTTATGTTTTTTCTTTAATTGTGTGTCAACTTCTATGTGCAAACCTATTTGCCCAGCAAGTTACCAATATTACTTCAGACACGCTGGACGCACTCCTGAGCAGCGCTAATAAGCATATCATAGATTATAATTACGACCGGGCAATTGAGGATTCCTATGATCTTATCAATCTCGCGAAAGAAAAGGGTGACAACGAATATTTGGCAAAGGCTTATAATGAATTAGGTCATATTTATATTGATACTAAGGATACCGCACGCGCTAAGAAAAATTATTTACTCGGTCTGGAGTATGCTCAGAAGACCGAAAATGATACCATTTTGATGAGGTCTTATAATAACCTCGGAAATATTTTCAGCGAAATCCCTCAAACCATTGAAAAAGGAATCGATTATTATAATAGGGTGGTCAAGCTTGCTGAAAAAAATAAAGATTCTACTGAACTGATTATTCCGCTGGCAAATATTGGCTGGACTTACCTGGATAATGAAGATTACGAAAAAAGTTATCCCTATATTCACAAGGCGCTGAAAATCATGGATCACCAACGTGATGCTCACGGCGAATATTCGAGTAATTTTTACGCGCAGCTTTACATGCTTCACGGGCGCTATTTCGCTCACAAGAAAAATTTTGATTCAGCTAAAGCTTATTTCGATAAGTCGCTAGAACTTATTACCAAGGATTCCTTGCTTCTGGCAGGAGCTGAAACCTATCAGATATATGCTGAAATTCTTAAGGAGGAAGGAAATTATAAAGAAGCGTACGCGGCTCTTCAGAAATATAATGAGCTGAATTCCAAAGTTTTTGAGGAAGAGAAAATGAAGCAGATGGAGCTGGCCAATGCTCAGTTTAATAATAATGAATACCGAAAGAGCCTGGAAACTGCTCGTAGGGAGCAAAAGTTCCAAAACCAGATTATTGAAAAGTCCCAGGAAAAAGTGATCGTGATGGTTCTTTCATCACTGGTACTGATGTTCATTCTTTTCTTTCTGAACAAAGTGAACCGGGATAGAAAGAAGCTGATCAATAAACTGAAGCATAAGAATATCCAGTATAAAGAAGCCAAGGAAGAAGCTGAAAAACTATCGTTGATGAAAACCCGTTTCTTCAGTACGGTAAGTCATGAGATTCGAACACCTTTATATGGAGTAATTGGACTTACCTCTTTATTACTGGAAGATAAAAGCCTGGCGAAGCATAAAACAGATTTACGTTCTCTTAAATTTTCAGCCGATTATCTGCTGGCGCTTATTAATGATGTGCTGCAAATGAATAAAATGGAGTCCAACCAGGTCAAACTGGAGAATGTTTCTTTCAGCTTGAATGATCTGGTCAATAGCATTACCAATAGTTTCGAGTTTACACGTCTTCAGAACAAGAATGAAATCCGCGTTCATTTAGATGAAAATATTCCGAATTTTCTTGTTGGTGATCCCGTAAGACTTTCGCAGGTGCTCATGAATCTTGTAGGGAATGCCGTTAAATTTACTGAACGTGGTACTATTGATATTTCCGCAATACAGAAGGAATATAATGATGGCATTTCCACGATCTATTTTGAAGTGAAAGATGATGGTCCTGGAATTCCGGAAAGTAAGAAAAAGGTAATTTTTGAAGAGTTTTCGCAATTAAAATCGGCTAATTACAACTACCAGGGCACCGGTCTAGGATTGCCCATCGTTAAAAAATTACTGAAGCTTTTCGGTGCAAAAATTCATCTAGAAAGTCAAGAGGGTGAGGGTTCTGTTTTCAGCTTCAAAATTAAGTTTAAAGAAGATATTTCTAAAACTGAAAAGGTTGCCACAGAAGAAGAATGCCTTATTGAAAAGACGGGCCACACTATGAGCATTCTGATTGTTGATGATAACCGCATTAATCAGGTGGTGACCAGGCGTATTTTAGAAAAGAAAAATTTTAACTGTGGCGTTGCCGGTGATGGAATTACTGCGGTTAAAAAGGTGAGAGAAGAAAATTTCGATCTCGTTTTGATGGATCTGAACATGCCTGGATTGACCGGCTTTGAGGCCACTAAGGAGATCAGGAAGTTTAATAATGGGATCCCCATTGTTGCGCTTACCGCTGTAGAAGTGGAAGAGGTGAGAGAGGAGATCAAATCTGCCGGGATGAACGATATTATTGTAAAGCCTTACGACGTGGAACAGTTTTACCAGATTATCTACCGGAACCTCGTTTCCAGTAAAGTTTCAGAAAAAATTTAATTAGCGTTCAACTTCTTTCGCTTTTTCGGGAACAGCAAAGAAATCTTTTTCTGGCTTTAAAAAGCGAATATTGCTAATTGTTGCCTCTCCCAGTTTTTCTCCGATTCCATTTTCTGCAGTCCAATTGTGAAAATTCCATTTTTCTGGAAATGCAACCTGCTCGATCATCTCAAAATCGTCATATACAATCATATGCGGAGACTTTTCGGCTTCTTCAGCAGATGTATTAAAGGTCACAATGTACGCCGCAGCCTTGAGCCTGAGGGAATTCTTATCCTGATAGATTAAATACCAGTCATCTGGTGAATCACCGGTCTCGGTCTGGAAGGTGAGCTTCGCTGTATGATAACTTTTTCCTTCTAGATTCTGATCTGGTTTTTTCTCCCATACCGTTCCAGGATCGGTAAGTTTAAACGGCAATGCGAAAAAATAAGACCAGGTAAAAATGTCAAATCGGGCACCCTCACTGTTTTTATTAGCAGGATTCTGATAAACTGTTTTTCCGTCAAAAACAAGCATGGATCCATCATCTTTTTGAATTTTTATTCGGCTTGAATTGGTGAGCATAGAAACGTTCGCTTTAAGCCTGGAATTTCCATTAAAAGTGAGATGTATATCAAAGGATACTGCTTCGTGTTGCATATAACCAACCTTGTTATGAGCTTCTTCAATATTTTCAGATAAAGAAAGGACCGGAGGTACACTATTCTTTTCAGGAGAATTATTTTTTTCTTCAGCCCGATCGTTATTTTGATTCTTACAGCTTACTAAAAGGAGAAAAACTGAAAGGTAGAAAAAGAGTTTCATCTGGTTGATTTTTCATAAATGTAGAAAGATGCTATAAAAAAAGCCGCTCAACAGAGCGGCTTTTTTCAGAAAACTAAAATTTTGATTATTTCACCATGTCAAAACTACGTTTGATAAAAGCTGTAAGCTCTTCACCTTTTAGTAAGTTTTGAGAAAGCCTGGCTAGATCCAGCGATTGCTTGATCAGTTTTTGCTTTTTCTTCTCGGTTTTCGTATTCAAAATGGTACTGATTAGGTCATGATTGGTGTTCACAACCAGATTATACATTTCAGGCATATTTCCCATTCCGAACATTCCGCCACCGGTTTGTTGCATCTCCTTCATCCTTCTCATAAATTCAGGCTGAGTAATGATTAGGGGAGCGGCATTACTATCCATGGCTTCCATCTGGATCGTATATTTTTCAGATGGAATCACTTTTTCAAATTCTGTTTTTAATTGTTCTTTTTCTTCGTCAGAAAGTTTAGAGATCTTTTCTTCATCTTTCTTGATAAGATTGTCTACGTGATCAGAATCAACACGAACAAAAGAGATATTTTCTTTAGAGGATTCCAGTTTTTGAAGCAGGTGAGAAACAATTGGTGAATCTAACAGCAATACGGTGTAACCTTTATCTTTTGCCGCCTGGATGTAGCTATGCTGCTCATCCTGGTTGGAAGCATAAAGAATAACCATCTTCCCATCTTTATCGGTATGAGTTTCTTTGATGTTTTCCTGGAGCTCGTCAAAAGTGTAATACTTACCGTCGGTCGTTGGATAAAGTGCGAACTTATCGGCTTTCTCGAAAAACTTATCTTCTGTAAGCATTCCATATTCGATAACGATCTTGATGTCATCCCATTTCTTTTCGAAATCTTCTCGATTTTCATTGAAAAGACTTTTCAGTTTATCTGCTACCTTTCGAGTAATATAGCTTGAGATCTTTTTCACTGCACCATCGGCCTGCAAGTAAGACCTGGATACGTTTAGCGGAATATCTGGGGAATCGATCACCCCACGAAGCATGGTCAGGAATTCCGGAACAATACCTTCAACATTATCGGTCACGAAAACCTGATTCTGATAAAGCTGAATCTTATCCTTCTGCATATTCATATCGCCCTTCATTCTCGGGAAATATAAAATTCCCGTTAAATTGAAAGGATAGTCCACATTTAAATGGATATGGAAAAGAGGATCTTCAAATTGCATTGGATACAATTCACGATAGAATTCTTTATAATCTTCCTCTTTTAAATCGGTAGGTTGTTTAGTCCAGGCAGGAGCCGGATTATTGATGATATTATCTACCGTTTTCGTTTCTGGTTTTGCATCTTCGGGAGCATCATCTGGCAGCGGAAGAGTTTCTTCGGTTGTTCCAAATTTGATCGGGATCGGCATGAACTTGTTGTACTTCGTCAACAGTTCTTCGATCCTGTTCTCCTCTAAAAATTCTTGCTCATCCTCGTTGATATGTAAGATCACTTCCGTACCATGATCTTTCTTATCAGCATTTTCCAGCGTGAATTGTGTAGTTCCCTCGCAAATCCAGTGAGCGGCAGGCTCATCCTTATAAGATTTGGCGATAATTTCTACTTTGCTGGCTACCATAAAGGCAGAATAGAAACCAAGGCCAAAATGACCGATTATCCCACTGTCTTTTGCAGAATCCTTATATTTCTCCAGGAACTCTTCTGCTCCTGAAAAAGCTACTTCATTAATATATTTCTCAACCTCTTCTTTGGTCATCCCAATTCCCTGGTCGATAATATGAAGCGTTTTATTTTCTTTGTTGATCTTAACCTCGATCTGAGGGTTTCCATACTCCACACTGGCTTCTCCAAGGCGAGTAAGGTGTTTCAGTTTAAGTGTTGCATCGGTCGCATTCGAGATAAGCTCTCTTAAAAAGATTTCGTGATCACTGTACAAAAACTTTTTAATGAGCGGAAAAATGTTCTCGACTGATACATTTATTTTTCCGGTTGCCATATAATTTGAATTTAATTTTGTTCTGTCCAATCTTTTTCAAAAAAAGTACCATTAAAAATTCGCTGACAAACTGACATTGATTGTAATAATTAGAAACTCTCTTCGTCTAAGCAATAGCTTGGAAGGCAAACTTTAACATACTTTTGTTTATTGTTTTTTAAAAATAGGTAAACAATTATTTAAATTTGAAAAAAGAAGGATTATGGCGAAGACGACAGGAAATAGTAAAGTGAAAAAAAAACCTACAGCTGAAAAAATAATCGGCTGGTATATGGAAGATGTCTTGGAAAATGAGAAAACGCCAAGGAGTGTTTTTAAATTTGCTAAACAACATGAGATTACCGAGCAGGATTTTTATCAGTTCTTCGGAAGCTTTGAAAGTTTGAGAAATGAGATCTGGAAGAAATTCTACGAAAACAGTATCACTGTAATGGAGAAATCTCCGGAATTTCAGTCTTTTACTAATCGCGAAAAATTGCTTACGCTTTATTATACACTTTTTGAAGTTTTTACTGCGAATAGAAGTTATATTCTTTTCACGCTGAATCAGCACGAAATGCCACTAAAAAATCTGGAGCAGCTTAAAGGTTTTAGAAGACAAATAAAATCCTTCGGTAAAGAATTGGTCTCAGATGCAAATCATGATAAATCTTTCAAACTGTTGCAGAAAAATGAAATGATTTTTGCCGAAGCGGTATGGATTCAGTTTTTATTTCTGCTGAACTTCTGGAAAAATGATAATTCTGCCAATTTTGAAAGCACTGATGTGGCAATAGAAAAATCAGTGAACACGGCATTTGATGTTTTCGATAATACGCCACTTGAACGTGTGATTGATTTTGGAAAATTTCTTTGGAAAGAAAAAATGGCCTAAATGAAAACCATAGATAAAATACCTACAGGTAAAATTGGGCGAACAAGCAAACTTGTTCAGACCGGTGTTAGAATCGGTGGAAATTACCTTAAATATTATGGGAAAAAAGCTTTCAATCCTGAATATACGAAGGATGAGTTGAACGAAAGCAACGCGAGTGATATCTATGATAGTTTAAAAAGCTTAAAGGGGAGTGCCTTGAAAGTGGCTCAAATGCTTTCGATGGAAAAAAATTTACTTCCGCAGGCCTATGTAGAAAAGTTTAGTCTAGCACAATTCAGTGTGCCACCATTATCAGCTCCATTGGTTCGCAAAACTTTTAAAAAGTACAATGGGGATTACCCCGAAAATTTATACGATACATTTGCAACCCAGTCGGTTAATGCGGCCAGCATCGGTCAGGTGCATAAGGCCACGAAAGATGGGAAAAAACTTGCTGTGAAAATCCAATATCCGGGGGTTGCAGATAGTATCAGTTCTGATTTAGCGATGGTCAAACCAATCGCTTTAAAAATGTTCAATCTTTCTGCTAAAGATTCCGAAAAGTATTTCAAGGAGGTCGAAGGTAAATTGCTGGAAGAGACTGATTATGTATTGGAAGTAAAACAGAGTAAAGAAATTTCTGAAGCCTGTTCTCAGATTCCAAATCTGCGTTTCCCGAAGTATTATGAAGATCTTTCTAGTGAGCGCATAATCACTATGGATTGGATGCAAGGAACGCATCTGAGCGATTACATAAAAACTGATATTGAACAGGAATCCCGCAATAAAGTGGGACAGGCCCTTTGGGATTTTTATATGTTTCAAATCCACGGTTTGCAAAAAGTTCACGCCGATCCTCATCCTGGAAACTTTTTGGTTGATGAGGAAGATAATTTGATTGCGATAGATTTTGGTTGTATTAAAGTAATACCAGATGAATTTTACGAACCCTATTTTTCACTGGTAGACAGAAACAAGCTGGATGATGAGGCCTTTTTCGAGAACCGATTATTTGATCTGGAAATCTTGCATAAGCAGGATGGGGTTAAGGAAAAAGCATTTTTTATGGATATGTTTTACGAGATGTTCAAGATGTTTTCTACCCCTTTTCAGCAAGAAAGATTCGACTTCTCCGACGAAGAATTTTGGGATCATTTAACGAGATTAAGTGAGCGTTATTCTAAAGATCAGGAATTACGAAAGATGAATGGTAACCGGGGGAGCAGGCACTTTATATATATGAGCAGAACATTTTTTGGATTGTATAATTTGTTGCACGATTTAGAAGCAGTTGTAGATATAAATAAATATAGAGAGTTTCTCTCTTAAATTTTGATTTATTGGTTAGGTTGTTGGAAAGCGTGGCTATTTCTTTATAGTCGCGCTTTCTTATTTGTTCAAAATCTAAAGAATTGTATTGTTAATCTTTAGTATATTGCGCGCCGGATTTTTAAGGAATTGCTTAAATTTAATCCAGATCATTTTTAATAATTTATTTTTTCATCTATGTACCAGTCGAAAATTGCAGGATTAGGAAAATATGTACCAGAAAACGTTGTGACCAATGCTGATCTTTCTAAGATCATGGAAACAAACGACGAGTGGATCACCGAGCGAACTGGTATCAAAGAGAGAAGACATATAAAAAAAGGTGACGGCAACACAACAGCCATAATGGGTGTCAAGGCTGCCAAGATCGCTATTGAGCGTGCTGATATTTCTAAAGATGATATTGATCTAATTGTTTTCGCAACACTAAGTCCAGATTATTATTTCCCTGGATGTGGAGTCCAGGTACAGGAAATGCTCGACATTCATACCTGTCCCGCCTTAGATGTAAGAAATCAATGTAGTGGTTTTATTTACGCTATTTCTGTTGCAGACCAATTTATTAAAACAGGGATGTACAAGAACGTTCTTGTTATAGGAAGTGAGAATCACAGTGGAGGATTGGATATGACAACGCGAGGAAGATCAGTATCGGTTATTTTCGGTGATGGGGCAGGCGCTGCAATCTTAACCAGAAGTGATCACAATGGGCAAGGGATTTTATCAACTCATTTACATTCTGAAGGGAAACATGCACTGGAGCTGTCTTTAAAAGGGCCAAGTACCAATCACTGGGTGCCAGAAATAATTGCTGAAAATCCACAGGGAGATGATATTCCCTATTATCCTTATATGAACGGGCAATTTGTTTTTAAAAATGCGGTGGTTCGCTTTTCAGAAGTTATTAATGAAGGCTTAAAAGCTAATGGTCTTGATGTTAAAGATATTGATATGCTTATTCCCCACCAGGCAAATCTAAGGATATCGCAATTCATTCAGCAGAAATTCCAGTTAAAGGATGAACAGGTATACAATAACATTCAGCGGTACGGAAACACTACTGCTGCTTCCATTCCTATCGCTCTAACTGAAGCATGGGAAGAAGGAAAAGTGAAAGATGAAGACCTGGTTGTTTTAGCCGCATTTGGAAGTGGTTTTACCTGGGCCAGCGCAATCATTAAATGGTAGAAATTATACTCCTTTAAAATATTTATAGAGATCGTAAATCCCGATCCCTATTAAGGCTACTGCCAGAAGAATGCCGAAAGTATCTTGTGTTTCCATCTGGAATTTCTGCCATAGCCGAAAAGAACCATAGCCAAGGAAAAGAATTCCCAGAACGAGGTTCCAGATATTCCTGTTTTTGGCCTCCCGGTTTTCAGGTAATTGCTCACTCATTTTCGAAGTCTTTTGGAAACGTTGTTTTGGCGATATTTACCGCTTCATCATAATGACTTTGTAAAACGAAAAGTTGAACCTGTCCTGGTAAACCTCCGCCAAAACCAGCGCGTAATCCAGAATCAAAATCATTTCTTACTCTGGAGTGAATTCCAGATTTATCAAACATTTCCTGAAGGTACTGAACATTTGTATCAGAACCAGTGTAAACTCGCTTATAGGTTTCTTCGCTGCTCATATTTTTTGAAATATGAAACTAAAGTACCAAAAAGCATTTAGGCAAAAAGATTAATTAAAGGGAAATTAACGTTATGCGTTGTAGAATTTACTATCCCAGATTTCGGTATTGAAGTTTTTACCCTTTTTGAATCCGTAGAAAATTGCAATTCCAGCAAACCATTTAAACATAAAGAAAAAGATCATTAGGAATTCGGTAGTGGTTTGGTGAGGTGTAAATAAGCCTTCGGGGATCATTAAAGCAGTGAGAAAACTGGTGGCTAGTAAAAGGACCACAAAATTTTCCAGGGTTTTGAACGGCCACATCAGTATCTTTCTGAGTGGATGCAGATCGTTCCCCCATTTATGGATTAAATAGTAGTAATCGTTTCCAATTGGCGCAAAGAGCAATGGATCATCAGCATTTTCCAGTTTAAATAATTTGGAGGGAGCTACAATTTTAAAACCTTTTAAAGCAATTTGATGATCGTCTTCGAGTCTTTTAACCTCCGATAATGCTTCTGAAGGAATTTCAGATTTAAAGAACTTGGAATCTAGAAACCGAAGACGGTAATCCACGCAAATCTTATAAATGTGATCTTTATGATAGATTCGTGAGGTTTCCAGTTTATCAAAATTGAAATCATTTCCTGAAACTTCCTCATGACTATTCAGTTCTTCTAAAATATCCTCATCACGCTTCCCGGCATCATTTAAAATTTCGGCTACCTGCCTCATTAAATTTTCTTCAGAGATTTGCTTATTTCGGTGGGAATCGAGTCTTGACTGGATATTGGTGCGAGGAATATTCAACTTCATTTTCTTTCTCTTTAGCTGCTCTAAATTAATTAAATAACTTCGAAATAGCAATCATACTTTTTTTAATTCAGATTTTCTTACCGCTAAGATTGGTTTTGATAATAATCAACTGTTAATCCCATTTAAAATTCAGCTATTAATCGTTAGTTAAATAAACGTCAAACCAACGTCGATCCTTTTAATTATGCAGTCTAAGCTTTACTTTGGATGAAAATTTTATGCTATGAGAATTTTAAAAATAAGTTTACTTTTTTTACTTACAGCTTTCATTTTTGTTTCCTGCGGATCCAGTGAGCAAACTGCTAAAGATGATCAACGCAAATTATCTGGGTATAATAGTTATGCTTACCTGCCTAATAAAGATACTATCATGAGCAGGCAGTATGATAACGAAATGATACAAAGTACGATCATCAGCACGGTAAATGCCAATATGCAAGACGAGGGTTATACCCTAAATAAAATGAATCCTGATGTTTTGGTTTATATTCACCCAATGTTTGATGAAAAGGTGGAAGTAAATGCGAACCCGGTCTATACTAATTTTTCATACTATCGCCCAGATTTCTATATAGGGCCGTATTATAAAGATTATATGTATGATAATTATTTCACGATTCAGCGTGTAGACGGACCACGGATTTCCCAGGTGCCTTATAAGGAAAAAACGATCGTAATTGATTTTATAGATCGCAGGTCTAATGAGATATTGTGGAGAGGAACAACAGATGAATCTATTACAGATAGGAGAATGCAGCGTTCCATCAGGCAATATGTAGATGATATTTTTAAGAAATTCCCTTAAAATATTATCAATCAAAAAAATAAAAGCCGGATGAAAATCCGGCTTCTTTTTTATCTCAACTCAGCGTTCAGTTCTTTTTCAAAACGATACTGAAGTTTTCCCATTAATTTGTCAACCTGTTTATCAGTCAGCGTTTTATTTTCGTCCTGAAATGTAAAACTCACGGCATAACTTTTTTTACCTTCCGGAAGATTATCCCCTTCGTAAACATCAAATAGGTTAACATTTTTCAATAATTTCTTTTCTGTCTGTTTGGCGATACTTTCAATTTCGTCATAAGTCACCTTTTGATCCAGCAACAATGCAAAATCTCTTCTCATAGCAGGATACTTCGGAATATTCTGAAAGCTCATTCTGCTATTTTTAGCAGTAGTAAGTACCGCATCCCAGTTGAAATCGGCGAATAATACTTCCTGGTCGATATCAAACTTTTTCAGGATCGTCTTTTTAACGGTCCCAAACTCAACCAATTTGGATTTTTTCGAATTCATCTGAAGACCTTCAGAAAAAACATCACCTTTAGCTGACTTGGTAGCCAAATTCTGAATACCAAGTTTTTCGAAAATGGATTCAATGATTCCTTTAAAATAAAAGAAACTACTTTTTTCAGAAGACTTGCTCCAGCTTTCAGTTGAACGATCTCCAGAAACGAAAACAGAGAGATGTTTGTTCTCTTCCCTTCCGCTTACATAAGAATGGTATGTTTTTCCGAATTCAAAAATTTTAATATTCTCCCTTTTTCTATTCAGATTGTAACTTATCGCTTCAAGACCAGAGAAAAGCATGGACTGTCTCAAAACAGAAAGATCATTGCTTAAAGGATTCAGCATGGAGACCTGGTAATCATCCTTGATCTCATCGCTGAGCGAATGATATCCGGGAGTGGTAAGAGAGTTTGCCATTGTTTCATAAAATCCCTGCCCGATTAACTGGTTAGCGATAATATTTTGAATCTTGTAGTCTTCAAATTTCGTGGAATTTGCCACAGAAAGTTTAAGTTTCTCACCGAACTTGATATTGTTATAGCCATAAACCCGAAGGATCTCTTCGATCACATCAGATTCTCGCTGAACATCCACACGATACGAAGGAATAGTTAATCCCATACCGGTTTCCGTAACATTATTCACGCGAATTTCCAAGGAGGCTAAAATTGATTTGATCGTTTCTTCTTCGAGGTTTTCACCGATCAGTTTATTGACCTTATCAAATGTTAGAAATACTTGGAAATCTTCGATTTTTTTGAAGTAAAGATCATCAATGTCACTGGTGATCTCGGCTCCCGAAATTTCTTTAATTAAAAGTGCTGCTCTTTTTAAAGCGTATTCTACGGAATTTGGATCGATCCCTCTTTCAAATCTGAAAGAAGCATCAGTATTCAAACCGTGTCTTTTTGCTGTCTTACGAATGCTAACCGGATTGAAATAAGCACTTTCCAGAAAGACCTGTGTGGTAGTATCTGTCACACCACTATTAATTCCTCCGAATACACCCGCAATACATAGAGGTTTTTCAGCATCACAAATCATTAAGTCTTCTTCGTGCAGCTCCCTTTCTTCTCCATCTAACGTCGTAAATTTAGTGCCAGATTCCAGGGTTTTCACATTGATCTCACCACCAGCGATCTTGCCAGCATCAAAGGCATGCAACGGTTGCCCAAGTTCATGCATTACATAATTGGTGGCGTCTACCACATTGTTTTTAGGTGTTAACCCAATCGCTTTAAGCCTGTTTCGTAACCATTTTGGAGATTGTTCCACTTTAACGTCAGAAAGTGTGACGCCACAATATCTTGGCGCAAGGTTCGAATCATCGACCTTGATCTGAATTCTCAAACTTCTGCTATCTACATGAAAACTGCTTACAGAAGGTGTGATCAATTCCAAATTCTGACCCTGTTGCTGGTATCCGGCTTTCAGATCTCTGGCAACTCCCCAGTGACTCATGGCATCAGCACGGTTAGGAGTGAGTCCAATTTCGAAAACTTCATCATTCTCGACCTCGAAAATTTTGGCTACAGGGGTCCCAGGTACTAGTTCATCGTCCATCACCATAATTCCCTCATGGTTTTGTCCCAGGCCTAATTCTTTTTCAGAACAGATCATTCCGAAACTTACCTCGCCTCGAATTTTACCTTTTTTGATTTCCCAGGATTCACCTTTTTCGTCAAATAAAACTGTTCCCACAGTGGCTACGGGTACTTTCTGTCCAGCACCGATATTTGGCGCACCACAAACTATCTGCACATCCTCACCATTACCCAGGTTTATTTTGGTTAATTGTAGCCTGTCAGCATTCGGGTGTGGTTCGCAAGATAAAACATGTCCAACAACCACTCCTTCGAGTCCTCCTTTTACACTTTGAAAACTGGAAATACCTTCGACCTCTAAACCTAAGTCGGTTAATAATTCCCCTGTTTTTTCTGCGTCATCAGGGAGTTTGATAAACTGTTTCAGCCAGTTGTACGAAATTTTCATAGGTTCACTTTTTCGAAACGCAAAGATAGTATTACCAAATTTGTTTGCATAATTCTATTACAAAGAAAAAGGAGCCTTTTTGGGGCTCCTTTCAGAAAAAGTTGAAGGGTCACTCTTTGGTAAAATCCATTTCGGCAACCAGAGTGCCATTATCGTCCTGGCTGATATCATGGATTTCCCAAGAAATACCGTTTTGAGATGGTTTCATCACATGCTTAACTTTTATAGGCTTTCCATTTTCTTCGTATGATTCGATCATTACGGTTTTACCTGGAGAACTGGATTCCAGTTTCAGGATAGATGGGCTAATACCATTAGCTGCCGTAGATGCGTAAGACATATCGTATTCATCGTTTAGCGCATTATAAGCGATCAGCCTGGTGCCAACGTAATTTCCCTGATTATCTGTAGTGATGCCAGTTAATATGGTGTTTGACCCGTTTGCTGTAAATTCTACTGAACCCTCCCTGCCTAAAGACTTGGAACCATTCTGAATATTATACATCTTAGTTTTCCATTTTCCTTCAAGAAATTTCATGTCTGAACCTTTTCCCTCCAGCATGGCCAGTTTTGATTTTGAGGCTTCCAGCATTTGCTGTTTTTCTTCAACATCATCCATTGTTGCTGAAAGTTCAATAGCTTTCTGATAATTCATTTTAGCCTTTTCCTCATTTCCTTTCTTCATAAGAAGGTCAGCATAAGAATCATAGGGATTCGCTTCATTAGGATACTCATCAATCTGCGCTAAGAAAGCTTTTTCGGCACCATCAAGATCGCCTTCGTCCATGAGCCTGTACCCCAGAATATTCAAGGGCTCCGATAGTAAAGTGTATTCATCTCCTTTGACGCTGCTTGAGTTATAAGAAGAGATCGCCTTGTCGATGCCGCCATTTTTATAAGTTTGGTAAAGTTCATCTGAAGGATTGGCTGAATTGGAAACCTCAGTAGTTTGTGCATATCCCCAAGAAAGAGATAGGATAAAAATAACAGATAGTAATCCCCGAAAGAGTTTTGTTGATTTCATAATGTTTGGTTTAAAGTTAAAATTCTAATACTCCGGCAATAGCAAATAGGTAAGTTGCCGTAGGGGTCGGGAAGTGGTAAGTAACTGGATTTAGAATTTTCGGCTATTAAATATAATGAAATCCTGTATCAATCTGAATTTTAGAGAGTTAAAGTTTTTAGCAATAAAAAAGCCACTTGTGAAGTGGCTTTAAATATGATAATATTTTGAAAAATAGATTATTCGGTTAGTATTTCTGCTCCTGAATCAGGACAGGAATTATTAACTACAAAAGCTTCCAATTCATCTTTAACCGAATTGATCTGTTCTGCTGTATACCCCTCACCATTGGCGATGATGATCGAATTTGCCTCATCAATTACAGCGGTAATAGATGTTCCATCCACACCATTCGCAATATTTAACAGTGCAGTGATAAGCTGTTGTTTCATTTTGTATACGATACCAGTATTACCATTTGTTTGCAATATCTCCTGCAGTTCTGCTAGTTCGAAATATTCATTTCCTACTAGAACTCCTCCTTCAGGATAAGCATCTTCTTGATTTCCTGGGTTTACGGGGCCGTGATTTGTCCAGTAACCTTTCCCATAGGCACATACAGGATCATTATCACAAAGAACAACAGTTATTTGAATGGCATTAAAACCACCTTTTCCAACTTTATATCTTAGGTCATAAGTTCCGGGAGTTTCCCACATTAATTCAACAATAGTAGGATTCGATACAGACTGAGCAATTTGAAACACCTGCTCCCATTCTTCAATAGTTGTATTATATTCCTGAACCTGTAAATTGCTGCCCATTGATGCAACAATTTCAAATGAAGCGGTTTCTCCAGCGCAAATGGTCTCAGGTACGATAAATTCATTTGGATCGCTCATTGCCGGTTTGGCATCTGCTACTAATAATTCTTCGGAATCTATTGATTCGGTACTACATCCTGACAGTAGAATTGCCAGAATGAAAAGGGGGGTTAGTTTTTTCATATCGGATTGAATATTAATTGATTAGAAAAGTAAATCTAGATGATTAAGGTTTATCCTTCATTTTTTATAAGAACTTTTCGATATACAATATTATTTTACCGACCAAAGACTTAAAATATCAATTATTAGTTTCTAAAAAACTGTATGTCAGTCAGTTTTAACTGATGTAGTTCCAGATGGTTTTGTTTTTCATCAGTCTGGAAAAAGCATTTCTAATGTGACTATTCTTGTCGAGAGAAAGATCAGGATCTTCCTTTAAAATTTTGGAAGCATAATGTCTTGCGGTGCTTAAGATGGAATTGTCTTTTACAATATCAGCAATTTTAAGATTTAGAACACCACTTTGCTGCGTTCCCATTAGATCTCCGGGACCTCGAAGTTTTAAATCTACTTCCGCAATCTGAAAGCCATCGTTAGTAGCTGTCATGGTCTCTAGCCTGGTTTTGCTGTCGTTAGACAGTTTATGGCCGGTCATGAGAATACAATAACTCTGTGCAGCGCCGCGTCCAACCCGGCCTCGTAACTGGTGTAATTGTGAAAGCCCGAATCTTTCTGCGCTTTCAATTATCATCACACTGGCATTTGGCACATTCACTCCAACTTCTATAACCGTGGTAGCAACCATGATCTGTGTTTCCTGGCGCACAAAGCGATCCATTTCATAGTCTTTATCAGCAGGCTTCATTTGTCCATGAACAATGCTGATCTGAAATTCCGGGAACTCTCTTGCGATACTTTCGTAGCCATCCATTAAATCTTTGTAGTCCATTTTTTCCGATTCCTGGATTAATGGATACACGATATAGACCTGTCGTCCTTTAGCGATTTCTTCTTTGATAAAACGGAAAACTTTTAACCGATTACTGTCAAATCGATGAACTGTTTTTATCGGTTTTCGACCGGGTGGCAATTCATCAATTACCGAAATATCCAGGTCGCCATATAAGCTCATCGCAAGTGTTCTTGGAATAGGGGTAGCCGTCATCACAAGGATGTGCGGAGGCACATGATTTTTCTTCCATAATTTTGCTCGCTGAGCGACTCCAAAACGATGTTGTTCATCTATAATTGCCAGTCCTAAATTCTTAAATTTCACCTTGTCTTCAAGAAGCGCATGGGTACCAATTAGGATGTCAATTTCGCCATTTTCGAGTTTTTCATGAATTTCCCTTCTATCTGAAGTTTTTGTTGAACCGGTAAGTAAAAATATACTGGTATTCAATTCTTTACACAAATCAATTAAACCGTTATAGTGCTGTACTGACAAAATTTCAGTAGGGGCCATTAAACAGGCCTGGAATCCGTTGTCAAGTGCCATGAACATTGACATCAGCGCAACAATGGTTTTGCCCGAACCCACATCTCCTTGTAAAAGACGATTCATCTGTGCGCCGCTGCCCAAATCGCTTCGAATTTCTTTGATAACTTTTTTCTGAGCGCCGGTTAAATCGAATGGTAAATGGTCTTTATAAAAGCTATTGAAATTGGTCCCAATTTCATCAAAAACAAAGCCCTTAATTTTCCTTTTATGGAGTAAATTTTTTCTGATCAATTGTAATTGAACGAAGAATAATTCTTCGAATTTTAATCGGAATTGTGCCTTTGCTAATAGCTCCTGACTCTTCGGAAAATGAACATTAAAAAGTGCTTCAGATTTCGAAATTAATTTAAGTTCGCGAACGATCTCTTCATTCAAACTTTCGCTGAATTTTAAGCCAGATTGTTTCACCACTTCCTGGATCAGTTTCATGATCACCCGGTTTGTAATTCCCTTTTTCTGCAAGAGTTCAGTCGAAGGGTAAACGGGTTGCATTGCCGTACGCAAATTCTTTTTATAGTCTGCGAGCAATTCCATTTCCGGGTGCGGCATGCTGAATGTTCCGTTGAACCAGTTCGTTTTTCCGAAGATTACATAAGGAACATTTAGTTTGATATTTTCCCTGATCCATTTATGACCTCGAAACCAGACTAATTCCATCCGGCCGGTATCATCTACAAAATCGGCAACCAGACGCTTTCCTTTTTTTTGCTCCACGGTTTTGAGGTGCACGATTTTTCCAACTACCTGCACGTCTGCACTACTGCGCTGAAGTTCATTGATCTTATAAAACCTGGTTTTATCGATGTAGCGATTGGGAAAAAAATTGATCAGATCTCTGTAAGTGGCAATACCCAGTTCCTTTCTCAGCGTTTCGGCTCGATTTGGGCCAACACCTTTGAGATATTCTATGGGAGTTTGCAGGAGATTCTGGATCATAGAAGCGAAGATATTAAAACCCGTTCAAAAATGAAGATTCAGGGGCTTTCTGAAAAATTTTTATGCTTTCATAGCTTGATTTTGTAATTTGCATAGGTAATTCGCCAGCATTTCATGCATAGACTCATAATCTTTCTAGTATTCTTTTCGGCAATCCATTTACAGGCTCAGCAAACCACTCATGACCAGTTAACTGAATTTGACATGAAGCGAATTCAAGCAGAAGTGACCATTCAGCCATATAAGAAACATGTTTCTGGAACCGTAGCGATTGAATTTGAAATTTTGAAAAATGCGGATACTCTGAAAATCGATGGGCGAAAAATGCAGTTTCATGATGTAAAATTGAATGGTGAAAAGGCCGATTTCTACCAGGATGAAACCGGAATCTATATTCTTAGTGATTTTAAACCTTCTGCGGAAAATAATGTTCAGCTGAATTATTCTGTTGATCCAACCAAGGCCATATATTTCATCAATTGGCAAAAAAATCTTCCGGCTACTGAAAAGCAGATTTGGACGCAAGGGCAGGGGAAATACACCTCCAGCTGGCTCCCAAGTTTTGATGAAATGCAGGAAAAAACGGAATTTGATATAGTTTATAATTTTCCTTCAGACTTTCAAGTAATCGCGAATGGTGTTCTGAAAAATCGTTCTACTGTAAATGATTCCTTGGTTCGCTGGGAATATGATATGCAGGAGCCAATGAGCAGTTATCTTGTTGCCATGGCGGCTGGCAAATTTGATTCGATAACCGCGGTTTCGGAATCTGGAATTCCGCTAACCATGTATTATCGACCTAAAGATTCGCTGAAAGCGGAACCCACTTATAGATATTCGAAAGAAATATTTGACTTTTTTGAAAAAGAGATCGGAGTACCATTTGCCTGGCAGAATTATAAACAGGTACCGGCAATGAACTTTCTGTATGGCGGGATGGAAAATACCAGTACAACCATTTTTGCCGAATCACTGGTAACCGATTCTATTGGCTTTAACGATCAGAATTACGTTAATGTCAATGCGCATGAGCTTGCTCATCAATGGTTTGGTGACTTGGTTACCGAGAAATCTGGAAGGCATCACTGGCTGAATGAAGGTTTTTCAACCTATTACGCTCTACTGGCGGAAAAGGAGATTTTCGGAGAAGATTATTATTATTGGAAACTATACCAAACGGCGGAACAACTAAAGGAATTAAGTGATAAAGGGCAGGGGCAGACCTTAGTTCGTAATGGCAACAGTTCCTTGACCTACTATCAAAAAGGTGCCTGGGCTCTGCATATTTTAAGAGACATGGTGGGCGATGAGGCATTTAGATCTGGCGTAAAGAATTATCTAAGCTTATACAGTTTCAAAAATGCCGATACTGATGCCTTTCTTTCAGAAATGGAAATGGCTTCCGGGCAGGATCTGAGTCAGTTTAAAAAAGACTGGCTGGAGCAGTCAGCATTTAAAGCTACACAGGCGTTGGAATCGCTGAAAAAATCTGAATTCATCAAACAATACTTGCTGGTTGCAGCCTTACGTGAAACTCCGTTAGATCAAAAATTTGATTATTTGAACGAGGCGCTCAATTTCCCGGTTAATGATTACATAGGGCAGGAAGTGGTGCATCAGTTAGACGGAAATAATTCTGAAGATGCTTTAATTCTATATGAAAAAGCACTCGAAAGCGGAAATCTTTATGTTCGCCAGGCGGTAGCAGAAACATTGCAAAAAATTCCGCAGAGCCTGAAAAAGAATTTTGAATCGCTGCTGGAGGATGATTCTTATGTTACCAAAGAAGCTGCTTTATTTAAATTGTGGTCAACATTTCCTGATTCGAGGCCGAACTATTTTCAGCAATTGAAAAATGTGGAAGGATTTTACAATAAAAATGTAAGAATGCTGTGCCTGACGCTGAACCTCGTATCACCAAACTACGAAACAGGCAAGAATCAGCAGTATTACCAGGAATTAGCGGGTTATACAGATTCCTGGCAGCCGATAGAAATTCAGCAAAACGCTTTCAGTTATTTATACCAAATTGCCGCTTTTAATGAAAGCAGTTTGGAAAGCCTGATCAAAGGAACGACCAATCCTAATTACAATTTTAGAGATTTTTGCAGGCAGTTGCTGGGAGAATTGCTGGACAACCAGGAATATCGAGATAAAATAATTTCGATTTCGGAAAATATGGACGAAACCGAAACGCGATTTCTCAAAACAAAAATTGAAGGCTGATGCGAGCGATGGTTATTTCCGGAGGAGGTAGTAAAGGCGCCTTTGCAGGTGGTGTGGCCCAATACCTTATCGAGGAAAAGAAAAAGAATTACGATATTTTTATCGGGACTTCAACCGGTAGTTTGCTGATATCGCACATGGCATTGGGAAAAGTAGATAAAATAAGGAAGATCTACACTTCGGTTAACCAGTCGAGTATTTTCAGTAATAGGCCTTTCTTGATCAAACAAAAACATGGTCATCAAAATATAAGCATCAACCACTTTAATGTGCTGATGAATTTTTTAAAGGGCAGTAAAACTTTCGGCGAAAGCCATAATTTGAAACAATTAATCGCTGATACGCTCACCAGGGAAGAATTCTATGAATTGAAGGCGTCTGATAAGGATATAGTGGTTACCGTATCCAATCTTTCGCTGAATGAAGTGGAGTATAAGAGCATTAAGGATTATGATTATGAAGATTTTATAGAGTGGATCTGGATTTCGTGTAATTATACGCCATTTATGAGCCTGGTGAAAAAAAATGGCTGTGAGTATGCCGATGGTGGTTTGGGTTCCATGGTACCTATCGAGGAAGCTGTAAAACGCGGCGCCACAGAAGTAGATGCGATCATTTTGCAAACGGAGGTGACCCATTTTAATAGATTGCCTTCCAAAAATGTATTTTCACTCATTACGAATCTGTTTGCTTTTATGCTGGACCGTATCGAAACCCAGAATATTCGAATTGGGAAATTTGCCGCGGCAAATAAGGACGCCATTCTCAATTTTTATTATACTCCAAGTGTTTTGACAACGAATTCCCTTATTTTTGATAAAGAGAAGATGACCATGTGGTGGGAAAGTGGCGTTGAATTTGCCAGAAATCAGAATAAAGAAATTAATCAAATAGAACCTTAATGCGAGCACTCGTAATATCTGGAGGAGGAAGCAAGGGAGCTTTTGCCGGAGGAGTCGCACAGTATTTAATCCAGGAGAAAAAGAGGAATTATGATCTTTTTCTGGGGACTTCTACGGGCAGTCTGCTCATTCCTCACCTTGCAGCCGGGAATATTCAGAAGATCTATGATATTTATACGAATGTCACTCAGCGTAAAATTTTCAGTTTAAATCCTTTTGTCGTCAAGCGGAAAGAAGGCCGGGAGTATGTTACTATAAACTATTTTAACATGTTCTGGCAGTTTGTGAAGCAAAAACGGACATTTGGGGAGAGTAAAGCTTTGAAACGAAATATCAGAAAAAATTTTTCCCACCAGGATTTTATCGAACTGCGCAGCAAAGTTAAAGATGTGGTGGTCACCGTTTCCAATTTGTCAAAAAACAGGGTAGAGTACAAGTCGATTCACGAATTTGAATATGACGATTTCTGTGACTGGATCTGGATTAGTTGCAATTATATTCCTTTTATGAGCCTGGCCAATAAGAATGGTTTTGAATATGCCGATGGTGGTCTGGGATGCGTTGTTCCCATTCGGGAGGCCATAAAACGTGGTGCTACCGAAGTGGATGCGATTATTCTGGAAGCTGAAAATATGGAATATAATAAAGTGCTGGGTAAGAATCCTTTTTCACTCATGATCAATCTCTTCGGATTTTTACTGGACCAGGTGGAATATCATGATATTGTTGAAGGAAAACTTGCCGCGCTTAACAAAAAGGTCAAACTGAATACGTATTACACTCCAACCAAATTAACTGAAAATTCGCTCGTTTTCAACAAGAAGGCGATGACTCAATGGTGGCAGGAAGGTTTTGAATATGCCGAGAAAAAAGATATGGAACTTAAAGCTCAGCGCTCATCCTGGTTTAAGCTAGGTTTCTAACTTCTTTTTTAATAAATGCCAAAGCCGCCTCTGTAGGTGATTGTTTTTCCATAAGATTTTTAAGGATGATATCCCTCAAATCATCAGCCGTATTGACCTGTTCTTTTGCAGAAGCATTTCGAATAAGCGTGATCGTGGCGTTTTTAGAAGTTTTAATATAATCCCAGCATTCCGAAGTAATATAGATCTGTTGCGCAAGATTATGCTCAAATTCCTGTTCGATATTGGCGACAAGTAAATTTGCGTAAGATTTACTGTCATCTTCAGTTGGCTTGACCCGGAACAATAATTTACCAGGGGAAATTCGTTCCAAAAATAAAGTCATGCGTTCATATGCCTGTAATTTGATTGGCAACGCGGTTTTCTGATTTTCCCTGTAAAGCATGAATCTTCTTCTGTTTTCCTCATTCTTCATATAGGAGTGAAAAAAATAAAATGCCACGGCACCAACGATTATGGCTGGTAAAATGGCGAATAGAAAATCTAAAATTTCAGTTTGGTTCATTCTCTTTAATTAATGAATGGCTTCTTCGGTTTCTCGTAATTTATCAAGATTCAGGTTTCCTCCAAGATGCGGACAATTTAAAAGATCCTGAACGGATGTGAAAGGTACTTCTTCTTTTACATAATGGAAAGTCTCTGCCAGGGTCTTGGCCAGGTTTTTATCACTCAGGTTTATGTCAGCATCTTCCATGGTAAACTGGCTTGGATGCTCGTAACCGCAAGCATGGCTTATCTGAAGCAATTCCTTTCTGAATTTGGTAAAGTAAAAGTTTGCGCGCATCGCTTTTTCATCAACATTGATTCCCGCCTGCAACCACTTATTCTGTGTAGCAACTCCGGAAGGGCAGGTGTTGGTATGGCAACTTTGTGCTTGTATGCAACCAATGCTCATCATAGCTTCGCGGGCAACGTTGATACAATCGGCACCAAGTGAAAAAGCCATTGCTCCTTTAGCCGGAAACCCGAGTTTACCCGATGCGATGAAAACGATTCGGTCAGTGAGATTATTTTCTTTGAAAATCTTATAAACATCTGTAAAGGCATAGATCCATGGTATAGAAACATGATCTGCAAAACTGGGTGGCGCAGCTCCTGTTCCTCCTTCACCACCATCAATAGTAATAAAATCCGGGCCGTGATTTCTTTTAAGCATAAGTCGTGCAAGGTTATGCCAGCCGTTCAAATGTCCCACTGCCGCCTTGATTCCGACGGGAAGACCAGTGTTTTCAGCAATATCTTCAATAAAATCCATTAAACCTTCTTCGGAATCGAAAGCAGAATGATAAGGCGGGGAAACAACATCCTGGCCCATTGGTACTCCGCGAATTTCTGAAATTTCTTTGGAAATTTTTGCTGCGGGAAGTACGCCACCTTTCCCGGGTTTGGCTCCTTGAGAAAGTTTGATTTCAATTGCCCTGATCTCAGGATTTTCATTCACCACATGCACAAGCTTCTGCATAGAAAAATTTCCATTTTCATCCCGAACCCCGAAATAACCGGTACCGATCTGGAAAACCACATCGGCTCCAGTTCGATGATAAGGTGAAAAACCTCCCTCGCCGGTATTATGATACGATCCGGAGAGCTTGCAACCTCGATTTAAAGACTCGATTGCCTTTGAAGACAGGGAACCGTAACTCATTGCGGAGACGTTGATGATAGAAGCCGGTCTAAAAGGTCTTTTCCGCTTATTGTAAGCTCCCATGACCTTGGCACAGGGAATCAACCCGGAATTTTTTCGGTTGGGGTGACCTTCCGGAAGTTTGTAAGGCAGTAACGAATTATTGATGAAAACGTAATGCGTGCTATAAATATCCTGGTCGGTTCCAAAACCTTCATAATTATTTTCATTTTTCGCAGAGGCATAGACCCAGCCTCGTTCTCGGCGATTGAAGGGCAATTCTTCACGATTGTTTGCCACGATATATTGCCGAAGTTCCGGACCGATGCTTTCCAGGAAGTAACGCAGGTGGCCTACAACCGGAAAATTGTGCATGATGGTATGTTTCTTCTGAACAATATCGGCGAGCGCGATAATGAAAAGTATGATCAACAGCCATTGCCACCAGCTTATGGCCGATAGAAAATCTAGTAAAACTTGCATAATTTATTATTTGTTCAAATAATCAATTGCGAGCTGGCTCATGGTTTTTACACCAAGCAACATTCCGCTTTCATCAACATAAAAACCAGGGGTGTGGTGTCTTGTTGGTTCTCCACCTTGAGGCATTCCGCCTAAAAAGAAAAAGAGGCCGGGAACTTCTTCCTGATAAAAACTGAAATCTTCCCCACCAGTTGTAGCTTTAACCAATTCTACATTCGAGTCTCCGGCAACCTTTTGAAGTGTTGGAAGCATTTCTGAGGTCAGTTCAGGATCGTTATAGGTGATGGCAGTATTATTCTGTATTTCGATAGTAGCTTCCCCACCATATGCTTTTGCGATCTGCGGAACCATTTCTCTCATCCTGTCAAGAATCAATTTTTTATTGTCTGGATCCAAGGTTCGAACGGTTCCGATCATTTCTGCAGTTTCCGGGATTATATTAAAACGCACTCCACTGCTGATTTTTCCGACGGTTATTACTGAGGCAGATTCAGTTAAATCTGCATTACGGCTAATGATAGTTTGCAAGCCATCAATGATCTTTGCAGAGATTAAAACAGGATCCACACCGCTCCAGGGTGCTGAGCCATGGGCCTGAACACCTTTAACATTTATGACAAATCTTTCTACTGCTGCCATCGTTCCTTCCGGTTTGTAACGTATCGTCCCCACCGGAGTAGCAGCATTAATATGCAGCCCAAATATGGCATCTACATCTGGACTTTTTAGAACACCTTCTTTGATCATCAAAGCCGCTCCACCTTCTTCACCTGGTGGCGCTCCTTCTTCTGCCGGCTGAAAAATAAACTTTACCGTACCGTTGATTTTGTCTGTATGCTGAGATAGAATTTCAGCAACACCCATCAAGATGGCGGTATGTGTATCATGTCCACAGGCATGCATCACTCCAGTTTTAGACCCTAAGAACTCTGTTTCAACCTTAGATTTAAATGGAAGATCGTTTTTTTCAGTTACTGGTAATGCATCAATATCGGCTCTTAGCGCAACGACTTTTCCTGGATTATCGCCTTTCAGAATTCCAACCACACCAGTTTTTCCCACTCCGGTTTTTGTTTCGATGCCTAGACTTTCGAGGTGGGCAGCGATCTTTTTTGCCGTTTCAAATTCCCGGTTGGACAATTCCGGATGTTCATGAATATCGCGTCGCCATTCGATCACTTTGTCCTCAATATTTGAAAATTCTTTTTCGGGAATTGAAGAGCCCTGGGAAATTCCGAAGAAAGGAATAAACAGCAGCAAATAATTTAAGTTTTTCATCTTTAGAATTTTATGAGTTGGTAACCCTGGTTTTGTAACTGTATGACTGCAGTCATTGCAGAAAGTGCAACAGCGGTTTTGTCATAAATCATTTTCTTTTCGATCTGGCGTAGCGCAAGGCTTTGTCCGCAGGTGATGATCTCTACCCCGTTTTTACTAAGCGCCTGCAGTAAACCGAGATTTGGATTTGTGGGATTATCTGGATATTCCATATGATAATAGCTGTCCTTCATTAAATCGAATATTGCCGAACCGTGAAGCACGATTGCTATGTTCATTTTTTCTTTCGGCATTCCATCCATCACCATCATATTCAGGTATCGAGCCACACTGGTGATATACATACTAGGCTCGCCAGGATCGCTTGAGCTGGTGATATCAAAAACAACCTTAACCACCTGGGTGGTATCCGTCTTAAAATCGGTTTTGGTTTGGAAGATCTTACCATATTCAGGTATAACAGGACCCGGAACCGGTTTTTGCGCCAACAATGGTATTGAAAAGATCAGAAATGCCGAAAAAAAGAATGATTTCATGAAAAAAGGAAGCTGTCTTTACAATTAAGAATTTTAAAGATATCAAATAATATCGCAAAACCTCGGGGCCAGCGTATTGTTTATAAATGACTTTAACTTCGGTTTCCTTTTTTTGGCATTTTCTTTACCTTTCAGCTCTTTTAAAACGGAGGAAAATTTGGAATCATATTTAGCCGAATTAAATGACGCACAGAGAGCCCCGGTGCTACAAAAAGATGGGCCAATGATCGTTATCGCGGGTGCCGGATCAGGTAAAACCAGGGTATTGACCTATCGTATCGCTTACTTGATGGAACAGGGAGTGGATCCTTTTAATATCCTGTCTTTAACCTTTACCAATAAAGCGGCGCGGGAAATGAAACAGCGTATCGCAAAGATCGTGGGGAATAGCGAGGCCAAGAATTTGTGGATGGGAACATTTCACTCTGTTTTTGCCAAAATTCTGCGATTTGAAGCCGATAAACTCGGATATCCCTCCAATTTTACCATTTACGATACACAGGATTCTCAGAGTGTTATTCGTGCGATCATTAAAGATTTTAGGCTGGATAAGGATGTTTACAAATATAAGCAGGTTTATAGTCGAATCTCCTCCTACAAGAATAGTCTGATAACGGTAAAAGCTTATTTTCAAAACCCGGAATTACAGGAGGCTGATGCCATGTCTAAAAAACCGAGACTGGGAGAGATTTATAAAGAATATGTAGATCGTTGTTTTAAGGCAGGAGCAATGGATTTTGATGATCTTCTGCTGAAAACAAATGAACTGCTGAACCGTTTTCCCGATGTACTTCATAAATATCAAAACCGTTTTCGCTATATTTTGGTAGATGAGTACCAGGATACCAACCATAGCCAGTACTTGATCGTTCGGGCACTTTCCGATAAATTCCAGAATATCTGTGTTGTGGGTGATGATGCGCAAAGTATTTATGCCTTCCGTGGAGCGAATATCAATAATATTCTGAATTTCCAGAAGGATTATGAAGATGTGCAAATGTATCGCCTGGAGCAGAATTATCGGTCTACTAAAAATATTGTAAATGCCGCGAATTCCATTATCGATAAGAATAAGACCAAACTGGAAAAAATAGTTTGGACGGCTAATGATGATGGACCCAAGATCGTGGTAAACAGATTGCTGACCGATGGTGAAGAAGGGCGTTATGTGGCCAGTTCAATTTTTGAAACTAAAATGCGAAATCAGCTTGGAAATGGTGATTTCGCCATATTGTATAGAACCAATGCGCAGAGTAGGGCGATGGAAGATGCGCTGCGAAAGAAAGATATTCCCTATCGAATTTACGGCGGATTGTCCTTTTATCAACGGAAAGAGATCAAAGATGTGCTTTCTTATTTAAGGCTGATACTGAATCCAAAAGATGAAGAAGCTTTGAAAAGAGTGATCAATTATCCGGCTCGGGGAATTGGTTCTACCACTATGGATCGTCTCAGCATTGCGGCAAATGAGCATGGCCGATCCATATTCGAGGTTATTGAAAACTTGAATAATCTCAATTTAAATATCAATCGCGGAACTCAAACCAAATTGCAGAATTTCGTAAATATGATCAAAAGTTTTGCGATTCTGAACGAAACGAGCGACGCGTTCCAGGTTGCAGAAACCGTTACCAGAAAAACCGGCTTAGTACAGGAGCTAAAAAAAGATGGAACCCCGGAGGGAATTGCACGGATTGAAAATATTGAAGAATTACTGAATGGTATTCGTGATTTTGTGGAAGGTCAGAGGGAACTGGCTGATGCAACCGGTTCCCTTTCCGAATTTTTAGAAGATGTGGCTCTTGCTACTGATATGGATAAGGATACTTCAGACGAAGACCGCGTGGCTTTGATGACGATCCATCTCGCTAAAGGCCTGGAATTTCCATATGTCTATATCGTAGGGATGGAAGAAGACCTTTTTCCTTCCGCCATGAGCATGAATACCCGTAGCGAACTGGAAGAGGAGAGGCGCCTATTTTATGTAGCTCTCACCAGGGCTGAAACTCAGGCGTACCTGACTTATACGCAATCAAGATATCGCTGGGGAAAACTGGTAGATGCGGAACCAAGCCGATTTATCGAAGAAATTGATGAACAGTATCTCGATATGCTGGTGCCACAGGATGATTATAAATACAAGCCGTTAATCAATACCGATATTTTTGGTGATGAGGTTGATAAATCGAAATTAAGGCAGACCAAGCCGAAAAGTAGTACTCCGCCACCTTCTCATAAACCTAGTGAAGAACAACTGCGAAAGCTGCGTAAATTAAAACCCGCAGCTACTGAGCCGGCTAAAGCGAGAAATACTCTGGAACTTTCAGAGGGTGATGAGGTAGAGCATATGCGCTTCGGGAAAGGGAAAGTTATTAAGCTGGAAGGCATTGGTCAGGACCGTAAGGCCGAGATCGATTTTGATGAAGGAGGAATCAAAAAGCTTTTACTGCGGTTCGCGAAACTGAAGGTTTTATCATAATAAACTGTCGTTAAACTTCTGTTATTAACTGGCTAGTCAAAACTCTTTCTTAGTATCTTCAAAAGAAAAAGTTATGATTAGAGAAGGAAGTACAGTGAAATGGAAATGGGGAAATGGAACCGCAAAAGGCGAGGTGGTTTCAACTTATTCGAAAAAAGTTACCAAGACTATTGATGGTAGTGAGATTACTCGTGAAGGGGAAGAAGGTAACAAAGCTCTTTATATCAAGCAGGATGATGGAAGTAAAGTATTGAAGCTGGAAAGTGAAGTGGAAAAGGCCTAGATCTGGATTTCCTAATAAAATCGATTCAGAAATTTTAAAATAACCAGCCATGGCCGAATTACTTCGTATTTATGACGAGAACCCCAATCCAAAATTAATTCAGAAAGTAGTCCAGACTTTACGAAATGGAGGCTTGGTAATTTATCCAACTGATACCGTTTATGGTTTGGGTTGTGATATTACCAATGTGAGTGCACTGGAAAAAATTGCCCAGATCAAAAATGTCAAATTGGAGAAAGCCAATTTTTCATTTATCTGTGAGGATCTTAGCAATCTTTCAGATTATGTTAAACAAATAGATACAGCCACTTTCAAAATCTTGAAGCGTTGCCTGCCGGGGCCTTATACTTTTATCCTTCCAGGCGGGAATAATCTACCAAATGTCTTTAAAAAGAAAAAAACAGTAGGAATCAGGATACCTGATAATAATATTTGTAAAGCAATAGTATCAGCATTAGGCAATCCTATTGTTTCAACTTCTATTCGTGATGAGGATGAGGTATTGGAATATACTACCGACCCGGAATTGATCAAGGAAAAATGGGAAAATCTGGTCGATATTGTCGTAGATGGTGGTTATGGAGATAATATCCCATCCACGGTTATCGATCTCACCACTCCAGAACCTGAAGTGATCAGGGAAGGAAAGGGAAGTATAGAAATCATGTGATTTTCAAATCTTTAAGAAAGTAAGTTAATTACCTGCTAAACCCATTTTAATATTTCTATAGGTCTCTATTAATTGTTTAATTAAAGAAAAAATAGTTATGAGCTTTATAGAAACAACAAGTGAGCAAAAAGGAAATAAGGTTAAACTTTTTTATGAAGATTATGGGGAAGGGCAACCAGTAATACTGATTCATGGGTGGCCACTTAGCGGTAAGATGTGGGAATACCAGGTTGAAAAAATCGTAGAAGCTGGCTTTAGATGTATTACCTACGATCGAAGAGGATTCGGTCAAAGTGATCGACCATGGGGGCCATATAGTTATGATGCTTTAGCAGAAGACCTGAATGACCTTATCACCAAACTAGGTCTGGTTGATGCCATTATCGTTGGATTTTCAATGGGTGGTGGAGAAGTTGCCAGGTATATTGGTAACTATGGAACCTCTAAACTGGCAAAAGCGGCTTTAATTTCAGCAGTACCTCCATTCATGCTGAAAACAGATGATAATCCAGAAGGATTGGAGAAAGAAGTTTTTGAAGGATTCAAAAAAGATATTAGAAAAGATCGTCCAGGATTTTTAGCAGGCTTCGGAAAACAGTTTTTGAATTTCGATGATAATAAAGATAGGATTAGTGAAGACCTGGCGAATTTCTATTGGAGCATTGCCTGTAATGCTTCGCCGAAAGCGACTATTGATTGTGTTGACAGTTTCGGTTTGACCGATTTTAGAGAAGATCTCAAAAAAGTTGACGTTCCTACTCTCGTAGTACATGGAGATGCGGATCAAATCGTGCCTATAGAAATTTCCGGGAAGAAGAGCGCTGACATGATCGGGCAAGCGAACTATAAAGTAATTGAAGGTGCGCCTCATGGATTGGTGTTAACGCATACCGAAGAATTCAATAAGATTTTTATTGATTTTCTAAAAAGCTAAAATTTGAAATTTATTGAAATTTAAAGCTCCCAGTAGGGAGCTTTTTTTAGTTGTAGTTTTCTATGAAATAATTGTATAATTCGGTGGCTGAAAGAATTTTTCCTTTTCGTCTCGCGTCATTTGCCAGATCGTAACCCATATGGGCGGCTTCCAGTCGTTCATAAGGCGAACCGTGATGGCTCGAGCTTTGAGGAAAGCAATCGCCAATGCTGTAACTAATTTCGAAAAAGTGTTCGATCTGTCTCCAGTTTGCAGCTTCACCTCTTTTATGTGTCAAATAATAGGCTGAAGCAAAATCGGCCTGTAATTCAACATATTTTGAATAATCAGATGAATGATTGAAGTCCAATCTTGATTTCCATTCAGGATGATCGGCCTGCACCTGGTGCCACCATTCATGGGAAAGCACCGCTTTGTAAGCCAGCTTCTCGTCGATACCCATCAATGCAAAAGTTTCAATCAGACCATCACCGATAACTATAAGGCCATTCGTTTTGGAAAAAGCTTCCATTGCGAAAAACGGACTTTCTGGTAAAACTTCAGATTTGGAACTCATTTGAAGCATATGATCGGCACGCCTATAGGATTCTTCCCTATTTGGAACATCCCTATCAAAACTCTCGATCATATCTGCCAAGGTTTCACGGTCATTGAGATCTATTACATGTTGAGCATTGATCACCACCTCATGATCCAGTTTCCAGAATCTATCCAGTTTTCGCTTTACATTTCTAACAGTATTCGTGTAGCGACCGTCTTCGCCAAAATAGACAGGCCCGCGGTAGTGCGTGATGTAGTTTCGGTTTAACGAGACATATCGCTCGACTATATTAAAATCGAAAATGTTTTCCTCATCATAAAAAACTTCATCGCTGAAAAATGCTTCGAGATAGTTAGAAATAATATTGCCGAAGGCAGTTAATTCACAAGGTTGATCCAGTATGGTGTCATCGAAATAACGCGGTATACACTGGTAAAGGTCGTCTTCAGAATTCTGTGCACTGGACTTAAGATCGGCTTCTAAAAATTCATCCTGCGGGTAGTTGATTGAAGTAGGGTTGGAACAGGATAAAATGATAGAGATTACAACGAATGCCAGCCATCTGCATCGAGATAGTTGTTGTCCCTTCATACAATAAGTTTTGATTTTTCCCTGTGCCTAATTTATATATAAAATATTGAAAATCAGAAAGATATTATCATAAAAAGAAAAAGCCCTGTTAATACAGGGCTTTTCAAAACATATGTGAAATGTCTTATTCTTGAGGAGCGCTAGCATTCGTTGCTTTCTCCATACCTTCTTCAATCATGCTGTAGAATTGATCTAACTTAGGAAGTACTACGATACGAGTTCTTCTGTTCTTAGCACGACCTTCAGCAGTATCGTTTGAAGCAACTGGTACATAATAACTTCTACCAGCAGCAGTCATACGAGCAGGCTCAACACCAAACTCATCCTGAAGTACACGTACTACAGAAGTTGCACGCTTCACACTAAGATCCCAGTTATCCTCGAACATTGAGGTACTGATTGGTTTATTATCAGTATGACCTTCAACCATAAATTCGATATTTGGTTTGTTTTTCACAACGGTAGCTACTTTACCAAGAACTTCTTTAGCTCTGTCAGTAATATTATAGCGACCACTATCGAATAATAATTTATCAGAAATAGAAACATAAACCACACCTTTTTCAACATTGATCTCGATGTCCTCATCGTTCATATTTCCAAGAGCTCCTTTAAGAGAAGTAACCAATGCAAGGGTTACAGAATCTTTCTTGTTCATTGCATCCTGCATAGAACGGATCGCAAGATCTTTTTCTTTGATGCTCTCTAGTGAACGCTCCATATTTTCTGCTTCTTTCTTAGAAAGAGTCGCAAGGTTTCCTACGTTGTTAAGTAGTGCAGCGTTGGTGTTATTTAGAGTTGAGATTTGTTCGTTCAGACGTTCTTTCTCATCAAGACAGTGATTAAGCTTTACTGTAGCTGTATTCAACTCATCCTGAGTTTCTCTCTGCTTAGCTTCCAGTTCCTTATATTTTTTTTGAGAAACACAAGAAGAAAGTAGAATGGCAATTGTTGCCGATAAAAGCATGATTTTTTTCATAACTCGTTTCTTAAATTTTTAAATGTTAGAATGACCAAAAATATCAAAAAAATAGATAGCTGTAAAGGTATTTTAACAATTCCTTGCTAACAATTTTGCTAGAGCTGGTCAAATTTGTTTTTACCTTCAATATAATGAGCGTATACAACGGAGGTATGCTGGTAATATTTCGTGAGGTAGTAGTATTTTCCACGCTTTTTATACATTTTCTCCAAATTGGAATAGAAGGATAAATGAGCCCGGAAAACGGCAAAAAAATGATTGAACTTTCCTTCAAATAAGAACTTAAACGCCGCAATTCCGTCTAAAATCATCCTGGAAAAGATAATTAACAGCAAATCAGTGCCTTTCAGATTCTTAAGAAGCAGGTAAAGGTTGTTGCGAAAATTAAGGTAAGTCTTATGTGGATTCATCTCATTTAACGTGGCGCCACCAACATGATAAATTCGGGAATTTCCGCAATATCCTATTTTGTATCCATTATTCTGAAACCTCCAGCAGAGGTCTATCTCTTCCTGGTGCGCAAAAAAATCTTCATCCAGCCCGCCAATTTCTTTAAAAGCTGAATTTCTAACGGCTAAACAAGCACCACTCGCCCAGAAGATTTCTGCATTTTCGTTAAACTGCCCATGATCTTCTTCGAGCTCCTGAAAAATTCGGCCGCGGCAATAAGGATACCCATAACGATCTATAAAGCCACCGGCAGCACCGGCATATTCGAATTTTTCTTTGTTCTTGTAATCCAGGATCTTTGGCTGGATAGCCGCAATTTTCGGATCATTTTGAAAATAAGAAAGCATCGGTTTTAGCCAATTTTCGGTTACTTCAACATCACTGTTTAGTAATATAATGATGTCTTCGGAAAGCTTTTCAATGGCAAAATTATAACCACCGGCATAACCCAAGTTTTCGGGAATTTGGATGATTCTTATTTCCGAAAAGTTCTTCCGCAGAAATGCCATCGAATCGTCTGTAGAAGCGTTATCTGCCACGTATACGGTTGCTTCCGAAGAATGCTGAATGACTGAGGGTAAGAATTGTTCGAGTAATGCACGACCATTCCAGTTCAATATAACTACAGCGGTCTTCATACGCGGGAATATTCTGGAATTTCGGTTAGAAAATTATAGTTTTCAGCTTCATAATCCATCTGGCAGTAATAATGTTGTAAGCCGTTTGTAACCATGAGGTAATCTGCCTGGAGGCTCAGGTTATAACGGGCGATCTGGTCAAAAGTTTCCTGGGTGATCTTAACGGAAGGTGCTTTGCATTCCACAATGAGCTGGATGCTCCCGTCACTGTTAAAAATAACGATATCATAACGTTTTGTAAGCCCGGCAATTTTCAGTTGTTTTTCTACATTGATAAGCGAAGCCGGGAAATTCTTCTGATTTTTCAAAAACTGAACACAATGTTGCCGTACCCATTCTTCTGGAGTAAGGATCACAAATTTTTTCCGCTGATCGTCAAAAACAGCTATTTTATTTTCGCTATTTTTGAACCTGAATGAATAAGGTGGGAAATTCAGCTTTTGCATGGGTCAAAAGTAATAAAGAAATTTGCCATTCTGAACTCCGGTTCAATTCTAATTAAACTGAAAAACTTTCTGTGGACGAGGCGAAACAAATCGTAACCGATATCCAGCAAGGCAGGATCAAGCCTATCTATTTTCTAACCGGTGAAGAACCTTACTATGTAGATAAGATTTCTGACTATATCGAGGATAATCTATTATCTGAAGAGGAAAAAGGTTTTAACCAGATGATCATTTATGGTCGAGATACCAGCGTGGATGAGATTGTAAGCAATGCCAAGCGCTACCCGATGATGGCTGAAAGGCAGGTCGTGATCGTAAAAGAAGCCCAGGATCTTTCCCGCACCATCGAAAAATTAACCGATTATGCTGAAAATCCGCAGCCTACCACAGTTTTAGTGATCTGCTACAAATATCGTAAACTCGATAAACGGAAAAAACTGCATAAGATCATTAAAAAGACCGGTGTGGTTTTCGAAGGCAAAAAGCTTTACGAGAATCAGGTGGGTGATTGGATCATCCGGACTATGAAATCTCGAGGTTATCCGGTCTCGCCAAAAGCCTCACAAATGCTGGTGGAATTTTTGGGGAATGACCTTGGAAAGATCGATAACGAATTGCAGAAACTGCAGTTGATCTGCCAGAAAGGAACTTCTATTACGCCGGAACTGATCGAAGAAAATATAGGGATCAGCAAAGATTTCAACAATTTTGAGCTTCGGAATGCAATCGGGGAAAAAGACTCTTTAAAAGCGCACCGAATTGCTAATTATTTTGCCCAGAACCCAAGGGATAACCCAATTATTGTGACGGTTTCTCTTCTCTTTTCGTATTTCTCTCAGCTTCTGCAATATCACGGACTTCCAGATAAATCGAAAGGGGCCGTAGCAAAAGAACTGAAGATTAACCCATTTTTTGTTAAAGATTACGCTATCGGCGCAAGAAACTACCCGATGAAAAAAGTAAGCCGCGCGATCTCTCTCATTCAGGAAACCGATGTAAAAAGCAAAGGGGTGGGCGCAGCGAATGTCTCCCAGGGAGATCTTCTGAAAGAATTACTGGTAAAAATTATGAACTAAATGAATAAATTTTCTTCCTGGATCAGCGCAGCACGCCTGCGAACCCTTCCCTTGTCTATTTCAGGAATTTTCGTAGGAACCAGTGTGGCTGCACACCAGGGTTATTTTAGTATCTCTATTTTTAGCCTGGCCCTTGGTACAACTTTAGGCCTGCAAATTTTGTCTAATTTCGCCAATGATTATGGCGATGGTGTGAAAGGTACAGACAATGAAGACCGGGTAGGGCCAATGCGAGCCATTCAAAGTGGTTTGATCACTCAAAAAGAAATGAAACAGGCCATGTTTCTCACCGCTTTGGTAACTTTTCTAATGGCCGTGCTATTGATCTATGCTTCATTTGGGATTGATAAATGGCTGGAGGCCTTGGTTTTTTTAATATTGGGAATAGCTTCTATTGTGGCGGCCATAAAATACACCGTTGGCAGTACAGCTTATGGTTACAGAGGAATGGGAGATTTATTTGTGTTTCTTTTCTTCGGACTGGTGGCAGTTTATGGCTCTTATTACCTCTACACACATGATCATGATTGGATCAGTTTTTTTCCGGCAGTTTCTGTAGGAATGCTTAGTGCTGCGGTATTGAATGTAAACAATATGCGCGATCGTATTTCCGACGAAAAAGCGAATAAAATAACACTCGCCGTTAAACTAGGAGAAAAGCGTTCTAAAGACTATCATTAT
>CAXPUM010000026.1:0-32526 GCA_964220295.1 Flavobacteriaceae bacterium | reverse complement strand
AAATAGCGATTTCGCTCAAAACACTCACATTGTGGCGCATGTTCACGGCGATCTTTTTTCCGTCAAGCATCGATTTTGCAACAAAACCTCCTCGGGTTTGCGCAGTTAGTTCATAAAGACCGGGTTTTCCCGAAATAGCTAGAATCTTATCTAATCCCATAGTAATTTTTCTTTTTGCTGGGCAAATATCAACTGTCCCATTGTATTTTCAAAAATCTTAACGGCCTTTTTTGGCATTTGGAAAGCGCATTCGGTATTCCACGTTGATCTTTCCTTTTGAAATGCTGGCCAGCTTACTCTTGATCAAACGCTTTTTCAGGCTGGAAAGTTTATCAGTAAAAAGAATTCCTTCAATATGGTCGTATTCATGCTGAATAACCCTGGCGGCAAGTCCGTCAAAGGTTTCAGTATGTTTTTCCCAGTTTTCATCAAAATATTCGATTTTGATCTCTGGTTTCCGAAAAACGTCTTCCCTCACTTCAGGAATGCTCAAACAGCCTTCTCCAAAAGCCCATTCTTCGCCATCTTCTTCCAGAATCTGCGGATTAATGAAAACTTTCCGCATATTTTTTAATTGCTCCTGCTCTTTTTCGGTAAGTTCTTCATCCTCAGCAAAGGGAGCCGGGTCGATCACGAACATTCTTATGGGCAAACCAATTTGTGGCGCCGCAAGTCCCACGCCATAAGCATTATACATTGTATCCCACATATTGTTTATTAGCTCATCCAGCTTTGGATAATCCTTATCGATCTCCTTCGCTTTCTTTTTAAGCACGGGATCACCGTAAGCAACAATTGGTAAAATCATCTTTAAGGTTTATTGATTAGGTTAATAAAGCCAGCTTTGCAGGATCAGCGTAGCGCTGATCTCATCGACCAATGCTTTATCTCTTCTTTTTTTCTTTTTCAAACCGCTATCAATCATACTCTGAACAGCCATCTTACTGGTAAAACGTTCGTCCATTCTTTCTGTTGGCATCTGCGGAAACTTTTTCACAAATTCTTTGAGAAACAGCTGGATATTTTCTTCATTTTCAGAAAAAGAATCATCCATTCTCCTAGGTTCTCCAATGATAACACGCTCTACATTTTCCTTCTGAAAGTAATTTTCCAGGAACTTCAATAATTCTGAAGTTTGAACCGTAGTAAGGCCTGATGCGATCATCTTCAATTCATCGGTTACCGCGATACCGGTACGTTTCAATCCGTAATCTAGAGCAAGAACCCTGGCCATTTCAAAAATTTACGCAAAGGTAAGGTTTATATTGGTTTGAGCATAAATATTGACAGCAAGCCTTATATTTGAAAAAAATTGAAAATGGACCAGCTTAAAGCAAAAATCGAAAAAGCCTGGGAAGACCGGGACCTGTTAAAAGATGTTGAAACTACCGAAGCCATCCGGGAAGTTATAGAACTTCTGGATAAAGGAGAACTTCGTGTTGCCGAGCCAACCGCAGATGGATGGCAGGTGAACGAGTGGGTAAAGAAAGCTGTCGTGCTTTACTTCCCTATTCAGAAAATGGAGACGCTTGAAGCAGGTATTTTTGAATACCATGATAAAATTCCGCTTAAAAAAGATTATAAAGCCAAGGGAATTCGAGTAGTTCCTAATGCTGTAGCCCGTCATGGTGCTTATATCTCTTCTGGTGTCATCTTGATGCCAAGTTATGTAAATATCGGTGCTTATGTAGATGAAGGAACAATGGTAGACACTTGGGCTACCGTAGGCAGTTGCGCGCAGATTGGTAAAAATGTACACCTCAGCGGTGGTGTAGGTATTGGAGGCGTTCTGGAACCGTTGCAAGCCGCTCCCGTAATTATTGAAAATAATGCCTTTATAGGTTCACGATGTATCGTTGTAGAAGGAATCAGGGTTGAAAAAGAAGCCGTACTCGGCGCAAATGTTGTATTGACGGGTTCTACTAAAATTATTGATGTAACCGGTGATGAACCAAAGGAATTTAAGGGGTATGTTCCAGAAAGATCGGTTGTGATTCCAGGAAGTTATACGAAGAAATTTCCTGCCGGCGAATTCCAGGTACCTTGCGCGCTGATCATAGGGAAACGAAAAGAAAGCACTAATAAAAAAACTTCTCTGAACGACGCGTTGAGAGAATATAACGTAGCAGTATAATTCAGCAGATTTGAAGATCCTGGTAATACAATTAAAAATGATTGGGGATGTCTTGACATCCTCAGTCTTATTTGAAGCTTTGCGAAACAAATTTCCAAGGGCTGAATTGCATTACCTCGTCTATCGTCACGCCATGCCGGTGATTAGGAACAATCCTTTTATAGATAAGGTTTTGGCTTTCCGCAGAGAGGACAAATCGGTTTACCTGATCAATGCTGTTCGTGAGCAGAATTATGATGCAGTTATAGATGTTCAATCAGTCCCGCTTACTGCAACCGTTACAGGATTGTCTGGTGCCAAGATCAGATCGGCTTACGAAAAATGGTACACTAAACTGGCTTGCAATCATCTTTTCAGCAGGAATATTGAAGCGGAAACCAACGCAGGAGCTGCTGTTGAAAAAAGACTGAGACTTCTGTCTCCTTTAACTGAAGATTACCAGAAAAATCTCAAGCCAAAGATTTATTTGCGAAGGAATGAGCGTGAGGAAGCCCGTCAATATTTAATAGAAAATAATATTGACCCTGCAGAAACCATTTTCATGATCAGTGTACTGGGAAGTTCGCAACTCAAAACCTATCCTTCTATTTTCATGGCGAAGGTTTTAGACAAAATTGCTCAAAATTTTGAGGCGGTATTGATACTGAATTACATTCCAGCGCAAGAAGCCGAGGTTACTGCGATCTACAATCTTTGCGAGGAAGAAACTCAGCAAAAAATTCGCCGGGATGTCTACGGAAAAAATTTACGGGAATTTCTCGCTCTCACCTCTCAGTGTGATGCCCTGATCGGGAACGAAGGAGGCGCTATTAACATGGCAAAAGCACTTAACGTTCCCACTTTTGCGATTTACTGCCCTGAACTGAACAAGGGTAACTGGAATATTTTTGAAGATGGCGAACAGAATGTATCTGTACACTTAAGAGATTACCAGCCGGAGCTTTTTGAAAACAAAACGCAACAACAGCTGAAAACAGCAAATATGACCATGTACCGGGAATTCAAACCAGAATTTTTCCAGGATGAATTAATCGACTTCTGTAAAAGGCATTCATGAAATACCGGTTTTTAATTTACATCAGTCATACTTACGCGTTGCCAATTGGCTTGCCTCTTCAAAAAGAAATTAAAAAAAGGGGTTACGAAGTCAAATGGTTTTCAGATAATGAGTATCCAAAATCCCATTTTCCTGAGAACGGGGAACTTTTAAATGAAGTTTCAGATGTCTTCGAATACGACCCGCATATCGTTTTGACCGCTACAGATCAGGTTGCAGATTTCTTTCCAGGTTTAAAAGTTCAGATATTTCACGGCTTTCCGGCTAATAAAAGAAAAGGTACAGATCAGTTCGTCATCAGAGGGTTTTTTGATCTTTATTGCACTCAGGGACCTTCAAGCACAGAACCATTCAAAAAACAGCAAAAAAAATATCAGACTTTCGAGGTGATCGAAACAGGCTGGTCAAAGATGGATCCTTTGTTTCCCCTAGAAATAAAACCGAAAAGAGAATCAAAACCTACCGTGCTAATATCATCTACTTTTACAAAACATTACAGCTTAGCTTTAAAAGATGAAGTGGTGAACGAAATTGTGAGATTATCAAAAACTGGTAACTGGCATTTTGATGTAGTGCTCCATCCAAAACTTCCGGAAGAGATCAAAGTCAATTTCAAAAATCTGCAGAATGATAATCTGATATATCACGATACGACCAACCTCATTCCGCTATTTAAAAAAGCAGATCTGATGTTATCTGATACGACTTCGGCTTTAATAGAATTCGTTTTGCAGCGCAAGCCAGTTGTGACCATTGACAATAATATGCCTCAGGATTATATGCTGAATATTAAGGATGCTTCTGAAATCGAAAATGCATTAAAAGAAGCTTCGGAATATCCAGTTGAATTAATAGCTAAAATTGAAGAATTTGCGAAATTTTCACATCCTTTTGAAGACGGCAAATCAAGCGAAAGGGTGATCGATGCAACCATAAATTTTTATCATGCAGACAAATCGCATTTAAAACCCAAACCGCTAAATCTTTTACGGAAATATAAAATCAGGAAGCGACTGAACTACTTCACTTTGAAAACTTTTGGCAGGCCTTAATTACTTTTCCAGAATTTCAGCTTTTTCTTCAGTCTTTTCTTTCTTTGAAATTTTTCCTGAAACTGGTTCGTGTAAAACCACATTTTTTCAAAAACCAGCTCTTCAGGTTTTCCATATAACTTCGAATATGTTGCTGCCATTATTTTTACAATTTTCTTTTCAGAAGTGAGACGCGCAAAATTTTTCATTCGATTATCGAAGTCCAGGTTTCGAAAATTCATCCTGTTCAAGTCTACCAAATAAAATTTATATTCCTGCTCTCCTTTTTTAATCAAGGTATTCCCGGGAGAATGGTCTAAAAATTCAATTTTATTTTCATGAAGTTCATACGTAAACCTGGTAAATTCAGCTAAAATTTCCTGATCATTAGCCGTAAGATCGCGAAAAGTAAAATCGCAATTCAAATGTTCGCAGATGTAAAAACTTTTACCGAAAGTTGCTGCCTTTTCTTCGGCATATGCGATTGGCAAAGGAGTTCCAATACCTTTTTTGGTCAAAATAGAAGCATATTCAAACGACCGCTGTGCTTTGGATTTTCTGAAATAGCTATAGGCTATTTTATTTACCAGATTCGGAATTCGGAAAGATTTGATATTGATCTGCAAATTATCCTGCTCCACAATTCGGATTTCATTTCTACCAGAACTTAAAATTCGGCCAGTGGAGCTGAAGTTTTTTAGCAAGGACGAAAGATTGGAAATTCTATTTTGGAATTGGTCTGAAACTATAATCTTCATAAGCGAAAAACTGAATTGTTTAAGAAAAATTACCTGCTAACAGATCTTTATAAAACTGCAGTGTTTCTTTTCCTAAGCGTTCCACCGTAAAATTTTCCTGGTATAAATCGAAGCCATTATTGGCAAATTTAATTCGAAGATTCGCATCCTGAGCCAGTTTTTTAAGATTTTCAGCCATCGTTTTAAAATCCCCTACTTCATTAACGAAGCCATTTTCACCATTGCTCATGAATTCCCCAACAATTCCCACATTAGTTGAAACAACCGGTGTTTTATGCTGAAAAGCTTCAATAACCGAAGATGGTCCTCCCTCTCTTTCAGACGACATTACGAAAACGTCAAATTCGGGAATTAGACTAGATGCATTATCTATAAATCCTTCAAAATAAATATAATCCTGCACCTTCAGCTCTTTGGCTAACGTAATCAAAGAAGGCGTTAATTTGCTGTGCTTACCAATCTGAAACAAACGAAATTCGGAGAAACCCAGTTCATGCACCAGGTAAGCTATTGCCCTGATCAACGTTGGCAGATCCTTAGCCTTTGTATGATTGGCGAGGTTTCCGAATAGTACAATATCATTACCTAAACCGTCTCGCATTTTAAAATCAGGCAGATCTACAGGCCTTTTTGAAGATCTTTCAACTCCGTCCCTAATGACCCTAATTTTATGCTGATTGCTTTTTGAGAGGGTTTTGCTGAAGTGATTCTTCACATATTCGGAAACACAAATAATTCCGTGGATTTTAGAGTAATTGTATTTTAACGCGCTTAAAAAACTCGTACTGTTCCGAATTAACTTCCTGGAATAAATAGTTTTGGTATTGAAAGAATACATCAAGTCACCGAGAACATAGCCTGTCAACGCATCGCTGGTATGCAGATGAATAAGATCTACTTGCTCCTTTTCTATAATTGACTTTAGAAATTTTAGATACCTGGATTTATGAGGTTTCGTTTTTTGAATGGACAAAACCTTTATATTCCGATTTTCCATAGCCTTTTTTGTTGGCGTATTGTCAAAACAAAATATTTTCTGGTGAATATCCTCAGATTGCAATTGGTCAATCGTATTGATCAACTGCTGTTCACTGCCACCCCAGGCTGTATGACCAGAAATATGTAAAATCGTCATAAAAATCCAGTATCTGATTCCGTGTGCTAAAATAGAAGATTTAAATTGCATTCATTTTAAAACCTAAATCTTCTTGCAAACTCAGACTCTAAAAATTCTACATCTTTCGACGGTCAAAACATGGGGAGGTGGTGAAAACCACATAGAGAATCTTTGTCTGCACCTAAATTTTTTCGGATTAAAAAATAAAGTGCTTCTAACCGAAAATCAGCGTTTTGAGCAAAAATTAAAAGAATCGGGAATTGATCATGCGGTAGCACCGCTTAAGAAAAACATTGATCCTCGCTATATTTTTAAGATCATTCAGATTTGCAAAAGTCAGCAGATTGATTTGATCCATCTTCATGATCCAAATGCGATCATGCTGGCCGTGATGGCTTCCAAACTGGCCAAATTACCGGATTTTGTTTTTAGCAAAAAAACCTCTTTCCCAATCAAGGATAGGAAACAAAGCCTATATAAATATAATTTTTCCAAGATTAGGAAAATTTTATGTGTTTCTGAAGAAACAAAAAGGGTCGCCGCTCAAAACATTAAAAAGCAGGAGAAACTGGTAACGATCTATCACGGTTGCAACATATCGAAGCTACAGAAAAATACCCTGGATATCCGTCAAAAATTTGGTATCGATAAGGATGCTATTGTAGTTGGGATCGTGGCAAATCATATTAAACCCAAAGATTTGCTTACGCTTGTAAATGTCGCGGATGAACTAGTTAATAAGCAAAACCAAACAGATTTTCATTTTTTACAAATCGGTGAATTTACCGGTCAGACAAAATTGATAAAAGAAGCCATCAAAAAAAGAAATTTAGAGTCCAATATTAGTCTTGCGGGCTATATTCCCAATGCATCTGGATTAATTCCTCAGTTTGATATTTCGTTACTCACTTCCAAATCTGAAGGTCTTCCGCAGTTCGTTTATGAAAGTTTTTATTTTAAGAACCCTGTGGTCAGCACGAATGTTGGCGGTATCCCGGAGATCATTGCTAATGGTGAAAATGGTTTTCTGGCCCAGGCTGGGGATTTCAGGGAATTAGCAAGGAAATTGGTAGTTTTGGCGGAGGATTCAGACCTAAGGCTTAAATTTGCAAAAATATCGCATAAGAAATTAATTACTAATTTCACCAGCGAGCAAATGGCCAGGCAAACTCTGGCAGAATACAAAAAAATAATCGATGGAAAAGTTTGATCAGGAAGTACAGAAAGCATTAGAAGTCATGAAAAAAGGCGGAGTCATACTCTACCCTACCGACACAGTTTGGGGAATTGGCTGCGACGCAACAAATGCCGATGCGATTGATAAGGTTTACGAACTGAAAAAACGTGAAGAGACCAAGGCGCTGATCTGCCTGGTCAATAATTTCAAAATGCTGGAGCAATACGTGGAAGAAGTTCCAGAGATGGCTTATGACATTTTGAAATATTCCAAAAAACCGACCACCATTATTTATGATAAGCCCATCAGGATTGCCGATAATTTGGTGGGTGAAGATGACACTCTCGGAATTCGAGTGGTTAGAGAACGATTTTGCTCTGAACTGATTAAAAAAATGAGAAGACCGCTGGTTTCTACTTCTGCCAATATTAGCGGACAACCAACTCCGGAATCCTTCGATCAAATAAGTCCACAAATTTTAAAAGGTGTGGACTATGTAGTAGATTTGCAGCGTTCAAAAAAGTCGCCTAAACCTTCAGCAATTATCAGGCTGAGTAACGATGGAGAGGTGAAAGTGATACGCAAATAGAAGATGCCGAAACACCACAATTACAGTAAAGCTTTACATCATAAGATTTTTCGAATAATTTCTGAAGCGGCCGATGAGCTGGGCGTGGATGCCTACGTCATTGGTGGCTTTGTACGCGACCATATCCTGGAACGCGGGGAACCCACCGATATTGACGTTGTTGCCGTGGGAAGCGGAATTTCATTAGCTGAAAAAGTTGCTGAAAAACTTCCGAATAAACCAAAGGTTCAGGTTTTTAAGAATTTTGGAACTGCTATGCTTCGCGCTTTTGATATGGAAATTGAATTTGTGGGAGCACGCAAAGAAAGCTACCGCCAAAATAGCCGAAAACCGATCGTAGAAGATGGCACCCTGGAAGATGACCAAAATCGGCGTGATTTTACCATCAATGCGCTAGCCTTAAAGCTAAACTCAGAAGGATTTGGCGATTTACTGGATCCTTTCGACGGATTCAGCGATCTTCAGAAAAAGATCATCAGGACACCACTCGATCCAGATATCACGTATTCAGACGATCCGTTGCGCATGTATCGCGCAATCCGTTTTGCGAGTCAGCTAAATTTCATGATCGAAGAAAACTCGTTAAAAGCCATCCGAAGAAATAAAGATCGAATCAAGATCATTTCAAAGGAGCGTATCATAGACGAGTTAAATAAAATTATGCTGAGCCAAAAACCATCAAAAGGCTTCGCGCTATTATATAAAACAGGGCTTTTAAGTAAAATACTACCAGAACTGACGGCTTTGCAGGGAATTGATGAAGTAGAAGGCCAAACACATAAAGACAATTTCTGGCATACACTGGAAGTGGTTGATAATATTTCTGAAAATACCGATAATCTCTGGTTGAGATGGGCAGCGCTTTTGCACGATATTGGAAAAGCTCCTACAAAAAAGTTTGACAAGAAGGTTGGATGGACTTTTCATGGGCATGAATTTCTGGGTGCGAAAATGGTTTTCAAACTTTTCAAAAGGTTGCGTTTACCGCTGAATGAAAAGATGAAATACGTTCAGAAATTGGTTTTAATGAGCTCACGTCCCATCGCGATAGTCGATGAAAGTGTAACCGATTCGGCAGTTCGAAGGCTGGTTTTTGATGCCGGTGATGATATTGAAGATTTGATGATGCTCTGTGAAGCCGATATCACGACAAAAAATCCGAAACGTTTCAAAAAATACCACAATAATTTCCGCATTGTTCGTGAGAAAATGCAGGAGGTAGAAGAGCGGGATCATATCAGGAATTTCCAGCCTCCGGTTTCAGGAGAAGAGATCATGGAAACCTTTGGTATTAAACCAAGCCGTGAAGTTGGCCAGATCAAAGATGCGATTAAAGAAGCAATCCTGGAAGGAGATATTCCTAATGAATATGAACCTGCGCGGGATTTTATGTTGAAAAAAGGACATCAATTAGGACTTAAAGAAGTGACTTCATAAAAATGTATAGAACCTGGGTTAAAATTTCGCTGATCCTTGTTTACCTCGTTATTGTTGCGGGTGCCATTGTTCGCATGACCGGTTCCGGAATGGGATGTCCGGACTGGCCAAAATGTTTTGGGTATTATATACCACCCACCGAAAGAGCAGAACTCGAATTTCAATCGAACAGAAATTATGAAGAAGGACAGGTGATCATCGTTGAAGAAAGCCTGAAAGTTGCCGCCAGTGATTTTACATCAGGTCAAAGTTATGATCCTGAAAACTGGAAAAATTACGAGAAACACGATTACGCGATCTTTAATCCTACTCATACCTGGGTTGAATATATTAACCGACTCGTTGGTGCGCTTGCCGGCATAGCGGTTTTCATCATGGCGCTATTGAGTATTAGAAAATTCAGATACAAAAAACGAATCACCCTATTATCCTGGCTATGTGTATTTTTAATGGGATTCCAGGCCTGGCTTGGGGCAACCGTGGTTTATTCGGTTTTAGCGCCAGCAAAGATCACTATTCATATGGTTATGGCGCTCGTAATCGTAGCAGTATTGCTCTACCTGCTTTTCATTGCTTCTGAAAAAGAAAACAGAAATTATTTCAGCACTAAAAGCTTTAAATTTTTGATGCTTATCGCAACGATATTCACCCTGATCCAGGTGGTGCTGGGAACTCAGGTGAGACAATTTGTAGATGAGCAGGTTCGTAATTTTGGGTATTCCGCAGAAGAACTCTGGCTGAATGATCCAACTATTACTTTTTACATCCATAGATCTTTTTCGATTCTGGTTTTACTGGTCAACTTATTTCTATGGTATCGTAATCGTAAACTTCAGCTAAACCTCAATCTTACCAACTGGGTAATGATCTTTATTTTGATTGAAATCATTACCGGTATGGCGATGTACTATCTCGATTTTCCGGTACTTTCACAACCGCTGCACCTGGTTATTGCTTCGGTCTTGTTCGGTATTCAGTTTTATCTGTTAATGCAGACTTTTAATACCGAAAAGAAGATTGAAAAATTGTAACTTTGGCGTCCCAAAATTCAGATTATGGTATATAGATTCAGAGCGATTTTAGATGCGGAAGAAGATGTTTTCAGAGACATCGAAATGATGCAGGACAGTACTTTTGAAGACCTTCACAATGTCATTGTGCAGTCTTTTGGTTTTGACGGAACCGAAATGGCTTCATTTTATATCAGCGACGAAGAATGGAACCAGGGTGAAGAAATTCACCAGTTCGATATGAGCGGAACCGATTCTTCTCTAAAATTGATGAATGAAACCAGCCTGGATTCGGTACTTTCAGAATCTCAAACCAGAGTAATCTATATTTATGATTTTCTAAAAATGTGGACCTTCATGGTAGAACTTGCCGATATTGGCGAGATTGAAGAAGGCCGTGATTACCCTAATTTGATGTTTGCGCACGGGCAGTTGCCAGACAGCGCTCCCGATAAGGAATTTATTGGTGAAGATGAAGATGCCGGCCTGAATGGCGATTACGATGCTTTTGATACCGATAATTTTGACGATTTCGATTTTGACGAACACTGGAATTAATTCTAATTCTTAAACCCATTTCCTAAATATGATCAACCTTTTTAATGCCCAGATTGAATCGCTTTCCATTCACCGAGTTGGGAATAAAAGCCGTGGTGAAAATATCTTTACTTCCGCTTCCTCTTACCATTTAAATGATGAGATCAAGCCGCTGATCAAAGAATATTTTCTGAAACCTTTCCGGGAAAAAGAAGAATCATATTACCGTTTTCATCACGAGCACGACCTGGAATTTCACGATTTGTACAATCTGACGAATTCTGTTTTTGATGATCCTCATAATTCGCATGAATATTCTAAGAAGATCGCGACACTTTTATACGAGCAGTCCAGCCATCCACATATTAAAAGCGGTGAGGTATACGTGGTTTATTTCGAAAACATGATGATCGATAACGAAAAAGTTTCGGCACTCGGAATTTTTAAATCAGAATTAAAACACGAATTCCTTCAGTTTGAGCAGAAAGCCAGCAACCTGGAAATGATTGTTCAGGAAGGTGTGAACCTAAACAAACTGGATAAAGGCGCGATCATTTTCAATAAAAATCGTGCTGAAGGCTACAAGATCATGTCGGTTGATTCGAATCGCTACGATACCAAATACTGGCTGGAGAATTTCCTCGGAACAGATGTTCTGGCGGATGAAAATTACTTCACGAAAAATTACCTGAATTTCGCTAAGAATTTTGCTAAAGACGTGGTGCTGCCGGCAGAAGATAAAAAACAGGAAGTCATGTTCATGAACCGAAGTATGGATTACTTCGCAAAAAATGACGATTTCGAAGAATCCAATTATATCAATTCGGTTATTGATAATCCGGCACTAATTCCTGAATTTCAGAATTATAAAACGGAAAAAGCACCGAAATATAAAGTTGAGGACCTAAGCTCCTTCCCTATTTCAAACAAAGCTGTGACCGATGCTCGTAAAAAGATCAAGAATGTGATTAATCTTGATACAAATATCCAGATCAAAATGGATTTTGTCAATCCTGAATCGGCTGAAAAATTTGTGGAAAAAGGCTGGGACGAAGAGCGACAGATGTATTACTACCTGGTTTACTTCAATAAGGAAGAGAAAAAATAATCTTATAAATTCCGAATTTCAATATAATAAGTGAAGTAATTTCTATTTTGAGATTGCTTCACTTTATTTTTATAAAAACTTAAGAGGAATTTAGCTGGACATTCGGCGAGTATTGACATTTTCGTAATTTCTTTTTACAAAATCAAGAGCTGTCCGTAATATTTGTCCCATCGTGCTGGCACGTTTGAATTTCATGTCTTTGGAAAATCCGTAGAGATCTTCACGAAGCTGTTTCACATTTTCTTTTGTAGATACATGGTCATTGATCATACACCGAATAAGCTCCTTGTAACGTGACTTGGTATTGATCATCCTTTTGGCCAGTAAAGAACGCTCTTCTTTGCGGTATTGTTCAATTGAAGATTCTTCCAGTTTTTCGGAAACCAATTTGACCATTTTGAAGTTTTCCTTAAAAAACTGCGGGCGGTACACTTTCAAATTTCCCTCAAAACACTGCTGATCAAAATCGATTGCTCTAATCTGGTATTCTACGTGATCAAAATCATGTGTTGGAATCACTACATAATTATAAGAACGCATATCCCCCAGCAAACGCACTGTGCATCGTTCATTGAATTTTACGAATTGTTTGGCAATCTGGGTTTGTGCTCTTAGATCACATTCTGGTAAATGATCTTCAATAAAAACATCTCCAGGAATCCCGGCAATATGCGCTTCAATCAAGGTTTCTTTATGAACGAGGAAGTTTATGCGGTGTGGTGAAAGGAGATGTTCAAACTCGAGTCCATATAAACGAGAAGCATCTGCCTTCTTCACATAAAAATATGTAAAACTATCGTTCAGGATATTCCTGATCTTTATACGGAAAGGTTTCGAATTTCCGAAGGTACAATAATCAATCGCATCTACATTTAGCCATTCCAGCGAGTCATCACTACCATCTGAATGCAAGATGGTGTATACCTGTTTTAAACTGTTATCTATTTCCTCCCGCTCAAAATCGGGATAATAACATCGAACCCAAAACGTGTCTTCATCATGCTGGTCATAAACTACAACCGAACCTGAAAACCTAAGTAGATCCTCGTAAAAAACCGGGATTCTGGTATTGCGATTGTATTTGGCCAAATAGCGGTTAAATCTATCATTTACCGGAAAAGACGGTTTCTTTTTCGACATTAATTTTTGCTGCATAAATCAACCAGTTTCCTCAAAAATAAGGTTATTCTGAAGATTCCTGTAACAAAACACTACTTTAGTCGTCGTACTTGTAAACATCATCAATCTTGGAAACTATATTAAGCCTTAACAATCTCACGAAAAAGTTTGGCAAAATCACTGCTGTAGATAATCTCACCTTCCGTATCGAAAAAGGTAATGTTTATGGAATTTTAGGACCAAATGGTAGCGGTAAATCTACTACTCTTGGAATGGTTTTAAATGTGGTAAATAAAACATCTGGTGATTTTCGCTGGTTTGACGGGAATACCTCAACACACGATGCATTAAAAAAAGTAGGAGCCATTATTGAGCACCCGAACTTTTATCCCTATATGACCGCAGCGCAAAACCTTGCGTTGGTTTGCAAAATTAAGGGGACGAAAAAAGCAAAAATCAAGGAGAAACTGGAAATCGTTGGGTTACTGGACCGCAAGGACAGTAAATTCAAAACATTCTCGTTAGGAATGAAGCAGCGCCTGGCGATCGCCTCTGCTTTACTAAATGATCCAGAAATTTTGATTTTAGATGAGCCTACAAATGGTCTTGATCCGCAGGGAATTCATCAAATCCGGGAAATTATCAGAAAAATTGCTTCTGGAGGAACCACTATTTTGCTCGCTTCTCACTTGTTGGATGAAGTGGAAAAAGTATGTTCACATGTGGTCATCATTCGGAAAGGAGTCAAATTATATAGCGGACCGGTAGATGAAATCGTGAATAGCCACGGATTTTTAGAATTGCAGGCTTCGGATATGGCCAGGCTGGAAAATTTGCTTCAGGATCATCCAGGAATTGGAAAAATCACTTTAAAGGAAGGTTATTTAACGGCCATTCTTGAAACGCCAATTGATGCGGAAGAGATCAATCGCTATCTATTTGAAAAAGGTCTTTCGCTGTCATTTTTGAGAAAACGAAAAGAAAGTCTCGAAGAACAATTCCTTCAGTTAACCAATCAAATCTCTCAGAATTAATGCTACGTTTACTCACTATAGAATACAATAAACTTCGTTATAGCCGTTCATCGCGGATTTTAGTGATCACTTACTTTGTACTGATCACTTTCATTGCTCTTATTGCTTCCATTGAATTTAACATTGGGAAGATCGAATTTCGAGTTGCTGATCAGGGAATATTCAACTTTCCCTACATCTGGCATTTCAACACCTATATTGCAGCGATTCTTAAGCTATTCCTGGCTATCGTGATCGTTTCCATGATGTCTAACGAATACAGCAACAGAACGATCAAACAAAACCTCATTGATGGTTTGAGCAAAAAGGAATTTGTTATGTCCAAATTCCTGACAGTATTAGTATTTTCGGTTGTTTCAACAGTTTTCGTTTTTATCATATCACTTATTCTCGGTTATTCTTTTTCTGATTTCACCGAATTTTCCATTGTTTTTTCAGATCTGGAGTATCTCGTGGCCTATTTCGTAAAGCTCACAGGATTTTTTGCTTTCTGTATGTTCTTAGGCATTCTTGTTAAGCGTTCAGCATTCGCATTAGGATTTTTGATCGTATGGTCAATACTGGAAAAAATACTTTACGCTATATTGAATTTCAGAATTTTTAAAGGCACTGATACCGCCGATCACATCATGCAATTCTTCCCGCTGGAATCCATGTCCAACCTCATTATTGAACCATTTTCACGACTGAATGCGATACAGACTGCGGCCAATCAACTGGGAACAGAAATCGGAAAGGACTATGGTATACATTGGTACCAAATACTTATTGTGATTGCTTGGACGGTGATTTTCTTTTATTCATCTTTAGCTTTATTGAGAAAAAGAGATTTATAAATAGATGATTCTTAAACGGCTAATCTTATTTTTATTTATATTAATTATTAGCCAAACTTATGCGCAATCGCTGTCTAACGACTGCTCCAATGCCATCAAAATTTGTGGGGACGGAAATATCGCGACCAATGCGAATGGCGTGGGTATTCAGGAGATTTCCAGTTTAAACTCCTGCAGTAGTGAAGAGCATAATAGCCTGTGGCTAGAAATTGAAATTACCAAAGCCGGAACACTTGGTTTCAACCTTATTCCGGAAAGTAACGATATCAATATCGATTATGATTTTTTTATTTTCGGGCCTAACGCCACCTGTGGAAACCTGGATTTTGCCATTCGCTGCTCTACTACCAATCCGAATCTTGCAGGTGCCGTAAATAATCATACCGGTATGAATGACGAGGAAACCGATATCAATGAAGGTCCCGGAGAAGATGGGAATAGTTTCGTCAAATCTCTCGACGTATTGCCGGGAGAAACTTATTTCATTGTGATCGATAGACCAATTGGAAACAGTCCGTTTAAGCTTAACTGGACCGGAACGGCCACAATTGATGGATCACCCTTTCCTGATGGGCCAATAGCAAATGAACCGGAAGATTTGCATCAATGCAATTTTAATTTTGAAGCCGATTTCGATATTTCGAGCACCGCTTCACAGATCACTAGTCAGAATAATACCTCCTTAACCTATCACGAATCTCTGGCCGAGGCAAATGACAATGTCAATCCAATTTCAGGAACCTATAAAAGTACCCAACCGCTTAAAACCATGTATGCGCGCGTGGAAAATGATCTTACTGGTTGTTCAAAAATTGTGGAGTTTGATTTGGTCATCGATCCCGGCCCGGATATCACGCCATCGGTCATCTTAGAAAAATGTGATCTGGATTTCTCAGGACAGGAATTATTCGATCTTGAAAATGCCATTTCAGAAGTGCTAAACAGCCTAAATGCCAATTCTTTCGAATTAAAATATTTCCCTACAAGTGCAGATGCGCAAAATAACACCAATGAAATTCAGCCAAATTATAATAGCGCCGGTAACGAAGCGGTATTTGTAAAAGTTTCAGAAAAGGGAAATCCTGACTGTTACAATCTTGCTGAAATAAATTTGATACTCAACTCGCCGCCCCAAGTCACTTCTTATGAGGTGGTGCAACCTGAGGTGAATTCCAATTCGAATACCGTCTTTTTAGGAATTCCGGAAAGCCTGGATTACGAATATTCCATTGGCGATATAAATGGTCCCTATCAAACTAATACTACTTTTACCAATATTGAATCAGGTTTTCAAACACTTTACATTCGCGACAAGAAAGGTTGCGCGATCATTGAAACAGAAATTGCCATTTTGGGCTATGACAATTTTTTTACTCCTAATAACGATGGATTCAATGATACCTGGCAGATCAAAGGCATAGGCAAAGTCGCGGGTAATGAAAGTACCATCAATATTTTTGACCGCTATGGAAAACTTCTGAAAAATATGCCGGTTTCTTCCAGCGGCTGGGATGGAACTTTCAATGGTAAACCGCTGCCGGCTGACGATTACTGGTTTCACGTCATACTGAAAAACGGACAGGAATTCAATGGTCACTTCAGCCTGAAAAGGTAGGCTTCAGAAATTGCATTAGGTTTGATTATTGCTTAATTTCGTCAGGCTAAGAAAAAGAAAGTCAGCTGTATGAAATTCAGGATACAATCAGAATATCAACCAACCGGGGACCAGCCTAATGCGATCAAGCAACTTGTGAATGGCCTGGATACTAAAGAAAAATATCAGACGCTTTTAGGTGTTACTGGTTCAGGTAAAACTTTTACGGTGGCGAATGTGGTTGAGCAGGTGCAAAAGCCCACTTTGGTTCTTGCCCATAACAAAACGCTTGCCGCCCAGCTGTATTCAGAATTCAAGCAATTCTTTCCGGATAATGCCGTAGAATACTTCGTAAGTTATTATGATTATTACCAGCCGGAAGCATTTATTCCAACCTCGGGAACTTATATCGAAAAAGATCTTTCCATCAATGAAGAAATCGAAAAACTACGTTTAAGCACAACTTCTTCTTTACTTAGCGGAAGAAGAGACGTGATCGTGGTAGCTTCGGTTTCCTGTCTTTACGGTATTGGTAACCCGGTAGAATTTCAGAAAAACGTGGTTTCGATAGAGCGAGATATGGTTATTTCCAGAACCAAATTTTTACACAGTCTCGTTCAGAGTCTATATTCCCGTACAGAAGCCGAATTCAATCATGGAAATTTCAGGATAAAAGGTGATACGGTTGATGTCTTCCCGAGCTACGCCGATAATGCTTTTCGAATTCATTTCTTTGGGGACGAAATTGAAGAGATTGAAGCTTTTGACCCGGGAACGAATGACGTTCTGGAAAAATATGAAAGGCTCAATATTTATCCCGCCAATATGTTCGTGACATCGCCCGATGTTTTGCAGAATGCTATTCGGGATATCCAGGATGACCTGGTGAAACAGGTGGATTATTTTCAGGATATCGGGAAAACATTAGAGGCAAAAAGGCTGGATGAAAGAACCAATTTTGACCTGGAAATGATTCGGGAACTGGGTTATTGCTCGGGAATTGAGAATTACTCTCGGTACCTCGATGGACGCCAACCCGGCACAAGACCTTTCTGCCTGTTAGATTATTTCCCAGACGATTATTTAATGGTAGTGGATGAAAGTCACGTTACTATTCCGCAGGTTCATGCTATGTATGGGGGCGACCGCTCCAGGAAAGAGACTTTAGTTGATTATGGTTTCAGGCTTCCCGCGGCGATGGATAACCGCCCGCTGAAATTTGAAGAATTTGAAGCCTTACAAAATCAGGTGATTTATGTGAGTGCGACTCCTGCGGAATACGAATTGCAGAAAAGTGAAGGTATTTACGTGGAACAGGTTATTCGTCCCACCGGTTTATTAGATCCTATCGTGGAAGTTCGTCCAAGCCTGAACCAGATAGATGACCTGATCGAAGAAATTCAGATTCGTGTGGAAAAAGATGAGCGAGTGCTGGTAACCACCTTGACCAAACGTATGGCTGAAGAACTTGCTAAATACCTAACCAGAATTGATGTTCGCTGTCGCTATATTCATTCTGATATTGATACGCTAGAAAGGGTTGAAATCATGCAGGATCTCCGTAAAGGAATATTTGACGTACTTATAGGTGTTAACCTCTTACGGGAAGGCCTGGATTTACCGGAAGTTTCGCTGGTTGCGATCATTGATGCCGATAAGGAAGGCTTTTTACGAAGCAACCGATCGCTCACGCAAACGATTGGTCGGGCTGCAAGACACGTGGACGGAAAGGCAATTCTTTATGCGGATAAAATCACCGATTCCATGCAGAAAACAATCGATGAAACCGAATATCGCAGAGAAAAGCAGATCTCTTATAATAAGGAAAACAATCTTACTCCGAAACCACTGACTAAAAAATTCGATAGCGCCCTGATACGCAAGAAGCTGGACATTTACGAGCATGAAGTACGTCCAGACCTGAAAGCAGCGGAAGAAGAAGCTGAATACCTCACCAAACCACAAATGGAAAAACAGGTTAGGGAAAAAAGAAAGGCAATGGAAACTGCGGCTAAGGAGCTCGATTTTATGCATGCTGCAAGGCTTCGTGATGAAATTAAGATTCTACAGAAAAAAATTAACGAAATGGCTTAATTCCAAATCGGAAAATAGCATATATTTATTTCACCCTAAAGCAGTTACACCTTATTAAAATGTTGAACAATACTGTTTGACGCATGAAAAAATTCATCCTTTTTTCAGGTATCTTGTTATGCCTGAACGTTAATGCCCAGGTAGGCATTGACACTGCCGATCCAAAGGCCCAGCTAGACGTGATCGCTCACAGCAGCTCAAATCCAGAGCCAACAGATGGCTTACTTATTCCGCGGATCGATAAATTTCCGACAGTTAATCCAGGATTAGATCAAAACGGAATGTTGGTTTTTCTATCTAAAGCCGTTAGCTCCAACTCCCCCGGATTTTATTACTGGAATGCTAGCGATAGTAAATGGAAAAATCTTAGTACCGATTTATCTTCGGCTAATTTCTACAAACCGGGAACAAGCAATAGTCCGAATAATATTATTGATCCAATTTACAGGGAAAACAGCATCGGAATCGGAACAGACCAGGTCACTTCGAGACTCGATGTAGCTATCCAAAGCGGTAAAGACCTCAGTTTAAAAAAAGCACTCACAGTGGATAATGCTAACTCTGCCACTGATAACCTTACGACTTATGGAATCATAAACGATAACCGTAGCGCCACTAACGGTAATAAGTATGGAATTAAAAGCAATGTAGGCGGAGTTGGGACGGGAATCCATTACGGCCTTTTTAATGAAGTCTATCAAAATTCCGGAACAAATGATATATACGGAATCTTCAGCCGGGTTGGAAGAACGTTTGGCGCAAAGAGTAACAATTATGGTATCTATTCTGAAATTGGTACCATCCAGGGAGTAGGAAATATCTTCGGAATTTATAGTATTGCCACCGGGGATGCTAACAGCAATGTGTATGCAGGCTATTTTGCAGGCAGAGTAGGAATAGGCATGTCAAGTGATACTGATTATGTTTTTCCAACAACAAGGGGAAGTGAAGGCCAGATTTTGATGACTAATGCAACGGGGCAGGTTTCTTGGGCGAACCCAGGATTTGAAAATTATTCGTCAACCACCAGTTCCAGCGGTAGCTTCACCATCACAGATGACGTGGGTACGCTTAGGATCAATGATCAGGTTTCCGCAATTCTTTTACCACTTTCAAGCAGTAATAAAGGCCGAATAATTAGGTTACTGAACTGGCCGGGTAACTCCGAAAAAACTATCACTTTTCAAGGAGGCGATGACCTATTTGATGTTAGGACCAATTCTAAAGTCACCAGCATCAAACCGCAACAGGTTTTTACGATTCAAAGTGCTGGGAATCGTTGGGTTATTTTAGATTATTAAAAAAGCGTCCTCAACATGAGGACGCTTTCCACCTTTAACTAACTAACCAAACTAAAACTTTAGATTAGGCAATTTGAATCATTCTTTTTGCCTGAACCTTAGCTTCTTCTTTTTTAGGCAAAGCGATTTCTAAGACACCATTTTGATAACTGGCTGAAATCTTTGCACTATCTACTGATTCTGGAAGACTGAAGGCACGTTTAAAAGTGCTGTAATTAAATTCCTTTCTTGTGAAACGACCATCCTCAGCAGCAGTTTCTTTTTCACTTTTATTTTCGGAAGAAATTGTAAGAATATCGTTGTCTAACTCAATATTGAAATCTTCCTTAGTTTTTCCTGGAGCTGCTACGTGTACAGCGAAAGCTTCATCCGTTTCTCTAATATTAACAGCAGGAATACTTGTTCCTATGCTATTCACGTTAGTAGTTCCTCCAAGCCAGTCAGTTTTAAACATGTCATCAATAACTGAAGGCAACCAATTTTCATTTCTTTTAATTAAACTCATAGCTCTTATATTTTAAAATTAGTAATCAAGTTTTACGATTTGAGTATAGCAATCAAGGTACCATTCAGAATTTAATGCCATTTTGACTTGTTTTAATAAAAATTATGCGTCATTTTGTCTTATTCGCTAAAAATTTCTTAATTACCCCAGTAAAACTCTATATTCCGTAACTTTATTCCTGAAAACATCGTTCATGAAACAACTCTACAATCGTACACTTTCATTCTTTAATGTAATTGAAAGTAGTATTGCTTTTTATCCCACAGCATTGGCGTTTGCCGGTTTTGTTTTCGCACTGATCATGCTCTACCTCGAAGAAAGAGGCATTTCCACGTATCTCATTAAGCACGCACCTATACTGGTGGTAGATAATGGAGATACAGCAATGACCATACTCAGCGCGTTAATTTCCGGATTGATTTCGGTTGTAGTTTTTAGTTTTTCCATGGTGATGCTTTTACTAAGTCAGGCGTCAAGCAATTATTCCCCAAGATTATTACCAGGATTGATCAGTGACAAAAGACACCAGATCATACTTGGAACTTATCTATTCACTATTATCTATTGCATCTTCGTTTTATTCTCCATTCAGCCAACCGGAGATAAATACCAGATCCCTGGATTCTCGGTTTTACTTGGAATTATTGAAATGGTAATTTGTATTTACGCTTTCATTTATTTCATTCATAATATTTCGCAAAGCATCCAGATTAGCAATATTCTTCAGAATATTTTCCGAATAGCCAAAAGACGTCTAAATGAATTGATTGATAAAGAGGAAGAAAACATCAGTGAATTTGAAAATACGGATGATTGGTATGAATATCATGCGGAAAGTAGCGGGTATCTTCAGAATATCTCATTTACTAACCTGATCACTATTTGTGAAAACAACGATACCAAACTACATATCTTGCCAATTAAGGGAATTTTTGTGCTCAGTGGTATCCCGATCTTTAAATCGAAAAAGAAACTGGACGATGCGACTGTAAAAAAGGTTCTTTCCAATTTCAATTTCGCAAGAGAGGAACTGGTAGAAGATAATTACACACTTGCCTTTAAACAAATAACCGAAATTATCGTGAAAGCTATGTCGCCGGGAATTAATGACCCCGGAACGGCAATTAACGGTATTGATTATCTAACGGAACTTCTGGCTATTAGGATGAAGAAAAAAGATACCAGCCATATCACCAGGGATGATACTGTTTATATTAAACTGAATACGGCAGATTTCGAAGATTTGCTTTACAATATTATGGCATCTATCAGGACTTATTGCAAGCATGATATTATCTTGGTTCAGAAATTATTGCTGATGTTTCACTATTTGAAAAAGCAGGATTCTAAAATTGAATCTTATAATAATTCGCTGGATCAGGAGGCAAAAAACCTGATAAACGACGCACAGGCCTCAATAGATAACGAAGAAGATGTAAAGAAAGCTAAGAAATTAGCTTCAACATTGCATCTCAATTTTAAATATGAATAAATGGGATTAACTAATAATGATATTTTCAAAAAACTCCGTGTAGCTCATAAATTAACGAATGATGACATTGTGAAAATCTGCGCGCTTGTCGATTTCCAGGTTAGTAAAAGCGAGCTTGGAGCCATCTTCCGCAGAGAGGATCATGAAAAGTATATGGAGTGTGGGGACCAGTTCCTGAGAAATTTCCTTGACGGACTAATTATTCATCTACGCGGACCAATGCCGAAAAAGAAATCATAAAGCATAAAAAAAGGAGTGAAAAATCACTCCTTTTTTATTTCCTTAAAACTGATTATCGTACCAGTTTCTTGTATTTGATACGTTTTGGCATAAGATCTCCACCTAGACGTTTCTTCTTATTTTCTTCGTAATCTGAGAAACTACCTTCAAAGAAATATACCTGAGAATCTCCTTCAAAAGCAAGAATATGGGTACATATCCTGTCCAGGAACCAACGGTCGTGAGAGATCACTACGGCACAACCAGCGAAGTTCTCCAGTCCTTCTTCCAGTGCACGAAGCGTATTTACATCCAGATCATTCGTTGGCTCATCCAGAAGAAGCACGTTTCCCTCTTCTTTCAAAGTCATAGCAAGATGGAGCCTGTTACGTTCTCCACCAGAAAGCATATTGACTTTCTTATTCTGCTCGCTTCCGCTGAAATTGAATCGGCTTAAGTAAGCCCTGGAATTAACCTGGCGTCCGCCCATCATAATCAGCTCCTGCTCATCGCTGAAGTTTTGCCAGATCGTTTTTTCAGGATCAATATTTGAATGGCTTTGATCTACGTAAGCGATCTTCGCAGTTTCGCCTACCTCGAAATTCCCTTTATCTGGTTGCTCCTCCCCCATGATCATTCTAAAAATTGTTGTTTTACCGGCACCATTCGGTCCTATAATTCCAACAATTCCTGCTTGAGGAAGATTGAAGTTCAGGTCTTCATATAACAATTTATCGCCGTAAGCTTTGCTAACACCCTTCGCTTCGATCACATTCGTTCCAAGTCGGGGTCCGTTAGGAATATAGATCTCCAGCTTTTCGTCCATTTGCTTTTGATCCTGGCTCAATAATTTATCATAATTCTTTAACCTGGCTTTCTGCTTAGTTTGTCGACCTTTAGGACTCATTTTGGCCCATTCCAGCTCTCGTTCCAGTGTTTTCTGCCTCTTGCTCGCCTGCTTTTGTTCCTGTGCTAAACGCTTGGATTTCTGATCCAACCAGGAAGAATAATTTCCTTTCCATGGAATTCCTTCACCTCGATCCAGTTCCAATATCCATCCAGCAACATTATCCAGGAAGTAACGGTCGTGAGTTACAGCGATCACCGTCCCTTTATACTGTTGTAAGTGATGTTCCAGCCAGTGTACCGATTCGGCATCCAAATGGTTAGTTGGTTCATCCAGTAATAAAACATCTGGTTCCTGAAGCAATAATCTGCAAAGAGCTACTCGCCGTCTTTCACCCCCAGATAGTACCGCGATCTTCTTATCAGAATCTGGAGTTCTTAAGGCATCCATAGCGATCTCCAGTTTCGTATCCAGCTCCCAGGCATTGGAAGCATCAATTTTATCCTGCAGTTCGGCCTGCTTATCCATCAACTTTTGCATCTTATCGGCATCTTCGTAAACTTCCGGTAAGCCAAACTGATCGTTGATCTTGTTATATTCATCCAGAATATTTACAGTTTCAGCCACTCCTTCTTTCACTACTTCCAGTACGGTTTTATTCTCATCAAGTTCAGGTTCTTGCTCTAGCAATCCCACAGAATAATTTGGGGAGAAAACCACGTCTCCCTGGTAATTCTGATCTCTACCGGCAATAATCTTTAACAAAGTGGATTTACCAGAACCGTTCAAACCGAGAATACCAATCTTAGCTCCGTAGAAAAAACTCAGATATATATTTTTTAAAACTGGTGTATTCGCCCTTGGAAAGGTTTTGGTCACACCGGACATTGAAAAAATTACTTTATTATCGTCTGACATATTATTTTAAAATTAAATTGAAATCTGGATTGCAAATATCTTTAAAATCGAAGAACTAATTATCATAAACTCCAAGTAAACGCTGAATGGTTACCAATTGGCCAGTATGATAAGCATTGTGCTCAATAACAAGTAAGATTTCACGAAACAAGGTGTGTTCCTGTGAATTGCGCACGGGCTCATCAAGATCATTCTGAATATCTAGAATGAATTTTTTAAACAAGTCACGGTCTTCAAAAAACTCCTGTTTCAAACCTTCCCAGTCTTCCTCATCTTCTGGCGCTCTATTTTCAGGCCAATAATCATCCGGCCAATTATGAGTTTCATAGTCTCCAGAAATGGTATATTCCAAGATATCCTTTTGTGCAAATACAATATGATAAAACTGTTCGTAAAAAGAATAGGGCAATCCCTTAGGTCGTTCCCCCAGTTTTTCAAACGGAATTTTATCTAAAAATGAATCTATCGAAGTATAAGCCAGGCCACCTTCCAAATGCTTTACTAATTGCTCTCTCTGTTGTTTTTTCTTTTCAGTCATATCATTCTTTTCATTAAACTCTACCTTTCAAAGCATTGAAAACCCAGGAGATAAAGAAAAAACCGATTCCTGTGACTGCAAAACCAATCGTATGGTCTTTATATTTCAATACCCCCAGAAGTACCAATGCTGCTCCCACAAGAAACATTAAAAATGAGGCCCATCCAAAAATGGAGTTTTTATTCATGCTCATAAATTCTCGCTTTGCTACAAATATCGGCTATTTTAATGATTCTTTTAAACCGAAGTATTTTGTGATTTTGTATTTTAGCCGTAGGCCGATTCTGAAATAAATTTCACAATATTTTTTCAGAATCGCGATATAATTGAAAAATTATCCTTTAAAATCGATCAAACTTTTATAAAAATATCAATAAATGGATATCAACTTCAATAAAAACGAAGATCATAATAAGCTGCTGGTTTCAACATTAAAACACAAACTGGCAAAAGTAAAATTAGGTGGTGGTGAAAAACGTATTGAAAAACATCATGGTAAGAGTAAGATGACCGCCAGGGAGCGCATCAATTTCCTGGTAGATGATCCTGAAAAATGCATCGAAATAGGTGCTTTTGCGGGTGACGGAATGTATAAAGAACACGGTGGTTGCCCTAGCGGAGGTGTTGTGGTTAAAATTGGTTACGTTTCCGGGAAACAATGCATTGTGGTTGCAAATGATGCAACGGTCAAAGCTGGAGCCTGGTTCCCTATTACCGGGAAGAAAAATTTACGTGCCCAGGAAATTGCCATTGAAAACAGGCTTCCTATAATTTACCTGGTAGACAGCGCCGGGGTTTACTTGCCAATGCAGGATGAAATTTTCCCTGATAAAGAACACTTCGGAAGGATTTTCAGAAATAATGCCGTAATGAGCAGCATGGGAATAACTCAGATTGCTGCCGTTATGGGCTCTTGCGTCGCAGGTGGTGCTTATCTGCCCATCATGAGCGATGAAGCACTTATCGTGGAAAAGACCGGTAGTATTTTTCTGGCTGGCAGCTACTTGGTGAAAGCGGCTATTGGCGAAAGTGTCGATAACGAAACTTTGGGCGGAGCAACAACGCATAGTGAAATTAGTGGCGTAACGGACTATAAAGCGAAAGACGATAAAGATGCGCTGACCCGCATTAAAAATATCATGGATAAGATCGGTGATTTTGATAAAGCGGGATATAATCGGAAAAAATCGGTTAAACCGAAAGAAGATCCGCAGGATATCTACGGAATTATACCGAAAAAGCGCAGTGACCGTTATGATATGCGTGAGATCATTAAAAGGCTCGTGGATGGTTCTGAATTTGAAGAATATAAAGAAGGATATGGCCAGACAATATTGACCGGGTATGCGCGCATAGACGGATGGGCCGTGGGAATTGTTGCGAACCAACGACAGGTCGTCAAAACTAAAAAAGGTGAAATGCAGGTTGGAGGTGTGATCTATTCAGATTCTGCCGATAAAGCCACTCGCTTCATCGCGAATTGCAATCAGAAAAAGATTCCGTTAGTATTTCTACAGGATGTAACCGGATTTATGGTAGGGAGCAAAAGTGAACATGGAGGCATTATTAAAGACGGAGCCAAAATGGTAAATGCCGTAAGTAATTCGGTAGTTCCAAAATTCACCGTCATTATTGGTAACTCTTATGGTGCGGGTAATTATGCAATGTGTGGAAAAGCTTACGATCCTAGACTTATTTTCGCCTGGCCTTCAGCTGAACTTGCCGTCATGGGAGGAACACAAGCGGCGAAAGTACTGGCACAGATCGAAACCGCTGCCATGGCCAAAAAAGGTGAAAAAGTAGATGAGGAAAAGGAAAAAGAAGTTTTTGATAAACTGAAAGCAAAATATGACGAGCAGACCTCAGCTTACTACGCCGCAGCCAGACTGTGGACAGATGGAATAATTGATCCTTTAGATACCCGCAAATGGATCTCTATGGGGATTGAAGCCGCCGATCACGCTCCTATCGAAAAAGACTTTAACCTTGGTGTTATACAAACCTAATTCATTAAATGAAAAATTTAAGCTTACTTATAATTGCTATTTTCAGCATTAATTTACTTTCAGCACAGGTGGTTGGCGACAATCATACCGAATACACAAGAGCTGATACTTTACGTGGCTCATTAAGACCTGAAAGAACAAATTACGACGCATTAAAATATCACCTCAAAGTGAAAGTCGAACCAGAAAAAAAATTCATTTCAGGTTCCAACATTATCACTTTCGAAGCACTCAATGATATTCCCAGAATGCAGCTGGATCTTTTTGCGAATATGGAAATCGATTCGATTGTATACAACGATCAGAATCTCGAATACGAAAGAGAATATAACGCCGTGTTCCTTAATTTTCCGAAAGCGGTAAAAAAAGGCACAAAAGATTCTCTTCAGTTTTATTATCACGGTTATCCTCAAGTTGCTAAAAATGCTCCCTGGGATGGTGGTTTTGTCTGGACAAAAGATGAAGAGGGAAATCCATGGGTTGGTGTTGCCGTTCAGGGAACAGGTGCCAGTTTATGGTATCCAAACAAAGATCACCAAAGCGATGAACCCGATGAAGCCCAAATAGACATAGCTGTTCCAAACGGTTTGATGGATGTATCAAATGGAAGGTTTGTTGGTAAGGAAGATCTTGGTAATGGTTTTACGGAATGGAAATGGAAAGTGGCCAACCCGATCAACAATTACGACATTATGATTAATATCGGGAATTACGAGCATTTTTCAGATAAATTCCAGGATCTTGATCTTGACTACTACGTGCTCCCATATAACCTGGAAAAAGCTAAAAAACAATTCGCGGAAGTTCAGGATATGATGGCTTGTTTTTATCAAAAAATGGGGCCTTACCCTTTCGAAGAAGATGGTTACAAACTTATTGATACTCCCTATTTGGGAATGGAACACCAGAGTGCTGTTGCCTATGGTAATAAATATATGATGGGCTATCTGGGAAGAGATCTCTCTGGAACCGGGATTGGTTTGAGATGGGATTTCATCATTATTCATGAATCGGGTCACGAGTGGTATGGAAACAGTATTACAGCGAAAGACATTGCAGATATGTGGATCCATGAAGGTTTTACTAATTATACTGAAGCTATTTATATTGAATGTCGCTGGGGAAAGGAAGATGCTTTGGAATATTTAAAAGGTATTAGAAAAGGAATTGGAAACAATAGTCCGGTAATAGGAAATTATGGCGTGAATGCCGAAGGTTCAGGAGATATGTATCCGAAAGGTGCTAATTTGCTCAATATGATTCGAAGTATTTATGATGATGATGAGCTGTGGTGGAATACGCTACGTGATTATACTGAAATTTTCAAGCATCAAACTATCACTACACAGCAAGTGGAAGATTTTTTCGACAAACAAACAAACGTTAATTTAAAACCGATCTTTGATCAGTATTTAAGACATGTTGATATTCCAGAATTGCAATTCAAAAAAGATGGCGATGAGATTCTTTATCGGTGGAAAGCTGATGTGGAAAATTTTAAAATGCCGGTCGATGTTAATATAGATGAGGAAGAGGTAAGATTGAATGCTACTTCAGAATGGCAAAAGCTACCAAGTGCAGATGATTTGGATAAAATAATAGTTAATGACCTGGAATTCTATATAAAGGTTTCTAAAATCTAATAGAAATGAGAAAAGCCGGCTTGATGCCGGCTTTTTAATTTTTGATAAAGATCAATTCTTCCTGACGCCCCGCTAAATATCTGAAGTTTTTACCATTCCAATATCCTGGTTCTTCCAGCATTATTTTTACTGGTTTTTTCCAATTAGGAAGTTCTACAGCTGCACTAAGTTCTATTGCGTAAACAGTTTCAGGAAAAAGCGGATAATCTCCACTACCCTTTACGCCATCCTGCTGATCCCACATACCCATTGTAGGCCCTCCGGAATGGCCATAAGTTCCTAATGGATGCGTATAGATCATTCCATCTATATTATTTTCCATAGCCTCTTTTAAGCTTCTCTTCAAAATCTCGTTTCCAGTGCGCCCATTCTCAAAATTAGAGATCAGGAAATCCTGTAATTTATTGCCTTCTTTAAATGCTTTAGTTAGATTGTTAGGAATCGTATTCTCGCCTTCTTTTGCAACATAGGCCATTTGCTGACAATCTGTATTCAGCCTCAAATAAGATAAGCCAAAATCACAATGCAATAAGTCACCAGGCAGAATAGTATCTGATTCCATTTTTCCTGCTCTCTGAATATCAACGGTTGGATGAAACCAGGTGTCATAGCCGAGATCACTCAATCGCTGCCTCATGAACCAAACAACATCTTCAGTCGTAGTTTTATGAGGTGTGATGACTTCCCTACTAAATGCTTCCTTAATAATTTGATGTGTTACCTCGCTTAATTCTTCTAAAATTGCGATTTCTGCTTCAGTGCGGGTTTCTATCCATCCTATGGCAAGGTCTTCCGCGGAAGTTATTCTTTTCAGATACTTGGATGGTAAAACTTCCTGAAGCTCTTTAAAATCGGTATAAACAATACCGTCGGCCAGACCAAAGTCTTCCGAATAATTAATTCCGATTTTTTGAGGGTCATATTCCTCTACAACTTCCCTAAGGCGTTGCCATTGATCTGGCTGAATTGATTTATCCCAGGCAGATTCTATGGCGGAACCTACATTATATCTTGACAGTGATAATTTTTCTAATCTTTGGCCTTCAGGATGTAAATAAAAAACAAGGATAGTTCTTCTTCGAGCACTGAACCACGTGCTGGGAAGCATAGTTTTCAAAACCGGATCTTCATTATACTCTCTGGAAATCAAGATCCACATATCAATACCTGTTCGCTTCATTAAAGCTGGAAGTACTTCTTTAAATCGACTTTCGATATTCTTATCTATCAAAGTACTTCTATCCTTTTCTGATAGCGATTGCGCAAAAGAATTGAACGAGAAAATAAATATAAAAAATACGATAATCAATCTCATACTACCTGCTTCTAACCGTATTTTCACGGTGAATCTTGCCATTCTGGGTTTCTTCAAATTTTTCGATCAGGTAGATCTTTTTAGGTTTTTCATATTTCCCGAGCGATTCCAGGTTGTTAATCTGCTGTTTGAGCTGATCCAGGGTTTCTTCAGAAAAATCGTCTTCAACGAACAATACCAGTTTTTCTCCCAGAGAATCATCGGGCATGGAACTGATGAAAAATCGATGATCAAGGATTTTATTCAGTTTCCTCTCAATTTCTTCCGGGTATAATTTTACCCCGCCCGAATTGATCACATTATCATACCTGCCTTTCCAGTGAAACTTTTTATAAGTAACAATTTCAACCACATCATTCGTAACGATTTCCTCATCGGCAATATTTGGTGCTTTGATCACCAAACAATCCCTCTCATCCTGGGCAATTGTGATATTTGGCATCAGCTTGAAAGGGCGCAATTGTTTCTTTTTCTTACGCGGATTGATTCTTTTTGCTGCAATATGGCTACAGGTTTCGGTCATTCCGTAGGTTTCGTAGATTTTAGTATCTACTTCACGAACCATTTTCCTGATCTTAGGAGAGACCACTCCCCCGCCAATAATTAGCTTTTTAACCAAATGCAATCGGCCAATACTGTTATCTAGCTGAAAAGGAGTCATCGCAGAAAAATCGTAAACCTTGTAAATATTGTCCAGCGGAATGGAGGATGGAGGTACTGCATCCAGTTTCCAACCTAAGATCATGGCTCTTACGAGCATCATTTTTCCTGAAATATAATCAGCAGGTAAACACATTAGCGCGTGTAAACCAGATTCTAATTCGAAAAATTTCGCGGAAGCTTTTGCGGAATTGATCAGGTGATCTTTCCTTAATTTGATCTTTTTAGGAGGACCGGTAGAACCAGAGGTATGACTTTCTATAAACGGATTTGGTTTCAGCCAGTCCAATAAAAAGCTACCAATATTTTCTTCATAAGGTTCTCCCTCTTTTATAAGTGAATAAGCTACCTGTCGTAATTCTGAATTGGTATAATGTTTCTTATTTAACCTAAATTCCGGATGCGTTTCGGGTGCCTTGTATTTGTCTGCCATATCTTACAACCAAAGTTGTTAAACTAGTCTCAACTTAAAGTTAATAAATAGATATGAAAATTTTAATTTTCTTCTGTAACATTTAGCATTTCAGGCTTCTCCACTTTTCCGAATAATCTTTCGCCCCAGTTCTTCCACTTATATTTCTCGGCCATAATGAACAGGAATAATGGATAAACTACAAAAACCGGAATTAAAACATCCCACCCGGCTGAAGGCTCAGAAACATCTTTAAATAAGGATTCAGTTTGAAAAGCTGTCCAGTCTGCCGTTACGATCAATGCCGTAAGCAGGTTGTTGGCGGCATGAAAGCCTAAAGAAAGCTCTATACCCTCATCCATCAAAGCCATGATCCCTAATAAGAAACCGGTACCGATGTAATAGATCATGATCGTATTCCCCAATTTGGTCACTTCGGGATTAAAAAAATGAAGACCCCCAAATAATACAGAAGTAATTAAAAGCGGTAACCAGCGATTGCCAGCAACTACGCCGATCCCCTGCATTAAATAACCTCGGAAAAGATACTCTTCAAAAGAAGTTTGTAAGGGTACAAAAACAATTGCTACCACAAGTAAGATCAGGAAAGGTACTAACTGAAAGTTCCACTCATAATCTTCCGGATTGGCAAAATAATCACCTACAGTAGTGAGCATGATAAATATGCTTACAATTCCAAAGGCAAACCAAAACCGACCCCAGTCTATCTTTTTCCTTGAAGTTGTAAGAGCCCTGATTGGTTGCCCATGAAGATATTTTACAATTAAGAACAGCGCGCCCAGACCTATCGCAAAAGTGATCAGCATCAAAAATAGAAACCAATTGGAATCGAAACCCTGCGTCATTTCCCCTTCAGTCATTCCTAGGGTATCCGCGCCGTGTTTCATGAAAATAGCAATCGTTAAAGGAATTTGACCTATGATTACTCCCGCTACCACAGCAATTATTCCAACAATGTAGCGCCAGACTTCATGATGGTATTTATAAACCTGATTTATGAACATTCATTAAAATTTAAATTCCCAGCTATTTTCTGGGTGGTACCAAATATAGCCGTTTTCAACTTCCAGCGGTGATTTAAAATTGTTGGTATACAAACTCCCCGTACCAAGGCCTTGCGGCATTTCGCTATTTAGAGCATAGGTCCATTGAGAGATTGCGTTTAGCCCAATATTGCTTTCCAAAGCACTTGTGATCCACCAGCCTGTATGATATTTTTCACAATAGTCAATCCACTCCATCGTTCCTTTAAAACCACCAATCAGACTTGGTTTAAAAATGACAAACTGCGGATCTACTGTTTGTAGGATTTTATCCTTTTCTGTTACATCAGAAACTCCAATAAGTTCTTCGTCTAATGCGATTGGGATCGGCGTGGATTCACATAGTTTAGCCATTTCTTCCAACTGACCGGCTTTGATTGGCTGCTCAATACTATGAATCTGGTATTCGGAAAGTCGCTTCAATTTCTCACTTGCTTCAGAAGGAGAAAATGCACCATTGGCATCTACCCGAAGCTCAATATCTTCTGCTGAAAATTCTTTCCTGATCGATTTCAAAAGATCTAATTCGGTTTCAAAATCTATTGCTCCGATCTTCAGCTTAATACAATTGAAGCCTTGCTCCAGTTTCTGAAGAATTTGCTCTTTCATGAATCGCTTCTCCCCCATCCATACCAATCCGTTTATGGAAATGCCATGTTTGCCCTCGGTAAATTCCGAAGGAAACAAGAGAAAAGGGTTCTTAGCCTGCAGACTTTTAAAAGCTATTTCCAGACCGAATTGGATGCTAGGAAAATCCCGAAGCTGCGTCCAGAGTTCTTCCAATCCTAAATCGATATTCTCACAGACCCACTTTAGTTTTTCTTCATATTCCGGAATATCATCATAACTTAAGCCGCGCAAGATTCCGCATTCTCCGTAGCCTACCCGGTTATCATCATTAATTTCGATCAACCAGGTTTCCTTTTCAGTAAGAACGCCCCGGGAAGTTCCACTGGGGCGTTTAAAATTTAAAA
>CAXPUM010000025.1:0-23155 GCA_964220295.1 Flavobacteriaceae bacterium | reverse complement strand
CCATCTAGTCCATCTTCTCCCGGAGGACCTTGTGGGCCTTGAGGTCCGACTTCTCCATCATTAGAACAAGAGGTTAGACCCAGGCCGATTATTGTAAAAAGTAAGAATAGTTTTTTCATGATAATTAAGTTTAAGTTATTTTTCGAAATCGATACTGGCAGAGTTAACACAGTAACGTTGACCAGTCTCTGTTGAACCATCATCAAAAACGTGGCCAAGATGACTTCCGCAGTTTGCGCAAAGTATTTCGGTACGAATCATTCCAAAGGTTCTATCTTGTTTGTATTCCACTTTTCCTTCGATGGCTTCATCAAAACTTGGCCAGCCACAACCACTTTCAAATTTTGAATCACTCCTGAAAAGTTGTTCACCGCAAGCGGCACATTGATACTGGCCATCTTCAAAATGTAAATTGAATTTTCCAGTATGGGGTGCCTCAGTTCCTTTTTCACGAAGAATGCGATACTGCTCTGGAGACAGTTCTTTTTTCCATTCTTCTTCAGATTTTTGGACTTTATAGTTTTTCATTGTCTATTTTTCATCAGGTTTGAAATTCATCGCAACACCGTTGATACAGTGTCTTTTTCCAGTAGTTTCTTTTGGTCCATCATTAAAAACATGACCTAAATGACCACCACATTTGGCACAATGTACTTCCTGTCTTTCATAACCGAGCTTAGAATCACGGCCATAAGCCACACCGTCTTTTATAGCACGGTCAAAACTTGGCCAGCCGGTTCCGCTATCAAATTTGTATTTTTCTTTATATACTGGGTTTCCACACGCCGCACAAACAAATGTCCCGGGCTCATGCACATCCAGAAGATCACTGGAGAAAGGCCTCTCGGTTGCGGCTTCTCTCAACACCGCGTATTCTTCAGAACTTAATTCTGCTTTCCATTCGGAGTCTGATTTGGTAACAGCGAAATTTTCTTTTTGCTGGTCAGATTTCTGAGCATTGCTGTTGCAACTTGCCAGGACGGCAGTTACCAGCACGAGTAGTATCTTTTTCATAATAATTTCTTTGTTTTTAAAATTACAAAGATTGTGCCGTGATAAAAGTTGATATTTTGTTAATTACCGCATCATTACCCAGGATTCGGCGATGTCCCAGTCCTTCGGTAATAAATAACTCACTATTTTTAAGTTTCCTGTCGATCTGATAGGCACTCTCGATTTCAACATCCACGTCATTTAGATCATGGATCACGAGGGTGGGGACCAATACTTTTTCTGCGGAAACTGCACCGGAATAATCATCCATATCCTGGCCAAATTTTTCATCGAGGTAGTTTTTCATTTTTTCGGCTACTTCATGATTCATTTTCATATTATCAGCAAAATCTTTGGTGATTTTGGTAACTGAATCTGCAGTTCCTATTATTACCAGTTTATTGATGGATAAGCCTTCAGAAATAGCCTTTAGCGATGACATGCCGCCCAGAGAATGAGCTACTATCCCATAAAAGCCATCATATTTTTCAGCTAAAAAATGTATAGCTTCAATAAAGAAAGGCATCATGCTCATTTTTCCTGAAGCTTTTCCGTGAGCCGGCGCATCAAAACTGATAATTTTAAAACCGTCTTTCACCAAGCGTTCCGCGATTTTAGACATCTGTGTGCCACGGCCGCTCCAACCATGCACCATCAGGATTTTTTTTTCTCCGCTTCCGTATTCATACGTTACAATTTCTCGATTAATAGCAGGAACGATCACTTTTTTCTGAGCTGAAGCTTCATCCATTTCACGTTCCCTTTCCGGTAATTTATATCTGAAAGGTGTTAGAAATAATTTTGCCGCAAACCTGCTTGCTAAAAAAGGACTGATTTTGGTCAGAATTTTAGAGGTGGTTAAGATGTAATTTGGAACGAGTAATCGCTGAACCGGAACTTTATCGCTGTTATTTTTAGGCATATTTTAAGAATTGGGTAGAAATTTATGAATGCAAATTTCCGAAAATTCAAATCGCTGTGAAACCTCAATAATACTGCGAATTTTAAAAATGGTATCGTTTTTGGAAATAGAGTTATTGTTAAATCATACTTAAACAGAAAAGGGGCAGTAACCTGCTTTTGTACTTTTAGGTAACTAAAACCAATAATTATGAAACTTAACAAGATACTTCTAGGCTTGAGTTTGGTGATGTTTTTCGTTGCCTGTAAGACCAATCCATTTACCGGAGAAAAGAACTTGAACTTTGTGAGTAATGACCAACTTTTCCCCGCCTCTTTTGCGCAATATGACCAGTTTTTAAATGAACATGAAGTGGTTAGAGGTACTGCTGAAGCAGCCGAAGTGAAAAGAGTCGGAAACAAGATTGTAACTGCTGCCGAAAGATATTTGAATGCTAATGGCTATCAGGGATTTTTAAATGATTTTCAATGGGAATTTAACCTCGTGAATGACGAGGCTGTAAACGCTTTCGCCATGCCGGGAGGTAAGGTTGTTGTATTCACCGGGATCATGCCAGTGGTACAGGATGAGACCGGTCTTGCGGTGGTAATGGCTCACGAGGTAGCCCACGCCCTGGCAGACCATGGTGCTCAAAGGATGAGCGCAGCCCAGTTACAGCAATTAGGAGCCGTTGCTGGTTCAGTTGCTGTTAGTGGAAAAAGTCAACAAACCCAACAAATTTTCGCTCAGGCGTATGGCTTAGGATCTACAGTAGGAGTGATGTTGCCATTTAGCCGTAGTCACGAATCAGAAGCTGATAGAATTGGTCTAACATTAATGGCAATTGCAGGTTATAATCCTAGCGAAGCGGCCGATCTTTGGAGACGTATGCAGGCTCAGAGTGGAGGACAGGCACCACCAGAATTTTTAAGTACGCACCCTTCAAACCAGACCAGAATTAATAACCTGGAAAAATGGGCGCCGCAAGCTAAAGCCGAAGCTGCAAAATATGGCCAGTCGTTTTAATAACGATAAAATATAATTGGAAAAGCCACCGAACTCGGTGGCTTTTTCTATTTTTAGGGCATGAAGCAATTACCAAAAGGGAGTAAAAAACTCATCAATGCCTGGGCTTTTTATGACTGGGCAAACTCTGTTTACAGCCTTGTGATCTCATCGGCGATCTTTCCTATTTTTTATGGAGCTTTAACCATTACTGAAGATGAATTTGGAAATAAGATCGATACGGTAAAGTTCCTGGGATTTAATATGAACAATGACTCCTTAATAAGCTACGTAACGGCCGCTGCCTTTCTAGCGGTTAGCATTTTGAGTCCATTTCTCTCTGGTATTGCCGATTATGTAGGGAATAAAAAGAACTTCCTTAAATTTTTCTGCTATTTAGGCGGAGTATCCTGCATCGGTTTATATTGGTTTAATCTGGAATACCTCTGGTTTGGACTATTGTGTTATTTTCTGGCCCTTATAGGTTTTTGGGCGAGTCTGGTATTTTACAATTCTTATCTTCCAGATGTGGCTTTCCCAGATCAGCAGGATAAAGCAAGTGCCAAAGGGTTCTCAATGGGATATATTGGCAGTGTCATCTTGTTGGTAATTTGCCTGGTGATGATTCTTAAATATGATATTTTCGGTTTTGCAGATGAAGGTTTTCCGACACGATTTTCATTCATTTTAACCGGTATCTGGTGGATCGGCTTTAGCCAGTATACCTATTATTATCTTCCGAAGGGCAACAAAAAAGCACGGCTACATCGCAAGGTGCTTTTCAATGGTTATAAAGAATTACGAAAGATATGGAAAGCTCTCAATGATAACATTCAATTGAAGCGGTATCTGGGAGCATTTTTCGTCTATAGTATGGCAGTACAGACAATCATGCTGATCGCAACTTATTTTGGTATTGAAGAACTGGACTGGGGTGACCAGGATTCCACGACCGGTTTGATCGTAAGTATTCTGCTTATTCAACTAGTAGCCGTGCTCGGTGCAATTTTAACTTCCAGAATGGCCATCAAATTTGGAAATTTAAAGGTGCTGATTGCGATCAATATCATCTGGATAGCCATTTGTGGTTACGCCTATTTTATAGTTAGTCCTACCCAGTTTTACATTGCGGCAGCTTCAGTTGGATTGGTAATGGGTGGGATCCAGTCGCTTTCCAGATCAACCTATTCTAAAATGCTTCCGGAAACACAGGATACTGCGAGTTTTTTCAGTTTTTATGATGTTTCGGAAAAAATAGGTATCGTCATTGGAATGTCTACATATGGTGTGGTTGCTCAGCTCACTGGAAGTGTTCGAAATGCAATCTTATTTTTAATTGTATTTTTCATAATCGGTGTTTTTCTGTTAATGCGTGTTCCGAAGGAAAAAATTCCTGTATAAAAAAAGCCCGCAAATGCAGGCCTTTATAAAGTTTAGTAGGTATAGAGTTTAGTGAGAACTGATATCTCCTGAACCTGATGATTTAAAATTCTGTTTTTCAGGATTTCCTTCGTAGGTAATATCTCCTGAACCGGCCACATGAGCTTCCAGGGATTTAGAAGCATATACCTCGATATCTCCGGAACCTGAAACACGAGCAACTACGTTTTCGGCCTTCAGGGCATAAGCGGCAAAATCACCACTACCTGTCACTTTACAATCAAATGACTTTGCTTTTCCTTTTAGTTTGATATCACCACTTCCGGTAATTCTACCCTCCAGGTCTTCAACATTCAGATCCAGCATCATATCTCCAGAGCCTGTGACATTCATTTCAAAAGAAGAAGCTTTTATTTGATCTTTGGTCCAAATATCACCGGAACCTGTCAGGCTTACTTCAGAAATACTTTCAAAAGGGACGGTGATTAGAATTTCTTTGGTCGGACTCAAATTCACGCCTTTCTCCGTAGAAATTTTTAAAACCCTATTTTTAACTTCCGTTTTAATGTACTCCTGGAGATTACTTTCTGCCTGGACTTTCAGCTGGCCCTCAGAACCTGCAATTAATTCCACATTCATAGAGCCTACAAGCTGTACGCCGTCATAGCTAGAAGTAGTTCTTGATTTGGTTACCAGGTTTCCATTTCCTTTAATTTTTTCTGAAGAACTCCACCATTGTGCATTGGCGGTTGAAACGACTAGTACAAAGGCTGCTAATAATAAGATTGATTTTTTCATGATTTAATTATTGATTGATGATTATTATTTTTTTGAAAATTCTACACTACCGTAGCTGGTCGTAATCTGAAACTGGGTTCCGCCTTTTCCGCCGTAATAGCCAGAAACTTCCTTGCTAGTGTTCTTCTGGTTACTACGATTTACCTCAAGACCTTCCAAACCGCTGATGCCACCATAACTGGTCCTCACATCAAATTCAAAATTCATTTCGTTGTCATAACCAATCTTAACCCCGGTGTAATCGGTATCTATCTGGATGGAACGAGCTCCTTTGATCACTTTTTCGATACTTAGCGAACCATAATCCATATCCAGGTTGGCGCTGGTAAAAAGGCGGTTGATCTTAGTGGATAGATAATCTCCACTTCCACGGAGTTCTTTAATTTTGTCAATTTTCAGGCTTCCGTAGTCACAGGAGAATTCCAGCATGGAAATTTTATCGAAAACGGAATTGGTATAATCGGCATTCAGGTTAACGCGGTTAGCTTCTCCAATTTCAAAATCTGAATAATCGGCATTAATCTCGGCATTAGTCAGTTTTTCAACACGGCTATTCCGAGTATAATCGAAATTCAGAAAATTGGAATTTCCATTTAGTTCACCGATATCGATTTTTCCATAATCACAGCTGATTTTAGTATCACCAGAAGTCTTGTCTATATAGATCCCGCCGTAATCATTGTCGATATTCAGGTTGTTACCTACAGGCGCTTTCACAACATAGTTTACTTCCATGTTCACGTTGTCAAAACCGTCGAACAAATTTTTCCACCAGGAACGATTTTCTTTACTGAAGCTTGTCTTTGCACTGACACCAGAAGAATTCTGATCAAAATTCACATCGATAGTTCTTAAACGATCTTCTACTTTATCCTCATCATTTCCATTGGTTTTAATGGTAACCTCGATGACGATTCGATTTTCGTTCCAGGTAGTAATATCTATGTTTCCGTAGCTATTGTCAATTTCAAGATTAGAATTGGAACTAACGCTGAATTCTTTTTTGATCTTTCGCTCGCGGGTATGCTTACCGTCCATTTTCCTGTTTTCGGTTTGCGCATATTCGAGGCAGTCTGATGTTTTTCCTTCTTCAAAAAACGGAAGGTTGGTAGCAAGGACTCCAAATAGGAGCAGGCTAGATAATATTGTTTTCATGATTGATGTTTTTTAGTTTTTTGATTGTTTCAATTTGTTCAAGTACATTATTTAAAAGGTCAATTCGTTGTTGAAAATTACTGATCATAGCATGGATCACACGGTTATCTTTTCCGCTTTGGCCCAGGTCATTTTTAAGTTTGTTATATTCGGCCTCCAACTTTTCCATCTGAGCCATAGCATCCTCGATGATCGCAGCTGTTTCTGGAGACTTTTCGGCTTCCAGGGTATTCAATTCGCGTTCAATCAAACCGGTATAGAACTCCTGGGTTTGCTTCATTTCCGGAGAAATGCTTGCCAGTTCATTAGTATTGGCCTGAGCGGGATTCGAAAATTCGAACACCAGAAACAGCGCCAGTAAAAATCCTGCGGCAATTCCCATAAATGGGCTCCATAACTTTCTAACTTTTCCAGACTTTTTCCCTCCGGAAGAATCATGGAGCTTCTTGAAGAATCGATCTTCGTGCCCGGCATGTGGTTCTTCAATATCGAAGTTCAGGCCGTCAAAGAGTTCATCAAAGTCTTTATTTTTCATCTTTTTCCAATTTCTTTCTTAAACTATCCTTTGCTCTGGAAATCATAGTTCTACAATTCGCATAAGAAATATCCATTATTTCACAGATTTCCTCATAGTCGTAACCTTCTATGAGGTGAAGCGTTAAACCAAGGCGATAATTATCCTTCAGTTTTTTGATGGCTTTCAGGATTTTTCTCACTTTCCGGTCATTCTTTTGTTCTTCGGAAAGTGCTACTCCGGTATCATCTGCTTCGTTTTTCAATTCGTCATTATAACGAACCTCCCCAAGTTTAACCGACTTGTTATAAGCCGTAATACTCTCATTAACGACGATTCTCTTCAGCCATGCTCCAAAAGTGGAGGTGCCCTGAAAACTTTCGATCTTAGTAAACGCGCTCAAAAAAGCTTCCTGCATGATATCTTCGGCTTCAGCTGAATGGCCGGTGATCCTAAAAGCTGTGTTATACATCGCTTTGTAATAGCGATCGTACACTTCCATTTGAGCTCGTTGGTCGCCAGTGCGACAACGGTCTACCAGGTCGTTAATATGAGTGATGGTTGGTGTCAATTAAAACTTGGTTTCTGTACTAAAGATGGATCAATTTACTGTTTGTTACACTTTCAGAATAAATATTTTAAAAAAAGCATGGCACAGGAATTGAATTATCAAAGAGAAAAATAGTTAAAATCCTTTAAAGCTTTTATTTACAGGGGTTTTGACTGAACTAGAAAAGAAATAGAGATCGCTGTTGTGATGACAGTTTGACTTAATAAAGATTATGGCGAAAACTAAATTTACGAACATTGACAGTTTGTCATTTCAGGGAATTGATGAAGATGCAGATCTGATCCCACTTATGACTCCTGAAGATGAAGAGGAAATAAATAAAGAAAATCTCCCGGAAACGCTTCCAATTCTACCATTACGAAATACGGTTCTTTTTCCAGGTGTGGTGATTCCAATTACCGCAGGAAGAGATACTTCTATTAAGCTTATAAACGAGGCCAATAATGGAAGTAAAATTATTGGTGTGGTATCACAGAAAGACGAATCGGTTGAGAATCCTTCGGCTAAAGATATCAATAAGGTTGGGGTCGTAGCACGAATTCTTCGTGTTCTGAAAATGCCTGATGGTAATACTACCGTGATTATCCAGGGTAAAAAACGCTTCAGAATAACTCAGGTGGTAACCGAGGAGCCTTATATGAACGCGACGGTGGCAGAAGTTGCCGAAACCAAGCCCGAAAAGGAAAATGCCGAGTTTAACGCGATCATAGATTCGATCAAAGATCTGGCTTTGCAGATTATTAAGGGTAGCCCGAACATTCCTTCAGAAGCATCTTTTGCGATCAAGAATATTGAAAGTAATTCGTTCCTGATCAATTTTGTTTCTTCCAATATGAACCTAACAGTAGAGGAGAAGCAATCCCTATTGGAAATGGGTGATCTCAAAGAAAGGGCACTTGCTACACTCAAGCATATGAATACCGAGTTCCAGAAACTGGAACTGAAGAACGACATTCAAAGCAAGGTGCAGAGCGATATGAGCCAGCAACAGCGTGAATATTTCTTACACCAGCAAATGAAAACAATCCAGGAAGAACTTGGTGGGGTTTCGCACGAAGGTGAAATCGAGGAAATGCGCGAGCGCGCCAAGAAAAAGCAATGGGGTAAAGATGTACAGGGACATTTTGAAAAAGAACTTTCAAAAATGCAACGCATGAATCCGCAGGTGGCTGAATATTCCATCCAGCGGAATTATTTAGACCTGTTCCTGGATCTACCGTGGAACGAATTCAGTAAAGATAAATTTGATCTGAAGAGAGCGAAGCGAATTCTAGATCGCGATCATTACGGGCTGGATGATGTAAAACGAAGAATTATTGAATATCTCGCCGTTCTGAAACTGCGAAATGATATGAAATCTCCAATTTTATGTCTGTATGGTCCTCCGGGAGTTGGTAAGACATCCCTTGGTAAATCTGTTGCTGAGGCATTAGGCAGAGAATATGTTAGAATTTCACTGGGTGGTTTGCGTGACGAGGCCGAGATTCGAGGTCACCGTAAAACTTACATAGGTGCGATGCCTGGTAGAATTATTCAGAGTCTGAAAAAGGCTGGTACCAGTAATCCGGTTTTTGTTCTTGATGAGATTGATAAGCTGGCAATTGGTAATTCAGGAGATCCATCTTCAGCTTTATTGGAAGTACTGGATCCGGAACAGAATTCAGAATTCCATGATAACTTCCTGGAGTTAGGCTTTGACCTATCTAAGGTGATGTTCATTGCAACCTGTAATTCCTTGAGTACAATTCAGCCGGCTCTTAGAGATCGTATGGAAATCATCAACGTAACCGGATACACAATCGAGGAGAAAGTACAAATCGCTAAAAGGCATTTACTTCCGAAGCAACTGGAAGAGCATGGACTAACTGCAGAAAACCTGAAAATAGGGAAAAAGCAGCTTGAGAAAATTGTTGAAGGTTACACGAGAGAATCTGGTGTTCGTGCTTTAGAAAAACAGATTGCCAAGGTGGTACGGTATGCCGCGAAGAATATCGCGATGGAAGAGGAGTACAATGTCAAGATTTCTAATGAAGATATTCTTGAAATACTGGGAAGCCCGAAGATGGAAAGAGATAAATATGAAAACAACGATGTAGCGGGTGTGGTTACAGGATTAGCCTGGACCAGAGTTGGTGGTGATATTCTCTTTATTGAATCAATTTTATCTAAAGGAAAGGGAAACCTGAGCATCACCGGGAATCTTGGAAAGGTGATGAAAGAGTCGGCTACAATTGCGATGGAGTATATCAAAGCAAATGCTGAGAAACTCGGAATCACTCCTTCAATTTTTGATCAGTATAACGTGCATATTCACGTGCCGGAAGGTGCTACGCCTAAAGATGGTCCAAGTGCAGGTATTACAATGCTCACTTCACTGGTGAGTTTATTCACTCAGAGAAAAGTTAAGAAAAGCATCGCCATGACCGGTGAGATCACATTAAGAGGTAAAGTGCTGCCGGTAGGCGGAATCAAAGAAAAGATTCTGGCTGCCAAGCGAGCGCGAATCAAAGAAATTATACTTTGTGAGGATAATAAGCGTGATATTGACGAAATTAAGGATGAATATCTGGAAGGCCTGACCTTTCATTTCGTGAAAGAAATGAGCGATGTAATCAATATCGCGATAACCGATGAAAAAGTCAAGAACGCTAAAGAATTATAGTTCTAAAGCCTCCGAAAGGAGGCTTTTTTATTTCAGTATAGTTATTAGAAAAGGTACCTTTGTGATATTCTAAAATTCTATGAGCAGAAAAATTACCATTGCGATTGACGGATTTTCTTCAACCGGAAAAAGTACGGTTGCAAAAAAGCTGGCCAAAGAGCTAAACTATATCTATGTGGATACGGGTGCCATGTACCGGGCGGTTACCCTGTATATGATGCGAAAAGTATTCGTTTCAGAAGGAAATTTTAGCGAGGAGGCTATTATTAGGCATTTGCCCTTTATTAACCTGAAATTTGTCTTTAATGAAGAGCTCGGTTTTGGCGAAATGTACCTGAATAACGAGAACGTGGAAAAAGAAATTCGTTATATGGAAGTTTCCAATCAGGTAAGTAAGGTTGCGGCTCTTTCCAAAGTTCGAAAGATGCTCGTTGATCAGCAAAAGGAAATGGGTAAAGATAAAGGCGTAATTATGGATGGCCGTGATATAGGCACCGTGGTATTTCCTGATGCAGAATTGAAGATTTTTATGACGGCTTCTACGGAAGAGCGTGCGACTCGTAGATATGATGAGCTAAAGGAGCGAGGTGACGATGTGGAATATGATGAGGTACTGAAAAATGTCAAGGATCGTGATTATGTAGATTCCACTCGTGAGGATTCCCCGTTAAGAAAAGCCGATGATGCTGTTGAAATTGATACTTCCAGCATGGAAATCGATGAGGTTTATGAAGAAATCCTGAAACTTGCCAAGGAGAAAATAAGCTCTTAGCAGCGACTCATGCCAGAAAGAAATTTAAGTAATTCGGTTCTGTACCTCATGGCAGCTGGCGCTGGTCTGGTTGTTGCCAACAATTACTACAACCAGCCACTATTAAGTCTAATTGCCAAAGATTTCGGGGTTTCTGAAGCCGAAGTCAGTAATATTCCGTTATTTACCCAATTAGGTTACGCTTTAGGGCTGCTTTTTATTATTCCCTTAGGAGATAAACTTCCACGGAAGAAAATGGTGATGATCGATTTCATTGCGATTGTGCTGAGTCTGCTCGGCATGGCCTTAGCTCCTAGTTTACCAGTCTTAATAGTAGCTGGCTTTATCGTCGGATTTTCCTGCGTGGTGCCACAGGTTTTTGTACCTATGGCCGCTCAACTGGCCAAACCTGAAAATAGAGGAAGGGCTATCGGAATAGTGATGAGCGGGTTATTAATAGGAATTCTTGGAAGCCGTTTTATCAGCGGATTTGTTGGCGAATATTTTGGTTGGCGAAGCATGTATTTTATCGCTACCGGGATCATGCTTGTTTACTGGCTTTTGCTGAAGCTGAAACTTCCAGAGCTGGAACCTGATTTTAAAGGTACTTATGCCGAATTGATGAAATCTCTTTTATACTATTTCAAAACTGAAAGTTCCGTTCGGCTGGCGGCTGTTCGTGGCGGACTTGGTTTTGCAGGGTTCAGCGCATTTTGGACGACACTGGTTTTTTTAATGGAAGATAATTTTGGATACGGTAGTGGTATTGCTGGTACCTTCGGAATATTGGGAATTGGAGGCGCAGTGGCTGCTTCAGCAATAGGGAAATTAAGCGATAAGAAGAATAAAAATAACCTGATTACGTATTCCATTTTCATCATGATCGTAGCCTGGCTGGTTTTTGAATTTTCTTCCTATTCCATAGTCGGACTTGTTATTGGAGTACTCCTTGTTGACATGGGGCTTCAGTCTCTCCATATTACCAATCAGAATATCATATTTTCAAGAAATCCTGATGCACGTAATCGTATCAATACCATTTATATGGTCGGTTATTTCATTGGAGGTGCTTTGGGAACCGTAACAGGGGCTTATGCATGGCAGCTTTTTGAGTGGCGAGGAGTTGCCAGTCTTGGTTTATTTTACACCATTTTGATACTGATCTTTCATTTTGTCTTCAGGAAAGAAGAGTCGGCCTAAATTTAGCTGATGTAGCGTTTGAAATAATTAAAAATAGTTGTATTTTTGCACTCCTTTTTGGCGAAAGAACGGAAATCCGAAAAGGTTTGATAATCAAAATGTAAACAATCTTCTATGTTTTATTTCGCAATATGATTTCCGAAGAAAACATGGAATACAAATTTTAAAGTCAGTAATGGCTGAAGAAACAAAAAACACAGAAGCTCAAAATGCTGAGCTAGAATTACAGGATGTGGCTGGTATGGCTACAGATTCTCAACCTGAAGTTGAAAAACAACAGGAAAACCCTGAGAAGTTCCTAAAAGATTTCAACTGGCATAACTACGAAGAAGGAATTGATCCTATCGACGATGAGAAGCTGGAAGAATTTGAAAAATTAGTTGCAGAGAATTTCGTAGACACGTTAGATGATGAAGTTGTAACCGGAAAAGTGATCAATATCACCGACCGTGACGCAATTATCGATATCAATGCAAAGAGTGAGGGAGTTATTTCTCTTAACGAATTCCGTTACAATCCAGACCTTAAAGTAGGTGATGATGTAGAGGTATTGATCGACGTTCGTGAAGACGCTACCGGTCAATTAGTTCTTTCACACCGTAAGGCTAGAGTTATCAAGGCTTGGGAGCGCGTAAACAAAGCTCACGATGAAAGTCTTGTAGTAAACGGATTCATTAAATGTCGTACTAAAGGAGGTATGATCGTAGACGTATTCGGTATCGAAGCTTTCCTTCCAGGATCGCAGATCGATGTGAAGCCAATTCGTGATTACGATGCCTACGTTGGTAAGAACATGGAATTCAAAGTGGTTAAGATCAACCACGAGTTCAAGAACGTTGTGGTTTCTCACAAAGCGCTTATCGAAGCAGATATCGAAGAGCAGAAGAAAGAAATCATCGGGCAGCTTGAAAAAGGTCAGGTACTGGAAGGTACTGTTAAGAATATCACTTCTTACGGTGTATTCGTTGATCTTGGAGGTGTTGACGGACTTGTTCACATTACTGATCTTAGCTGGTCTAGAATCAACCATCCAAACGAGATCGTTGAACTTGATCAAAAACTAAACGTTGTAATTCTTGACTTTGATGAGTCTAAGACAAGAATCCAACTTGGTCTTAAGCAGTTAAGCCAGCACCCATGGGATGCTCTTAGCGAAGATCTTAAAGTAGGTGACAACGTGAAAGGTAAAGTAGTTGTAATCGCAGATTACGGTGCATTTATCGAGGTTGCTGAAGGAGTTGAAGGTCTTATCCATGTTTCAGAAATGTCTTGGAGCACTCACTTGAGATCTGCACAGGACTTCGTAAACGTTGGTGACGAAGTTGAAGCTCAAATCCTTACTTTAGATAGAGAAGACAGAAAAATGTCTCTTGGTATCAAGCAATTAACGCCAGATCCATGGACAGATATTACTTCTAAATATCCTGTAGGTTCTAAACATACTGGTATCGTGCGTAACTTCACAAACTTTGGAGTTTTCGTAGAACTGGAAGAAGGAATCGACGGATTGATCTATATTTCTGATCTTTCCTGGACTAAGAAAATCAAGCACCCATCTGAATTTTGTAATGTAGGAGATGAGCTTGAAGTAGTAGTTCTTGAATTAGATGTGGAAGGAAGAAAACTTTCTCTAGGTCATAAGCAGATCGAAGATAACCCTTGGGATAAATACGAAGATGAATTCGGAGTTGGAACCAAGCACACTGCTAAGATCGATGAGATCGTAGATAAAGGAGCTACAATCGACTTTAACGAGGATATTACGGCATTTGTACCGCAAAGACACCTTGAAAAGGAAGATGGAAGCAAATTGAAGAAAGGTGAAGAAGCAGAATTCCAGATCATTGAATTCAACAAAGAATTCAAGAGAGTTGTTGCATCTCACATGACTATTCATAAAGAAGAAGAGCAAAAGATCGTGAAGCAAGCTGCTAAGAAAGCGGCTGCGCAGAACAGCAGTAACAACACCACAATAGGTGATGTGAATGCAGATCTACAGGCTCTTAAAGATAAAATGGAAGGAAAGAACTAATTTCCTGAAGTTTATAAAAAGAAAACCTCCCAATCGGGAGGTTTTTTTATTTCTGAAAACTAAGTTTAAGCTTTTTCAAATTGGCAAAGAATCTCTTTTAATTGTTGCGAGCGAATAGGCTTTACAAGATAATTGCTCACTTTGTCATATTTTTTTGCACGCTGCACATCGGCTGGATCTACAGATGAGGTTACGATGAAAATGACGATTTCCTGCTGCGAAGGTATTTTAATAAACTCATCTAAAAACTCCCAGCCATCCATGATAGGCATATTTAAGTCTAATAAAATCACTTCAGGAACATTTTCCCCTTTTTCGATTATAGGCTTTAGATTTTGAATGGCCTCCTGTCCATTCTGAAAAACCATGATACTTTTACTAAAATTGGCAACTTCCATAATTTTCTTTGTGCCAAAAACAAATATTGGGTCATCATCAATGATGCATGCTATATCAACTTTCATATGGTTTTTTCAGTTTTATAATGAATTCGGTTCCTATTTTCGTTTCGCTTTTTACCATAATAGATCCACCCATGGCTTCAATCTGGTTTTTTGTAATAAAAAGACCTATCCCACGGCTATCCTTATGCTTATGAAAAGTCTTATACATACCGAAAAGCTTATCGCCATGCCTTTTTAAATCAATACCAAGACCGTTATCTTCGATCTTTAAGAGAATGTGATCTTCCAATTCTTCCGAAGAAAACTTCAGGAAACTTTTTTTATCCAGATCGAGATATTTGATTCCGTTTGTGGTGAAATTAAGAAGGATGCTGTCCAGGTATGCTTGCACGCCCAGAACCTCCAGATCTTCCGGAACATTATTTTCAACACTAATGCCCGTTTCCTGGATTACCGCGTTGACCGAACCAAGAATTTTATTGATCGTTTTGGAGATTTTTACAGGCCTAAGATTTTCAGCAACTGAGGTGTGAATAAGAGTTACCTCGTTCAGGTGTTCAATGGTTTCAGTAAGATTATTTGATGCCTTATACAGCATTTGTATAATTTCATCTTCTTTCTGTTCAGGATGATCACCGGTATAAATATCCAACAACATCCCAAAATTACTGGAATGCGACCTTAGATTGTGACTAACAATATGGGCAAAATTTCGTAACCTGTCGTTTTGGTCCTGGGTTAATTCTAGGATTTCAGAGAGTTCATTTTCAACAGACTTTAACTGACTAATATTAGTGGCAACCTTCAAATAACCGACAACTTCACCTTCTTCTTCGATCTTCGTGATCGTTAACTGAATTGGTAAACTGCTCCCGTCTTTCCTGATATAAGTCCATTCTCGCGTATCATGATTTTTATTTTCGGCTAGAAATTTCAAAACTTCCACGCCTTCTAATTTCTTCCCTGTTTTTTTGAATAACTCTTCAGACGTTTTCTGCAGTTCTTTTCTTGGATGAAAAGAGAGCGGATTCATTTGGTTAATTACTTCTTCCCTGCAATAGCCAAGCATATTTTCAGCACCCTTATTAAAAGTAGTGATGACGCCATTGGTATCCATCACGATAATACTTACCTGGGTGCTGGCTTCAAAAAGGCCTTCCATTTCAGCCAGGGTTTTTCGCAATTTTTGCTCTGCGATTTTCTCTTTTGTAATATCTGAAATTTGGGAAACGAAATATAATGGTTCCCCGGCATCATTTCTGATCATTGATGCTGCGAGATTCACATAAACAATTTGTCCATTTTTATGAAAATAGCGTTTGTCTGCATGATAAAACTCTCTTTCTCCTGAAATGAGTTCTTTCAATATTTTCACATCAGTTCCAAGATCCTCGGGATGCGTTATATCCTGAAATGAAATCGACTTCATTTCTTCTGCGGAATAGCCTACGATCTCACAAAGCCTCTTATTAACATTCATCCATTTTCCGGTAGGCGTAAGTAATGCCATACCAATAGCTGAATTTTCAAAACCGCCTCTAAAGGTAGCTTCGCTAATGCGCAATTTATTCTCGGCCAGAACTCTTTTCGAAATATTGTGCATAGCCACCACTGCACCGTCAACCTCTCCATCATTGGTGAATAGCTGCGTACCGTTGACTGAAACGATGATTGGTTCTTTTCCATGAGGTTTGATCATGATCTCCTCATTTTCAATCGTGCCGTTTTTCAAAGCTTTGAGAAGGGGAATTTCATCTTGAGAAAGAGGTCTTTTCCCATCGGCAGAATAAAGTCCGTAATAATTGGAAAGTTCTTCCTGCGGAATTTTTGATGCAGGCAAACCATGCCAATCACGTGTGGCTTTGTTGAAAAGCGTTAAATTTCCATGACGATCACAGGCAACGAGTCCTACATCGATATTTTCAAAAACCGACTCCATCATGTGCTGTTTTTGAAAACTATCTCTTTCGGCTTGCTTGATACGGGTAATATCTACCGTGCTCATAACAATTCCGCCAACGATATTATCATGGGTATACCAGGGTCTTATTTCCCAACTAATCCATTGTTCCTCGCCTTCAGGATTGATAAACATATCTTCGTCCATATGGCGAGAGGCGCCTTCGAGACATTCCTTGTGAATTTGCTTCCAGTCTTCTCTCAAATTTGGAAAAATATCATAATGACATTTTCCAATAATATCTGTATCTCCCAGGTGATAATCTTCCAACCATTTTTTTGAAGCGGAAAGGTAATTCATATCCCTGTCGAACATAGCGTTGGCACATGGAGCCTGTTCTATAAAAAGTTTCTTTAAATGTAAGCGCTCCCGTATCTCGGTAATTTCCTCATGGAATCCAGCCATCCATTCTGGCTTTCCGTCTGGTGTCCAGCTAACGATCTTGCCTTTGTCTTTTACCCAGACCCACTCGCCATTCTTATGTTTCATCCGGGCTTCACTGATGTAATAATCAGTTTTGCCATCAAAATGCTGCTGCATCAGATCGTCACAAGGCTCCAGGTCATCTGGGTGAGCCAGTCTTTTCCAAATATCTTCATTGATCGGTTCTAATTCTTCCAATTCATATCCCAGGATACGCGGCCAGGATTCGTCAAATATCACTTCACCAGTCTGGACGTTCCATTGCCAGGCGCCTACATCGGTGCCTTGTAAAATGGTGGCGTACCTGCGTAATCGTTGAACTGACTTTTCCTTTTTAGGATCGGAAACTTTTCTTACAGCTGCAAGTATCAGGTTCTCCTTTTTTAGTTTCATACTTTTGAAATGAGCCGTAATGACCTGACCGTTTGATCGAATCATTTCCGTGCTTTCTTCTGAAAGTAATTCCGTTCTGATTAAAGGAATTTGCTTTTTGCTGAATATCCGGGAAAGATCTGCCTGCATGGTCTTTTGAAACCCAAGAACCGAAAGAAGTTTTGGATTGAGATAAAACAATCCGTTAGGACGATCTTCTAAGAGTAGAAAACCCTCCATTCCGTATTCCTGGGAGAATTCAAAAGCCTGAGAATTCTCTCGTAAAATATTCAAAGCATGGGTAATCTTCTCCATTGCTGTAGGTTAGTTAGATTTGGGAATCAACTGGTTTGTAAAATAAACCCTTTTGCTTTTAAAAGCAATAGGAAATTTAAAATTTTGGAAAAACTGATTTTTTAAAACAACTTGTTAGTTTTGAGGTATTTATAAATTGTCTATTTTTTATAAAATCAATTTAGTGGTGTTTCTCAATCTTCCTTCTAAACTGTCATTATGGCTTTTTTTATCACAATTCGGCTCAACTTTTTCCATAAATGATAATCCACCCTCACTTTTTTATCAGAAAAAAGCCTCAAAGTAATTCTTCATTTATCGTCCAAATTCGAATAACGGTCATCAAATACCTAATTATTATCAATTTTTAAATTTTAATGTTAAAATATTAAATAATTGAAAACCAATTAGTTGGATCATTCGTAAATATTATACAGAAGGCGAAGATTATTAACCATTAAATATTTAATTATGAAAAAACCACAAACACAGAATGATCAGCAATCATCTGATCTTCAAATGGCCAATTCCAGACGTCGGTTTCTAAAAACCGGTGGATTGTTGCTGGCCGGTACAAGTGTACTGATGTATGCCTGTGAGCCAGAAGCCCTGATGGATGAGAATCTCAATGTTGCTGATGCCCGGGGAAGCAAAAACACAGTGAACCTTGGAACGGGAGATGTTGGTATTTTGAATTATGCCTATGTACTGGAGCAATTAGAGGCAGCCTTCTACACGCACGTAATGGATGGAGCATATTTTGCAGGTGCTATTGCTTCCGAAAGAAAAATTCTAGAAGACCTTTACAATCATGAGGTGATCCATAGAGAATTTTTTAAAACTGCTTTAGATTCTATGAATATTCCAAATGGTAGAAAGATCCCAGAATTACAATTTGATTTTTCGGCAGTAGATTTTTCCAGTAGAGATGCGGTCTTACAAACCAGTATTGTTTTAGAAGACACGGGTGTTTCAGCTTATAATGGTGCTGGTGATTTAATTGAAAACACTGCTTACTTGTTGATAGCAGGAAAGATCGTTTCGGTTGAAGCAAGACATGCCGCTGCAGTTCGTTCAATTTATTTAGACGATCCAACAGCTTTTGCCGGGGATGACGTGGTAGATCAAAATGGACTGGACCTGGCGTCTGATCCACGAGACGTGATCAGTACGGTCAACTCTACTGGTTTCATAGTAGAAAAAATAGTTGCCAGTGCGCTTCCGAAGAAATAATCTTTTTCACCTTTAAAACAACATTATGAATATTATAAAATTTTTAGATGGCTTTGCTTCAGAAGATTTGACTTCTCGTTTGTCATCCCGCAAGAATATGCTTGAAACCATGGGTAGCCTCGGAAAAAAAGCGGCAATAGCTGCCATTCCTTTTGGTCTTGCTACTGGAAAAACATATGCCCAGAATTTGAAAAAACATGAAGCTCCTTTACAATTAGCTTTAACACTGGAATACCTGGAAGCTGAATTCTACATGAAATCACTAGAGTCTGGTGTGATACCAGGCGGATCTCGAGCTGAAAAAATCTATATGCAAATCTCGAAACATGAAGATGCTCACGTAGCGCTCTTAAAATCGGTTTTAGCTGATGCCGGTGCAGATATAGATTCTCCGGAATTTGATTTTACGGCTGGTGGTGCTTTTGATCCTTTTAATCCGGAAAATCCTGATGCATACGCGCAATTACTTGCATTAGCCCAGGCATTTGAAGATACAGGAGTTCGAGCTTACAAAGGTCAGGCAGGAAATTTACAGGGAACACCATATTTGGAGCCTGCTTTACAAATACATTCGGTTGAAGCAAGACATGCTTCAGAAATAAGAAGATTAAGAGGTTTAGATGGTTGGATAACTTTGAACAATCGTGGGGAAGGAATGCCGGCTGCCACGCAACCGGTCTATGATGGAGAAGAAAATGTCACTCAGGCTGGATTAGATCTTACAATGATCACAGCCTTTGGCGATGTTGCAGTTTCACAATCGTTTGATGAGCCAATTTCTGGTGACACAGCGGTTGCAATTGCAAGTCTTTTTATTGTATAAAAAGTGAACTGAACCTCTTGATGTTGAAAATCGCTGCGGGCAACCGTGGCGATTTTTTATTGAAATATATTCAAAGTCTTCTTTTGAACAATCAATCAAAAAAATCTTACTTTTGTGCAACTCACAATTTAATCTATGAGCCGGAAAGTTCTGCTTAATGCTAAGGAAATCGATATCATTCTTCATCGATTGGCATGCCAGCTGGTAGAAAGACATACAAATTTTGAAAACACCGTTTTGGTTGGAATTCAGCCGAGGGGAGTTTTTTTAGCTGATAGAATTCAGAAGATCTTAAAAGAAGATTTCAGTCTGACCGATATTAAATACGGCCAGCTTGATATCACTTTCTATCGTGACGATTTCCGAAGAGGAGAAAAGCCTTTGGAAGCCAACAAGACTAAAATAGATTTTATAGTGGAAGATAAAAGCGTGGTATTTATTGATGACGTTTTGTATACCGGCAGAAGCATTCGCGCTGCCCTAACCGCCATACAATCTTTTGGAAGGCCTCAGGAGATTGAATTATTGAGTTTTATAGATCGAAGATTTAGCAGGCATTTACCCATTCAACCAGATTATAACGGCAGACAGGTAGATGCGATAAACGAAGAAAAAGTAAAGGTTAACTGGATGGAAAACGATGGAGAAGATGTCGTTTATCTGGTTTCAAAATAAAATAGAATGAGCGAATTAAGTGTGAATCACTTACTGGGAATCAAATACCTTCAGAAAAAGGATATTGATCTCATCTTTGAAACAGCCGATCATTTTAAGGAAGTTATTAATCGGCCCATCAAAAAAGTTCCTTCTCTTCGGGATATTACCATCGCCAACCTATTTTTTGAAAACAGTACCAGAACCAGGCTTTCTTTTGAACTGGCTGAAAAACGGCTGAGTGCTGACGTGGTTAACTTTTCCGCAGCTTCCTCCTCGGTCAAAAAAGGGGAAACGCTTATTGATACGGTTAACAATATTCTTTCCATGAAAGTGGATATGGTGGTGATGCGTCATCCCAATCCCGGAGCTGGAATTTTCCTTTCCAAACACGTTAAAGCCAGTATTATCAATGCGGGTGATGGTGCACATGAGCACCCTACACAGGCTTTGTTAGATTCTTACTCCATCCGGGAGCGCCTGGGTGAAGTAGGAGGTAAGAAAGTGGTTATTGTTGGAGATATTCTTCATAGCAGGGTTGCCCTTTCAAATATTTTTGCTTTAAAATTACAGGGTGCTGAAGTTAAAGTTTGTGGACCTAAAACACTAATTCCGAAACATATCGAATCTTTAGGAGTTGAAGTCGAACCGAATTTGATAAAAGCGCTGGAATGGTGTGATGTGGCCAATATGCTACGTGTCCAGAATGAGCGAATGGATATCAGTTATTTCCCAAGTACGCGGGAATACGTGAAGCAATTTGGTCTTTCCAGGAAGATCCTTGATAATCTTTCCAAAGAAATTGTGGTAATGCATCCTGGACCGATCAACAGGGGAGTGGAGATCACCAGTGACGTGGCAGATTCAGATCATGCTATAATTTTAGACCAGGTTCAAAACGGAGTTGCCGTAAGAATGGCTGTAATTTATCTGCTGGCTTCCAAAATTAAACAATAAGTAAATTTCTTTTAGCTTTAGTTTTTTATACATTTAATCAGAATTCTTAGCATTATGAATACTGAAAAGAAAGAGAATTATGTAATAGTAAAGCACGAAAAAGGTTCTTTGACCGATTTCATTACCGCTTTTACCAAACATCATGAAAATATAGAGAACGAAAATGTCGTTGTAGATCTTTCAGCAAATAACAAGCTAAAGGCAGATGACCTTCTGGGTTTTCTTGAAATTTCTAATCTTTACAGAAACCATAATAAAAGTTTTGTGATCATTAATAACTCTGTAAGTATTGATGACCTACCGGAAGATCTTATTGTGGTTCCTACAGAGAAGGAGGCAGAAGATATGATCCAGATGGATGAAATCCAGCGGGAACTTGGATTCTAAAGGTGTTTAAAAAACCTAAAGCATGAAAGTCAATATTCTTGGTTGCTATGCGGCAACACCAAGAAGTTTTACCAATCCTACTTCGCAGGTGCTTGAAATCAAGAATCACCTTTTTTTAATTGATTGCGGGGAAGGAACTCAGGTACAGCTAAGAAAAAATAAGATCAAATTTTCTAAGATCGAGCATATCTTTATTTCTCACCTTCATGGAGATCACTTTTATGGGCTGGTTGGACTTGTTTCAACTTTTCGATTACTGAATAGAGATAAGGATCTTCACGTTTATGGGCCTAAAGGAATTAAACAAATCATTACGCTTCAACTGAAGCTGGCGAATTCCTGGACCAATTATAATCTTATCTTTCATGAATTAACTTCGAAGAAACAGGAACTGATCTTTGAAGATGAAAAGGTCGAGGTGAAAACCATTCCCTTAAAACATCGTGTATACACTAACGGATTCCTTTTTCAAGAAAAACCGGGCGATAGAAAATTGCTGGTTCATGAAGCGCAGCGACTGAATATTGATAAGACTTTATTTAAAAGCCTTAAAAAAGGAAAAGATGTGATGAACGAGGATGGGGAACTGATTGAAAACTCTTTGGTGACGAGTGAACCCGATCCGGTTAAATCTTATGCCTTTTGTAGTGATACGGTATTTGATCCTGAAATCGTTCCCCTCATTCAGGATTGTTCATTACTGTATCATGAAGCTACTTTTTTAGAGGAACAGGCTGAACTTGCTTTTCCTACAAAGCATTCTACAGCAAAACAAGCAGCTGAGATAGCCAAACTAGCTAACGTAGGCCAGTTATTACTTGGTCATTACTCCACAAGATATAGCAATATCGAACTATTTCGAGAAGAAGCTGAAAGCATATTTGAAAATGTGCTTTTGAGCGACGACGGAAAGCATTTTGTCGTTTAAATTCACCTTTTGTAATACATCTCATTAACGCACTTTATCGGTTGAAAATCAGTCTCCTGACTGGTTTTTCCTACAAATAATGTTAAAATTTCTCATAAATTAGCATTTTTTTTGGTTAGTTATGCTTTTAGTCGATTTAATATGTACATTTATCGTCCCTGAATCTAACATGATTGATCTATGAGAAAAATTACATTAACAACTTTTATGTTAATCTTTTGTACGTTGTTTCTTACATCTTGTTCAAAAGATTCTATTTCTGAAGAAGTAACTTCGTATGATCAAGTTGCTACCAAAAAGGTGAGCTACGATTACGCATCTATTGAAGTGGAGATTCTGGAAGATATCAACCTGTATAGAAAAGCGAATGGATTAGCCAAATTACAACCACTTACTGAAATTTCTATTGAGGCTGAAGATCATACCAATTATATGATCGATAACGGAGCGGTTAGTCATGATAACTTTCAGCAAAGGGCTGCTTTCCTGATGACACAGGTGGGAGCGAAGTCTGTAAGTGAGAATGTAGCATACGGGTACAGATCAGCTGATGCTGTAGTGAAGGCCTGGTTAAAAAGTAAAGGACATAAAGAAAATATTGAGGCGGACAATACCCATTTTGGGATCTCAGTTCGCACCGATGAGAATGGTAAACATTATTTTACAAACATTTTCATTAGAAAGTAAAAACCGCAAGTTTTGTTTTCCCCCCAAATCGAAAAAGGGTTCAGGCTAGAGGCTGGCCCTTTTTTTTATGT
>CAXPUM010000024.1:0-9637 GCA_964220295.1 Flavobacteriaceae bacterium | reverse complement strand
ATGTTTCGCCATCTACAAAGAATTTCTCATCTCCTTCTCCCCACCAGTAATAACCCGGGCCGCCGAGAGAGCAACTGCCCCCTTTGGGATTCCAGACTAACAGGTGTGTTCCTAAAAATCGTCCCCTGCCTTCAGTTTCCAGCAAACGCCAGTCTGGCCAGCGCTCTTTTGGTAAAGGTTCCAGATCGCGGTGCCACTTGGCGTGAAACCTTCCATAATTTTCCAAATTTTCAGAAAGCTTTTCATGTTTAATTTCTACCTGCAGGTCAACCGGTTCCTGAAATTCGTTTTCAAAGATTAATTCTGCTCCCTTTTCAAAAGGCATATACCAGTAAGAATACATCCAGTCTTTGGTCATTCCCATGGGAAGTGTTTGATATTCATTCCAGCCGGGCGATGTACCAAAGAAATCACCCAGAGGTGACCATACCGCCGATTCTTCACTCCCATCCCATTTTATACTGATACTGGTTTTGCGAAGCAGTTCGGCGAGATTTTCGGCAGTTTTATGCTGAATTTTTATACGTAATTCGGCAATGGCTCCGGTTCCTTCCAGAACTACCGATTTTTTTTCAGCAGGTTTTAGGGAAACGGTTTTCGAAGTGGTTTTAAAACCCTCTTCGGCATATGGCGACTCTCCCATATTTTGCTTAAAAAAGGAATTTACTTCAGATAAAGCTTTTTGGTGAGAATCTGCCAGTTCAGGATTGAAAACCTCCAGTTTGGTTCCCTCTGGAAAAGTGATGTAATTAAATTGATAATACTGGCCCCAACCCGGTTCTGCAACGATCTTGCAACTTTTATTGTAGGTTATTGGCACGTAATTATTGAAACCCTTGGCGTTGGTTTCATAGACCAGTTCGCTAAAATCAAATGCAGGAATACTGGGTTTAAAATAGTCTATAAAAGATTCGTCTATAACCGGCTGTTCTTGTCCATCGATAAAGATCTTTACTTTTCCTTTTTTGGGGCTGGCAGACCACATGCGCACGATGGCGCCCGGACCTTCCATCTCTGCTAGTACCTCATTTTCGTCTTCTTTCCTAATATATTGCGGCCGCAAACCATCAATATTCGCAGCCCAATCAATATAATTCCCTGCACTGTCAATTTTACTATCCCTGTCATAGCTGGACCACATGGCACTTTTCTCTCCCTTTTGTGGTAAAACTGCTAGTGATTTCATGTTCATAAGCCTGCCTACCAAATCTGTATAGGCAAGTTCTTCCTCTTGATGATGATCAACACCACAAGCTGTAAAGAAGGTGATCAATATTAAAACTTTCTGAAATTTTTGATACATAATATTGGAACTGGATTATTAAACGGAAGTTATGATCTATATAACTTCTCTGATCACAACTTCCGAATTTTTCGTTTTAATAGCCCGGGTTTTGTTCTAAATTTGAGTTTTTGTCAATTTCAGACTGAGGTATTGGGAAAAGTACGTGAAAATCTTGTGCCGGCTTACCTCTTGCTAAAGCCTTACTAATAAAAGTGCCCTGCCTGATCAAGTCCTGTCTTCTTAGGGCTTCAGTAAAAAATTCACGCCCTCTTTCATTAAAGATAAAATCTCTCAATGATGTAGTTCCTGAAAAGTCACTTAGGCTTATTTGTGGAACTCCAGCTGCGATTCTTACCATATTAATTAAATCAACGGTCTCCTGATTTGGCCCCTGTATTTCATTAAGAGCTTCTGCCCTAGTAAGTAAAATATCGGCATACCGCAATAAGGGAAAATCATTTCCACTAACGTCTCCCACTCCATTTGGATCTTCAGGATATTTAAAGCTTCTTACATCATCTTGTCCCAAAGTAACAGTTTCACCGGCCTGGTTTTGATATTCAAAAACAAATGAATTAAGTCGTTGATCTTCGTCGCTAAACATATCAATAAATTCAGAACGAGTTTTAAATTGGGCCGCAAAATTCACTTTTGGAGGAAATTGGAATTGATAGCCAGGAGGAGCAGCGTGACTTAAATAAGTATTACCTGAATCTCTATTGGGATTATCGGCATAAGGAATAACAAAAATAAATTCATTATCACCCTCATTCTCTAATGCAAAGAGTTGTTCCCTACTACCTTCAGTATAAAGATCATAAACTCCGCTATTGATTACAAGTTGCGCTGTTTCTGCAGCCTGCTGCCATTGTTTATCATTCAAATAGACTTTTGCAAGAAATCCTAAGGCAGCACCGCTTGTTGCCCGACCATATTGCATTTGTGTAGCGGGCAATGAGTTTGCCGCTGTTTGAAACTCATTGATTAAAAAATTTAAAAATTCTTCTTCACCTGCTCTCTCTGGCCTGTCGGTAACAGAAGTCTCACTATTAGTTATTAATGGCGTAGGACCAAACCTGTAATAAAGCTGGTAATAATTCAGAGCTCGTAAAAATCTTGCTTCTCCAATAATTTCCGCCTTTCTATCTTCGTTCATTTCAATTGCCGGAACCTGATCAATCACTACATTGGCCCTATAAATTGCACTATAATTTCTGGTCCATAAAAACTGAAAATAGGGATGACTTGCATCAAACTCAAAATCTTCAATTGGTTGAGTTGTTGCGTTAATGGCACCTCCTCTTTCTATTAAAACATCAGTTGTCATTTCTCCAAGTGCTAGGTAATCACGCAAAAGATCTCGATATCCCTGGGAATTGGCATATACCCCATTTAAAAGCGATTCGGCATCCTCGGCGGACGTATAAAAATTTGAAGGTCCGAGAGAAGAAAAAGTTTCTTCTTCAAGCGCATCACTACATCCTGTTATTATAAAAAGAAGTAAAACAGGAATTAAATATTTGGATTTCATATTTTTCATAATATATATTTTAAATACCTAATTTGATTCCCATAGTAAAGGTTCTGGAAACCGGATAAGCGTTATAATCAACTTTAAGATTGGAATCTCCCAAACTACTTACTTCAGGATTATATCCACTATAGTCAGTAATCGTGAATAAATTCTGGGCAGTAAGATAAACATAGAGGCTATTTAAACCTTTAACTGAAAGCCCAGGAAAATTATAGCCAAAATTTACATTTCGTAAACGCACATATGAAGCATCTTCAACCACTCTATCATTCAGGGCTCTAGCCAAATTATTGCTGATAAAGGAAGGGTTTTCATTGGTAGGGTTATCAGGAGTCCACCTATTCAATACATAATCTTGTCTATTCCGTAGAAAGGAAATAGGATTTTCAGAATCTATTTTAGTGAAATTAAGTAATTCGTTACCGGTGCTTCCATTAAAAAATATGCTGAGATCAAAACCTTTATAGGTGAATGTATTGCTGAGACCAAAATTGAAATTTGGAAAAGGGTCTCCCAAAATAGTTCGATCATCTGGAGTAATTTGGCCATCATTGTTTAAATCCTGAAAACGCAAATCTCCAGGACTCGCATTTGGTTGTGCTGATTGCTCAACCTCGCTTTGATTTTGAAAAACACCGTTGGTCCGGTAACCGTAATAACTATTAATTGGAGAGCCTTCCCGAAGTATTGTAAGGTCATTAATAAAACGAATATTACCCTGTAAAATGAATGGTAATTCACCAAGACTGGTAACTTTATTTTGTAAGGTAGAAAAGTTAAGTGAGGTGGACCAGGTAAAATCACCCACCAAATTTTTAGAATCAATTAAAAATTCAAATCCACTATTCTCTGTATCACCTACATTTTGTAATGATGTGGTAAATCCAGAAGTGGAAGGAATTGGTAGCTGCAATAATAAATCTGAAGTTTTTTTCTTAAAATAATCTAAGGAACCGGTAATACGATTTCGAAGGAAACCATAATCAAGCCCCACATTAAACTGTGCCGTAGATTCCCACTTCAAGTCAGGATTTCCAAGTTGAATTGGTGCTATTCCAACGAATTGCTGACCATTAAATGTAGCATTGCCCGCCGTACCTAAAAGAACTAAGGAATTATAATTTCCAATTGCCTGATTACCGGTAATTCCGTAACTCGTACGGAGCTTTAGGGTAGAGAAGGTGTTTAACCTATCAATAAAATCTTCTTCAGCAAGTTTCCAGCTAAGCGCAACTGATGGAAAATATCCATATTTTTCGTCCTCCCCAAACCTTGAAGAACCATCAACCCGGAAAGAAGCAGTAAGTAAATATTTGTTATTATAAGTATAATTAAGTCGCCCAAGATAAGATAATAACTGATTCTCATTCTTAAAGGATCCTACAGCATACATTTCTCTGTCGCCGGCACCAAGATTATTAGTTTCAAAGGCATCTGTGGGAAAATTTTGACTGCTTGCGTTAAAACCTTTATTAACAAAATCCTGATAAGTATAACCGGCTAATAATTCAAGCTGATGTTTCTCCTGAAATGTATTTTGATAGTGAAGCGTTAATTCTAATAAATTCGAATTATTTTCGGTTTCACTAACATTTGCAGCGCCATTTGTTCTTTGTCCTCTTTTGGTAACCTTACTAATATAATTATCAAACCTGGATGTTCTACGATCACTACCTACATTAAGTTTAGCGCTTAAATTATCAACAAACTCGTATTCTACAAATGCATTTCCGAAAGTACGGTTCGTTTCAGAAACATTCGTAATCGTGTTAGCCTGTGCTACTGGATTATCTAAATCTAAATTGGAACTTTCGGCGTAAGTACCATCTTCATTATAAACTCTCTGAAGAGGATCGAACTGAATAGCAGTAGCTATGACACCCGCATCAGCATTAATTCCATACACACTTCTTGGCACGCTTTCATCCTCTACAAAACTAGTACTTAAATTAAGCCCGAAGTTAAACTTATCTGTACTATGATCTATGTTTACTCTACCGGTGGTTCTTTTCAAACCCGTGTTGATAACAATACCTTGCTGATCAAAATGACCAAGTGAGACGTAATATCCCGTATCCTCTGAACCCCCTGAAAACGAAAGTTGATGATTTTGCAGATAGGCTGTTCTTAAAATTTCGTCCTGCCAGTCAGTTCCTTCTCCAACATTTGCAAGCTGTTCTTCAGTATAAATTGGTTCAAGTCCCTGATCTGCCTGAATACCATTTATAAACGAAACATATTCATCCGCATTTAAGAGATCCAGCGTTTTAGCAGCATTTTGTACTCCAAAATAACCATCGTAATTAATTGAAAACCTACCCGCTTTTCCTTTCTTGGTTGTGATCATCACAACACCATTGGCGCCTCTCGAACCATAAATTGCTGTTGCTGAGGCGTCTTTCAAAATTTCTATAGAGGCAATATCACCGGGGTTGAGAGCATTTAAAGGTGCTCCAGGTAATCCGTCTATAACATATAGCGGTTCATTACCACCTGTTATCGAGTTAGATCCCCTGATCTTGATAGAAAACAAACCTCCTGGTTCAGCATCAGCCTGTGTAATCTGTACACCAGCTGCCCTTCCCTGTATTAATTCATTGATTGAAGTTTGAGCACCTTTGTTAAAATCGTCATCATTCAATGAGGATATCGCACCTGTGATATCACTCTTTTTAGTAGTACCATATCCTACTACCACTACCTGATCCAGCTCACTGGTACTTTCTGCCATGGTTATATTAATGGTGTTGCTATTTTCTACAGGAATTTCTTGGGTTTCAAAACCAATAAAAGAAGCAACCAGAATATCTCCCGGCTCCGCTTCTATGGAATAGGCTCCATCCATATCAGTGTTGGTTCCATTACTGGTACCTTTTACTATAATTGTTACACCGGGAAGAGGTAAGCCCTGATTGTCCATAACGGTACCGGATATGGTTTCCTGATACAATGGTTTCGTGCCGGCAAATAATGCTGAATTAATCGAGAAAAGCATAAAAACTGCCCCAATGAGTAAATTCAATTTTGATCTGGGTACCGTAAAAAATAGTGTTCCCATTTTGAAATTGTGCTCCATAAGATTCAATTTTAAGAATTAGTTAATCGATTAAATTTACTTTTAAAAAAATAGCGTTCAATTTTATTTTGTTAAAAATCAGACCACTATTTTATTTAATCACGAAGTTTAATCGTTTAAATTTAATAAATTATTATTATCTATCTAAATATTTTAATTTTTTCCGCGTGTTGGGCCACCAGTGTTTATTAGATCCGGGATTCGATCTTCAACTACCGGTAAGCTTGGAAATGGTTTATGCGGCTCTGTTTGGTACCAATATCCTACAGTATAATAGTTATCTGACCGGTGATTGGCGTGGCCATGTTCAATGGTTACTTTAATCGACTTATTAAATACAATAGGTGATTCGGAATGAAAACGGTACACCATCCATTCGGCACCGCGGTCATCTCCTCCGTTCAACGGGTTTCCATATTCCGAATAATTAAAGGTTGGTTTGGCATCTCCAAAAGGATTGATCCCACAGCCTCCATAGCACCAGGCGCCCAAATAATAATCTTCGGCACCGGTACCGTGAATTTGTGGTTTTTCGGCTCCGTCTATATACATCATATCATCGCCTTCTCCCCACCAGTCTCCCTGGTTCTGGATTAGGCTGTGTGTAACCCCTATAAACTGGCCTTTCCCTTCAGCTTCCATAATCACATAATTACCTTCCCCATCGGCATTTGTTTTGTTATTGATCTTTGGTTGGCCGTTCGCTTCCCAATCATCAGTCCAGCCATCGGTTGGCTGAGCCTGCCTGTACTGGGCATGAAAATAGCCAATATCTTCCGGCAGCGACTGATGTTTTTCCCAATCTATATTATAATAGAACGCATCAATCTGCCGCTCACCTTCATTGGTAATGGTGATTTTTGCCGATTTTCTGAAAGGCATAGGAAAAGAAGCATTCAGCGCTTTTTGTGAACCAATGGAAAGGAATTTGGAATCGTACATAAAATAACGTCCCAGTCCCAGGCCGAAGAAATCACCAACAGGAGCCTCAACACTAGGGTTTTCTTCCCCATCCCAGTACATTCTAACCACGATCTTTTTTAAGTGATTGGTTTCACCACTGGCGATAGTGAACCAGATGTGTTTAATGATCCCCGGGCCATTCACCTCCCCGATAGTTCGGGTATCACCGGGCATGATCTTCTCTTTCCAGTTTCCATCGTCATTTGCGCCACTTTTATCGTAGCTGGAAATACGCATAGACTGGTAATTCCGCAATTGATAAATAGGCTTTTCGCCACCTGTTGCGGTAATTTCCTGGGATTGCATAGAAATTGCTCCGAACAGTAAGATAAGAAGGATTATTTTTCTCATTATTTTCGTTTTAATTAGTTACTTGATTTTCTAAAAATGCCGCAAGCTCTTTGTAGCGTTCATACCTGGCAGCATAAATGGTTCTTTTTTCTTCGTCTGGCAGATAAACTTTACTGAAACCGGAACCCATTTTTTCCATGGCTTTTGAAACATCCCCATAGACCTTTGCAACAGTTGCGGCAAACATGGCCGCGCCAAGTGCCGTTGTTTCCTGGGAAGCACTTATCCTGATAGGCATCTCCAGTATATCTGCCATCATCTGCATGATAAATGGTGATTTTTGGGCCACTCCGCCAGATCCAATCACCCCTTCGATATTTACTCCTTCTGTTCTGAAACGTTCTACGATTTGCCGGGCTCCAAAACAGGTACTTTCTGCCAGGCTCCTGTAAATAGATGGAGCATCACTTCCCAGATTTAAACCGATAATCCCTGCAGAAAGCAATTGATTGGCATCTGGTGTTCTTCTTCCGTTGAACCAGTCTACCGCAAGTTCTGTGTTCTTGGTAACCGGTATTTTCTCTGCTGCTTTTGACAAACGCTCCAGAATAGCCGATTTTCGCTCTTCGGAAGCCTGCCCAACATGTTCCCCATTCCAGCACAATAGATCGGTGAACCAGGAAAAGATATCTCCAAATGCCGATTGCCCTGCTTCCATCCCGATCATTCCCGGGATGATGGAACCATCGGCCTGGCCACAAATTCCTTTCACCGCGTTTGAGCCAGCATCTACCTGAGAAACCAGCATATCACAGGTGGAAGTTCCCATGACTTTGCTCAGGTAATTTGGCTGGATCATAGCGCCCACGGCGCCCATATGAGCATCTAAGGCACCCACCCCCACCATTACTTTTTCTGAAAGACCTAATTTATTTGCCCATTCTTCGGTTAGGGTTCCGGCACTTTCATCAGCAGTATGAACTTCAGTATATAAACCTGCAAATCTTTCCAGTACGGGATCAACCTTTTTCAGAAATGCTGCGGAAGGTAATCCTCCATGTTGTTGTGCCCAAATAGCCTTATGGCCCGCAGCACAGGCGCTTCTTCTCATAGTTTTCACCTGCGTCTGGCCGGTTAGTAAGAACGGCATCCAGTCACAATGTTCTACCCAACTGGCGCAAGCCTTTCCTACGGCCTCATCATTTCTTAAAACGTAGAGCAGTTTTGCCCAAAACCATTCAGAAGAATAAATACCGCCTGAAAATTTCAAAATTTCGGGAAACTCTTTCTGTGCTATGTCATTGATACGCGCTGCTTCAGCAACGGCCGAATGATCTTTCCAAAGGAAGAACATCGCATTGGGATTTTCTTCAAATTCGGGTAAAAGACTTAAGGGAATTCCCTCTTCATTCACGGCCACGGGCGTAGAACCTGTGGTATCGATAGAAATTGCTGAAATATTTCTTACCACTTCCGCAGAACAACTGGCAATACAATCTTTCACAACGTGTTCCAGCCCTTCCAGGTAATCTTTAGGATGTTGCCTGAACTGATTTTTGGAAGGATCACAAAATTCCATTTTACTCCAGCGAGGATAAGCGAATTCAGAAGAGCTTAAAAAATGGCCGTTTTCGGTATCTACCAGTACAGCTCTGACCGAACTGGTTCCAAAATCTACTCCTATCACGTAATTTTTCTTTCCTTTCATGCTCCTGCCACTTTAACTTTCGACTCTTTTTTTTCCAGGTTCTTCTGAATAAAGCCATAAACTGCCACCACTACAAAACAAATTAGCGGTACGAAAAAGGCCATATTTATACTTTGCGTCGTATCTGAAACCTGTCCCTGAACAGCGGTAAGCACTGCTCCTCCCAAAATGGCCATTATTAAGCCAGATCCTCCAATTTTCGCGTCGTTTCCAAGACCCATCATTCCTAAACCATAAATCGTAGGGAACATTAAAGACATAAAACCCGAGATGCAAACCAGTGCGATCACTCCGGTCATGCCACTTCCGTAGATCACAATAAGGGTACTAATGATGCCTAGCGCAGCACTTGTTGTGAGCAGTGCCCTGGGAGTAAAGTATTTCATAAGACCGGTAAAAACGAAACGGCACAAGGAGAAAAGAATGAGCGATGCAAGGTAATAGGTAGAAGAATCATCTTCATTCAAACTAAGTTCCTGCATAACGTAGCGAATAGTGAAAGACCAAACGCCAATTTGTGCTCCCATATAGAAGAATTGCGCAATGACCGCCCAACAATAATTCTTGTTCTTCAATAATCTTTTGATACTAGTTCCTAGTTCTACTTTCGCAAAGACTTCCGAAGCTCTGGGCATATTTGTGAATTTCACCAGTAACCAGATGATGACCAAAATAAAGGCCACTCCCACGTAAGGCCCCATGACAGAAGTTAATTCTTCAGATTGTATGGTCTTTAACTGTTCTGCACCCATCTGTGCCCGCTCCTCGGCGCTGGAAAGA